>SRZB01000002.1 GCA_004793585.1 Hominisplanchenecus murintestinalis | reverse complement strand
GCGACCACCGCGGCAGAGAAACACGCGCTGCGTGTTTCTCCGACGGTTAGCTCACCGACGCGTTGTCCCCGTCAGTGTGGGATATATGGCAGGTACCCCAGCGTCCGGAGTAGGTATGGATACTATCGGTTCCGTAGCTGTATGGGGGAAGCGATGAACTCACCTACAGACCGCAATTTGACAGTTTCACCGTTTTCGGCAAGTACCGGAAATTTCATTTTCTGATTGTGGGATGGGAAAGAATGGTATATACTAGGGAGAACGGAAGGGGGATGACAGTATGAGAACTTTTGAGAAATCGACCAAGCTGGACAATGTGTGCTACGATGTCCGCGGCCCGGTGGTTGATGAAGCGGCGCGCATGGAAGAGGATGGGATTTCTATTTTGAAATTGAATATCGGCAACCCCGCGCCCTTTGGATTCCGGGCGCAGGATACGATTGTACAGACTATGGCGGATAATCTGAGGAATACAGAGGGTTATTCTGATTCCAAGGGGCTTCTTTCAGCGAGACGCGCCATTCAGAATTATTGCCGGAAGAAAAATATACCGGGTGTGGGTGTCAATGACATTTATACGGGAAACGGCGTGAGTGAGCTAATTGTGATGGTGATGCAGGGTCTGTTGAATAACGGTGATGAGATTCTGATGCCTTCGCCGGATTATCCTCTCTGGACAGGAGCGGCGAACCTCGCGGGAGGGAAGCCCGTACATTATATCTGTGATGAAAAGTCCAACTGGTATCCGGACTTGCGGGATATCCGCAGTAAGATTACCTCCCGCACAAAGGGAATCGTGGTGATTAATCCGAACAATCCTACAGGGGCGCTGTATCCCAGGGAGATTTTAGAACAGATTGTGGAGATTGCAAGGGAGCATGAGCTGATTATTTTTGCGGATGAGATTTATGACCGCCTGGTGATGGATGGGAAAGAGCATGTATCCATCGCTTCTCTTGCGCCGGATGTGTTCTGCATTACTATGAACGGACTTTCAAAATCGCATAAGATAGCGGGATATCGGATGGGATGGATGTGCCTGAGCGGCGCGAAAGAAAAAGCAAAGGGATATATAGAAGGGCTGAATATGCTTTCTTCTATGAGGCTTTGCTCAAATGTGCCTTCCCAGGCGATTGTAGAGACGGCATTGCGAGACGTAGATACGCCGGATGAGATGATACTGCCGGGCGGGAGGATTTATGAGCAGCGGGAGTTTATTTACAGGGCGCTCAATGATATCCCGGGAATCACGGCAACGAAACCTGAGGCGGCATTTTATATTTTTCCGAAAATTGATACAGAGCGGTTCCATATCCGGAATGATGAACAGTTCTGCCTGGATTTTCTGAAAGCGCAGCAAGTTCTGCTGGTTCATGGAGGAGGGTTTAATTTATCAACCCCCGATCATTTCAGGATTGTGTATCTGCCCTGCCTGGAAGAACTGAAAAATGCTACAGATAAGCTGGCGGAATTCCTAAGTACATACAGACAAAATTAAACGGTGAAGAAGGTGGAATTATGTATCAGGGAGCGATGATTTTAGAAGGCGGAGCCATCCGCGGCGTGTTTACTGCCGGGGCGCTGGATTTTTTGCTGGACCAAAAGTTTATGATAGAAAAAGTGATTGGAGTATCTGCGGGTGCGAGCAATGGACTGAATTTCGTGGCGGGGCAGAAAGGCAGGATGTTGGAATGTACGGTACGGGAAGGAGACGATGAGGAGAAGCTGATTGACTTGAAGAAAGCAATCCGGACGGGGAGCCTGTTTGACATGGATTTGATTTATGACAGAGACCCCAGGGAGAATCATCCTTTTGATTTTGGGGCTTTTTTTGCTTCGCCTATGGAGCTGGAAATTACAGTGACGAACTGTCTGACTGGGGAGGCGGAGTACCTGACTGAAAGGGAGGATGAGGAGAGACTGATGCTGCTGGCGCGGGCTTCGAGCAGTATTCCTCTGGCGGCGCCTAAGACAGTGGTGGACGGAGTGCCTTATCTGGACGGAGGGATGGCGGATTCGATTCCGCTGCTCCATTCTATGCGGGAGGGGAATCGGAAAAATGTCCTGATTCTTACACGGGAGAGGGGATACCGGAAAAAGGTGTCGAAGAAATCTGCCGCGCTTTATCAGGCGGCGTTCCGAAAATATCCGGAAATGGCGAAGTGTTCCAGTCTGCGTCCGTTAAACTATAACCGTACGCTGGATTTGGTGGAGAAATGGGAGGACGAAGGAAAAGTTTTTGTTATCCGTCCGCAGGTTCCCACGATTTCCCGGACGGAATCGGATACGGAAGCAATCAAGGCATTTCATCGTCACGGATATGAGGAGATGGAGCGGAGATATGACGAGATGCTGAAGTTTTTAGAAGAATAGAGAGGTAATCATGTTAGAACGTTTTTATCCCGATGAATATTGGGATTCTGCCTATAGCATTGACTTTGAAGAGATGCGGGACAAGGGTTACCGAGGCGTATTGTTTGATATTGATAATACGCTGGTGCCCCATGACGCTCCGGCAGATGAGCGTGCCATAGGTCTGTTTGCCAGGCTTAGGGAGCTTGGGATGGCAGTATGTCTGATTTCCAACAATAAGCTTCCGCGGGTAGAGCCTTTTGCGGGGGCAGTGGGGGCGCAGTTCATAGAAAATGCCCATAAGCCCGGGGTGAAGAGTTATCAGAAAGCGATGGATTTGATGGGATGCACAAAGGAAAATGCGCTGTTTGTAGGGGATCAGCTCTTTACAGATGTATATGGAGCAAAACGGGCGGGGATGCATGCGGTTCTGGTGAAGCCTATCCATCCGAAAGAGGAAATTCAGATTGTACTGAAACGGTATCTGGAAAAAGTCGTGCTGTATTTTTATGAGAAACAGAGGAACAGTGAAAAATGAATCATGTGATATTGATTGGGTTTATGGGGTGCGGAAAGAGCAGCGTGGGAAAAGCTCTGGCAGATGCATTACATGAGCCGTTTGTAGACACAGACGTGCTGATAGAAGAACAGGAGGGGCGGAAAATCAGTGATATTTTCCGTGAATCCGGGGAAGAGTATTTCAGGGAACTGGAAACTTTGGTACTTAGGCAGCTCCTGCGGTCGGAGGAGAGGCAGATCATCGCAGTGGGCGGCGGGCTTCCGGTGCGCCCGGTGAACCAGAAATACTTAAAGCAGCTGGGGACGGTAGTGTATCTCATGGCGCAGCCGGATACGCTGGCAGCGCGCCTGCAGGGGGATGATACCAGACCGATGCTGCAGGGCGGAGAACTGAAAAGGCGTATCAGGGAGCTGATGGACGCCAGGGAAGAAATATATGACGGGCTGGCTGACGTCCGGGTGGTCACTGATGGGAAAGATTTTGCGGAGATTGTAAAGGAGATTGCCAGGTATGCCGGATAGAATATGGAAACAGGAAATTTCCGCAGATGCGGTGCTGGTGTCTAATGGATACAATATGCGGTATCTGAGCGGATTCCGGGGAACGGACGGATATTTACTTCTGACGCCGGAGAGGAAGGTGCTCCTGACAGACTCTCGTTACACTACACAGGCAAAAGAGGAAGCGCCGGGGTTTGAGGTGATGGAAATCAAAAGCGGCCGGGGGTATAAGGAAATCCTGGCAGAGCTTTTAGGGCAGGCGGCTGTAAAGCGCCTGTTGTTTGAGGATAAGCATTTGATTTATGCGGATGTGCTGGAGTTGAAAGAGCATTGTGCCGGAGTTGAATGGAAGCCGGCAGGGGACTTGCTGAATTCGCTCAGGGAAGTGAAAACGGAAAGAGAACTTGCTTTGATTCAGAAAGCAGAAGCTATTGGAGACCGGGCGTTTGCACGGATTCTGAAGGATATCCGTCCCGGTGTGACGGAACGCCGGATTGCCGCGAAAATCGACTATTATATGAAGGAAATGGGGGCTGAAAGGAACAGTTTTGATACAATTGTTGCTTCGGGAGTCCATTCAGCCATGCCTCATGCGATTCCCTCTGATAAACCCATCGAATACGGGGACTTTGTCACGATGGATTTCGGGTGCGTGTATGAAGGGTATTGCTCAGATATGACCCGGACAGTCGTGGTGGGGGCGGCCAGCGCTAGGCAGAAGGAAATTTACGGCGTAGTACTGCAGGCGCAGCAGGCTGCGCTCCGGGAGATAAAAGCCGGGATAACAGGATGTCAGGCGGATGCCGCGGCGCGCACGGTTATTGAAGAAGCAGGGTATGGAGAGTATTTCGGGCATGGTCTGGGACACGGCGTAGGGCTGTTTATCCATGAGGAGCCGAGACTGTCAGCGAAATGCCATGAGGTACTCATTGAAAATATGGTTGAGACGGTGGAACCCGGAATTTACCTGCCGGGCTTCGGGGGCGTAAGGATTGAAGATTTGGTTCGAATCACGGCCGGAGGCTGCGAAAATTTCACCCATTCGCCAAAAGAATTGATAGAACTGTAAAAAATGGTTGAAAAATGCAGGATTTTATTATAGAATGATTTGTAATTATGGGAATAGAGAAATACAGGAGGAATATCAAATGATATCAGCAGGAGATTTTAAGAATGGAATCACATTGGAGATAGACGGGAACGTTATGCAGATTCTCGAGTTCCAGCATGTAAAGCCGGGAAAGGGCGCTGCGTTCGTCCGCACAAAGCTGAAAAACATTATCAACGGCGGCGTGGTGGAAAAGACGTTCCGGCCGACGGAGAAATTTCCGCAGGCGCGTATCGACAGAGTGGAGATGCAGTATCTGTACAGCGACGGGGATTTATTCCATTTCATGAATATGGAATCCTATGAGCAGATTGCGCTGAACGATGAAGTAATTGGCGACGCACTGAAGTTTGTTAAGGAAAATGAAACTGTGAAAGTATGTTCTTACAATGGTAACGTATTCACAGTGGAGCCTCCTTTGTTTGTAGAGCTGGAAGTTACGGATACAGAGCCGGGCTTCAAAGGCGATACTGCACAGGGCGCGACAAAACCTGCGACAGTAGAGACAGGCGCAATTGTTTATGTGCCGCTGTTTGTAGAGACAGGCGATAAGCTGAAAATCGACACCCGGACAGGCGATTACCTTTCCAGAGTTTAAAGAAAAGTACCAAAATCCCGCAGAACACAGATTCTGCGGGATTTTTTTGTGAAAAGGAAAATCTTTGAATAGAGGTGGACAAAATTGCAGTTGCCAGTACCGGATGTTTGTGATAAAATATCTTGGAAATTAAGTTTTTCTAAAAAAAAGGAAGGGAGAACCGTAAATGAAGAAGAGCAATGTATTTAGGAAACTTTTAGGGATGGCGGCAGCTGTATGTATGATGGCGCTGTTGCTTGGTATGACAACACTGGCGGCGGATAAAGTGGAGACAATCGCATTTGGTGAGACAAAAGAGAATTATGACCAGGATGCCGGAATTGTGCATTATTATAAATTTCAGGTAAAGCAGCCAGGGCTTATCAGTGTAACCGGTGTTGCCGCGACTCTGGCTGGAATTCCGAGGGATTTGCGGGTATCCTTGTGTGATGCAAAAGGAAAGGTGCTTACCACAGATTATGTAAATGCTATGAATTCGGTTGTAAAGTCTTATGCGGTGAATAAAGGCGTTTATCAGTTTAAGGTGCAGGCAGCAGAGAAGTTTATCATATCAACCGGGCATAAGAAATATATTGAAAAAAGCGGTTCTACCCAGAAAAAAGCCGTTTCTATGAAAAAGAAAAAAGCAATTACTGGCGTTGTGGGGATTGGGGAATCTGCGAAAAAGACGGACTGGTACAAGATTGTTTTGAAAAAGAGTGCCAGGATTACTTTGGAATGTGATGTGGTATCCAGTAGTAATATTTATATTGAGGTGATTCCGTCCAAAAAGATAACAAGTATTAGGGGGAAACATACGATTGCTCTGGGGAACGAGCGAGGAGAGAGAGGAAAGGTTACTTTCCAGACTACAACAGGTAAAAAGCTTCCGACAGGAACATATTATATAAAAGTTCACCGTAACAGCAGGAACGCTTCTACGAATGGTATATATAGGATTAAATGGACGAAATAGAAGCAGATGCTTCAGTGAGGAAATGTTATAAAAAACTGCCGCACAATGATGGCATTGTGCGGCAGTTTTTTTACATGTTAGCCCTGTATTCTGCGTTGGGTTTCTTTTTTGGACAAAGGAAGAAAATTAATGAAATTAATAAGAAGTCAATTGAAAAATTTATACACCTCATTGTTGACAGTAAAAGGGGATAAGCATATACTTGATATGTAGTTATTAAGTAAGTATTAAGTAATATCAAGCGGATATTAAATACTTGGATGAGTACGTGTTGTAACTTGGCATTTAGTTTTGGGGGATGTTTTATGATGGAAAAACTTGGCATTTAGTTTTGGGGGATGTTTTATGATGGAAAAAGAAACAGAAAACAGGATTAGTGACGTTGCAAGGAGATTTTTGTGCTGGCTGCTGGCAGTGGCCTGCATATTGTCCGGGCTGCCTTACAGCTCTGCGCCGGTGAAGGCGGCAGAAACAAACCTGCCGGCATACAAGATCACATTTAGCGGAGTTACCGGGGCGGATCAGGTGACGCCGGGGCAGCCGGCGTATATGCTGAAGAATTCAGGAACGGCAGTATATAACCTGAATTTGAAACCGGGATATACGTCGGGAGAATCCCAGGGAATGCTGATAACTCTGGCATCTCCGTTTCTTGTCTACGATGAAGCAGGCAACCTGAATACTACATATGAGATACCGGAAGATTATACAGCAGCAGACCGCAGTATCCGTACCCTGGTACGGGATATGCCTTCGTCTAACTGGTATGGCGTAGGTACAGAAAATACTGTGATCTATACACAGGGCGGGGAAATCATGGCTCCGCCTGACGGTGCGTCAAGCTGGAAAGGAGTGCCGCTGAATGAGTACCAGCCATTTACCTTTTCAGGTATTGTGGATATTCAGATGGTGAAAGCAGCCAGCATCTGGCATGGAACGACAGATGCCATTGTACAGTTGGAATCCAAATATTTCGGGGATGTACCGGAAAACGCCAGTGCCTCCGTAGAGGCAGGAATGTCTTACACAACATACCGCGATGCTTTTGGCAACGTGACATCGGGATATCAGAAGATTGAAGTAGGTGGGAATCCCGACAGTGAACAGGGGAATTACAATTCCATCGCGTTTATCAACAGTAACCTGAACTGGACAGCTTCTATAGAAGCTTTGACGCACCCGCCTATGTGGGATCAGTATAACTATATGACTTATAAAATAGTTGTGCAGAACATTTCGGAAAAGGCAGAAAGTTATCTGGATGGCTATGACATTAACTTCACAGTACAGAGCAGCACGGTAAACGGCGGTGTTCATGGTGTTCTTCAGGCTGATATGATGGCCTGGCGTTATGATCCGGTTACGGGTGAACTTACGAAAAATACAGAGTTTGACCTTGAAGCGAGAGAATATCCATATTCAGGAAAGCCTGGCGAGGGCGGTGTGCTCTGCTGGGATGTGACGGATATTCCGGCTGAGGAGCTGGCAGAGTGGGATTTGGAGACATTTTCCAATATTAAAGAGCCGCTGATTCCGTATTATTATCCTACGGCGGGGACGATTAATATTCCGCGTGAACATGAGGCTCTGTACTCTCCTCATGATACAACACCCGGGCACATTTCACAGAAGGTGTATTATATAGCGATACCGTATCCAAACAACTTTGAGAGCGACTTGAATAATCTAAGCGTTCTGCGTCCGACAATATTTTTTGGCGGGAAGGGGTATTCCTGGAGCCAGCAGTTTAATAACAATACTCCGTTTGACCAGCGCAAAATAACAGTAGAGCAGCGGAAATATGTACAGAATGATTCTGGCGCGCAGGTGTCGTCTATCGAAGCCGGCGTAGGCGAGCTTTCATCGTATTTTCTGGAAGGGTTTGCGAATAAAGGGAATGTGCCGATTTTTGATTCTTATGCACTGGATACTCTCCCGCAGCATTTCAGGCTGGAAGAGATTAAGATTTATCTGGGAGAGGAAGAAGAACTGGAGGACTGGTTCTGTGAAGGTGAAGAGGGCAGGAATCTGCTGGAATTGGAGGTAGAAGGGAAAGGGGGGACGCTTTCCTGGGTTCCTTGCGGCACTCGTCAGGGCGTGGAGGAAGAGGCAGACGGTAGCAGGAGCTATACCATTACCATGCAGGAAGAGATGGAGGCATACCTTGAAGCAAATAAAGGAACCTCTTTCACAGGACGTATCCGCTGGAACTTTAAGCACCGTATTGGGCCTGGAAAGAGCTTCGATGGCAGAATTGAGGTAAAAGGATATCCCATGCAGGCTATAAAGTATGAAAACCAGCTGCAAATTAACTATCAGCAGTGGACATACTATGAGAGCCTGGTAGAATTAGGCGGGAATCCAGGCTATCAGAAGAAGGATGCGAGCAGCCGGGTCAGCAAGGCTACGATTAATGCAAAACCCACGAAACCGGGAATCGTGACGAAAAGTATCCGGTATGGGAAAGATGGACCGGAGGAGATAGATAATGATATCGTACAGGTTCCTTTAAATGAGAATAATGCGGCTTATCGGTTTGTAATGACAAATGACAGCGCATCAAAGATGATTCCGGCACTCTTGTCTACACAGGGAGATTTTTTGAGTCTGGACAGCAAGGGAAAATGGGGTGGTTTCCGGGCGAGGGAACTGCGCATAAATGCGGCGGCAGTGGAGAAATCCCTCATTAATTCCATTACTTTTATAGATGCATCGGGAGCAGAGTGGGTGCTTCCGAAGGAATCCATAGATGCGTATCAGCAGGATGGAGATATTGTACTAACTGACGATGTATGGGTAGGAACGGATCCTAAGAATCCACAAATACCGGATTTGCAGGGAATTAAAGTCTCGTTTTCTTATTTTGAATCGGATGTGACTGTAGAGGATGATTGCTGGGTTGAGGTACGAGGCGTGCCTTCTTTTGCGGAGAGCCGTACCGTGACAGGTATTTGGCAGACAGATTATGATCCGGAGCTGAATGTCCCGAACCAGACGGCCAGAGATGCTGCGGCATTGACGGCAAAAGCGATTAATCCGGTAATTACAGGCGACATATTTTATCAAGAAGGAGATGGAGTGGAAAAGACGGGGACTGTGCCGTATCGGGCGGAGGATGCATGGTACCGTTTTGTGATAGAGAACAGAAGCCCGTCAGCGGCTGATGATACAAATCTGGAATTTACTATGGATAGCCTGGAGAATAAGGCGGCGGCAGGAGAGGCAGCCTCTCTTAGAGGGTTTAAGGCAAAAGAAATCATAATTTCAGGGAATTGGGATGAGGCAGTTATCCCGACAGCGCTATGGATTTACAACTGGGATCAGGAACCCTATGGGACGGAACCTCCGAAGGCTTCTATCAGCTGGGATGATGTAAAAAAGCAATATATGGATGCAGCAACGAAGGAGGTTCGTATTCCCGTTTCGGCTTTTCCGCAGATAGAGGGTGTGAGACAGGTGCGGCTGGTCTGTTCACATTTGAATGGAAATATTTATGCAAAAGGGCAGAGCGAAGAAGATCCGGAACAGGATAACGCCCTTCGTGTAGAGATTCATGGAACACCTGACTGGCATGGAGAGCTGGAAGCGACAGGCGGACTGCTTCCGCAGCACTATCTTTATGCGAGTTTCGGGAAAACACAGAAAGTTATAATGGAAGTGGCAGATTTTGAGCCCAAAGTGACAGCTTCGACCCACTGGGTAAGGGATGGGGTTCAGCAGAACGGAGGAAGCGCGTCTCCCCATACTTTGGAGACGATGAATGATGAAGAAGTCTGGTATGGCTTTCAGCTGGAAAATACGTCTATCAGCCCGGCGGGACCGTGCTACGCAGATCTTGATTTGCTTAGTGTAGCTGACCGATGCACTAAGAAAACAGCCGTCCAGGGATTTAAGAGTGAGGAGATTGTAATCGGGGCAGATACAGAGAAAGCGTGTGAAATAAAATCTCTTGAGCTTTATAACTGGGATGCTATGGATGGGGCAAAGCCGGATAAACCGTCCCGGGTATTTACAGCAGAAGAACTAGAGGCGTACCGCCAGCCGGATAAAAGCCTGCGGATTCCGCTTTCAGCTGTTCCGGAGATTACCTATCTGCGGTATATCCGTCTGCAGTTTACGGACTTTTACGGTACTACGAAGGCAGACGGGAACAGCGCACAGATAGAACTGCATGGAAATACGGATTGGTTTGACAACCTGGATGCAGCAGCGGCGCTGGTACAGAATGATGCAGATTATACAGAGAATAAAAGCGCGTCCGATACAGGACGTTTCCATGTACAGCGTCCTTATCTGGCTCTGCATTCGCATATTCAGTACGCGGATGTGAAGGAGAGCGCTGTAAGTGATACGTCAATGACGGATAAGAACCAGACAAGGCTGGGCGTACCTTATGACAGGGATTTTAAGATGTGGGTAAACATGGAGAATGGTTCTTCACCGGCGGAATCCGGCTATAGTTATTTTTCAGTGCTGGATGATGTAGACGCCACGATTGACCTCCCTATTAAGGATAATGCCGGCGTGCGGTTTACAGATCATGTATCTTCAGGCAGCGGGGAGGCATATACAGGTTTCCATGTGACGAAGCTTGTAGTGAAGAAAGAGCTCTTGGCGCAGTATCGAAGTATTGGGAGCATACAGCTTACGGATGTGGACAGTGCGGACGCGCCATTGGCGCTGAAGCCGGTAACAGACGCGAAAGGGACGATTACCGCATTCGATTTGGAGGATGGAACCCGTCTGTCACTGACAGATGAGGGACTTGTGCTGGATGAGGCACAGCTTCAGGAGCTTGGGATTAATCATCTTGCGCGGGTCGAGATTCTGGGCGGCCGCTATATGAAGGTGACAGAGGAAGATACGCGGACAGAACAGAGGGTGGAATTTTACGGCTATGAGGATTCACCGTTAAATACTACAGATATCTTGAATACGCATAGTGAAAATTATTTGGATGGAATTCGGGATGAGGGAGACCTTTGGTGTGTAAAAGCGAAAGATTCTACGGTGTCATATGTGAGTAAGATGTATTTTGACACTGTGGTATCGGCATTTTATAACGACGGGGCAGCCGGGAAATTTACGGCAGAGGCAGATGCCCTGGAGCATATCCGAAAAGAGTGGGCGACCCACAGCAGCTGGAATAATGTTCCGTTTGGGGATAACACGGAGCTGGAAATCGGTTACAAAGGCATTGGCTCTTTCGGGATAGACTTTCGGCAATATTTAAATGTAGGAGGAAATCTGCCCGTAGGCGCGCCAAATTACAATACCTACAGCAGCCAGGAGCACCAGAACTACAGCTGGGTGCACACCCAATCGCTGAACACGGCGGCTACGGTAAATCTCAGTATTACGGTTCCGTCACAGATTTTCGATACCTATTACCTTAAAGTGAATCCAAATACCAGGGAGTATCTTAACTGGATAGAAGTTACCAGGGAAGATGGCGCTGTTCACAGAATAGAGCCTTCTGACTGGGAGGGAAATGCAGTCGAGACGGACGCTGCAGGGAACAAATATTTCAGGATTAATCTGGTAAAAGGGCTTGGCTACAGTGATGATGAGGCTGAGTTCTGGACAGATGCATATGCATATAGTTTGGATGGCCCGGAAAACCCGGTTACGGGAATTGTGGTGAATATGGATGTGAATCAGCCGGGGTATAAAGATGAGGCGGAAACTATGGCGGCAGATCCGGATTACGGGACGTGGTACAGGGAGAATGACGCCAATACCCGTTCTGCGTTTGAGGTCACCGGGCGGCTTTATAAGACAGGAAAAGCGGAACTGACTGCAGAAACTACGCTGACGATAGGAAATAAGACAAATGGCAGGTCAAAGCAGCGTACAGATGCCGGAGCTGCCAGCGGAAGGCGCGTTCAATCCTCGTGGTCATACTGGAATAAGTACTGGGGAGGTCATGTAGAATGGGGTTCCGGCCTGGGATGGCATTGGGTCAGGACGGAGTACCTCGGAACTGCCCGTGATATGAAATCCTCGGCGGTGATGGGAGTTGTGCGTGATAATAACTACGTGAGGAATGGAGTTCATAGTGCTGCAACATCAGAGTATGACGATACGAATGTGAAGTTTGCAGACCAGAATCAGTTTGCAGTAAGCTTTTACCGTGGTTCCTGCTTTACATCAGGGTATATATCGAATGGCGGGAATGGCGCGCAGAATCTGACGCATGACTATTCACAGACCGGAAATCTGGATGACTGGAAAGAGGCTGACGGCTATGACTGGGCGGGGCGTGTGGGCTTTTCTGACAAAGTAGTACTCTCCGATACGCTTCCGGTGATTGAGCCGAATACAGAATTTAAATATTATGGATTTTTAACTACAGGACTGAAGCTTGAAAATGATGTGTTTACTCATATGACATCGATTATCCTGGAATTGGAAGGATATTCGGAAGTTACAGATGCAGAGGGAAATGTGGTAAGTTATCAGGCAGACCCGGCAAAGACCAGGACGGTAACGCTTACAAAAGATCAGCTTGGTACACTCAATGAGATTTTCTTCCTGTATGCTTCAGAAGGTCAGACAGAAGAAGAGGCGGCGGCAGTAAACCAGATTTGGCTCGAAGAATGGCAGTTTGTAAAGAACTTTAAGATTGTTACCGAGAAGTGGAACGGAAATTCTGATTATGCAAAAGAAGTCGGAAGAAAGTATTCAGCAGAATTGAGCGGAAACGCAAGTAATATTGATGTGCTCATCAAAGGGAAGCCTTATGTTTACGTAAACCAGCCGGGGACAGGGCTGGGAGACAGCATTAAACATGCGCAGAACAGGATTACGCCTATCGATTACTGTGTATATACGCCAAACGAAGGAAGGACAAATCCGCAGTACAATACGGAGTATTATTATACAAGTGATGGCTCAAGGCCGGCGCATGCCTGGACAGATACTTTTGAGACGGCGCATATGCGGGGGTATCTGATTCCATATCAGGCGGGGTATTCTGTGGCGGCTAAGGTCGGTACATTAAATGATTACCAAAATGACAATCTTACGCCGAATGTGGAGGAGTACGTTGTGAGGGCGTGGAACCGTCAGGATGGAAGTACAGAAAAAGAGCATGCTTCGCGTCTGGACGGGGTTTTTACCACAAATTCCCTGCAGGCCGCGTTTAATATGCAAAAGCTGTATATTCCAAAGGAGTTTATTGACGGAGACTGGTTCCGGGTGAACCGCCTGCTGCTGGTCGGTTCGAGTAATAAGCAGATGAGTTTTACACTGGAGACGCTCAAGCCGCTCCTGACGCCGGATGCTAATGGAAAAGATTATGTGCTTGATGTGGAGAAGCTGCTTCATGACAATCTGGATATGGTAACCAGCTACAGTGTGACGCAGACGGACGGGAAGGCGCGTGCGTATGACAGGGCGCATGTGAATTCTTTTAAGCTTGATTTTAAAGCTGTAGCAGGGAATCGGGAGAAACCGGAAACGGTTATGCAGGCAGGGCAGTACTTGTCGGCGAGCAAGACGGCCACAGACTATGCATTCCGTTATGACGGCGTATTTGTGGACAGGAGCCAGGCGGTGTTCCGCGGAGACAGCTATACGAATTGGGACTTTGATTCCATCCCTTCCTATGGCTGGAACAGCCCGAACGGCTATGCCGTGAATGCGTCAATTACGCAGAACCTGGGGGCAACATTTACAACGATTGACCCGAACCATGGTACGTTCAGCGAATTGAGCGGCACAACGAAGGCGGCGACCACGCGTTTGAGTAACCTGGTAGGGAATCTCCGTGTGGAAGTGACGCGTACCAGAGATACAAACAAATTTGCATATGATTTGGATGACTGTACGATTGAAGCGCCGAAGAAAGAGATCGACGGCCGGCATGTGATGCCTTGGGACTATATAGAATACCTGATAACAGTGGGTTCCTGGGCGGGTGCAGGCGTTCCTCAGGAAAAGACAGATTTGAGGTTTGATATGCCCCAGGGGCAGAGAATCTGTAAGTGGGAGATTGTGAGCAACAGCACGGATATTGCAGATACAGATATGACTGCATATGCAGGGGAGCAGGAACTGAATCCGGGGACGGATTATTCCAGGATGGCAGATGCCTCTGGGGAAGAGACGCTGACGAATATCAAACAAATCGTCGTCCATCTGGGGACAGAAGGTAATGCAGCCCAGATTAAGCCAGGTAAGACAGTGACGCTGCGAGTTGTCACGCAGATGACGGATGAATTCGGAACGGCTTTCCAGGGGAAAGAGATACACAGTTATCTTTACGCCGCGAGCGGAACAAAACACGGATACTCACAGTACCGCATTAACGGTGGGAAGGAAACGAATAATTATAATCTGAATTCGGTTGACTGGCATCGGAATCATGGAGATGCCGGGACACTTTACAACACGTCAGGAAATACCGATGGAAACACCGATGTCAGCTATTGGCGGAATTTTATGGATAATGTGGCTCTGGACGGCCGTGTTCACCAGTATACATGCCGGGCAGATTCCGGTACGTATTTTGTTACCAGGCAGTCAGATTTGAGTATAGGGTTCGCGTTTGGAACAGATGCATTGGGAGGATTTGACGGACAGCCGGGTAAGGTGACTGTGAGCGGAATAAAGAACTACAGCCAGCATTCCCAGAATATTCAGGAAACCGTTAATTTCCTGAAACCGGTGAACGGACGTTATCTGCAGGTTTTTGAGCTTACCGGACTTTTTGAAACGGACTATCCGACAGGACTGAAAGAGAACACCATTACTCCGAGACCTCCAATTAAGAAAGAATACTTTGTTTTGGATGAAGACGGGATGGATAATCCGGATGCCTATAATAACTATACGCGTACAGCTGAGGATATTGAGAAAGGCCGATGGGTGGACGCAGCAGACTACGAAGACAGTCCGGAGGAGCTGGAAGCAATGCTGTCCCGGGTGATTTCCGTGCGCTGGACATATTATGATATTCCAGCCGGGCAGGCGCTGAATCCGGTTGTTCTAAATGGTGCAGGGCGTTATCAGGATGAGCGTCTCGGTGTGGGAACCGGAGTACAGGCAGATATATTTACCGGACTTCTAAAAGTAACAGAGGTGTATACGCATACCCATACGGAAAAAGAGCACTTAGGTGAAGGGGCAAAGAATACGTCAATGAGCGGCAGCGCGCAGGCAACGCCGTCAGTGAGGCGTGAGACTCCGATTCTCTGGTTCCAGACACAGATTTTCGATACAGAGGAGGAAGCGGCTGCTGCATATGCCGCCGGAAAAGCCCAGAAAACCGGATACCGGCCAAATGAAACCTTCTGGTATAAGACGACCTTGCGGAATCTGACCCAGGCTGAGAGCGGCGGTACTGTTCAGGGTGCGATGCTGAACCCGGTATTTTATGATAAGGTTCCTTCTCAATACGTGGATGCAAAAGCTTTGGAAGACGCGGCAAAAGGAGATATGAGCGGGGTTCATATTACCTGGAAGGATAAGACAGGGGCTGACAGGGATATGTCAGGCATCCGCTGGGAAGTAAACCGATTAGAGACAGTTACTGCAAAAGATTACGGCGGTGAGATGATTTACACGAATCATGCTGACGCTTCCGTTTACTCTACGGTAGATACAAACAGTCCCGGAAAGAAACTGTATAAAGATTTGGATCCAAGAGCGTCCGGCATATCTCAGGATGCGGAATATACCGTGTATCAGATACGTCCGGTGAGCGAGAAGGGAAAAGCTGTCCGTATGGAGATTGGTGATAGTATTTCGTTTCATTATGCAGTTACTGCGCATCAGGACGGATTGCCCATGATTATGACGGATCAGGACAGGAGTCTGGCAACTGACGCAGATCAGTCGCCGTCGTATTTTCCGAGAGTGGGTGAGTATTGGACAAATACTGTTTCAGGGCAGGCGTGGCCGCTGGCAACAGGTTCAGACAGCAAATGGATTAACCGTGTGCTGGAAACTTCAGATAAAATGATGGACATGGATTATCTCATCCATGATGTGGGATTTTCAGCGGACAAGAACGATCAGTGCGACAGATATAAGATGTTTGACGGAACGAAGGTCTATATTCCGGGGACAGCGAATAATGGAAGCGCCTGGGGGAATGACGGACGGTTTATGGATTATGATATTGCCGCCGGCTCTTACATGCAGCAGGCGCGGTATACGCCAGGCGCAGGGAGCGCCGGAAAAGACAGCCTTCCGGGGCAGATACTGTACCAGGGGGCGTCAAATGCAAACCGTGATTACTTTGTGTTTGTGACAGGCCCGCGGACTGCTGCCAGCCAGAACTGGGAGCAGGCCGGAGAGGGTGAAAAGCGGACGCCGATTGTATGGAGCGAAGCGCGTACCCATCTGCAGAAAGCATGGCTTAATGCCGCCAGCCAGATAATTCCAGATATAGAAAGAGACAGAAGCGAGTATCTGGGATACGGGGGATATACGGAAAATAATGCAGGAAGGCGCATAGAGACAGGCAGGAACCTGGATTATAGCTGGTGGATTCAGCCCGGGGATTATTACCATAACAGGGACTGCTGGAATTGGTATCTCTATGATTTGAGGTGGTATCTTTATAACCGTTATATCACAACGTTAGAATACCAGCAGGATTATACGGCGCGCCTGACGGCAAGCAATTATGGCGACTGGGGAGTGGATGGGGTAGAGATGCTCTATACGTTCCCTCTGGGAACGGAACCGCTGCTGGATGAGGACGGAAACCTTCAGGTATCAGGCCAGTATCTGACAGATATTAATACGTGGGGAGGCACAATTCCCGCAGAAAATATCCAGGCTGAGATTATCCAGACGCCTGAGAGTGACCGAGGATACCAGGCGCCCAAGCAGCCGCAGGATCCACTCTGGAATACAGCCGCGAATGCAAACTATTACCAGGGAGAGAATTTGGTTCCGTATGTTGTGAAAGTTACAGTAAATTACCCGCTGAAGCGCTGGTTTAACCGAGGCAGTGAATCAGGGTATCAGATGCGTGTGGATATTAAATGCCATGTGAATACGACTAACGCGGACGGGAAATGGTACGACAGGGTGCAGATGAAGCCTGTGACAAATGCAGGGGAGAACTATTATTATTATCAGATATATGATATTACCCAGTGGGTGGGCTCGAACCGGAGTAAAAATGCCCATTTCCAGATTCACGGAATGGACTATATGAGTTCCTACGCCCATGAACATTCCGGCTGGCATCACTGGTATAACTATATCAACCCGGTTGGTTCGCCGAACACACTGAGCGTAAATGGATATAACGTCCAATGCAGCGAGGTGCAGACAGGCGGAGCAAATGGAGCGGATGGCCAGAATACCGGAAAAGCATATAGCGCTTACCATACGGCAGATAAAGCAGATCTGTATGCAGCGACGGGAACCAGGACGGAGATGAGAAAGCCGCTTCTGCGTCTGTGGACGGCTATCACAGATGGAGAAAGTGCGGATAGAACCGGGCAGACGGCAGCGGGCTATTATACGGACAGTGAAGGCGATACTGCCTGGGTGAATGTAAATGTGGAAAACCGTTACTGGTGGCATGAATATGGGGATCAGGAAGTAAAACATGCCCATAGTTATCCGAAAGACGGCGGCTCTATGGGAACTTATATGCTTCCGGTCATCAATGTGCTTCTTCCGGAAGGCGTGGTGCCGATGGCCGCCGATGGCAAGCCGTATACAAAAGATAACGAAGATAATGCCAGACGCCCGATTGCATGGGAATTGAATCAGAGGAGCGCTCCTACAGTTAATACGGTTTCACCGGCTACGGAAGCGGAGAAGCAGCTCTATGACGCAGATGTACAGTATGTGGAGATACCCGAATATGAGGACGGGAAGGATACCGGGCAGACAGAGGGACGTTATCTGGTAAGGATAGAAGCTAATTTAAATGCACAGGGAGATGTGGCGCAGAAGGATTTGGAAGCAAAAATCCGTTCAGGGGCGTTAAAGATTTATTCATTTAAAGTATTTACGGAGAAATTGCCGGACCTGTCCATAAAAGGGGCAGACGGCGCCGTGATACGGGATACAACGAAAGATAACCGATATGAAGACATCCGTACCTATATCGGCAGCCAAATGGAAGGTTTCAAATATGAGTGGGACGGAGGAATCAGCGGCAACCCGTATAATGTGGGGGTGAATGCAGGAGATTCCCAGCGTCTGGACGCAGTATCTCTATATCAGCCCGCAGATAGTGCAAATGGTAACAGAGCGTTTTTTGACAGCGGATGGGCATATTCGGAAACAGACAGCTTTAATGTGGAAGATTATGCCGCAAATATAAGGAATCCGCTGATGCTTACGGAGGAGCAGAAGGACTTCAATGGCAGCCAGGCAAATACGCATCCGGATACAGAAGATAAAGAAAAGCAGATTGCAGATATCGGCCTGTACAACCGAACCAGGATGTATACCAGGGCGCCGCGTTTGATTGCTTACAATACAGTGGGCTTTACGAAAACAGAAGAAGGCATGGTGTATAGCGAGTACCACATAGGGGGTGAAGGACAGGAGGAAGCAACGCTTCCCTCTCCGTATCCGGAAAGAGATAAGCCGCTGGAGTACAGCGATGTACTGTGGTATGGTTCGAAGGTACTGAACCAGGCAGACGGTCTGCGCTATACCGGTTCTGTCCACCATGCGAAGCTGGCGTTTGTGTTTGATCTGCCGCAGGAAGTAACATTCTGGGATGAGGATGATACGTATGATCCGGATGATATCGTGGTAGAGTACTATGATGCCCGTACGTCCGAGACGAAAACGGTAGATATGGCTGAACTTATGGATGAAGATTCCGGATGGAACCTGAAAGTTAAGCATAAAACGGATTATAACAGCCTTGGAAGCGGATATCCGGGTTATCCGGAGTATCCAAATACGGATAAAAAGAAACAGCATGAAGCGGAGAGCGTAGTCATAGAACTCTCCACACCGGCAGACGATGGTTATCAAGATTATGATTCCTTATATACCGGAGCAAAACCGGGCGGATATCTGGCATGTGGAAGCTGGGTTAAAGTAAGGATTAAGACAAGGGTAGATAACCTGGGGGAAGAGTCTACCGTAGGTACTGCCGGAGATACCTGGCTGGCAGATGGCTGCAGGACTTATGTGACGATTCATGAGACAGACGGACATTTTAACGCAGGTTCTGAGGGCCTCAAAGAGCAGCCGCAGGATTTGGTGCTGTGGGTAAACCGGGCGATGGATCAGGAGGCAGATGAAGAAGCTGACGAGGATGATGAAGCAGCGAAGGCGGCAGACTATGACAGGGACGGCGATTATACAGATTTATATACGACAGCGCGCTCAGCAGTTTTCCGGCTTCGGAAACCGGATGGGGCGGCCCGTATTGACTCTATTATGCCGCGCCGTTCCATTATAGACCCGGATGAGCAGACGATTGTCACGGCAACAGATGTCCATATCAAGGGTGCGACGAGCATGCAGTATCTGTTGGATCAGGCGCAGAATAAAGGCGGTGCGGTAAACAGGTTCCTTGTGGATATAGCGCTGCCGTTTCATGGGACAGCTACAGCTACCGGTGAAATCGCGCCAGTCACAGGGCCTAAGGTAACGCCGGAAGTGCAGGCGATCCGGACCGGGGTATGGGAAGTGCCCGATACCCTGACGGAAGAAGAAAAGAAGAAGCTGGAGAGCATGCTGAAAGTTTATGTGCTTGTCCGTACCAGTACAAATCCTCATGCAGAGGATGGATACCTGTATCCGGATTCGGAAGAGGATCGGGCGGCGTATGGGGATGGTTCCTGGACGCTGATAGGCGATACCGCCGGGTATAGCCTGGCTGCTAATACCCTGATAGCGGATGGAATTCCTGATAATGTGCGCCAGGTGCGTTTTGTAGTGAAAGCCGGAACAGGTTATGATGATGACATTACTCCGATTTATTATCCGGTTCCGTCTGGTTTTCGTCTGGCAGTAGACGCCGATCCGGATACGGAGGACGTGAAGGAAGAGATGGATGATGTCGATCCTAGCCGTCTGAATGTAAATGAAATACCGGACAATGTTAAGAAAAATTGTGCGTTTGTGCAGGCAGCCACGCTGTCAGGCGACCCGATGCTGGCAATTCATTCGAATTATTTTGCACAGTGTATCACGCGTTATGACGATACGAAATATTCGGGGCTGGGAGAAAGAGGGCGCGCAGGAATCTATGTAGATCCTGAGCTTCCCTATCTTGGATTCCGAATGGAAATGGGATACTATACAGGTTCCGGTATTAATGGCTACCGCTGGAATGTAGGAAGCGCGGCAATCCTGGTAGACCCATCTGCAAGTAAGGTAATGAAATACCGTACGTATCTGGTAAATTACAGCAATGCGCAGCTGGAGCAGAAGGGTTATCTGGATCCAAAAGGAAAAAATGAAGAGGATACAATTACCGATCCGAATATGTCGATAGTGCTGCCTTATATCCAGAACCTTCAGAATAATCTGGCATATGTGCCCTACAGCAGCCTTCAGGGGGACGACATGGATTATTTAAGTGATGATTACCGCGTGACGGGAAGCATTACAAATCCGGCAGATAATCTGGACTATGAAATTCCGCACTGGACATGGTATGTAGAAAGAGATAAAACAGATGCGGAAGGTAATCTGCTCCAGGACGAAAATGGACAGAATATCGTGGAGATTGTAGATAATCCGAGGGTATCCTTGAAACTGGATGGGGATGGAAATCCGGCTTCGCCAGAATATGTAGAAAAGATTGTAAACCTGAACAGTTCCCATAAACGTAAGGTGGTAATCTTCCATTACACTGGAATGCTGATGCCAGGCGAGCGTCTGGTAGTAGAATTCATGATGCCCCTGAACGCAGACCGCGGTTCTGCAGTATCCCAGGATTTGATGGAGTCTTATGGATACGGTTTCAAGAATGGTAATTATACGCCATATATTCCGTCGAACGATGATGGTTACGGAAGCTGCGGCTACGAGAGAGACTCCCGTGACCTGAATAATAACGGACTGGCGGCAGAGATGGCTTTAAGGCGTACAATCAAGGGATTGAGCTTCAAAGAAGATCCTGCGCTGAAACAGGTAAAGAAAGTCGACTCCCAGGTTCACAGTGACCGCGATTATAAGAGCGGGCCGGCCAGTGTGCCGGAAGGCACGGACTATCGCTTTAATGTGTCCATTTTGAACCAGACAGAAGCAAAGCCGGAGGAGCATAAGCATATCTGTATGTATGATGTGCTGCCATACAATAATGATTTCCAGATATTCAGCGGTGATACATCCGGAAATCCAATCGCCAGGGATTCATCCTGGAACGGATGGCTGATACCGGATTCTATTCAGGTGAAAGTATTTGACCCGAATAAAATAGAGCAGTATCCGGATGGGAAAATTTTGGAAATGACTACGAATACAGGCAGTCCGAAAGATTATGATATATGGGTAGGACCGTTTGAACAGTCCGGCAATACTTATAAAGCATTGGACGTTTCAGAACTTCCCGCATATAAACCTGATACAGAAAAGGGTACCCGGGGCACCAGAGAGGTAAATTTCTACGTACAGCTGTTTGGAAACGACGCATTGAAAAAAACTTATAAAATGGTTCGCCTGATAGATTTGATTGCGGCGACAAAAAATAATCCGGATGCTTATGAGGCGGCAATCAAAGGAATCCGTTCTATATGGATGGAGATGGAGAAAGAGGACTACTGTATCGGAAGTTATAACCGGATTGAGATGAGTTATAAAATGCATGCGCCGCTGAATATTCCAAAGTATGTGGGTGATGTTTCGGGAGATTCCAGTTCTCAATTTATAGCATCCCTGGGCTACTGCGGCTGGAACACATTTGTCCACCACGCAGTGGGCGCGGGTATGACCGGAGAGAACAGTAAGGCCGGCGTGTATCTCAATGCGCCGGAAGGCAGGGGGTATATTGGAAGCTATATATGGCATGATTTTAATTATGACGCAGAGATGAATGAGGCAGAATATAAAGATGGGACGAATGGACGTCCTCAGGTTTCCAAGCTTACCACAGATTTGGACTTTGACGGTAAAGCAGATGATCCGGGAATTAATAAGGTCAAAGTAGAGCTTTTAAGTGAAAAAGGCTATATAGTGAACCGAAATGGGGAAGCGATCGCAGAAGTGCAGCGTGAAGGCGAAGCAGTGAAATATGCGCTCATCAATGAAGACACGGGGGAATATGTGAGAACCGGAACAGGACTCATTGCTTATACAGACTGTGGGCCGGCGGCGTCATATATTTCAGAGAGTGATTACTTTGGGCATAAAGGCTATTATATGCTTTCTAATCTTCTGCCAGGTGATTACAAGCTGAGATTTACGTTCCCGGAGAGCCTGGAAAATTATGCAGTTACGACATTGAAGATTGGCGATACAGAAGCAGGTCTTGAGGTTTACCGGAGCGGCGACACTCTCCCAGATTTAGGGAAAGAAGGCGTGGGGGATGCACCGGGAGATGCTATGGTGGTAGACACACTGGTAGCACAGACGAAAGACGCCATTCATGTAGCGGCGGTGGATTTGGATAATACGACGGTAGGGGCAGATGGGCTTACGCCTCATCAGCGCTATGACAGGCAGATGACTTCTTATAATGTAGGGGTAGGCAGACCTCACACGGTAGGAGGATGGGCATGGTTTGATGAGCATGGGCCGGAGGACGCCCCGGAGATTGACGGGCGTATGACCGACGATGAGAAGAAGCTTGGAAAGATGCGCGTGACGCTTTACGAGTACGATCCGGATACAGAAGAGCTGAAAGAAGCTTTGGATGTTGACGGAAAGCCGGCGTCCATGCTGACGGAGATTGTAGATAAGAGTAATCCCGGAAGCGCTGAAAACGGAAAATTTACATTCAAAGTGCGTCCGGGCTGGTATGTGGCGCAGGCAGAAAATGAGGATAAATCCGTTGTATTGAAGCCAACTCCTTATAAGTATAATGATGACCCTCTGCTGGAGGATGACGACAATGATTTGGAGAAGTCCGGAATCTATATGCAGACAAAACCTTTCCTTATGGAATACCAGCTTGGCGAAAACGGAAAACCGCTGTATGACGAGAAAGGGCAGGGTTATGCACCTCAATATAAACTGGCCTTTGGACTTGTAAATGCCGGAAGAGGATTCCTGGGAAATACGATTTGGAGTGATGAGAACTACAATGGCGTGCGGGAAGGCCTGGAGCCGGGAATCGGCGGCGTCAAGGTGACGATAGAACGTTACTATTTAGATGCGGATACAAACCGGTGGATGGAACAGGAAGACTTCACGTCAGTAAAGACCACTACAAATGCAGGGAATTTCGTTTTCCAGGAGATGACGACTTATACGCCTGAGCCGGATGGCAGAGCATGTCTGGCCGGGTACAGGCTCCGCATCGACAAGGAGGATTTGGAAGCACTGCCTGCTCATTATGCGGTTACGAAATACCAGACAGTGAAAGACACAGAGGCAGACAGTGATTTAAAGACCACGCCGGTTCAGACATCTGACGGCAAGATGGCTTATTATCTCACAGACGGCGCGCCGGTTATCCTTGCAAATGAGGCTGTAGAAGGAACCGACCCGGTTTATATTATGAGCTATGCCGGAAAAAATTATGATGTGACGGATGGCGCCAGCCTGCTGGATTTTGACGGCGGTTTAAAAGAGTTTGAGAACGTAAAGGTAAGCGGCGTAATCTGGGATGATAAAGATTATGACGGTATACGTAAGAAGGGAGAGGAATCCAGAGACGAAGGGATTCAGGGTGTTTCTGTGATTCTGGAGCAGTATATCCGTTCTGGCGGCAGTTTCACGAAGGTAGACGAGCGGACAGCACAGACAGACGGCGACGGACGTTACGAATTTTCGAATGTCTCTACTTATTATGAGAATCCGGAAACAAAGAAAGCCTGCGTAGCTTACTACAGGCTGAAATTAAAAGAGCTGCCGGAGGGGTACCGTGTCACACGTTATCATCAGGGAAAAGATACTGCCGTGGATAGTGATTTGGCGGCGACAGACTTGTATATGACGAAAGGGACGGCGCCGGTAGAACAAAATTATTTTGCAGCAGCAAGCGTGTCAACTATTCCGCATAATGAGGCGTACTGCCGGGATGAAGGAAATGTCAGGTATGACATCGTAAAAAGCAGTGGGAATGTAAGTGGTTATGACGGCGGACTGAAAGGCCCTGAGACGGGAGAGCTTACGGGAATCATCTGGAAGGAGAAAGAGTATGACGGACTTTACCAGGAGGATGAGGAAGGATTTGCCGGGCTTACGGTTTTGGCCGACCAGTATTATATGACAAAAGAAGGGAAGTGGATAAAGGAAGCCGAAGACTTTGCACAGGCGGTAACAGGAGCTGATGGCAGATATCTTCTGGAAAATCTTCCGGCGCATATTGAAAAAAATGGAAAATGGTATCTGGCAGGATATAAGGTGACCCTGCCCCGCCAGGAAAAGCTGTCCGGCTATGAGACGACATGGTATCATCAGGGTAAGGGAAATGAGACAGACAGCGACGCGAAAGGAACGCTGGATTTGTCGAAACCTTATGAACTGACAGACTGGGATGGAAAAGTAGAGCGCGAATTTGGCGTGACAGCGAAAAAGGCGTCTCCAGGAACAAATGAGGATAAGAATGACGCTTATGTGTATACGTACGCAGGCAGTGATTATGATATCCTGACAGCGAACAGGGCGGCAGGACCGGATGTGGGACTGAAAGAGCTGGAGACTACGAATTTGTACGGCTGGGTATGGAATGATAAGAACTATGACGGCATCAGGGGAAGTGACGAGACGGTAGATGAGCCGATTGACGGCCAGACGGTATATCTGGATCAGTATTATCTGGATGAGAATGGTGAATGGGTTTTGTCAAAAGAAAACTATGCGTCAGCTGTCACGGATAAGGGACGGTATGAATTTGCGGCAGTTCCGGCGATGCTGGAGGTAGGAAATGCGCGCCGCCTGACCGCATACCAGATACGGATGGATGCCATGAACCAGGGATGGACGCTGACAAAATACCGCCAGGGAAAAGACAGCCATAAGTGGAGTGATTTGCAGCCGGAAGATGAGAAAAGTCCGGGAGCGCGGCAGCGAACGGCGGCAGAAGAAGAGGAAGGGGAGAACCCGGGAGAACTGAAGATACCGCTGACATTGATGGAAAAAGAAGAGTTCCTGCCGGCTGCCGTTGAGGTAAAACAGGCGTATAGCAGTTATTGTGTGATGGCGCCGGACGGAAAGATATACGACATGCTGGCAGCGCCGAAAGAGAAGGCCGGTGGAAATGCCGGAGAGCTGCCTTATGCGACAGGAAGTATTTCAGGGTGGATTTGGGAGGATAAGAACTATAATGGAGTTCAGGATCCGGAGGAAGCGCCCATAAAAGAAAAGGTAACGGTAAAGCTGGAGAGATTTATTTATGAAAATGATACATGGATAAAAGACGAGAGCTTTACTGTACAGGAAGCACAGACGGATTCAGTAACAGGCCGCTATCTGTTCAACAAGCTGGAAACACATGTTGGAGACCCTGATGATTTCAAGATATATGGCTATCAGGTGCGTATTGACATGGATAAGTGCGAGGATGCAGGGATCTTTGAAACCTATGCAGTGACAAAGTACAGAGCAGGCAGCAACCGGGCGAAGGATAGTGACTGGATCATCTCGGACGATGAAAACAGCGGCAGGCTGACTGGCGAAGAAGAGTACATTATAGTGGCGGCAGAAGCAGAAGAGAATGCGAACCCCATCAATGTGGCGGAGGTCGAAGGCGTTGCCTATGACGCATGCCAGGGCGCTGAGAGAAGCGGATGGGACGGCGGCCTAAAACGCTATGAAAATGCATCACTTTTAGGTACGGCCTGGAAAGATGTCGATCATGACGGCATCCTGGACGAAGGCGAAAAAAGAATCGAGGGCCTGAAACTGGTGCTGCAGCAGGCATATTATAAGGACGGAGCATGGAATGTGGTTCCGGAAGAGGAGTTTCATCAGACACAGACAACGGACGCAGACGGAACCTATCAGTTTGAGGAACTTCCGCCATCTTTGTATATGGAAGGGAAGCGTTATCTGGCGGGATACCGGCTCTGCCTGGACGGTGAGGACGCGGTGATCCAGACAGTTCTGAAACAATATGCCGTGAGTAAATACCTGGTAGAAGAAGGCAGTGAGAAGGACAATAAGCTGGTATGGGAAGGAATGCGGATGACCTGGCCGGCAAAAGAGAATGGCGGCTGGCTGCTTTTCGCAGAACCGGTAAGCAACAGTTTTTCAGGGAACAGTTATAATTACCGAAGAATTGACGGTAAGGATTATGACGTGGCCTATTCTGAGGATATCGGCGGAATGAATGCCGGATTTTCACCATACCAGACGACTTCGATCACAGGAACCGCGTGGACGGAGGACTATGATGAAAAGGGAACTGCTGATGGAATACGCCAGGAGACAGAGAAACGGCAGTCTGGAGTGAAGGTTCTTTTGGAGCAGTATTATCTGGATGGCGGCGAGTGGAAGAAAGCTGATGAATGGATTTCATTTATGAGTGCGCAGCCTGAACCGGAGTCGGATTTGGACGCTCAGGAAGGTAAGCCGGATGAGGGAGGGCAGATGCTCACCGAGACAGATAAAAACGGCGTCTATCGGTTTGACGGACTTCCGACGAACGGAATTCTGAACGAAACGGACGGGGCGAAACGCAGGGTAATTCTCGGATATAAAGTAAAGATACCCGAAATGCCGGAAGGATTTGACGCTACCTGGCATTTGACCGGAAACGGGATAAATGACAGTGATTTGAATGAATCTACTTCAGAATTGACGCCTGAAATTTTGGTGGCGCCCAAAACAGCAGACCCGCAGGAAACGGAAGAGAACAGGCTTGACGGTTACAGTATCGTGCTGGCTGAGAACTATGATGGTATAGATGCAGGGTTCCTGCCTTACAGGGGAAGCCTGATCGAAGGAGTCGTATGGAATGATAAAGACTGGAACGGCCTGCAGAATGCAGAACCGGGAATGGAAGGACATACGGTATATCTGGATGTGATGATTGAAGGTACAGACATTGAGGAGGGAGATACAGCTTCCGGGCTGGCGCTGTTTGCGGAGAAGGAAGAAGGAGAACCTGATAAGGAACCCCCGGGAAATACAGAACCCGATAAGGAGCCGTCTGACGGAGTTGAGAGCGGGAGGGCGGCAGAACCGGAGGATGAGAATCCGTCCACGGAGGATACAGAGCCAGGAAAGAATCCAGACGAGGAACCGGGGCAGAAGCCGGGTACAGTACCGGAAGAGCCTGAATGGATATCGCCCACCGAGACAGACGTGCCAGGCGAAGAGACAGACGGAATCCTTCAGGATGGCGTCTACCGGGCATATGCATCCTGTGTTACGGATGCAGAAGGAAACTACCGCTTTGCGGATGTACCCGTACTGGACAGAAAGACCAGACGTCCTTACAGGTACAGGCTGCGCATGGAGAAACCGTCTAACGCATACTATGTGCCGCTGAATGCCGGGGATGACAGGGCAGATAATGATTATGCCCACCTGAATCTTACGGGATACCTGACCGATCAGGCGCAGGGTATCACCCGCAGCTTCCGTCTGGGAGGGGCGGCAGAGAAAGAGAACGCTTACGGCTACATCTACCACATAGGATACACCACTGTGCAGGATATGCTGGATTTCGGACTGCATGTACTGGATACGGAAACTGTCGTGGCAGGAAGTGTGTTTGTGGATGAGAACAAGGACGGCATACGTAATGGGGAAGAGCAGGGAAGGAAGGCAGTAAATATCATCCTGTACCGCTATGACCCTGTTGCACAGACCTGGAAAGAGACGCCGGACGCAGAAGGGAAATCCCGTATACTGACAGGGGAGGACGGGCGCTATATGTTCCGTGTTCCGGTGGCAGATATGGAAAAGGAATCTCCCAATTATCTCACCCCGTACCGCTACCGTGTATCGATTATGAAGCCAAAGGACGACGCCTCCTTCTCGGTGAAATATCCCGGAAGACAGGCTGTGAACGCGGCGACGCTGGGAGCAGGGCTGTATGATGCATCAAAGGATTACCAGACGCTGGCAAAGAAAGTCAATGACTTTAACGATGCAGTAACGATGGAAGGAAAAGAAGAGAGCGGGCTTCCCGCCGCAGGGCCGCAGCTGGTAATCAGCAGTGAATTTGAGCTGGCGGAAGTACACCGTGATCACTATATGGGGCGGGATGTAGTTTCTCTTGACCGGGTACATGTAGACATCGGCCGCGGCGCGGCGCTTCTTGAAGATGGCGGAGAGGGCATAACTGCAGATATGGAGGTATGGCCGATACCGAAGAAGCAGCCGTATGCGCCAGGCACAGAGCCGTTGGATACAGAGACCGAAGACCCGGTAGAGACAGTGCGCACTGGAGATGACACGCAGATAGGAAGATATTTGTTGATTCTGGCAGTATCAGGTCTTATGATTGGAGCCCTTCTCTTTGTGAAAAGAAGGAAGAAGGAGAAAGAAGAGGAGTCTTAATATGGATAATCAGAAAGAACTTCAGGAAGAACTGCAAGAAGAACAGCAGGCAGGAACGGAACAGCAGAAAGAAAAAAAGGAAACAGGAAAGCAGAGAGGCAGAAAGCGGCTGATAGCCGCACTGCTCCTGCTCCTTGTCCTGGCAGCCGGAGGGGCTGCTGCATTCTGGTATTATGGACAGGATGGGGGAAAAGAAGGCTGGCAGGAAGTGCTTCATGGAGATAAAACTAAGGTACAGAAAAGCGCAGAGCAGAAAGCGCAGCTTGTGATAGGAGACGCAGGACTTTCGGACGCCCATACGGCTTATCTGCATGATACGGTTTCAGGCAGCGCCCTGCGCCGTCTGGTGTATACGCCGCTGGTGCGCGTCGACAGCACAAAAAAAGCAGAGAAATGCCTGGCAAAAGACATTGCGTTTGATACGGAGGCAAAACAGGCAGAGGTAACGCTGACAGATGCAGTATTCAGCGACGGAAGCCCTGTGACGGCGGCAGATGTAAAAGAGTCCTATCAAGCTTACGTAAGGGAAAGAATGTTTTCCGGAGTATCGCTTGGGGCAGTCGTCCAGCTTGAGGGAGCGGAAGCCTATGGAGGAAGTACAGCTACATCTATCGAAGGGATAGAAATTGTGGACGACACGACTCTGCGCTTTCATTTCCTGGAGGTATCCCCAGAGTGCATTGATATGCTTTCCGTTCCGGTAGCAAAGCTGAGTGCAAGCGAATATCCGCTGGGAGCAGGGGAATACCAGATTACAGAGGCAGTTATAGGCAAGGAGATCCTGTTGGCTAAGAGTGAAAATACTTCTCTGGCAGAGTATCCTTACGCTACAGTACTGCTGAAAAAGGCAGAGAAAAATGGGCTGGAAGAGAACTTGAAAAATTACTCGCTTGATATGTTTCTGACAGATCAGGAGTGTACAGAAAGCATGTTAAAGGAAAGCGGCTGGCATTCCGTGTATGAACTTCCCGAGGGAACGTATGCATTTATTGGCTTCCGCTTTGCAAGCCCTAAGGTAGAGGATCCGGAAATACGCCGCGCTATTATCCAGGCGATAGATAGACAAGCGTTGTGTGATACTATTTATGGAGAAGGGAAAGTTCCTGACAGCATTCTTGGACGGGGAATGGGCAAACCGAATTTCGCAAGTATTCTGCCATATGACAAAAAGGCGGCAGAGAAGGTACTTGCGGGACTGAGTGAAACCCGGAAATCCCTCACAGTCCTGGCGGGAGCCGATGTAGGATCCCAGGGGGCTGTAGACGCCCTCGAGGAACAGCTTCGGGAATATGGGCTGACCATTGAGCGCATCGAATATTCATCGGCAAGTTCTGAAGGACTTCCGGAGGATGGGTATGATTTGTACCTGAGCCTGACGGAAGACGGGACACAGAACAGGGCGCTGCAGGCGCTTCTGTCTGGCAGCGAGGAGAAAGCCGCAGCCTATGAGAAGGAAATCGGAAATTGCCTGAAATCTGATCCGCTGTCTGTTTACAGGACGGCAGAGGAATTCTTCTGCCGGGAAGGCGCATTGATACCGATACATGCGGGAAGCCGTATGGCGGCAGTGGCGGCTGACGGCAGCCAGGAAGCGCTGCTGGAACTGCTGCAGTAGAGAATATTTTATTTAGAAAATCGATTTGCCGCTTACTTTGTAATTGTTCAAAGTAAGCGGCAAATTGATTTTGGAGAGATTTTGGTATGGTTCAATCATAGTTCATAGTTCAGGGCATATCTTTTTTCTTGCTGGCTTCCATGATGGAGAGTATAATACATGTGCGCTTTTAAATGGAATAAGAGGGAGGAACACAAGATGAGGAAAATTACGGAGTCGGCGGTGCAGGCGTTTAGAGATAGCCTCTTTATGGATGAGAAGTCAAGAGCGACCGTCAGTAAATATATTCAGGCCGTGAGGCGTCTGGCAGTGTTCCTGGGCGGGGAAGAGCTGACGAAGCTGCGGCTGTTGGAATACCGGGAGCATCTTCAGAGCAAAAATAAGGCACAGACTGTTAATGGCGCGCTGTCGGCAATAAGCGCGTTTCTTGATTTCTGCGGCTGGCAGGAATGCCGGATAAAGCTTTTGAAGGTGCAGCATCAGGTATTTGCGCAGGAATCACGGGAATTGTCAGAGGCGGAATACAAACGGCTTTTACAGACGGCAAAGGACAGGAAGAATAAACGGCTGTATATGCTTATGCTCACGCTGTGCGGCACGGGGATACGGATTGGAGAGCTGGAGTATATTACGGTGGAAGCTGTCAGGCGGGGAAGGGCGGAAATCCGTATGAAAGGGAAAAACAGGATGGTTATCCTGCAGAAAGAGCTGCGTAAGAAGCTCCTGAAGTATGTGAAAGAGCAGGGAATTGAGGGAGGATATATATTCAGGACAAGAAGCGGAAAGCCCATGGACAGGTCGAATATCTGCCATGATATGAAAAAGCTGTGCGCTGCGGCGAATGTGGAGCCAGGAAAAGTATTTCCGCATAACCTGCGCCACCTGTTTGCCAGGACTTTCTATGCCATTGAGAAGAATCTGGCGCATCTGGCGGATGTGTTGGGGCACAGCCGGATTGAGACAACACGGATCTATGTGGCAGTGAGCGCCGCCATACATGAAAGGACTTTGAGCCGGATGAGGCTGGTGATATAATAAAATACCACAGAATAATCATTCTGTGGTACGTATGAGATTTCTTATGCTTATAAGTGCAATATAACATGATTATCGTAGCATAATTGTCTATTGTTTTCAATAAATTTAACAAAAATTAACATTTGGATAGCGCTGTCCGGCATTTGGACGGCATTTAGGGCATGGCAAAAAAAACCTGAACGTTCTTTTACGGCGCAGGTCTTTTTGTTGTATTCGGAAAAGGCACCATGCGGCGCAGTATAGTGCTTTTTTTGTGTTTTTAAATATAAGTGTTTGCTGGAAAATACCACAGAATGATTATTCTATGGTATGAGAGTCGATACAGTTGAGGAGGGAGAGATGGGGACCACGTTAAATATCACATACAGTGTGCTGACAAGCCGGGGGGAACGGGCGGTAAATGAGGACGCGCTGGATGTTTCTATTATGCCGGGGCGTCTGGGATTCATTTTGTGCGATGGGCTGGGCGGGCATGGGAAGGGAGACGCGGCGTCGCGTTTTGTCGTGGAGCAGGTGAAGGGCGCGCTGGAACGTTCGCTTAGTATAGAAGAGGGAATCTTGCAGGCACAGCAGGGGCTTCTGCAGAAGCAGATTGAGGAACATGCGGGGAATTCCATGAAAACGACGGTGACATGCCTGACTCTGTCGGAAGATTCTGCAAAGTTTGCCCATGTGGGGGATTCCAGGATTTACTGCTTTGAAAAATCAAAGTATGTGCTGCGCAGCCAGGATCACAGCGTGCCGCAGATGCTGGTGAACCGCGGGGATATCCGGGAAAAGGATATCCGGCGTCATGAGGACAGGAGCCGCCTGCTGCGCGTTATGGGTACAGAATGGGATTCGCCGAAATATCAGGTGGTGGAAGGGATTGCGCTGACGAAAAAAAGCAGTTTCCTGTTATGCAGCGACGGGTTCTGGGAGCTGATTGACGAAAAGATGATGTGCAAGACCCTGAAAAAAGCGTTCGGCCCGGAAGAATGGCTGGCAGAGATGGAAAAAATCATAATCAAAAACGGAAGAGGGACCAACATGGATAACTATTCGGCAATCGCGGTATTTGTGCGGTAGTTTAAACAGGTTGGGAAAAGGAAATGGGAAATGATAAAACGATGTAATAACGGACACTGGTATGATACGGGCATGAATAAGGTGTGCCCGCATTGTAAGCGGGAGAGTGAAAAACTGGGAATCCGGCTGGATGATCTTGAGGAGGATGACCGCACGATATCAATTGCGGAAGCGGGGCTGTCTCTGGGAGAGGAATTGGGCGCGATTATCGGGAATGCCGGAAATATGCCTATGCCGGGAGGAATGGTTTCGGAGTCTGGGGATGACAAAACGATTTCTTTTGGATTTTTCGGAATGACGGCAGTGCAGCCTGTCACGGGCTGGCTGGTGTGTATGACCGGAAGCGAGCGGGGCAAGGACTACCGCCTGCATGTGGGGAAAAATTTTGTAGGGAGGAGTCCGTCGATGGACGTTGTACTGGTGGACGACAAGAAGATTTCGAGGGAAAAGCACTGCTCCGTGATTTACGACCCGAAAGGAAATTTGTTTTACGTATCGCCGGAGAGCGGAAATCTGGTATACCTGAATGAAGAATTGCTGGAAACCTCCGGGAAACTGGAGGAGGATGATAAGATTACTATAGGAGACACGAGTTTATTATTTATACCATTCAGCAGGGGGAACAGAAGATGGGAAGAAGAAAAATAGCAGGAATCGCCGCCGCGTGCCTTTTGGCGATAGCAGGAGGGGCGGCGGGAAGCGTACGGGCGGCAAATGTGGACACACCTTACATAGCGGAGCAGGCAATCGGAAAAGCGCCAAAGATGGAAGTGTATATGACAGGATCTAAAATGGCAGAAAGCGCAAAAGTTAGCGGGACAATCGAGAGCATGAACTTTATCATGGACGGCGATATCGTTTCATTCGAGGAGAGCGGGAAAGGGATTTCTTATATTATCCTGATGGATAATTCCGGCTCTGTGAACAATGAGCAGTTTGACGAGGCGAAAAACCAGTTAATCAGCCTGCGGAAATCTCTGAAAGAAGGGGATGGAATGGCGCTGTACACGGTGGGGACGGACAGCCCCTCGGGGGAGAAGAGCCAGGTCTTTTCTAGGAGCGTCGGCGCGAAGGACAAGAAAGATAAGAAGAGCGACTGTGGGAAAATCCGCGATATCCCATATCTGAAAGGTGTGGAGAGCAAGACGGTGCTGTACCGCTCGCTGAATCAGGTGCTGAAAGAGCAGGCGTCGCCGGACATGCGGACGGTGGTGGTGCTGATTACGGACGGTGAAGACGATTCGAAGGGAAAAGACATTGACAATGTATCTACGGCAAAGACGGTGAAAGAGGCGTCGGTTCCGGTATATGGTATTCTGCTCGACCGAAAGCCAACCAAGTCCGGAAATGCTGCAGAGCAGGACGAGAAGATTTCCTATACCAGAAATAAAATCTTGGCGGAAAAGAACTGCCGGGGATATTACTATGACTGCAGCGTGGACGGTACGGCGGAGAGCGTGAAACAGGCGTTTGAAACTATCCGGACGATTCTGCAGAAAGAAACCTGGGTCGTGAACCTGAAAGCGCCTACGAACCGGACAGCGGGGAGAAATCAGCTGGCGCTGATTGTGGATAACACAGCGGTGGATAAGGTTTCAGTTGATTATTCAGACTATGAGGAAGACCGGGACGCGCCGGCGTTTGTGGGAACTGTAGAGGAAGACGGAGGGAATTCGATTACCTTTTCCATACAGGATAAAAACGGCGTCAACCTGAGCGATGTGAACGAAGCCTCCAACTATATGGTCAAGAGCGCTGCGGAGGAAGGGGACGGCAAGATTTGGGTTGTCGAGTCTGTCAGCGCGGCCGCAAAAGGGAATGAAATCACAGTTACCCTTACCGTGGCAGAGGACTTCTACAATGACAGCTATACCCTGCGCTGCACCAATATCCGCGACAACTCGCAGGATGAAAATAAGATGGACGCCGAGGCGGGATTTACGATTGAAAACGGGCTCGACGCCAGGAAAGTGGCGGTAAAAGAAGCGATAAAGTCCTGGTGGTGGATAGGGCTGGTAGCGCTGGTACTCCTGATTGGCGTGATTCTCATTTTTATCATCCGCAGGAAAAAAATGGAAGTGTCGGGAATTAATCCGGAGGAGCTGGAGAAAGCCGACAGCAGGAAAATCTGGCTGACTATCACGGACCGCTCCGGGGCAATCAAGGACGTAGAGTGGAATGTCGAAGGAAGCCTGTTCGTAGGACGCTCAAATATCTGCAACATATATTTTGACGACGACAGGCTCTCCAAGCAGCATTTTGTAGTGGAAGTCAACAAAATGGGATGCTATATCGAAGACCTGGAGTCTACAAACGGAACTTTTGTAAATGGCGTGAAGATTACAAACAGGCGGATGCTGCTTGACGGGGACGTGATTACCGCAGGGCGGGAGAAAATCGTCTTCCATATCCCGAAGCAGGAACTGGCGGGACAGGCGGAGTAACATGCCGTATGTAATGGAAATAGGTTTGTATAGATAGGTTATGCAGACTGATGTGGGCGGCAGCAGCATAAATTTGGAGGTGGATAATCAGAAATGTTTGGCAGAAGAAAGAAACAGGAGTATGGCGGCATGGCGGCGCCGGCGTTCCCCGCGGAGGCATCGCCGATACCGGTGGCGCCAGTCGTGCGGAAAGCGCCCCAGCTGACAACGCTGGCACGGAGCGCAGTAGGAAACCGCAATTACCAGCAGGACGCGCTGTATGTAGATTCCAGCAAAATGCTGGCGGCGAATAAAAAGACAAGGCTGCTGGCGGTGGTGTGCGACGGGATGGGGGGAATGGCGGACGGCGGGAAGGCAAGCCGGACGGCTATCCAGATGATGATTCAGGGATTCCAGACGGTGCAGAAGCATCCGGAAATGAGTATCCCTGCATTTTTCCGGCAGGCTATCGTCATGATTGACCGGACGGTTTACAGCTTCCCGAAGGAAAATGGGAGAGGTTCCGGGACAACTATGGTGGCATGCATCATAGAGGATAACAGGCTGTACTGGGCGTCTGTGGGAGACAGCCGGATTTACATTATCCGGGGACATCAGATGCAGCAGGTCACGCGGGATCACAATTACTGGCTGATTCTGCAGGAGCAGGTGGCGGCAGGGCAGATAACGATGAAGGAGGCAGTGGCGAACCGGAAAAAGGAAGCGCTCATCAGTTACCTCGGTATGGGGAATGTGTCCCTGATGGATATCAATCCGACACCCGTTGAACTGCAGTATGGGGATATGGTTATGCTGTGCAGCGACGGCATCACAAAGACGCTGCCAGACGCGCAGATTCAAAAAATCATCCTGGCGGACGCGGTAAGGCCGGAGCAGAAAGCGGAAGCCCTGGTGGACGCAGCGACCCATATCAATTCCCACTCGCAGGATAATACATCCGTGGTGCTTATCCACTATGAAGAAATAGATATCAAAAAGTCTCATCACTGAGAAGTTTTATAAAAAGCACAGGCGTGAAAGACGCGCAGGAAAGGAGAAAAATTATGAATTTATGCAGATGTGAAAAAGGGCACTTTTATGACAAGGAGAAGTTTGCTTCCTGTCCTCATTGCGCAGGAGGAGCTGCTTCCGACGCAGGATTGACAGAAGCATTTACGGTTCCGATAGGAGGAGGGGCGCCGAATCCGGGACAGCCATATCCGTCTCCGGAGCCGCCAGCCGGGGCGGGATTTTCTGCGCCTCCGATGGCTCCGCCTATCGCGCCGATGGGAAATCAGCCGGTGGCAGGCATTCCGGCAGATCAGGTGACAGTACCGCTGCAAAATGTTCCGCCTCTGCAAAGTATCCCACCGGTGCAAAACACGCCTCCGGTGGCGAATATCCCGGTCGACGCGCCGACGGTTCCCCTGAATATGGATACGCCGACGATTCCGCTCGATATTCCGGATCCGTTCCAGCAGGGCGGAGGTATCAGTGACAATGCAGAAGATTGTACGGTAGGTTTTTTTGACGATGTATTTTCATCCGCGTCAAGCCAGGAAAAAGCGGTTTCGCCGGCTCCAGCGGCAGGAACCCTCGCAAAGATGCCCGTGGTGAATAAAGTGGCGACGCCCTGCGTAGGATGGCTGATAGCTCTGGGCGGCGAGCATCTGGGGACGGACTTCCGGCTGAAAGTCGGGAAGAACTTCATCGGGCGCAGCCCGCAGATGGATATCGCGCTCACAGAGGATAAAAGCGTGTCGCGCGACCGCCATGCTATCGTAGTCTATGAGCCGAAGGCGCATCTTTATCTGGTGCAGCCCGGAGAGTCGAGCAGCCTGGTGTACCGCAACAACGAGGTCGTCCTGACTCCGGTAAAACTGGAAGCATACGATATGATTACTGTAGGAGACGTGAACCTGCTGTTCATGCCGCTGTGCGGCGAACGCTTTAACTGGGGAGATTTGCTTGAGGAGATAAAGAAGAAAAATAAATAAGAGGAAAACATATGAATCGTTTTGCAAAGAAATTTCGGGTGTTGGGAAGTCTCTGCGTACTTTTGAATCTGGCAGCGCTGTTTGCGCCGCTGACAGAGCGCATCCAGGAAAATTATGCCACGGTTACATGGACACAGATGGATTATATCAGGAGCGCGCTGGCAGAGTACCTTCCGTTTGAGAAAACAGAAGGGATGATCCCCGGGCAGGAGGGATGGATTTTCCTGTTTATGGCGCTGCCGCTGGTTCTGTCGGCGGCAGCCGGAATCTGGGGACTGGCGGGAAGCCATACCCAGAAAGGAAGCAGCCTGCTGATCTTTGCGGCGCTGGCGCTCTATATCGGTATGGCGGCGGGAGCGCCGCAGCTGTGGCCGGAAGCGGCAAAAGGACAGTCTTACTGCCGCGGGCTTGCCTGTACGCTGTCGCTGGTTTTCACAGGAACAGGCACAGTCTTTGCGGCGCTGGCTCTGGCGGCTTCGCCGAGGAAGAGGAAAGTAACGGCAGAAAGCATCCCGCAGATGGAAGAAGTAAAACAGCAGCAAGTGGAGGCGAAGTACAACATTATGACAGGAGAGAAACAGGAAAAAACGGAAATGCCGGCGCACGGCGTGCTGGTAGGGATCACAGGCGTCTATGCGGGGGCGGAAATACCGATGACAGACGGCGAGTATCTTTTGCTTGGCAGGCAGCCGAACAACCATCTGGTGTTCGGGGGGCAGGCAAATGTAAGCCGGAACCACTGCAGGATTCAGTGGGATGCGGGCAGACAGAAATATATTTTCCGGGACTATTCCAGTAACGGAAGCTTTCTGCATGGATCCGAGGACTGTCTGCCGCAGAACCTTGACCTGGAGCTGGAGCCCGGGACAACGATCGATATCGGCGATGCGGGCAATGCTTTTTTTCTGAAATAAAGAGGAGCAGAAGAAAATTATGGCTAGTGAATTGTGCATGAATTGTTTTACCGTAAAAGGGCAGTACGAGGTGTGCCCTTTTTGCGGATATGTGGATGGGACGCCGCCGAAGCAGCCCCATTACCTGATGCCGGGAACCCTGCTGGGGAACCGTTTTATCGTGGGAACGGCTATCGGGGCGGGCGGTTTCGGCATCATATATAAATGCTTTGACACCACGCTCGGCGTGACCGTGGCAGTCAAGGAATTCTACCCGGCGGGACTGGTAAACCGCGCGCCGGGTGAGCGGCGGGTCGGACTGCTCTCAGGAGATAAAGCGGAGCAGTACAAAGAACGGCTGGAGCGTTTCCTGATGGAAGCCCAGAGCGTCGCCCAGTTCGGCAAGGCAAAGGATATCGTCAACGTGTTTGATTTCTTTGAGGAAAACGGCACGGCGTATATCATTATGGAATACATAGCCACAGACGAGAACCAGAACAGGCTGATGAAAGATTATCTGGATAAGATGGGAGTACTGGAACCGGAAGCCGCCATGAGCATTATCATGCTTATCATCGAAGCAGTAAAAAAAATCCACAGCAAAGGGATTATCCACAGAGATATCAGCCCCGACAATATTTTCATTTCCAGCGACAATACGATTAAAATATTTGACTTTGGGGCGTCCCAGCTGAATAACAGCAAAGAAGGCATGGCGGCGGAAGAAGTCGTCAAGGCGGGCTATTCCCCGGTGGAACAGTACCAGCATAAAAACAGGCAGGGATTTTACACAGACGTCTACGCAGTGGGAGCCATCCTCTACCAGATGCTGACCGGGGTAAAGCCGATAGAGTCCACAGAACGGGACTTCAGGGACGAACTGAAATCCCCGCTGGAACTGGGCGTGAAAATCAGCGCGAATACAGACAGGGCGGTGATGGAGGCGCTGAGCGTGCGCCCAGAACTGCGTTTCCAGGGAATCCAGCAGTTCCAGGACGCCTTGCGCAATAAACGGATCGCCGAGTACCCGAAAGAAAAACTGCGCAAAAAGCGGCGGACAAGGAACTGGGTCATCAGCCTGTCCGTGGTGGCTGCCCTGGCGGTAGCCGTGGGAATCGGGCTGTATTCGACCATCCTGAAGCCGCAGAACCAGATTTTCGACTCTACGGTAAAAGCGGGGACGGAAATTACAGTGTGGGTGGAAAATGAGGATCAGAAAAAACAGATTGACGACCTGGTGGAGAATGGATTTAAACCGGGGAATTCATCTGCCGCAAAGGATGAAAATGAAAAATTGCGGAAGATTCAGGAAGAAAACGAAGATGTAACGGTCATCGTCCAGGTGCAGGAAGATATGGAAAAAGCCCTGAACCAGGCGAGGGAGGACGACAGCATCCTGCTCCCGAATATGTTCCTCACGGATAACGTGTCAAACCTGGAGGATTACCAGCTGGTTTCCCTGAAAGATAACGTGTATGATTCCTTAAATATGGACGAGTACCTCTACCTCTCACAGTTCGGGGAGAAATACGGCAGCTGGGAGGAGGCGCCTACGGGGCTGGATACCCTGTTGCTATACGCATGTAAGATAGATTACGACAAAGACAATACGCTGGAAAATTCCCGTTTCGCAGAAGGAAGCGATACGGTGGAACTCTCAGAACTGATATCCGCAGACAGCGAATATGAACAGGACGGGAGGCTGGACAGCGGGCTGGCTTTCTTCCAAAAAGAAGCCCTGCCAAACGCGCTTTTGCTGAAAAACGAAGACGTGTGGAAAAAGGTATTCAGAAAAGGGACGCTCCCGGAACAGGAAATGCTGGGCGATTTATCAGGAATCCAGGGATTCCGTGCAAAAGCGTCCGAAAAGAAGGGCAAAAAAGGAAAGGACAGGACGTTCCAGGTCAATAGAAAACAGAAAAACAAACTTTACGGAAGCAATATCGCGGCGGGCGTCGCATTCCGTTCCCAGATGAACGAGGAGAAAGAGAGAGAAGCGGGAGAAAAAGGCGCGAATCCATTAAAAGATTACCAGGCCTATGTAATAACACAGGACGGCAAGATGCTGGTGAACTTCTCAGAACGCTACGCCATCACCCGGGACTCCGACAAAGACCAGCGGACAGCATGTATGCGTCTGCTCTGGGTCATGCTGAGTGAGAGCGGACAGTCAAAGAAAACCGCCCCGGGGGCAACCACCTATCCGATTCTGCGCAGCGCGTTTCAGGAATTCCCGACATATAACGGCGGTTACGGCAGTTTTATCAAGCTGGTAGAAAACTACAGCGAGTGCATGCTGGTGGGAAGAGAGACACGGGACGCACAGAAATTTGCAGACGGGCTGGGAAAAAAGGCGTCGGAAGAAGAACTGTGGAGCTATTGCGAAGAGTACGTGGCGGAGTAAGGGAAAAGGATAGATAGATGAAAGATGATATGCGAGGTGAAAAAAGAATGAGCATAGGAAAGAAATTGATAGCTTATGTGATGAGTGTTGTGATGGTTGTGGGGATGATACCGATGTCAGCGGTGGCGGCAGAGGCAGAGGGGGATATAGATACTCATATCCATAGTTATGGAGGATTGATACCGGAAAAAGCAGCGACATGTGACAAGCCAGGGGAAAAGGCGCATTATCACTGTTCCGCTTGTGGAAAGAATTTCGATGCAGATAAGAATGAGATAACAGACCTTACAATTGCCGCAACTGGACATGGTTTGACGGCAATTCAGGAAATTCCTGCGACATGTACTGTTGAGGGACAGAAAGCATATTGGCAGTGTAACTCATGTAAGCAAATGTTCGGAAGTGCGATAGGGATGGATGCAGATAAAATTTCTGCGCCAATTAAGATTTCTAAATTAAATCACAAACTGTCAAAGACCCCAGCCAAACCAGCCACCTGCACCGCATCAGGAAATAAAGAGTATTACACATGCGGTACGTGTCATGCTCATTTTGCAGATAACGGCGGAAGAACAGGAATCGCGCAGAATAGTTGGATTGTCAACGCTAAGGGACACAGCATCGCCAGTCGTGTTGACAAAAAGCCTACCGACAAGAAAGAAGGCTGCATAGTGAAGGGCTGCGGAGTTTGCGGCTATGTGGAAGAAAGGCTGGTAATTCCGAAGAAAAAACTGACGCTTAATCTCGGAAAGTCTGCGAAACTGGTGAGCAATGCCAGGGGCTGCACATTTACCCTTGCGAATGCAAAGAAGTATGGGAAGTATTTTAAGGTTGATGAAAAGACTGGAAAGGTTACGACGAAGAAAGATTATTCTACTAAGATTAAGAAGTCTATTCCGATTAAAGTGACGGTCGGCGGGCAGACGTATACGGTTACGGCGAAGATTAAGATTCCGGCGCCTTCTGTGAAGATTACGAGAAAGAAGGCGGGAGACCGCTATCGCTATACATTTAAGTACAACATTCGCGGGGCGGATAAGATAAAGATTCGTCCGAATTTAAAGGGAGATATGAAAATTTTAGATAAGTACTTGAGCCAGCCAAAGAGCAATGCGGATTCTTATGTTTATTTTCGGTTGGGAAAAACGAAAAAGATTAAGTTTAAGATTGTTGCTTATTATGGAAAAAATGTTTCGGAGACCCAAGTGATTACAAAGTAAGTATATGATTGATGAGGAGGGAATGGAGCAAATATGAAATTATGCATGGGCTGTATGAATGAAATAGAGGATCATCTTTCCACATGCCCATATTGTGGATTTAATGAGCTGACGCTCCGGCAGGAGTCTTATTATCTGGATCCGGGAACGGTTGTGGGCGGTAAGTATATTGTCGGGCGGGTATTGAACTATGGGGGGCATACGGTTTCTTATCTGGGAATGGATGCGGAGAGCAGCCGGAAGGTGATCGTGAAGGAATATCTTCCCAGCGACTTTTCTACCCGTTCGGAGGGAGAGAAGGATGTAACGATTTATTCCGGGGATGGCCAGGTACAGTTTGAACAGGGACTGACAAATTTCCTGAATGAGGCGAACCGTATCCAGCATTTACAGAACGCGCCGGGAATTGCCAGGGTTTATGACTGTGTGGCGGAAAATGAAACAGGATATGTCATTTCGGAATATGTGGAAGGAAAGACGCTGAAAGAGATTCTGGATGGCGGGAAGAAGTATACCGCAGAAGAAGCAGCGGCATTTACCGGCAAAATCCTTCAGGGTCTTGCCGGGGTCCACCAGATGGATATCGTACACTGTGATATTTCACCGGAGACGATTATGGTGACAGACCGTGGGGATATTAAGCTGATGGACTTTGGCGCGACCCGGTACGTGACTACTGCGAACTCGAAAAGCCTGTCTATCATTTTGAAACGGGGCTATGCGCCGGAAGAGCAGTACCGCAGCAAAGGAAAGCGGGGGCCGTGGACGGATGTATACGCTATGGGGGCGGTTATGTACCGGATGATGACAGGTACAGTCCCGCAGGAATCGGTGGAGCGCGCGCTGTCCGATGACTTGAAGGAGCCGTCTAAAATGGGAGTGGCAATACCGAAAAATATGGAAAACGCCCTGATGAACGCCTTGAATGTCTATCAGGATGAGCGGACGCCGTCAGCAGAGGTATTCCTGAAAGAGTTGAATAGTGACAATGTAAAGCGCATCAAGGTAAAGCAGAGGAAGAATAAGACCGGAAAGTTTCCGCTCTGGGCGAAGGGGCTGGTGGCGGTTCTTGCCTGCGCGGTAGCGGCTGGCGGAGCCTACGTCATCCACAATATGTCTGGAAACAATGCAGAAAGCTTAAAAAGCGAAGCGGTTTTTATGCCTCAGATTGCGGGAAAGCCTTTGGAAGAAGCGCAGGGCATCATGGATGAGCTGAACAAAAAATATGGATGGGAGATTCAGCTTACAGAAAGCGGCAATACGGTTTTTGACATGGAGATGGGCGGAAAGATATATTCTCAGGGGATAGAGCCAGGCGCTGAACTGTACGATCCGGCAAAAGCGGAGCAGGAACTGGCAGAAGGTCTGCAGATAGACAGTGAAGGGAAAATTACCGGCACGGTTTCCTATGCGCTGTATAGTAATGAAAAGCTGCGTTTTAGTGAAATCAGCGGATTAAATGCTTACGCGCTCGCGCAGAAACTGGGGATTGCAACGGAAGAAAGCACACAGTTTCATGGAGAAAAAGAAGAGGGAGACAGGCACGACTATTTTGACCTCAAATCGATAGAAGTAGCAGGTGAATCTTATACCGCAGAGAAGTTGAAAGAGAATCAGGATGAAGAGATAAAGTACAGTGAAGATATCAAAATCAACTACTATGCCTCGCCTTTCTTCTACTGGAAGAAGCTTCCTGACTTTGTCGGTAAAAATATAGATGCTCTGGAGGAACAGAATGTCTACGAGTATAAAAATGAAAAGGATAGACAGAAGGCAGGGACAAAACCACTGAAGGGCAGCAATTTAGTGAAGGATAGTTACTACGCGATGAGTTCGAAGGGTTCCGTGGGGCAAATTGTGGAACAGACGGTAGCGGCGGGGGAAAAATACGATGCGTCATACCCGGGCGATACGCCGTTGGAAATCCGGGTAATTGGCAAAACGTTTGATTATCAGGGGAAAACCGGGCAGGAGTTTATTGATGAAATAACGGCAGAAGGTTTTGGAATGGCAGTATTTATTGGCAGCCGGGGAAAGTCAGGAGACGGAAATTGGTATAAAAGTCTTCCGATTATGAGCGTAAAAGTATGCGAGACGCGCCTGGATGGAGACTATGAGAACGCCGACGAGCTGCTGTATTTCAAGAAAGAAAATGAGAATAATGAACAGTCGATATGCTTTTACATCACGGTGAAAGAACCAGAACCGCCAAAGCCCAAGCCAGATATAAGCCCATCACCGTCGCCAACACCCACACCTGCGCCGTCACCATTACCAGAACCGGCAGATTCACGCACTTTCAATTGATAAGAGGAATAAAAGGAGAAACCAATGAAATTTTGTTATCACTGTATGCACCAGCTCCAGAATGAGCGCGCCCACACCTGCCCGCAGTGCGGGAAAAGCCTTGCGCCGGAGCAGCAGCCGGACAGGTTTCTGAAGGCGGGGACAGTTCTTGGCAGGAAGTTTGTCGTGGGATATCCGCTGGGGGCGGGAGGTTTTGGGAATACATATATCGGATGGGACAAGCTTCTGTTCCGGAAGATAGCGATAAAGGAGTTTTATCCGAAGCAGTACTGCGCGCGTGGGCAGGACGGGCTGCAGGTGGGCGTGACGGATGAAAGGCTGCAGACCAGGTTCCAGAGGGGGCTGCAGCAGTTCCTGGCGGAAGCACGGAGTGTCGCGGCTCTGCATGAGGTACAGGGCGTGGTGGAAATCTCCAACTTTTTCGAGGAAAACGGGACGGGTTACATCGTGATGGAGTACCTGGAGGGGATGGACGTAAAGAGCATCCTGGAAAAGTCCGGGAACAGGAAGGACTATGAGTGGAGCAGGCGCGTGGTTCTGACCGTGCTCTATACGCTGCGGGAAATCCATAAGCGGGGCGTGCTCCACAGGGATATCGCGCCGGACAATGTTTTTGTCACCAATGAAGGAATTATTAAGCTGATTGATTTCGGAGCGGCGAAACATGCTTCGGCGCTGGAGAATTCTGCGGATATCATGCTGAAAGCGGGGTATGCGCCTGTGGAGCAGTACAGCCGGGAGATGGCGCAGGGGGCGTATACGGATATGTATGCAGTGGCCGCGCTGTTTTACCGGATGCTCACGGGTCAGAAGCCTCTCCCTGTTACGGAGCGGCTGAAAAGCGACGCGCTGATTATCCCGTCGGAGATGGGAATTTCACTGCCGGAGCAGGCGGAGCTGGCAATCATGGTATGCCTGAATATCCAGCCAGAGTACCGCCTGCAGAGCGCGGAGGAGTTTATGGAAGCCCTGGGCGGCGGGGACTTTGTCCCGGTGTACGAGCCGGAATGGATTCTGCCTCCGGTAAAGGAGAAGAAAGGAATTTTCGCAAGATTCGGCGGGCTGACTGTGGGGGCGAAAGTGGCTGCGTGCTGTGCGTTCCTTGTGATGGCGGGCGGCGCGGCCTTTGCCGTAACCGTAATCTCAGATAACAGGAAAGAGATAGCAGTCGCGAATACAGCTGTGGTAATGGAAGATCTGCAGGGGAAGCCTGCGGAAGAGGCGGCGTCCTATCTTGATAAGCTGAACCGCCGTTACGGCTGGGATATCCGGCTGGAGACAGAAAATACAGTATTTGACCTGACGCGGGCAAACGGCACAGTACAGTCCCAGTCCATACCGCCGGGAACAGCGCTGTATGATCCGGACAGGGAAAAGCAGGAGGCTGTAGCGGGGCTTGAATGGGATGAAACGGGGAAAGCCACAGGCACGCTTTCCTGCACGTTGTCTAGTAGTGAAAAACTCCGTTACAGTGAAATCAGGGGGCTGAATGCGTACGCGCTGGCACAGAAGCTGGGGATTGACACGGCGGATACTTCACTTTTTGTAAAAGAGGATAAAGGAGCGGATGAGCATGATTATTTTGACCTCGCGTTTGTGGAAGCGGCGGGGAAGAAGATTTCAGCGCAGGTTTTGGGGAAGAAAGAAAATATGGATGGCGAGATAGCCTATAGCGGGGACATCAAAGTCCATTATTACGCGCCGCCGTTCTTTTACTGGAAGAAACTGCCGGACTTTGCCGGGAAAAATATCAACGATTTGAACAGCCAGCCTGTGTATGTGTATAGCGATGAAAAAACCAGGAAGAAAACAGGGAAGAAACCTTTGAAAGGCAGCGCACTGATGGACGATAGTTATTATACGGTATCGGGAGAATATAGCGCCGGACAGATTATTGAGCAGACAGTAGAGGCGGGAACGGAGTATGACGGCAGTAAGCCCGGGGACGAACCGCTGCGGCTGCAGGTAATCGGGAAAGTATTTGATTATCAGGGGAAGAGCGGGCAGGAATTCATTGATGAAATAAAAGCAGAGGGTTTTGGAATGGCTGTTATTAAGGGCAGCGGAGGAAAAGAAGGGGAAGGCGACTGGTGGAAAAAGCTTCCGGTTGCAGACGTGAGGGTATATGAAACACGCACAGACGGCAATTATGAAACTGCGGATGAAATGGCTTACTTCAAAAAGGAAGACGATCAGAATGAGCAGTCAGTGTGTTTCTATATCACTGTTAAGGAGCCGGGAAGCCCGGAGCCTATAGCAGTTCCAAGCCCGACGCCGACGCCGAATCCGGTACCGGCTCCAAGTCCGGGATCGACGGATGGACATGACACATGATATATAAGAAGGATGGAAAAAGGTTATCTACATGATGTAAGAGGTGACAAGTAAAATGCGTAAAAAACTAGTTGACCCAAACAGGCTGTGTATGGGCTGCATGGCGGAGCTGGCACGCCCGGGTGTCCCCTGCCCGGTCTGTGGATTTGATGTGGCGAGATACCAGAGGCCGGGGAACAGCCTGCCTTTGTATGAGATTGTAAATGGAAAGTATATGATTGGGCGGGTGCTTGGCGTTGGGGGATTTGGAATTACTTATGTGGCATGGGATTTTTACCAGGCGAAGCGCGTATGTGTGAAAGAGTATTTCCCACGGGAAATCGCGGTGCGAAACCTGGCGGGGCATACGTATTCGGAGCAGATTTCCGTGTCCATACACTGCGGCAGCCAGGCGTATACGCAGCATCTGGACAAGGTGCAGTCTGCCTATATGGAGGGGCTTAAGGCGTGCATCAAGGAGGCGGAGAACCTGTCACGCTATTACCTGATGCCGGGCGTTGTGTCTATCCGGGACTTTTTCTATGGCAATAATACGGCGTATATCGTGATGGAGTACATAGACGGAATCGATATGAAGCGGTACGCCGCGAGCCAGGGGGGGAGGCTGCATCCGAATGTCGTATTTGCCTTGCTGAAAGATGTTCTGAAAGCCCTCAATGCAGTGCATAAGGATAATATTATCCACCGGGATATCAGCCCGGACAATATCATGCTGAGCCGCCAGTGGAAAGCGATCCTGATTGATTTCGGCGCGGCGAAGGATTATGCGAATTCGATGAAAGCGCCGATTCAGCTCAAGTATGGATATGCGCCTGTGGAGCAGTATGACAGGGAAGGGAACCAGGGACCCTGGACAGATGTGTACAGTATGTGCGCCAGTATTTATTATCTTCTGACGGGAGTGCGCATCCAGGAAGCGAGAGAGCGTCAGCAGCAGGATAAGGTACAGCGTCTCCAGGCAATGGGAGTTCCGGTTTCGGAGGCGCAGGACGCCGCCATATGGAAAGGGCTGTGCATCATGCCGGAGGAGCGCTATCAGTCTGCCGCGGAGCTGTACCGGGATCTATACCAGGAATCTATATGAGAGAAGCAGTTTGGACGGAAGTGTTGATGTGAGGAGAAAAAAATGGAAGCGCTGAAGATTTGCCTGGGATGTTTCAGGGAGTGGGAAGAGGGAAACCAGAGCTGTCCCTGCTGCGGCTGGGAGCCGGGGAAAGAGTATGAAGAAATCTTCGGCTGGAAGCAGGGCGGGGTATTTGCAAAGAGGTATTTGCTGGGAATGGCGTACTGCCGGACAGAACATGCGGCGGTGTGGAGAATTTACGATAAGGTTCTTGGGATTTCCTGTTTTGCGCTGCGGTGGGAGGATGCAGATAAACCGCTGTATCCGATCGCTGCCCGGCTGCGAAAAGCAGGATGTTCAGGAGAAAACCAGGTAAAGCTGCTGGCGGTCAGGGAACTGGGCGGGAAAGACGCTCTGCTGTTTTCTATGAAGGATTCAGAAGGGAAACAGGAAATGCCGGCGGCTGTCTTGGAAGCAGAGGACACGGAGCCAGAACCGGCGGAGGATAGTGTGAAACCAGAGGCGGAAGAGCAGAAAAGGGAGCAGGTTCTTCCTTCCGGGACTTTGCTGGATGGACGGTACAGGATTTTGGAATGCATCGGCATCGGGGGATTTGGTATTCTCTACCTCTGCCGGGATCTGGGGCTGCGTCGGATGGTTGCGGTAAAGGAGTATTTTCCAGCGGAGTGGGCGGAGCGGGATGAAACGTATGTGACGGTGAAAAAGTCCCAGATGCTGGAGGCTTACTGGTATGGGATGCAGTCTTTTTATAAAGAAGCCCGGATTTCTGCAAGATTTATACATACGCCCCATATGGTGACAATCTATGATGTGCTGGAAGCAAATGATACGGTATATCTGGTCATGGAATATATTTCAGGAATCAGCGTCGGGCGGGCGATGCGCGCCAGAGGCTATCAGCCGTATTCCACGGGAGAAATGGCGGAGCTTCTGTTTCCGGTAATGGAAGCCCTGGAAGCGGTTCATGAGGAAAAAATCATCCACAGCGATATCAGTCCGGGAAACATCATGCGGTCGGATGAGGGAGAAATCTTTCTGATAGATATGGGGGCGGCGAAGTATGCGCTAGATTCCCAGCCAGCTCTGAGCGCCGCTTTCCTGAAACTGGACTATGCCGCGCCGGAGCAGTACCGGACGGCGCGGGAGGGGATTCCGAAAGACGAAGGCCCGTGGACGGACGTCTATGCGCTGGGGGCGACGATGTATTATCTGCTGACAGGTGAGAAACCGCCGGACGTCATGCGGCGGCTTGGCGCGAAGGACACGGCGATTCGCTTTTCGGGGAAATGCCGATGGAAGCACAGGAGAAAATGGAAAAAGCTTCTGAACCGCGCCATGTCTCTGGAGATACGGGAACGTATCGGTACGGTCGCGGAGCTGAGGGAAGGGGTGAGGGCGTTGCTGAAATGAAAGAGGAAAGACGATATATGATTCGAGGAGGGATACGATGATTAACAATATTTTTACCGCGCTGGCGCGTGAAAAGACGCCGGGGGCAATTATGGAATTTGTTCTCTGGTGCGCAGTCTGTTTTGTGGTTTTGATGTCGCTGATTGCCCTTGCTGTGGGAAACGGACATGTGGTGTGGATTTTGATGATGCTGTTTTCAGTCGGACTTGCCGTGCTGATGGCATTCCGGCTGAAAGCGATTGCGATGCTGTACAGTGTGTGCGTTTTTTATGCAATTATGTTTTTAGTCCATTATTTATGCCTTGGCTTAGTTGTTGGAAGCGGGGAGTCCCCAGCAGTGGTGAGCACTATTTTGTTTGTGCTGACGTTAATGCTGTCACTGGCGGTTGTAATCTGCGCGTTTATCCAGTTCTTTTCGCGGTTTCGGCTTGGAACGGTTTTAACTGTTCTGGTGTTGGCTGACTCTGCGGCAATACTTCTGATGCAGATCCTAATGTATACATCGGAGTTTACAGACGCTTATATGAATGCAGAGCACCAGATCTGGATGAATGCCAGGGGATACTGGATAGGGACGGCGGGATATTGGGGAATACTGGCGGTGACGTCTGTATTTTACGCCTGTTTTTTCTGGGGACCGATTGACAGCAGGAAAGAAAAAATCATCATGCCAGGAGGAATGGGCAAACCTTATGGGACAGGCTCTTTTCTCGGACTGCAGGGAACTTACGGTTTCTGCACCGGGCGGATGTTTTACCTTCAGGGAAGGACGCTGACGCTGGGTTCCGGCCAGGGGGTAGATATCCCTATTTCCGATGCATATGTAAGCAAAGTCCACTGCGCAGTCCGCTTCAACACGACGATGGGATTTTATGAAGTATGGGATCAGTCTGCAAACGGCGTATTCCTGTCAAACGGCACGAGACTGCAGAAAGGCACGTACAATTCCGTGCGGCGAGGCAGTATCCTCTGCATAGGAAGCCAGGCACAGCAGTTCAGGCTGATGTAGGAATAGAAAACGAAAACAAAAAATAAGAGGGAAACGAAGGAGGAAAAATCTATGAATCAGAAGAAAAAGATGCAGTTGTGGCAGATGCTGGCGGTGGTGATACTGTCGGGAGTTATGCTGGTGACGATGTTTTTGCCAGTGATGCATATAGATGGAGACGGATACGCTAAAGCTGTAAAACTTATAAAAGGAACAGTGGAAAAGCGTAGTCAGGGTATTTATGATTTGAATGACTTTGGCTTAGATCAGAGTAATCTTTTTTGGAATGAAATTGAAGATTTTGAAGGAACGGAAGAAGAGATTGAAGAAATTAATGAAAAAATCAGGAAATATGAAGAAGAGTCGGGAGCGGTACTTTTAAATATTACGCCCGGGACGGTAATGACACATAGTGGGACAGCACTTATGGGCATAGGATCAGGTTCTTCATCTGGTTCTGGTTATACGATGATACAGGTGCTGTTTTGGGTAATGTATATTCTGGCAGTTATCATTATCGTAGTGGCGGTAATGGGGTTTGCGTTTCAATGGATGAAGGCGGTTCCATTGGCGCTTAGTGGTATTTATGGAGTAATTTGCGCAGTCGCCTGTGGAATTTTTCAATTTTTTGGGCCGCAGATGCTTGTAAATGCCAGCCTGGGAGGTTCTGGAGCGATTCCAGATGAAACTTCTTCGTTTCTTTCTAAACTCATTGGATGCTTTTGGGGATGGGCATTTCTGGCTGCATTTATTATAGGCATATTGTTGGCAGTGGTGAGCATTGCTTCATTGTTCACAGGAAATGAACAAAGACAGGGATATATTACAAACGGATCAGGCTTTGAACCGGCTCCTCCAATAAATCCGGACGAAGAGTGGAGAAGACGCGAACAGTTCGAGAGGGACTTGCAGGATAAAGCGCGTCAGGAGCAGTACGAGAGAGAACGCCAGGCACAGATCGAAAGGGAGAAACAGGAGCAGCTTGAGCAGCAGCGCCAGATGCAGATCCAAAGAGAACGCCAGAAACAGATGGCGGCAGCGATGGGACAGGTCGCATGTATCAAAGGCGTAGCGTCAGGACAGGCTTTCTCCCTTCCCGAAGACCGCAAGGTAATCGTCGGAAAGAGCCAGCAGAACGCAAACATGATTATCAACTATCCGCATGTAAGCAATATCCACTGCAGCATCCGCTATAAAGCGATGACGAACTCCTATATTGTCAAAGACCATTCCAGCAACGGTACGTTTGTGAATGGCACGAGACTGCAGAAGGATGTGCCGATGGAGTTTGCGGCGGGGACGGTGCTGCAGCTGGCGGATGGGAATAACGAGATTAGGCTGGGATAAGACGATAGAGTGAAAGGAGAAAAGATGAAAAAGCTCAAATTGTTTTTAAAGGGTGTCTTAATCGTAATGTCAATGATGTTAGTTTTAGGTGGTATGCCAATTCACAGTAATGCAGCATCGCCAAGGCTGAACAAAAAGAAAGTAACACTGCGCGTTGGACAGACGGCAAAACTGAAAGTAAAAGGGAGTAAAAAGAAAGTAAAATGGTTCAGTACAAGAAAATCAGTTTGCACGGTCAGTAAGAAAGGTCTTGTGAAAGCGAAAAAGAAAGGGACGGCGACGGTAAAGGCAAAAGTAGGAAGAAAGACGTTAAAATGTAAGGTGACAGTAAAAGCAAAAGCAGCTTCTAAAGCTCCGGGAAATACGCCAACAAAGGTAAAAGCAACGGGAATGCAGATTGTTGGCGCATCGAAGGTGCTGGCGCCAGGCGGATCTATGCAGCTTTCGGTAAAGTTTCTTCCTAAGAATGCCAGAGCAGAAAAGGTTTCCTGGGAAATCAGCGACAGATATCGGGCGTCTGTGAAAAACGGTTTTGTAACGGCAGGTTCAGATGAAGGTGAAGTGACGATTACCGCCTACGTGGATGCCGATAACGATGACTGGAAAGATTCCGACGAAATGTATGCGGAATATACCATACAGATTAAAGATATAAAAGTGACGGGTAGTGTGAGTACGGCGGATGGCGGTGACCTGCTTTTGTCAGAGAGCGGTGCAAAGGCAGTTTTCTCGTTTGCAATGTCTGATACTGTGCCTGGAGTAGTTGTCGATGTGGTTGACAGTGTGGGAACAACGGTGCGCAGTTATCCGATGGGCAGTTTGGGCGAAGGAGTGCAAACTTCCTGTGCTTGGGATTTATGCAACAGCAGGGGAGCAAAGGTGTCGCCCGGAAGTTATTGTTTTGTAGTCAAAGCGGTAGGGGCAGTTATTAAATCAGATTATTTCAATGTGTATGCCCGTTCAGAATTTGGCGGCGGAAACGGTTCGCCGACTTCGCCCTATCAGGTGTCCACAGTAGAGCAGCTTAGGCTGGTGGGAGATCACAATGGCGTATGCTTCCGCCAGACAGCTAATATTGATGTAAACCTGAAATCTTTTACTCCGCTTTTTACATGGGATGTTCCGTTTACAGGAACTTATGACGGGGGCGGGTACTCTATCCAGAACGTGTCTGCTATCATGACTGGGAGCGGCGGAATCGGAATCTTCAGCAATGTAGGCGAAGAGGGGACAGTCCAGAATCTGACGGTAGAGGGAGGTTTCTTTAATGGAACAGACAGTATAGCGGCTATCACAGGAGGGAATAGCGGCAGCATCAGTAACTGCCATGTGAAGAATTGTTCAGTGACAGCTAGCGGAACAGATGCGGCGACAATAGCTGGGAAGAATTGGGGAATAATCAAAGGATGTACGACAAGTGGAAATACTGTGATGGTACAAAAATATAGCGGTTCGGCTGGCGGAGTATGCGGATATAATAAAGGGACGGTGACAGGCTGCATCTCATCATCGGACAGTATTGCGGGAGGAGATGAGTACTACATGAATATTGGAGGCGCGGTTGGATGGAATGAAGGAAGTATTATCGGATGTATCATAACATCATCGAATATAAAGGGGAATTGCTGGCAGGGACGCATTGGAGGAGTGGCTGGAGAAAATCATGCCACCGTAGCCAACTGTAAGGTAAGCAACTGTGATATTTCATGTACGAATTCCGTCTCTTATATAGGCGGAATCATTGGAGTGAATAAAGGAAACAATGTAAATAATACATATACCGGAAATCTGAACCAGGTAGGCGGAGAATAAATAGGTCTGCTTTTTGAATTATGTAATATACCAGACATGGCATAAATCTCCTTGTTGTGTAATTGTTTTTCAATAACTCAACTATATCATAAACAAGGGATTTATGCCTTTTCATAGGCTAAAGTATTCTTTTTTGATTTTCCGGGTATCAGCAGAATGTCGTCATTGTTATGCCGGTTATGTTTATGATGTTTTGTGAAATTGGTTGGAAGATATCTTATGGATTTTAACAGCGGCGCTGAAGGAGGAGAAAATGGAACAAATATATAGGAAATGCGGACACCCGCTGGAGGATGGTGCAAAGTTCTGTGGCTCTTGCGGTGAACCGATCTTTTCCAGGGAGGAAACTGCACGGAAGCAGGGAACTCCGTCAGGAAATCAGGGCGTTATGTGGGATTCAAAAAGTTGTCAGCCGGAGAGGTGGTGGAAGCAGCCTGTTCAGTACGGCAGACAGGATAGAGGAGACAATACAAAAGCAGCAGCGCTGGTGGTTGGGTGTGCGGCAGCGCTTATCGTAGGGTTTATAATTATTTTTCTATTTAAGGAGTTTGTTGGCGGGAAGGTACAAAGAAAATTTCCTGCTAAACGGAGCACAGAAGCAATCAGCGAGAATGGCGGCATTGAAGAGGGGGACGGCCAGTGGTATACGGCGAAATGTGAGATAAGGCAAAGTAAGATGGTCTGGGATGCGGAAATGGAGAATGGAATGGTAACTATAATATTTGAAAAGAAGTTTTAAGAAGTATCTAAGAGATAAAATTATAAGGGAAGTTTTATAACGGCGATTGACGAAAAGTCGGTTACATATGTGGCATATTCCAAAGGTTGGAAAGCGACGACATATAAATATGACTATTCCACGGGGAAGAAGAGGAAAATGTAAATAAGCGGGAAGGGGAGAGGATTATGCGAAAGATGCGGCGCATAAAAATTATGGTATTACTCTTTTTGGTGGCGCTTGGCGTAAATATAAAAGTAAAAGCAGCTCAGGCAACATGGGAACATTCAGGGGACTGGATGTATTATGTGGAGAATGGATATGCTGTAATAGGGAGATATGAAGGAACAGAAACAGAAGTAATTATCCCGGAAAAATTAGGGGAATACACCGTGAAAAAATTAAGGTGGTATGTGTTTGGCCACACAAAAGTCACAAGCGTAACTATATCATCTACAGTTGAAGAAATAGATGCACATGCTTTTTCAGCAGGAACAGATTACGAACATGTTTTGCAAGAAGGATACATTCACACGATAAATGTTGATGGGGCGAATAAGAATTATACATCTATAAATGGAATATTGTTTAGTAAAGACAAGAAAACATTAGAAGTATATCCAGAAGGCAAGGAAGCAGAAAGTTATGAGATATTGCCAGGCGTGGAAACCATAAGAGGAAGTGCATTTGAAAATAATAGATATATTAAAAGCATAATATTTCCCAGTACGGTAAAAACAGTTGGCAAGTATGCGTTTTCAGAATGTACTAATTTAGAAGAGGTGTCTTTAAATGATGGGCTGGTGGAGATGGAGAGTGGAATATTTAATAGCTGCAAAAAGTTAAGAACGATAACCATCCCGAAAACTGTTGAAGATATGTATACGTCTAACCCTATGTGTTTTAATGCCGTACAGTTAGAAGCTATAAATGTTCATCCTCAAAATAAATTTTACTCATCCATAGATGGCGTGCTTTTCGATAAGGCTCAGGAGACTATGTATGAATATCCGGAAGGCAAGACAGCAACTTCTTATACGATTCCTCCTACGGTAAAAACCGTCCATAGAATGAGTGGGAACAAACATCTAAAAGAACTGATATTTCCGCCAAGTGTAAAAATAATTGGAGACAACGCATTAATGTACGCAACATCTCTTAAAAAAGTAGAAATGGAAAACTGCGTGGAAAGAATCGGGGCAAGGGCATTTTTGGGTTGTAGAAGTCTTGAAACCATTACCATTCCCACAAGCCTATTATTTTTGGGGGAGTCAGCATTTGCGGAGTGTGGTAATTTAGAAAATATAATATTTGAGGCAAGAAATTGCGTTTTTTTTCAGAGTAATAATGTAATACCGAAGAACACTGTAATATATGGGTATGCTAATTCTACTGCACATAGATATGCGGAGAATTATGGAAGGGCATTTACGGATATAGAAACAAATGAAAAAATAGAATATGAGTATGATGCGAATCGGTTAATAGAGCTGTTGCCGATAAGCAATGATTTAACATATGGAGAACCGGCATATCCGTCGATTTCTTACCGCGATGAAAATGGAAATTTCGCGGGATACCAGCCAAGTATTATACACGAATATAATATATTGCGGGAAGAGTATATAGAATTAAAACGTTTTACGGATGATTTAGTGAAGGACTGTACCACAGACAAACAAAAAATAGATACCATATCTCAATGGGTACATGAACATGTCGCATACAGGCTGGGGTCAATGTCTGGCAATAGTATAGAGTCTGTGTACATGATATTCCAGCGTTTATATGGAAACTGCATGTGCTTTACACAGTTGACAAACTATATGTTATATTTAGAGGGAATCCCAGTAGGATCTATTATAATACCAGGACATGAGATGGGAGTAGCATTTGATGGAGAGACATGGTATGTCGTAGATTCTACGAATGGCTATATCGGAACGAGCATATATGAAGATAGTGTTGTGGAAAGCATTATATTTTCAGCAGGGCAATTGACATTTGATATCAGGAGTACGGAAGGGGTTTATCTGGCAGCGGTGGGATACGACCAGAAAGACGCAAAGAGCATACATAATATAACAATACCATCTTATGTAAAAGGGATATATGAAACGGTACTGTCTGGCCTTCCAAAGGATGTTGTGGTAAAAGGAGCCAGGGGCGGTCAGGTAGAAGAATATTGTAAGAAGAAATATAAATATATCACATATTCCGGAAGCCAGTTTTCAGCGACAAATATAGGGGAGGATGAAACAAAGACTGAAGAGAGTGATGCTTCCGTTACAGAGGATGATGAAACAAAGGCTGAAGAGATCGATGCTTTTGTTACAATAGAAGCTGAGGCAATGGAAGGGGGAATTGTGTTTGGAAAAGGGAAGTATTCAAAGGGAGAAAGAGTCGAGCTGACATCGCTTGCCCTGGATGATACCTGGTCATTTTCGGGATGGTATGTCGGGGACAGGCTGGTATCATCAAATAAAAAATACCGTTTTACTGCATCGGAAAATGTTAAAATAAAAGCCGTGTTTGAAAAAAGGCTGTCAAGACAAAAAGGATATAGAATTGTGATGTCAAAAGAATATAGTGATTCTTATGTTAGCATATATCAAGGAGTGAACGGAAAGTGTTATATTTTCATCAAAACACAACTGGGACATATGGTGTCATCCCTGGATTATGTCACAATTAAATGTTATGCAGCAAAGGAAGAAGATTCATATTCAATATATACAGTGGTAGAGTCAGCGGTGTTGGATGGAGAGGCAGGATTTTTGACAGTACATGGAATAGACAAGGCTAAATTTTCAAAGTTTCGTAAAGTTGAATTGTATGATAAAAGGAATGTTTTGGTTGCGTCTATTTCTGCACGGCGGGGAGAGAATAACGGTACATCAATGGGTCAGACCGTAAAAGTCGGACGCCTGAAATACAAAGTAAGCAAAGTCCGCGCGGACGGCACAGGAGAAGTTGCTCTCACAGGAACCGCCGGCAAAAAGGACGCGAACAAACTTACCACCCTGAAAACAGGCGATACAGTCAAAATCAATAAAAAGAACTTTAAAGTAACTGCTGTCGGGAAGAATGCGTTTAAGAACTGCAAGAGGTTAAAAAGAGTTACTATTGGAAAAAATGTGACGTCTATCGGGGCGAAGGCATTCAGCGGATGTAAAGCGTTGAAGAAAATTACCATTAAGTCAACGAAGCTGAAAAAAGTTGGGAAGAATGCTTTCAAAGGCATCCATGCGAAAGCAGTCATCAAAGCGCCGAAAGTGAAGCTGAAAGCATATAAGAAGCTGCTGAAGAAAAAGGGACAGGCAAAGGGTGTAAGGATTGTGAAATAAAAGGAGAATTTGACAGATGAAAAACCATATAAAAACAATCGTTGTTTTGCTTACTATTATTTTGCTGGTGACGAGGGTTTGTGGAATGACAATTGTTTGGGCACAAGAGGAGAAACAAGAAGATAGGATACTTAAAACTTTAGAGGAGCAGGCTGAGGATATAGAAAGCGTAAATGAAGGGCAAGTAACGAAGAGCATTCCTGATTGTGATGTATGGATGGCAGATACCATGATTTTTGGATTTAATAATGACCAGAATGGGATATATCCAATGTTCCAGAGTTTTTCAGAGCCAATATATAAGCAATTAGGAGGATATCTTTTAGAAGATGAACCGTTAGTGGTTATGTCAACTGCATGGAGTGTATATTTTAATAACGAATACCGCAATCAGTTTTTTAATGAACAAAAGTACATATATGAAGTTTTACTTATGGAATATATAAAGTATGACGCTGAAAGCGAAAATATTTCGGTAGAATTGGAGAATAATGAAACAAAATTAAGCATGAAACTGTATGCGCTTCTTTCAGAAGAATTAGCAGATAACACGGCAGATTACATCGATGGAATGACAGTTGGCGAAGCAGTTGACTTTTATAACAATGTAAAAATAGCAGAAGATTTGAACACTGCTCTTTCAAAAGTAAAAAAACATGTAGATAATATAAAAGATTTAATAGATATGATGTCGGAATACTTGGCGCTTCAGCAGGTGAAAGAGGAACGCATATATTTATTGAAAGCGGCAAGAGACGCTTGTGTATCAGAGGATTCTCCTAATCAAGATTTTATAAAAGCGGCAGATGAATTGATTGATATTTTTCAGAAAAGTACGTTAGATTATGTTCAGGGAAAAGCTTTGGATTATTTGTGGAATCAGGGATGTGACTTTATCTGGGATAAATTATGTGACGCAAATCCTGTTTTAAAAACTATAGGATTGGACGTGTCAGGCCTGGATGTCTGTTTTGATACTACAAATAGCGCATCAAATAATTTGAAATTGGCGTTGCTTTATACAGCAGACTGTTATTTGAAACAAGGTATGATGAGCGCGGCTTCTGATTATATGGGCAGTCGTACTGCCATAAATGCACAAACATTTCTTGCCTGTTTTAAGGCGTATATACAATTTCAGATGTATGGAAATGAATTTTCTAACGTTTGGATGGAGGATTATCTTAACAGTGGGGTCATAGGCAGCGCTATTAACAATATTTTTTATCGTGACAATATAGCCACAGTCCAAGAACTACTTTCACTAAGTAATTCGCAGACAAAGATGAGAGAAGGGATATTACGGTTAATAAATAAATATGTAAAAATTTATCAAGGAATGTATAAAAGTCCGGAAGGAAATACAGTCGTAGAAAAAGAAGAAAGTAAAAAGGATGAAAACGAGAGCAGCGACGCTTCCAGAGACGTCGTCCTCGTCCTCGACCGCTCCGGCAGCATGTCCGGCGAACCGCTGAACCAGACAAAGGAAGCGGCAGTGAAATTTGTGGACACTGTCTTTGAAAAGGATTCCCGGGTAGCTGTCGTAACTTACGATGATACAGCGGTGGTGGAGTGCGGGCTGACGGACAGCAGCGGGGAACTGCAGGAGACAATTGAAAACATTTATGATGGCGGCGGTACGAATACATATGCGGGTCTGGAACAGGCGGACGAGATTCTACAGGGCAGCCAGGCGGACAGGAAAATCATCATGCTTATGTCGGACGGGTTTCCAAACGAAGGGCCGAACGATTATGGCGATTATTCAGCCCCCCTGGTTCAGTATGCGGAGGAGATGAAGGACAGAGGGTATATCATTTATACACTGGGATTTTTTGGAAATGTGGATCCTGGATATTTGTACAGCGCCCAGCAGATGATGGGGGGCGTTGCCAGCCCGGGTCTGCATTATGAGGTGAATTCGGCGGAGGATCTGGTATTTTTCTTTGATGATATCGCGAACCAGATTGGAGGGAAGCGTTATGTCTACGTCCGCATCGCGTGCCCGGTGGATGTGACGGTAAGCAGCGGGGAGGATATGCTGTCCTCGAAAGCAGAGTCGGAGAATACCAGGACTTCTTTTGGGACGCTTACGTATGAGAATATCCAGGATGGGCCGGAGGAAGTTTATGATGAATATGGGTATTATGAGGAACCAGAAGCCTGGGACAGAGTGAAAATCCTGCGGCTGGACATGGATCAGGATTATGATATACAGATTGAGGGATATGACAGCGGAACGATGGACTATACGGTCAAATTTCCAAATGAGAGCGGGGAGTATGACGATATCCGTGAATTTCCGGGCATTGCGGTAACTGCATCTACGAAAGCGATTTCGAATACGGGCGAATTAAACGCTACGTATCTAAAGGTAGATGAAAACGGGGACGGCAAGTTCGAGACAACTTATAAAACAGAGTCGAATGGGACGATGGAAGAAGTGAAAGACCATGCAAAGCTCTATATGATACTGGCTGTCATTGTTGCAATAGCTATTCTTGCCGTATTCCTGGCTATTGTATTGGTGAGTATATCCAGAAGAAAGAAGATAGCGGTTTCAGGTATGGGGGCGGCGGGGAATTTCTATACGCCGACAGGAGCTGTTTATGGGGCGTTTGGGATATTCAACGGCCGCAGCTATCCGATGGCTCCGGGGCAGAGGTGTACCGTAGGACGGAAATCTATCTGCGATATTCAGTTGGCACACAGCCAGGTGAGCAGGCTCCACTGCGTGATAGAGATGCTGCCGGATAATGTATATCAGGTGACAGACTACTCTTCAAACGGTACATTTTATAATGACCAGAGGCTGAAAAGCAGGGAGCCGTATAGGCTTCCCAAAGGCGCGCTGCTGGCGATAGGGGATGCGGATAATGTGCTGGAGCTGAGATAACATGTGGCTTCCGGCGTTCTGTTCGCGGTGATTACCAGGATGAAATTAGCATATGGATTATTCGTATGGTTTGTGGTAAGATAAATGCAGAAAACAGATATGTTCACGCTCACCGAAATACCGGGAAAATACAATCACCTGGTATGTGATTTAGAAAGAAAATATAATTGGGGACATAGCGGAGAAAAAGGAAAAGATTCTGCAGGATGATTTTGATATAAGGATATAATTTTTTTGCGGTAGCAGCCGTGGTATTAGAGCCAACGAAGCCTTGTTAACCCAAACGTGCTGAACAGAAAGGAGATTTTTATTATGATGTACCCATTTATGACGCTGGAGGATAAAACAGAGGTTGTCCATTCTGAGGTTTATGATTCTGACGGAGCAGAAACTGTAAAGGTTTATTTTGAAAAGCCTGTTTATGGTGGATTCCATTCTGCCGAATGTTATTTACCTTCTTACGAATGGAGGAATATTGACGGATTCTCCCCGGAAGAAATTGAAATATTCCAAGAATACCTCCAATCCGTGGCGCATATCGTAATCCGTCTTGCGAGAGAAGGGGGATTTGATAATGCCGCAAATTTTTAAAATCGGCTCTTACCTGGTGTATTTCTGGTCTAATGAAAATGAACCTTTGGAACCGATACACGTTCATGTTTCCGAGGGGGTTCCTTATGAAAACGCAACTAAGATATGGCTTACTCAATCTGGGCGTTGCCTGCTCTGCCATAATAACTCGCACATCCCCAACAAGAAATTAAGGGATATTATGGATATCATTGCGGCAAGGCATAGTGATATAGAGAATAAATGGCTTATGTATTTTAAGAAAATCCGTTACTACTGCTAAATCCCTATTTCTAATCGCCTTGTATAATCTGTCCGGTAATCTGAAATTTCTGATTCTGAAACGGAAACACTGACGGACTGTGTGAAACAAGTATGGATTTTCAATTGACCTTTTTTATTAAACTTAAGAAGAAATTACAGTCTTGTATTTTGGGTGAGTTTTTGGTATGATAGTACCCGAAGAGGTGATTTATATGAATATTCCAGCATTATCAGTTTCTATGTCCAGGAGCGAGTTAGGCATTGATTTGGGGACTGCCCTGATGGCTAAAGTGCTTGACACGGTAGAAGATGCCGGGGCAGCTCTGGAAGAGATGATAGAAACTGCCGTGATACCCGGATTGGGCGAGAATATTGACATTCGGGTATAAGAGAAACTGTGTGCTAAGAAATTAGTACACAGTTTCTTTTATACATACGGCGGAAGTAAACTGTAAATCACAGGCAGAGAGAGGAGAATAAGCTATGAGCATTAGGATTGGAATTTTAGGTTACGGAAATCTGGGGCGCGGCGTGGAATGTGCGGTTCGGCAGAATCCGGACATGGAGCTGGCGGCAGTATTTACCCGGAGAAATCCGGAGGATGTACATATATTGACAGAGACGGCGTCCGTGTGCCGGGTTTCGGAAGCGGCAGACTGGAAGGATAAGATTGATGTGATGATTCTCTGCGGCGGCAGCGCTACGGATTTGCCGGAGCAGTCTCCGGAGTTTGCGAAGCTGTTCAATATTGTAGACAGTTTCGATACCCATGCCAGAATCCCGGAGCACTTTGCGAATGTGGATGCTGCGGCGAAAGAAGGAGGGAAAGTAGGGATTATTTCCGTGGGCTGGGATCCGGGAATGTTCTCGCTGAACAGGATGTATGCGAATGCGATTCTGCCGGAAGGAAAGGACTACACGTTCTGGGGCAAAGGTGTGAGCCAGGGACATTCAGATGCTATCCGGCGTATTAACGGCGTAAAGGACGGGAAGCAGTATACCATTCCGGTGGACGCGGCGCTGGAGGCAGTGAGAAATGGGGAGAATCCTGAGCTTACAACCAGGGAAAAGCATACAAGGGAATGTTTTGTCGTGCTGGAGGAAGGCGCGGATGCGGCGAAGGTAGAAGAGGAAATCAAAACGATGCCGAATTATTTTGCCGATTATGATACAACTGTGCATTTTATCAGCGAACAGGAATTGAAGGAAAAGCACAGTGGAATCCCACACGGGGGATTTGTGCTTCGCAGCGGCATGACCGGCTGGGAGAAGGAACACAGGCATTTGATTGAATACAGCCTGAAACTGGATTCCAACCCAGAGTTTACATCTTCCGTAATCGCAGCGTATGCACGGGCGGCTTACCGTCTGGCAAGCGAGGGGCAGACAGGGTGCAGGACAGTCTTTGACATCGCGCCGGCTTATCTGAGTGCGAAGAGCGGGGAAGAATTAAGGGCGTCCATGCTGTAGAGGGAAGCAGGACTGTATATAGGCGGCAAGGCCGGATTTACAGTGTATGGCTGCCGATTGGAAGATATGGAGAAAATAAATGAGACGACAAGTAAGCCTGGATGAGATATCTGACGGTAAACTGTATGATTTGAACGACTGTGTAAAAGTGGACTGCCATGATTGCCAGGGGTGCTCTTCCTGCTGTCGGGGAATGGGAAGTTCCATTCTCTTGGATCCGCTGGATGTGCACCGTCTGCGTATGCATTTGGGGAAAAGTTTTGATGAGCTTTTGGAAGAAGCGCTGGAGCTCCGGATGGTGGACGGGACGATTCTGCCGAATTTAAGGATGGCAGGAAGCCGTGAGGCATGTGTGTTTCTGAGCGGGGAGGGGCGGTGCGGCATTCATGCAGCCCGCCCGGGAATTTGCCGCCTGTTTCCTCTGGGCCGGTATTATGAAGAGCATAAGTTCCGGTATTTTCTGCAGGTTCATGAGTGCAGTAAAACCAACAGGAGCAAGGTGAAAGTAAAGAAGTGGATAGACACGCCGAGTCCGAGACAGTATGAGAAGTTCGTGACAGACTGGCATTATTTTCTGGAAGATGCTGAGAGACTGGTGGCAGAGAGTCAGGGTACGGACAGTCCAAGGAATTTAAATTTATACATCCTGCAGAATTTTTACCGGAAACCTTTTGACGGAGAAAGGGATTTCTACGTGCAGTTTGATGTACGTCTGAGAGAGGCGAGGTGTTTAATGGATGCACAGCAAAAGGGAAATGATTGAAAAGATTCTTGCAGCTTATCCAGTGTTTCAATACGGTTTTCTGGATGTGGGCGAAATTGAGTTTAAAGAAGAGGTGCGCCATATCTGCCGCCAGGAGTGCGAGAGGTACAATACATCCTGGTCATGTCCTCCGGCTGTGGGGACGGTAGAAGAGTGCCGGAACAGATGTGAAGCATATGAACAGGCGGTGGTATTTACGACGTTAGCAGAAGTTACAGACGCCGCAGATATGGCGGAGACTTTGGAAACCAGGAAAGAGCATGAAGAGATTGTCCATGCGGTCTGCCGGGATTTGAGGGAAGCGGGGCTTGAAGTTCTGGCGCTTTCTTCAGATTCCTGCGCTGTCTGTGAAACATGCGCCTGGCCGGATGCGCCCTGCAGGCATGCGGAGAGGATGCTTCCGTGCATTGAGGGCTATGGGATTCTGGTGACTTCGGCGGCGGAAAAGCTTTCTATGGATTTTTTCTATGACGGAAGAACCGTCGTGTGGTATGGATTTGTTTTTATCAGGCAGGGAGAATGAATATGTACCCGCCCCGCTTCATATATTGTGTAATAAAAAGCGATGATAGTGTATGAGTTCGAAATCAAAATCCCTTTACCGTAAAATATCCGCTGCCGCGCAGATACCGAAAGATTTGTCCGATGGGGCGGTTCTTGTGACTGCGACAGGGCAGGAGGAGCTGTGCATTGAGAATTACCGCGGAATCATTGAGTACACAGATTCACGGCTGATGCTCCAGACGAAAAACTGCAGATTGGAAGTGCTGGGGAAAAATTTATTTATTTCTTATTACACCGGGGAGGAAATGAAGGTGACGGGGCATATCGAGCAGATAAACTATCTGTAAGCGGAGGTGTCTGTTTGGTACAACAATTATTACAGTACACGAAAGGGTATGTGCGCATACGGGTGACAGGCAGCTCTTATGAGCGCTTTCTGAATATGTGCGCGAAACATCAGATTGAGCTGTGGGATCTCCTGGAAGCGCACAACGCTTATGAGATGAATCTGTCCATCCGTGGGTTTAAAACCCTGAGGCCCCTGGTGAAAAAGAGCGGTACAAAAGTCCGTATCATTGAAAGATATGGACTTCCCTTTTTTTTGCACAGACATCGGGGGCGGAAAGCGCTTCCCTGCGGAGTGCTGTTTGGCGTCCTGTTGATGATGTTTTTGTCTGGCTTTATATGGGATATCCATATAGAGGGGAACCAGGCAAGGACAGATGACGTAATCTTTGATTTTCTCACAGAGCAGAGGATTACACATGGGATGTGGAAATCCAGGATCGACTGCAAGGCGTTGGCGGCAGAGATCCGCAAAGCGTTTGACGACATTATATGGGTATCAGTGAAAATACAGGGAACCCGGCTGCTGATTGATGTAAAGGAAAATACAGATTTAGCGCTTGAAGAAGAGGTGGATTACGGCCCAAGTGATTTGATTTCTGATGTGGACGGCGTTGTGCAGGAGATTATTACCCGCTCGGGTACGCCTGTGGTCAAAGCAGGCGATACTGTAAAAAAGGGGCAGCCGCTGGTGCTGGGACAGGTGGAGATCCTGGATGATGCGGGAGAGGTAGCTGACTATCAGTATGTGGCGGCGGACGCAGATATTTATGTAAAAACAACATATTCTTACAATGAGACATTCTCCATGAAATACATAAAAAAGGAATATACGGGCAGGATGAAAAAAGGAGTATTTCTGACGGTGTTCGGAAAGAACTTTGCGTTTACAGGCTGGCCTGTATCTTATGAGGCTTCGGATGTAGTAAAGGAAGGGCATCAGCTCAGGGTTACGGAAAATTTTTATTTGCCTGTGACGGTGGGGAAGATAGAGTGTAGAGAATATGAATTGATAGAAAAAACATATTCAAAAGAAGAAGCTGTCAGAAAAGCAAAAGAATCCCTCGCTAAATTTCTTTGGAAAATGCAAGAAAAAGGGGTTCAAATATTACAAAATAATGTTAAAATAGAAACAGGCGTAAAAAGCTGTACAGCGCGTGGGGAAATTGAAATTACCAGGCGGGCGGGGAAACGGGTGGAACGCACGCTGGGCGTTGATGCAGAGGAAAGGATTCAGGCGAATGAGTAATATCATCGAAATAAGAATATCCGTTCCGGCGGAACATGAAAAAAATGTTTTTGGACAGTTCGATGAGCATATCAAGAAGATTGAGAAAACACTTAATGTGACCTTGATTGCCCGGGATGGTGCACTGAAGATTATTGGAAATGAAGGAGCGGTAAATAAAGCAAAAAGTGTGTTTACGCAGCTGGTAGAATTATCCAGACGCGGAAATGTCATTCAGGCGCAGAATGTGGACTATGTCCTGTCACTTTCGTTTGAAGATAAAGAAGCTTCGATTGTAGAGATTGATAAGGACTGCATCTGCCATACCATCAATGGAAAGCCGATCAAACCCAAGACGCTGGGACAGAAACAGTATGTAGACGCCATACGCGAAAAAATGATAGTGTTTGGAATCGGACCGGCAGGAACAGGAAAAACATATCTGGCGATGGCGATGGGAATCCAGGCGTTTAAAAGCGACGAAGTGGGGCGTATTATCCTCACCAGGCCGGCGATAGAGGCCGGGGAGAAGCTGGGATTCCTGCCCGGAGATCTGCAGAGCAAGGTAGACCCGTATCTGAGGCCGCTCTACGATGCGCTTTACCAGATTATGGGGCCGGACAGTTTTATGAAGAATATGGAAAAAGGGCTGATTGAGGTGGCGCCTCTCGCCTATATGCGCGGGCGTACACTGGATAATGCATTTATTATTCTGGATGAGGCGCAGAATACAACCCCGGCGCAGATGAAGATGTTCCTGACCAGAATCGGATTCGGCTCAAAGGTTATCATCACCGGTGACTTGACACAGAAGGATCTGCCATCCGGACAGAAATCAGGCCTGGATGTGGCAGTGCGCGTGCTGAAGAAGATTGATGAAGTAGCATTCTGTAATCTCACCAGCAAGGATGTGGTGCGCCACCCGCTGGTACAGAAAATCGTAAAAGCCTACGAGGAATATGAAAAGCGGACAGAGAATCAGCAGGAGCACCATCCGGGAAGGAAAAAATATGACGCTAAATTTCGAAGATGAGTATGATTTGGCACTTCCCTTTGATGCAGAGGAACTGGCGGAACGGGTGATCGCATGCGGGCTGGACTACGAGGGCTGCCCATATGAGGCAGAAGTAAGCCTGCTTCTCACCTCAGATACGGAAATACACAGGCTGAACCGGGAGTTCCGGGGGATTGACAGACCCACAGATGTGCTTTCGTTTCCGATGCGGGAATACGAAAGACCTGCGCATTTTGAAGAACTGGAGGAAACAGGGGATGACTGTTTTAACCCTGATACCGGAGAACTGGTGCTTGGGGATATTGTAATCTCTAAGGACAGGGTTCTGGCACAGGCGGAGGCGTATGGACATTCAGTGATTAGGGAATTTGCGTTCCTTGTGGCTCACAGCATACTCCACTTGCTGGGGTATGACCATATGGAGCCGGGGGAGGCAAAGGATATGGAAAGAAGGCAGTCTGAGATTTTAAATCAGATGAGTATACAAAGATAAGGGAGAAAAAAATGAAAAAACAGACAGCAGCAATATTACTTATAGCGGCAGCAGTGGCGCTGGGAGGATGTAAGAAAAAGGCAGAGACAGAGGCAACAGAGCCTGCGACACAGCAGCCTGTAACGGAAACTGTTGAACAGCCTAAACCGACGGTGGTAGAAGAAACAGAGAGCGAAGCGCTGTCCGGTGACAGGAGCTATCTGACAGGAGAAGTTGTAGGGGAAGAGCAGCATAACAGGCGTCCGTTCGCGGTTATGATGAATAATATTATCAATGCATGTCCTCAGGCGGGAATTGAGAAGGCAGGAGTGGTTTACGAAGCGCCGGTAGAAGGCGGTATTACACGTCTTATGGGAATCTTCGAGGACGTGGAAGGCATGGAGAAAATCGGGGCTGTAAGAAGCTGCCGTACGTATTATCCGATGTACGCGCGTGAATTTGATGCGATTTATGTCCACTATGGACAAGCGGTCTATGCAGTGGAGCTTTTGAATTCTGAGGATGTGAATAATATCAGCGGCCTGGAGTACCAGGAAGGCGCAGGGCAGATTTACGGATATGCCGGAGAAGACATTTTCTACCGTACTTCAGACCGTCCGGCTCCCCACAACTGCTATACCAGCGGCGAAGCTCTGGATAATGCATGTACAAAGTTGGGTTACCGCAGGGTGCATGAAGAGGACTTCCAGCAGAAGTATCAGTTTGCGGCAGACGGAGAGACGGTTACGCTCGACGGAGGCGAGGCAGCGACGATTAAACCGGGATATCAGGTCAATTCCCCGTGGTTTGAATACAGGGACGGAAAATATTACCGTTATCAGTACGGGGATGAACAGATTGACGAACTCACCGGGGAACAGCTTACCTACACAAACATTATTTTCCAGCTTTCACCGTGGGAGAATTATGATGACCACGGCTACCTGAATATTGATACCATATCAGGCGGGGATGCTTATTATTTTACAAACGGCACATATGAAAAATGTACCTGGAGACGGGAGAGCGGAGATGCTCCGGCGAAATATTATGACGAAAACGGTGACGAGATTGTGCTGAATCAGGGAAAAACCTGGGTCTGCATTATTCAGGATTCCTATGCGGATGCTATAGTCATTGAATAATACCTGGGGAAACAGCCCGGAGTCCAATATCCGTGCAAGCACGCCTGCCTGGCTCCTTGCTTGTGGGAATGAAAGAGGTTTGTTTTGGGAAACGGAAGCAAAAATAAAGACTATTTAGTACAGGGGACGATCCTGGTAATCGCATCCTTTGTGGCCCGGGTAATCGGCATGATTTACAGAATTCCGCTGACGCGCATCCTGGGTCATCAGGGCAACACATATTATTCTACAGCGAATGAGATTTATGCGATTATTCTGATGATTTCTTCGTTCAGCCTGCCTTTGGCGGTGTCAAAGCTTGTCTCGGAAAGGCTGCATAAGGGACAGAAGAAGAATGCACATAAGGTTTTTGTATGTGCGATGAAGTTCGGGCTTGTGGCCGGCGGAATCATGTCCCTGCTTACCCTGGCGCTGAGCGGGGTTATTACAAAGTTTATGAAATTTGAGATGGCTGCCTATGCCTTGCGGGTACTCTCTCCGGCAATTTTCATCTATGCTGTAGTGGGCGTCCTGCGCGGTTTCTTCCAGGGGCACGAAACTATGGTGCCTACGGCAGTCTCACAGGTAATCGAGCAGATTGTGAATGCTGTAGTGTCTGTGGGAGGCGCGGCGCTGCTGATTGGTTATGGCACGGAACTGGGGCGTGAAAAAGGGAATGATTCGCTGGGACCTGCGTTTGGTGCGGCAGGCGGCACGTTGGGTACGGTAGTAAGCGTTACGGTAGCTTTACTGTTCCTGCTGTTTATTTATGTATCATATCAGAGGAGCTTCCGGCGGCAGATGCGGCGGGATCACACGAAAAGGCTGGAATCCGACCAGGTCATTTACCGGGCACTGATTGCAACGATTCTTCCGGTTATCCTGAGTACGGTAATCTACAACATCAGTACGATTATTGACCAGGGAATTTTCGGGGGAATTATGACCGGGCAGGGATATTCCGAGAAGGAGTACAGTACGGTCTGGGGAATATTTGTGGAGTTTAAAGTGTTGATGAATGTGCCGCTGTCTATCGCATCGTGTCTGGCGCCTTCAGTGGTGCCAAGCCTGACTGCATCTATGACAGATGAGGATTACCGGGCAGCGGGGATTAAAGTGCGTGATTCCATCCGCTATACAATGGTGTTTACGATTCCCTGTGCCGTGGGGCTGGCAGCGCTGGCTTCACCGGTTATGCAGCTGGTGTATGGGGATTCCAGTGCATTGGCGGCGGGCATCATGCAGAGCGGCGCGTTGATGATAGTACTTTATGCACTATCTACGCTGACGACGGGGATTCTCCAGGGACTGGGGGAGATGCAGAAACCCCTGATCCATTCAGCGATTGCCCTGGTGTTCCATATTATTGTGCTTGTACTTATGCTGAATTTCAGCGGAATGAATATATACAGCGTGGTATACGCGAATATTTTCTTTGCTTTTGTAATTTGCGTTTTAAATGCATGGGCGATTAACCGTGCGATTGGCTATCATCAGGAATTGAGGCGTACCTTTATTATACCGATTCTGGTGTCAGGGATTATGGGACTTGCTGCTTATGGGACGTACAGATTGTTTACTTTATTTGCCGGCGTCCTGTTTCCGGCAGTGCTTGCAGTTCTGGTGGGGGCTGTTGTATATGTGGCGCTGCTCGTAAAAATGCGGGGCATCACGGAGCGGGAGCTGCGGGGAATGCCGAAAGGGAATTATCTCGTATACATTCTGCAGAGACTGAGGATTTTATAAGATGATAAAAGAAAAAAGAAAGCCAGTAACGCGTGTAGCAGTCATCCATGATTTATGCGGTGTGGGGAAAGCTGCCATGACGAATATCCTTCCGGTATTATCGGTCATGGGGATTGAGGCATGCCCACTGCCGACAATGGTATTGTCTGCCCACACAGGAGGATATGGAAAGCCGGTAATGCGTGCATTGCCGGCTTTTGTCGGGCGGAGCGCGGAACATCTCTGGGAGAACGGAATCAGGTTTGATGATATCTTCGTCGGATATCTCGGTAATATTTCTATGCTGGAGGAGGTGCGCATACTGCTAAGACAGTATCCGGAAGCATATGTGCTGGTCGATCCGATTATGGCCGACCACGGTGTATATTATAGGAATTACGATGAAGCCTATGGAAAAGCCATGCGGAAGCTTTTAAAGTACAGTGACGTTATTACGCCGAACTATACGGAAAGCTGTTTTCTGGCAGGGGAGAACTATGAGGAGAGGTGTACCGAAGAGAAGATTTGCAGAATTTGTGAAAGGCTGGGGGAACTTGGAGCCAGGCAGACAGTGATTACAAGCGTACCGATATCAGGGGCGGAAATCGGGATTGCCGTGTACGGCGCAGAAGGGCTTAAGGTATTGAAGAGAAACCAGGCAGGGCGCGCCTATCCCGGAACAGGAGACTTGTTTGCGGCTGTCCTGAAAGGGAGTATGATACAAGGTAAGAGCCTAATGGAGTCTGTCGTGAAAGCCCATGATTTTGTAAGCCGGTGCATCAAGATGAGTGATGCGTTCGGATATCCGGTGCGGGAAGGCGTGATGTTGGAGCCGAATCTGCAGTATTTGTGACTGTACACAGGACATCCGGCCAGACAGCCGGGGATTTTAGCTGCTGTAGTTTTCGAGGAAGCTGTAGAGTTCCCGGTCGTCCAGGAGGTACAGCCCTTTTTTGATTTTCTTCCGAATGTTTTTCGGAAGCTCTGCCAGTGAAATACTGGTCGGTTCATAGATGGTTTTTCCGTCTGCAAAATATACATATACGCAGCCGTCCTTTTCTTTCAGGCAGTATTGGTACAATTTTTTTTCGCGCCCCGCTTCTGCAGGAGCTATGGAAAGTTCTTCTGTATGTTCTGTCTGTGAGTCCTCTGCATACATAGATTGGTAGCTGCCGGCATAGAGGGCGCACAGGATTGCCGTGCATAGCAGGATGCTGATGCCATAATTTTTTTTCATGATTTCTCCTTTCTGGCGCGTTTTTCGCTATCTTTCGTAAACTTGAACATTTGCTTCCAAGCTTTTTCATGGTTTTGTCATAGTATCGACATTTTCAATGCATTTATCCATCATTGCCGCAGATGACGGCAGACCAATATTTACAAAAATGATTTTGCGTCAGGCATCTGTCTTGAAAGCGTGACATTTAACTGGACAGATGTATTCTGGTGTTGTAAGATAGGACGCGTGGAAAATGTGTGTTAGAAGGGAATAGAAGATGAATTTAAGAGAAAGACTAAAAGATAAACAAAGGATTGTGATTAAAGTAGGCTCATCCTCACTGGTACATGAGGAGACAGGAGCGCTGAACCTGACCAAGCTGGAAATTTTGGTGAGGGAAATCAGTGATATCCGAAATATGGGAAAGGAAGTCATTCTGGTATCTTCGGGAGCCATTGCTGTGGGAGCGGCTGCGGCAAAACTGGCGGAGCGGCCGGGGACGACCGAAGAGAAGCAGGCGTGCGCCGCTATAGGGCAGGGGCGTCTGATGATGATTTATCAGAAACTTTTTATGGAGTACAACCAGCTTGCTGCACAGATTCTTATGACGAAAAATACAGTGCTGGATAATTTGAGCCGCCATCATGCATTAAATACATTCCGGGAGCTTTTGCATATGGGGGCGATTCCAATTGTAAATGAAAATGATACAGTAGCGACTTATGAGATTCATTTTGGAGACAATGATTCGCTTTCGGCTATTGTGGCGGCATTGGTAGATGCAGATTTGCTGATTCTTTTGTCGGATATTGACGGGCTTTATACGGATGACCCAAACCAGAACCCCCACGCGGAGTTTATTGATATCGTTACGGAACTGGACCAGCATTTGCTGGAGATGGGAAAAGAAAGCTCCGGCAGCAGCGTGGGAACCGGCGGCATGGCGTCGAAGCTTCAGGCAGCGCAGCTTGCAGGCGCTGCAGGAGTGGATATGGTGATTGCCAACGGAGAAGATTTCCATGTGATACATAAAATCATACAGGGGCGGAATCATGGGACACTTTTTATAAGCAGGCCGGAAAAAGAATTTTATTTGATTGATTACCTGGAACAACTATAGGAGGAGCGGGATGGACGAGAAGAAGTTAAAACGGATTAATGAACTGGCAAGAAAGTCAAAAGCCGAGGGGCTGACCCGGGCGGAGCAGGAGGAACAGGCAGAACTGCGCAGAGAGTATATTGAGGCAGTGCGGATGAATCTGAAAGCACAGCTTGATAATATTGATATTAAAGAGAAAGATGGGAGCGTCACCAATCTGGGGGAGCGGTATGGAAAAAAAGGAAATTAGAAAACTGATTTTTGCCAGGCGAAGGCAGCTTGACGCAGGGGAGCTGGAGCGGCGCAGCCAGATGATATGTAAAAGAATCATGGAGCTGGAACAGTGGAAAACCGCTGGGTGCGTCTATGCATATATGGATTGTAAAGGAGAGGTGTGTATGCGCCCTATCCTGGAAACCGCCTGGGCAGAGGGGAAACGTATTGCCGTGCCGAAAGTGTTCGGAGAGGAAATGCGCTTTTTCTATATTCAGGCATATGAAGAAACAGCTCCGGGGTATTATGGTATTCCCGAACCGACGGGCGGAGAGGAAGCCGTTTGTGAAGATGCGCTGATGATTATGCCAGGGGTGGCTTTTGACAAAGAACGGCGCCGATGCGGTTACGGCGGAGGGTTTTATGACCGTTTTCTAAGCGTACATACCGGCTTGACAACAATTGCCCCGGCATTTGAGTTTCAGATTGTGGAGGAAGTGCCGAAGGATGTGTTTGACATAGCGCCGCATACAGTTGTCACGGAAAGCAGGATTTTCCATATGATAAAATAAGTTATGAATGATATCATGTGGAGGGGCTGCGTTTGATAGAATTTGGGAAAATCTACACCAGCGGGGAAATCCTGGAGCATTCAAAAGAACTGGCAAAAGAGCATCCCGGACATCTGCATTACCGCCGTGCCGGGGAGAGCCACGACGGAAGGGAGATTCCGGGGCTTCTTCTGGGAGATTCCGGCAAATGCCTGATTGTGAGCAGCGCCATTCACGGCAGGGAGAGCTTAAATCCGGCGCTGCTGCTGCGGATGGCAGAGGATTATGCTCTTATCCGTGAAAATGAGTACCGCGACCCGGGACTTGATGAATGGCAGGAACTGCTTACGGATTACAGCATTTATTTTCTGCCGCTAATGAACCCGGATGGATATGAAATAGCGCTGAGAGGTTTTTCGGAAATTCGGAATCCTCTGTTTGGGAATATTGCTGCGGCAAAAGGGATTTTGCATACGGAATGGAAAGAGAACGGAAGAGGTGTGGATATTAACAGGAATTTTCCCTGTGCGTCTTATCAGGCGAGGGAAGGGATGAAAAAGTCTGCCAGTGAACAGGAGACGCGGGCATTAATTCATGCTTTTGGAGAGTTTCCGGAATCCGTGGGATATATAGATTTTCATTCCAGAGGCAGGATTATCTATTATTATAGAGACGCTATGCCATACCGTTATAACCGGAGAGCAAAGTGTATAGCGAAACATTTACAGAAGATTTCCGGTTATGCGCTGGGGAAAAGGAAAGAAGAGCATGCCTCCAGGAATGATGGGGGGAATTCTGTGAATTTTTATTCAGAAACATACCGTAAGCCGGCGCTGACTGTAGAAACAGTGGGGGATGAAGAAGAGTTTCCGCTGAATCCCGCGCTTCAGGCAGAAACGTATCAGGAGACACGGTGGATTCCGCTGGAGTTTTTAAAAAACCTGCTTGAATAACCCGGCGGGCTATGATAAGCTAGTTATCGTAATACTGCAATCCGCAGATGTTTTTCTGCGGATTGCAGCAGATAGGTTAGTATACGCTAAAGGAGTAAAGTTCAATGTTTAAAGAGACAAAGAAGCTGCTGCTGGCCAGTATTGTCGGTCTGATAGCATTATGTGTTGGGGTGTTTTTCTGGATAAGTGCTACCATGAGCGGAAAGAGTGGGGAGACGATCAGTGAAATCGGCATGATTTATATGTCGGAGATGAGTAAACAGCTTCAGGAAAAATTTGCCGCAATCGTTGATTTGCGCCTGGCACAGATAGAAGGGATCATCAGGCGTACGCCGCCGGACACAATCAGTTATGGAGAAGAAATGATAAGCGAGCTGAATAAGAGTGCAGACATCAGAGAGTTCAGCTATTTGGCGCTTTATGGAGAGAATGGAGAATGTGAGCCGATTCATGGCGGGGAGATAACGCCAATCAATCAGGAAGAGTTCCGGGAAGTATTACATAATAAAGAGGAGCGGGTAACCAGCGGGTGGACAGAGAATGGTGAAAAGCTGCTTATGTTGTGTGTGGACGCGGCATATCCAATGGAAAATGGGAAAACCAGCATCGCAATTGTGGCAGGGATACCGATGGAGTATATGGCGGACGCTATGGTGCTCGATGGCGGGGACGGCGCCATGACGTATTCACATATTATCCGTAAAGATGGAAGCTATGTGGTCAGAAGCGGCAGTGCATTCAGAGAGGATTATTTTTCGCGTATTAAAGAAGTATTTGGGGAATACAACGGCAAAACGCCGGATGAGTATGCACGGGAGCTGCAGGATGCAATGGAGGCAGGTGAAGACTATTCCGCGCTGGCGATGGTAGGCGATGTGCATCGTCATTTATACTGTTCATCATTGCCAAGTTCCGAGTGGTACATGGTGTCTGTCATGCCATACGGTATTTTGGATGATGCAATCGGCAGGCTGAGTACCCAGCGACAGGGAGTTGTTTTGGGTGCGTGCGGAAGTATTCTTGCGGCTTTGCTTCTGGTTTTTGCTCTGTATTACAGGCTGTCCCAGCAGCAGCTCAGGGAATTGCAGAAGGCTAAGAGAGAGGCGGATCGTGCGAACCAGGCAAAAAGCGAGTTTTTGTCTAACATGAGCCATGACATCCGTACGCCGATGAACGGAATTGTGGGAATGACGGCGATTGCCGTGGCAAACATTGATGATATCTCACGTGTAAAAGACTGTCTGAGGAAAATCACCTTGTCCAGCAAGCATCTGCTGGGGCTGATTAATGATGTGCTGGATATGTCAAAGATTGAAAGCGGGAAGCTTTCTTTGAGCCTTGATTTGATTTCTCTGAGGGAGACTATGGACAGTATTGTAAATATTGTGCAGCCTCAGATTAAAAGCAATCGGCAGCATTTTGATATTTTTATCCAGAAAATCATGACGGAAAATGTGTATGGCGACAGTGTGCGTCTGAATCAGGTTCTGATTAATTTACTGTCTAATGCAGTGAAGTTTACCCCGGAAGAAGGACTGATTAATGTTTATCTCACACAGGAAGAATCGCCGAAAGGAGATAAATATGTCAGATGTCATTTCCGGGTGAAAGACAGCGGCATCGGGATGTCTGAGGAATTTCAGCAAAAGATTTTTGATACTTTTACACGTGATGAGTCCAGCCAGGTTCAGAAGATTGAGGGAACAGGTCTGGGCATGGCGATTACAAAGTATATTGTTGAAATGATGGACGGGACGATTGAAGTAAGCAGCGAGTTAGGGAAAGGCAGCGAATTCCATGTGATGCTTGATTTGGAGAAAGCTACTGTTGCGGAAGACGATATGATGCTGCCGCCTTGGAGAATGCTGGTAGTAGACAATAATGAAGACCTCTGTAACAGCGCAGTTCAGGCATTGACTGAAATAGGAATTAATGCGGAATGGGCATTGGGCGGAAATGAGGCTGTTAAAAAAGTAAGAGAGAACCATAGTAATCATAATGACTATGATATTGTGTTGCTGGATTGGAAAATGCCGGGTATGGATGGTATGCAGACAGCGAAAGAAATCAGGAAGATTGTGGGGGATGAACTTCCCATCCTGATCATATCTGCTTATGACTGGAGCGATATTGAAGAAGAAGCCCGGCAGGTAGGTATACATGGATTTATCTCAAAGCCACTGTTTAAGTCAAATCTGTATCTTGGATTGAACCGTTATCTGCAAGGCTCATCAGAACCGGAGGAACAGATTGAGGAAGAGCAGAATTTTATCGGAAAACGTATCCTGCTGGCAGAGGATAATGATTTGAACTGGGAGATTGCAGAAGAAATCCTTACAGATGTAGGCTTCGAGGTAGAGTGGGCAGAGAACGGCCGGATCTGTGTAGAGAAGTTCAAGGAGTCCGAGGTCGGGTATTATGACCTGGTTCTGATGGACATCCGCATGCCGGTGATGAGCGGGTATGATGCGGCAAAAGCAATCCGGGCATTGGAACGCGCGGATGCGGGGCTGCCGATTATCGCGATGACTGCCGATGCATTTTCAGAGGATATTCAGAAATGTTTGGAATGTGGCATGAATGAGCATATTGCAAAGCCGATTGATGTGAATAAGCTGATGCATCACCTTCAGAGCTATTTTAAATAACAGGGTAGGAAGATGGTTCAATGAATAAAAAAGAGAATGGACAAATAAGAAATAAAATATTGATAGTGGATGACTCGGAAATTAACCGTTCGCTTCTTTCGGATATGTTGTCTGGTGAATATGAAATTTTGGAAGCGGAAAATGGGATGGAGGCATCAGCAATTCTGCAGAGCCATGAGCATGAGATTTCGGTAATGCTGCTGGATATTGTGATGCCTGTTATGGATGGATTTGAGACGCTGGTGGCCATGAACAAAAATGGCTGGATAAAAAGCATTCCGGTAATCATGATATCAGCGGAAACAGTTCCGGCATATGTCGACAGGGCTTATGATTTAGGCGTGCAGGATTATATCAGCCGTCCGTTTGACGAGCGTACAGTACGCCGCCGTGTGATTAATACGATCATGCTTTTTGCCAAACAGAAGGAGCTTTCCCATATGGTGGCAGACCAGATGATGGAGAAGGAAAACGGCAATCAGCTGATGATAGAGATTTTGTCAAATATCGTGGAATTCAGAAACGGGGAGAGCGGGCTTCATGTATTGCATATCCGTACGCTGACAGAGTTGTTTTTGAAAGCGCTGTTGGAGAAAACGGATAAATATGATATTTCACGGAAAGATATTCCGCTGATCTGTAATGCTTCCGCACTGCATGATATTGGGAAAATTGTCATTCCGGAAGAAGTACTGAATAAACCGGGAAGGTTTACGGACGAGGAGTTTGCTATTATGCGTACCCACTCGATGGAGGGAGCCAGGCTGTTAGAGGATATTCCTATGCGGAAAAATGAACCGTTGATTCAGCTTGGGTATCAGATTTGCCGCTGGCATCATGAACGATATGACGGAAAAGGATATCCGGACGGCCTGAAGGGAGAAGAGATTCCCATCGTGGCTCAAGTGGTAGCGCTGGCAGATGTGTATGATGCGCTTACCAGTAAACGGGTATATAAGGACGCCTACAGTCATGAGAAAGCCGTGGAGATGATTTTGAATGGGGAATGCGGCATATTTAATCCGATACTGATGGAATGCCTGAAAGATATTTCGGATACATTAGAAAAAGAGTTGTCTGTGCTCTCTCAGGGAAGTTCACAGACTGAGATTCTCGGTACAGTGGAAATGATGATGGAGAAGGGAGAACTAGAGGTATCTGAGCGCACATTGCGGCTGCTGGAACATGAGAGAACCAAATATCAGTTTTATGCAGAGCTTTCCCATGAAATACAGTTTGAGTATACGGCTATGCCGGAAATGCTGATTCTTTCCGAGTGGGGGGCGCGTTATCTTGATATGCCGGAAACCGTGCTGAATCCGAGAGAGGAAGCGTTTGGGCAAAAAGTATTTGACGGAAGTGACTTCGAGGAGCTGCTGAGGCTTTTGGTGAATACTACGCCGGAGAAACCGGTAGTTGAGAAGAAATATCTGTTGAATATCAATGGACATGAGCGTTGGAGCAGGGTCATCGCCCGTTCTATGTGGGATGATGGGGAAACACCTGAGTATATGGGAGCAATCGGCAAAATTGTAGATATCCATGACAACATGGAAAAGATGACCAACCTTGAGCGGATGGCAGCCCATGACTCGCTTACAGGGCTTTTGAACCACAAGGCGGCAAAGGAGAAAATTTCCGACATACTTAATCAGGATGAACAGCAAAAATATATCCTTTTGTTGTTTGATTTAGATAAGTTTAAACAGGCGAACGACCAGTATGGGCATTTGTTTGGAGATGAGGTACTGAAATATGTAGCAGAAACAATTAAAAAAAGTACGCGTGCTTCTGATATTGCGGCGCGTATGGGAGGAGATGAATTTCTGCTTTTTATGCCGTACAAAGAGCAGGCAGAACCTTTGGTGAAACGTATTTTTGATTTGCTGTGCGGACAGTATAAAGAGTTTCGTGTCAGTGTGAGCATGGGGATTGCATGCGCCGAGGAATGCGGAGGCGATTACAGCGTATTGTTCCATATGGCGGATGAAGCGATGTACGAGGCAAAAAGAAGCGGGCGCGGAAGATACTGTTTTTATAAAGCGGAGATGGCGGATACCGGAGGGGAAGCCAGATAAAGGGAGTGCGGTAAGGCTATTTATGAAAGAAAGGAAGGTATTTAAATGACAGTAAAAGAGTGTTATGATGCTATGGGGGCGGACTATGAGGATGTATTTGCGAGATTGAGAAAGGATGAGAGAATTCAGAAATTCCTGCTTAAGGTGATGAATGATAAAAGCTATGATTTGCTGTGCAGTTCCCTGGAAAGCGGAGATATGGCTGAAGCGTTCCGGGCTGCCCATACGCTGAAAGGCGTCTGCCAGAATCTATCGCTTACACCGCTTTATAAGTCTGCAGCAGTCCTGTCGGACAGGCTGAAGGAACAGACAGAGTATGGCAGCGATATAGAACCGATGCTTGACCGGGTCAGAGAGGATTATGAGAGGACGATTTCGTGTATCCGGGAATTGGACGGGCAGTAGATTTCAACACAGCTTGGACTTATGCTGAATGACAGCAGATTTTTATATTATTTATGAATGTACCCTTTATTTTTTCAGAGAAAATGCCGATATATTCCATAGGCAGCCAGAAAAATATTATATGCCGCATGACGGCAGAAGGGAGCAGATATATGCAGGTTAATCAGGATATGGCAGTTCGCCAGTATACACAGACAATGCAGGCAGTTTCAGCAGACAAAGAAATTGCAGCAGTTCAGGGCACCGCACAGAAGGAAAATACGGCAGGGGCGTCTAAGGGTAAGACAGAGCCGGATACAGACAAAGTGGAATTTAGCCGTGACGCAAATGTAACAAAAATGAGCGCTTCTGAGAGGGCGTCTTTAGTAAATAGCCTGAAAGAAGATTTGGCAAACCAGATGAGCCGCTTTACGAATATGATGACTCAGATGTTCCAGAAACAGGGAATATCAGCTTCTATGGCACAGGGCGGAGATTTCTGGAGGACGATTGCCAGCGGCAATTTTACTGTTGACGCGCAGACGAAAGCAGAGGCGCAGGAAGCTATTTCAGAAAACGGTTTCTGGGGCGTTTCTCAGACATCTCAGAGAATTTTTGATTTTGCTGCGGCGGTAGCCGGAGATGACGTTGAAAAAATGAAGGAGATGCAGGCTGCTGTTGAGAAAGGGTTTAAGCAAGCCGGAGCAGCGTGGGGAGGTTCTCTGCCATCGATCTGTGATGAGACACATTCAGCGGTAAGCAAACTTTTTGATGAGTATTATGCAAGTCGTGGTTGAGGCTAAATGGATTAGCAGGCGATAGTTTAAATAGTAGATAATAACTAATAAAGATTACATTGTTTCACTTAACAGCCGTAACGTTTTTTGCGAAAATGTTACGGCTGTTTTACACAGCGTTCACAAAGATATTAAGAGAGGGTGAAAAGTAAACTGGTATGATTTGGAAAGGGAAAATAGTGTTGACAAAAGCATCAAGGAAGGCTAAAATTAACTAGAGCAGTTGGGTTAATTTTTTAAAAAGGTTTTACCCAACGATTTTCGTGTATAAGCTTTTTATTTATATTTATAAGAAAAAAATGATAATTTATGCCGCTGGTGCCGGCGGCGGAATGGAGATTGATATGGCAGGAATCTATGGAAATGGAATTGCCTTGACAGAGAGAGTGCTTGATAATCTTTGGACAAGGCAGACGGTTACATTAAACAATATTGCAAATAATGATACTCCGGGGTTTAAGTCGCAGTTTGTGACTTTTGAGGAAGAGCTGGCGTCGAAGCTGTCGAAGGCTGATTTGTCCGGAGGGAATAAGTGGGAGAGGCGAAATATGATGGCAGATGCGATTGATTCATCCCGCCCGCGTTTGTATACTACATATAACGAGTCCACGCGGCTTGACGATAATAACGTGGATATGGATCAAGAGCAGGTAGATTTAGTGCGGACGGCGCTTGAATATCAGTATATGCTTAACTCTATTAATAATGATATCAGCCGGCTGCAGGCGGCGGCTAAGCCGTTTTAAGTGGCGGATGCCGTTTGGTGAATCATAACAACACTATTATAAAAATACAGGAGGACATCTAAAATGGAAGGGACATCTTTTATTAACCCTATGAATATGTGGGGGTCACTTGAGGGCATTGGGAAGACTCTCGGAACAGCGGGAACAGCTGAAGCATTATCAGAAAGCAGCGGCATATCCTCATTTTCGGATATTTTCAAGAATGCAATAGACCAGGTAAAGGAAACGGAGCTTGATGTGGAAAGAAAGAAGTATTTGCTGTCAACAGGGCAGTTAGATGATGCGCATACGCTTCCAATAGCAGAAGCGAAAGCTGCACTCAGTTTGGATGTCTTGATATCGCTTCGGAATAAAGCGGTAGAAACTTATAATGAACTTATGAAGATAAGTCTGTAATGAGCGAAATTAGTTAAAGGTTGGTAACGGATGTGCAGAATCTAAAAGAAAATTGGCAAAAATTATCAGAGAAAACAAGGAAATTGGTAATAGGGCTTACGGCCGGCATGCTGGTTATTGTTGTGGCTGCTGTAATATTGCTGAACCTGACTAAGAATACAGATTACAGTACCCTGTTTACCGGAATGAATCAGGAGGAGGCTCAGGAAGTAGCGGGGCTTCTGAACGAATCGGGCGTGGATTACCGTTATGATGCCCAGAGCGGTACGATTAAAGTACCTCAGTCCCAGGAGAACCAGCTTCGTGTAGATTTGCTCAGCAAGGGATATCCGAAAAGCGGCTTTACATATGACATGCGTCGTGAGAACACGGGGATTATGACTACGGAGTCAGATAAAGAGCAATATACATTGTATGAGCTGCAGGATCGCCTGGGGGCGACTATTCGTCTGTTTGAAGGCGTTACAGATGCGAAGGTGACAATTTCGCCGGGCACGACGCAAAGATACGCGATAGAGGATACGTCAGCGGCAGAAGCATCGGCTTCTGTGGTGATAACCATGAACGGTGAGTCCGAGCTGTCGGAGAAAAAAGCGTCGGCTGTTAAAAATCTGGTGGCAAGGTCTGTCCAGGGAATGACATTTACGAATGTTTCTGTCTTTGATGCAAACACGATGCTTGAGGTAGGAGCAGGAAGTTCTGATACGGATGTTGGAACTTCGCAGGATCGGACAGCTTTGGAAAGCATGATTGAGAACAATATTGCAACGAACATCCGTCGTGTTCTCGGAAGGCTTTATGGGCAGGAGAATGTAGCTGTATCAGTAAAAGGAACCCTGAATGTAGAAAGGGTGCTTCAGGAATACACACAGTATAAGGTTCCTGAAAAAAATGATGAAGATGATAAAACCGGACTGCTTCAGCGGGAGGATCTGCAGGGCGAGCAGTCGTTGATTGGTTCACAGGGCAATGGGGGAATCGTTGGTACAGACGCAAATGCAGATACCCCCAGATATACAAACGATGACGATGACGACGGGGATAATAATGGATATTCAGACGGAAGTGCGTCAAGGGAATGGCTGTATGATGTTTTGAAAGAACAGAAACAGGTGGATCCGGGATATCTGGAGAATCTTACCGTAGGCGTTGTGATTGATACGGATGATACCAGGGTATCAGAAAATGATTTGATTGATTTGATAGCAAATTCCGCCGGGATTTCCCAGGAGGATGCAGACCAGAAAGTATCAATTATACGCGTGCCGATCAATGGGGCAGACGGAACCGCAGAGTCGGGCGATTCTTCTACAGACGAGCCGGATGAACCGGGCGAGGGAATGAATTGGCTTCCGATTATCATAGCAGGCGCGGTGGCATTGGCAGTACTGCTTCTTCTTGTACTTTTCCTGCTGCTTCGCAGAGGAAAGAGAAAGCACAAGGCAGAAGGATTAGAAGATATGACAGAAGACGATCTTCCGGTTTCAGTTCTCAGTAATGAAAATGATGATTTCCCGGTTCGTCCCGGTGAAAGTGTGGCAGGCGGGGCAGGTATGGATGATTTTGATGATGGTTTTGCCGACGAAGAAGCAAACTTTAACATGAGTATGCGCCGCGGGATGAAACTGAAAGAGAATGTGAATGAATTTGTGGAGCGCAACCCGCAGATTGCAGCGAAGCTTCTCCAGAGCTGGCTGAAAGAAAATGATGAATGATGAGGGGTGATGACTATGGACAAGCAGGCAGAATTAAATGAATTTGCAGAAGATGTAAAAAGCTTGAGCAGTAGAGAGAAAGCCGCCCTCGTAGTTGTCTCCCTTGGATCAGACAGGGCGTCTCAGATTTATAAGTATCTGAGTGAACAGGAAATAGAAGAACTTACCTATGCAGTGGCAGGCATGGGAAAGGCAGACAATAAACAGGTAGAGGATACACTGGATGAGTTTTATAAGTTCTGCCTTGCGCATAAGATGATGACAGATGGCGGTATGGAATATGCCCGTGACGTACTGGAAAAAGCTTTTGGAAGTACTGCTGCCGCAGGGCTTCTGGATAAAGTATCCAGAACACTTCAGTCCAGGCCGTTCAGCTTCTTTATGAAAGGGGATCCGAAAGCTGTATTGTCACTGCTGCAGAATGAGCGTTCGCAGGTAATCGCCCTGATTATTTCTTATATGGATCCAGATCAGGCGGCAAAGATTTTGGAGCAGCTTCCAGAGAGCAAAAGGATTGCGGCATTAGAAAACGTGGCCGGAATGGATAGAGTTTCGCCTGAGGCCATTGCGATTGTAGAAGAAGAAATGCGCCGTAAGTTTTCAGCTATCACCACGAGCACGGATAACACAAATCTGGGTGGTGTGGATTATGTGGCTGATGTGATGAACCATGTAGACCGCGGTAATGAGCGGAGGATTTTTGAAGAGCTGGATAAACGGAATCCGAATCTTGCAAAGAGTATCCGCGACAAAATGTTTGTATTTGAGGATATTCTTGGAATGGACAGCCGTTCTGTTCAGCGGTTTATTAGAGATTGTGATGTTAAAGATGTGGTGTATGCGCTTAAGACTGCATCTGATGAGATGAAGGATATTTTCTTCGAAAACATGTCCAAACGTATGGCTGACAGCGTCCGTGAGGATTTGGAGATTACTACAAATGTAAGATTGAAAGAAGTAGAGGAAGCGCAGCAGCGTATCGTCACGCTTATCAGGGATCTCGAAGAACAGGGAGAGGTAATTATCAAGAAGGGAGGCAGTGACGATGACATTCTCGTCTAGCCGTATCATAAAAGCAGGGATTGTTTCACAGTCCGTGGGAGTAAAATCGTTTGAACTTCCTTCTATGGCGGCAGATACAAATGGAAAAGGTAAAAGTCCGGTTTTTCCGGATTTTTACCTGAACACTTCTGCAGAAGAAGCGCTTCCCGAAGAAGAATGTGAAGAAGAGCAGGAAGACCTGAAGGAAAAAGAAAAAGAGCGTTATCTGGCAGAGGTACAGGAAGAGGCAGAGGCAATCCTGCAGGAAGCCCGGGCTGAGGCAGAGAGAATGAAAGAAGAAGCTTTGCGCCGCGGTCAGGAAGAAGGTTATGAGATTGGATTCCGTGAAGGACAAAGCAAGGCTTATTCTGACTATAAAGCCGAGATGGATGCAGAAACTTCCAAGTTTCACAGGGAAATGGAAACAGCCCTGAAGGATGTAAGCCGGGCGAAAGAGACAGTCCTGGAAAAATATCTTGAGGAGTTGAAAGACTGTTCTATTGCAATTGCAGAAAAAGTTATGCATATCAGCTTGAAATCTAGCGGTGAAGTTATTAAACGGATGATTGTTGCCGCTACGGAAAAACTCAAGAAAAAAGAATGGGTAAAAATTTACATGGGTAAATATGATTATGATATGATGATAGAAGCGGATGCAAATATGGTTCAGGAACTCATGCATTTATCGAACAATATTAAGTTTGTTGTGATGGAGCAGGAGGAGCCGGGCAATTGTATCATAGAAATGCCGGATGAAATCATTGATGTAAGTGTAAATACCCAGATGGAAAATTTGAAAGATATCTTGGGAAATGTGAGGGTTTAGCCGGGTATGTTTGAAAAAGTAACACAGCAGGTCATGAAAGCTGAGACAGTGAGCCACATTGGAAAGATTGAAAATGTAGTGGGAATGTCTATGGAAGCTTCAGGAGGAAAGTCAAGCATTGGTGACATTGTAATGATATACAATGAAGAGCAGAACCGACAGATACCTGCTGAAGTTGTAGGATTTAAAGGTGACAGAATCCAGCTCATGACATATGAAGATATGGGCGGCATCACATCAGGGAGTTTTGTGCGGAATACAAAGCATAAGCTGAGGGTTCCTGTAGGAGACTTTCTGAAAGGCAGGATTATCAATGCCTTGGGCGAGCCAATAGATGATAAGGGAAAGTTTGAGGCGTTCAAATATTATACAGTTAATAGTAACTATACAAATCCGCTGACCAGACCGCCCATCAGAGAGCGGCTGGAGTTTGGCATTAAGGCCATTGATGGCCTGAATACAATTGGAAAAGGACAGAGAATAGGAATTTTCGCAGGCTCGGGCGTTGGAAAAAGTACCTTGATGGGCATGATTGCAAGGAATGTCAAGACAGATATTAATGTGATTGCCCTGGTAGGGGAGCGAGGCCGTGAGGTTTTGGAATTTATGCAAAAGGATTTGGGTGAAGAGGGAATGCGCCGTTCCGTACTGGTGGTGGCGACATCCGACCAGCCCGCCATGCTTCGGATGAAATGTCCTTTAGTGGCGACTACAATCGCAGAGTATTTCAAAGACCAGGGGTATGATGTGCTTTTGATGATGGATTCTCTGACACGATATGCCATGGCACAGAGGGAGATTGGGCTTGCGATTGGGGAACCGCCTATTGCAAGGGGATATACTCCCTCAATTTATGCAGAGTTTCCGAAACTTTTAGAGCGAAGCGGTAATTTTGGCAAAGGTTCTATTACCGGAGTTTACACAGTTTTGGTAGAGGGTGATGATACAAACGAGCCGATTGCCGATACTGTCAGGGGTATTCTGGACGGGCATATTGTGCTGAGCCGTCAGCTGGCAAATGAGAATCATTTTCCGGCCATAGACATTGGAGCGAGTATATCTCGTCTTATGGTTGAAATTGTATCACGGGGACATCACGATACAGCGTCAAAGTTTCGGAATATGTTGAGTCTTTATCAGAAAAATGCAGACCTTATCGCGATTGGCGCTTATAAAAAAGGAACAAACGCCGCATTAGATGAGGCGGTATCAAAAATCAACAGAATCAACGCTTTTCTAATGCAGGGGATAGAAGAAAAATTCTCTTATGATGAAATCGTACAGTTAATGGAGCGTATTGTAGGATAGATGATGCAGTAAATGCGTGAGAAAGAGAAAAGTTTGGAAGTAACCTTCCAAATCTACCAGGATGACGCAGCAAGTGCGTCAGAAAGAGGAAAGCATGAAGAAATTTCAATATCGTCTGGAAACGGTACTGAGATATAAGAGCCAGGTGCTAGATGACCTAAAGGTGCAGCACGCGGCAATTCTCCAGAGTGTAAACCGGAAGCAAGAGGAGATTAATCAGCTGAATCAGAGACTGGCAGAATATGGTTCAGACTTTGATAAGAAAAAATCAACAGGCGCTTCTATAGAAGATTTCAAAATGTTTGACATATGTATTTCCCGTATGGAGGAATGCATTGACACCGAGAAAGAAAAGCTGAAAGAGCTGCAGATAAAAGAGCAGAAAAAAAAAGAAGAGGTTATTGAGGCAAAGACAGATACTTCTAAATTTGAAAAGCTGAAAGAAAAGAAAGTTGAGGAATACAATAAGGCCGCCGCAAAAGAGGAAGAATCTTTTATTGAAGAGTTTGTCATACGGGGGCTTGGTGAAACATAGGTAATCTCAGGGCAACCTGTTGATTATATACATATAATATAAAGAAAGGAGGGAAAAAGATGACAGGGACCGAAAGAGTGCAGTCCTTTAACCGCATGCAGGGCACCGGGAGTACAAATAAGGCAGGCAGCAAGGAGAGTGCTTCAGCAGGCGTGGAGGGCATTTTTGAGAGACTTCTCCAGGAAAGGCAGAACGCCGTGGATGAAACAGAAAATAAGAAAGATACGGTTCAGTCAGAAGGAAAACAAGACACAAAAGAAGCAGGAGACAGCAAGGCAGCGCAGACAGAGAAAACAGAGTCTCAGCAAACAGGGGATAAGAAAGCGGAAAGTGTATCAGAAACCCAGGAAACAGGCGCCGAAGAGGTATTGACGGCACAGATGCTGGGAGCAGCTTATCTGCTGAATGAGACAGAGCTTCTCGAGTTGCCGGAGGAAGTCGCAGCAGTTGAGGATGACGGCGCTGCGGGCGTGTATGGTGTGGAAGGAGTATTTGTAAGCCAGGCAGAAGAAAAGCCGGCGGAAAATATGCCAATGCAGTCTGTAGAAGGAAATGTTCAAACAGTTTCCGTACATGAGCAGACAGATATGCCTGCTGCAAAAGCAGAGACAGTTTCAGGAAGAGCAGAAGCGAATGTTGTAAAAGAGGCTGGAAATCGTCCCCACGAAGAGGGAATGTTCCAGGCAGAGACAGCAGTACAGGCGTCAGGAAATGATATCCGGCAGGAAGCACAAGCTGAAACTGCGGCAGTGAAAGACATTTCTGTTCCGGTAAAGACGACAGAAAATACTCTGGCACCGGATATCGCTAAAACGATGGCAGCGCGGATGCCTGCGGATAACGGGACGCTAACCCTGGAGCTGGAACCGGCATCACTGGGAAAGCTTACGATACGCATGACCTATGAGGCAGGAAAAGCAGTTGTGTCTATTATGGCAACAAACACCAGGACACTGGAGCTCTTAAGTCAGAGAAGCGGAGAAATTGCAGCAATTCTGGAGGAGCGCACAGGGCAGGAAACCGTTGTACAGCCATACCAGCCGAGTGAAGAGGGAGCTTACTATGAGCAGAACCAGGAAAGCGGCAGGGAGAGGCAGCAGCAAGAACAGAGAAAAGAAAACAAGGAAACAGATTCCTTTATGCAGCAGCTTCGGCTGGGATTAATTTAACATACGAACAGAAAGGGGAATACAATGGCAGACTTATCATCAGTTGGAGTGGCAAGTAATCCGTATGCAGGCAGTACATTTACAGCGGCAACGACGGATAAGAATACCCTGAGCATGTCAGATTATTTTCAGCTCATGGCAGTCCAGCTCCAGAATCAGGATATGACAAATCCTATGGACAGCGGCGATATGATGGCGCAGATGGTTCAGATGGGAATGATGCAGGCCATGACTACCATGACGGAGGCGATAGATAATTCTACCGCAGTTTCTACGCAGACCTATGCGGCAAGCATGATTGGGCAGGAAATAACCGTAGCAGTCACAGAGAAAGATGCGGCAGGACGCGAGACTCCGGTAGGGGTAAAATATGGCAAGGTAGTATCTGTAGACTTTACAAGCGGGATGCCTACTATCCGGCTGGAGAATGATCCAAAAGATTATTCTATGTCTTATATATTAGGAGTAGGGAAATTAGATGATCCGTATAAAGAGCCTGATACAGACGGTAAAGATGACGAAGAGGACAGCGGCAACAAAGATGATACCGGCACTGAGAAAGTTTAGCGTTTGAGAGGGAGCAGTTATTAAAAGCGGATGGCTGGAAAGGAAGGAACTATGGACATGAATCGGTTAGGAAACCTGGGAATCGTCCAGACCGATATTTCCGCTCAGCCTGCCAGAACGGCACAGCAGGCGAAAAAAGGAACCGGGCTTGATTTTCAGACAATGCTTCAGGAGCGGGCCGGGGAGAGCCTGAATTTTTCCAAACATGCCGCAAAGCGTTTGGAAGAGCGGGGGATTGACATGGACAGCCGTCTTATGAATGATTTGGAGAATGCAGTGGAAGGCGCAAGGAAGAAAGGAGCCAGGGAACTGGCTGTTATCGGAGCGAAAGGCGTATTCATTGTAAATGTCCCCAATAATGTGGTGGTGACCACCATGTCCCAGGAAGATATGAAACAGAGAGTATTTACAAATATTGATAGTGCCGTCTTGATGTAGCAGGACCGTAAGGGTGCTTATCTGCCAGCCTGAAGCGCAGGCAGAGCGGACGGCGGAAAGGATTGAAAAGAAAATGTTAAGAGCAATGGATTCAGCAGTGGCAGGTCTTCGTGCCCATCAGAATAAACTTGACGTAATCGGAAACAACTTGGCAAACGTAAATACAGCAGGTTACAAGACTCAGAGTTACAATTTCCAGGAAGCTATGTATCAGACGTCTACCCAGTCTACGGCAGGAAGTACGCAGCCGGGACAGACTATGGGCGGTGCAAATGCGGCTCAGTACGGATATGGTTCTCTGATGGGATCTATCAGTATGGATATGACAGAGAGTACGCCTACCTATACAGGTAAATTTGACGCGCATATCTGTGGTATGGGATTTTTCATCACACTGGCACAGATTAAGCCGGACGGTGTAGATGCGGCTGCTATGAAAACAGAAGATTTTGCTTATACCCGCGTGGGACAGTTCAAGCTGAACAGCGACGGATATGTAGTGGATTCCCAGAATAACTTTGTGTATGGCTTTGTAAGCATGGACAATGGAAAAACCTTCAGCGACGGCGGTACCGGAACGACATCTGCAGACCAGACATGTACAGTACAGGTACAGGACGGTGTGGACGCAGACGGAAAGCCAATTATGAGGGATGAGACAATTACAGTACCTAAGGGTAAGTTAGTTCCTCTGCGTGTACCGTCTTCTATAGATTTTACGGATCCAAATGCTCCAAAAGTCAATATTGATAACAGTGGAGCTGCACAGGAAATGATTGTTACCAGCACAACGATCAATAATGCAGGCGAGATTACCGTAAAAGTACAGTCAGACGATCCGGCGCAGGATGGTAAGGTAGTCAGCATCGGTAAGATAGCAATCGCTTCTTTCCAGAACCCGGAGGGTCTCAGCAAGGGAGGAAACAATACTTTTAACGCGAAGGAGAACGACAACACTGGTGAAGCAAGCGCTACAGTACCGGGTGGTTCGACCCCAATGCTTATGGGAGGATACGTGGAGGGTTCCAACGTAGATATGGCGAATGAGTTCGTGCAGATGATTACTACTCAGAGAGGTTTCCAGGCAAATTCAAAAATCATTACTGTTAGTGACGAAATTTTGAATGAGCTTGTAAATATGAAACGATAAGGCTTGTGTTGAATTCAAAAAAATAGTATAATGAAAAATAAGTGAAATCCGAGGTGCTTTAGGGCATCTCGGATTCAGAAAGGTAAAAGCAGGGGAGAAACAGCTATGATCCGTGTAGTTCGTTTAAACGGCGAGGTTCTTTATCTGAATTATTTACAGATAGAGTTGATTGAATGCATTCCCGAGACAAAAATCAGGCTGATGAATGGAGATTATTATGTAGTAAGGGATTCGGTAGATTCCATCAATCAGCAGATACAGTCATTCTTGAAAGGCTGTTTATATTATGAAAACAAGTGTAAATAACATTTAAGAATATTTTTTACATAGGAGGCAAATAGTAATGGATATAACAACGCTGATCGGTATGATTGCAGGGTTTGCATTGATGGTTTTTGGTATCGGTACGAGTAAGTTGGGAAACTTCTTTGAGACAGGAAGTATTATCATCGTACTGGGCGGTACAATGGCCGGAGTTATCGCGAGTTATCCCCTGCGAATGCTGCTTGGAATCCCAAAGCACATTCTGGTTACTACACGAGAAAAGAAGTACAGCATCCCGAAGCTGGTAGATCAAATGGTGGATTTGGCTACCACTGCAAGGCAGAACGGGCTTCTGGCTTTAGAGGAACAGGCGGAACAGATTAAAGACCCATTTTTGAAGCAGGGTGTGCTGATGCTGGTAGACGCTACAGATGCGGATAAGATACGCCATATGATGGAGCTGGAGATTGACAGCCTGGCGGCACGCCATGATGAAGTGGCGGGAATGTATGAGAAAGCATCCGCGGCAGCGCCTGCGTTTGGTATGATTGGTACGTTGATTGGTCTGATTAACATGCTGAAGGGACTGAACGTGGATGGCGGCGGCGGTTCGAGCAGCTTGGGCGAGGACATGAGCGTGGCGTTGATTACCACCTTTTATGGATGTCTTTTGGCGAACCTGATTTTTAACCCGATAGCCAGCAAGCTTCGGATACGCCATCAGGAAGAAGAGTTATACTGCTCGCTGGTTATCGAAGGAGTCCTGGCTATTCAGGCAGGAGAGAACCCGAAATTTCTGCGCGAACATCTGCTTGCTACCCTGAAGCAGTCTCAGCAGAAGAAGCTGCTTGCAAAAGCAGGCGCTTCTGCCGGAAGCGCTGCAGCCGGTGGGGAGGAATAAGCAATGAAGAGAAGAAAGAGCTCAGGCGGCGGTGGCGCCAACTGGATGGATACATACGGAGATATGGTTACCTTGCTTCTGACTTTTTTCGTTATGCTTTATGCAATGTCCAGCCTGGATCAGCAGAAATGGGAAATATTTGTAAAAAGTATTTATCCAAGCTCCTCTGACAAACAGGAAATAGCGATTAACCAGCCGATAGATGAAGGAACCTATGACGTGAACGGGAACATAGAAATGGAAGAGCTGGTAGATGACGAGATGGAAACCTTGTATCTGGTTTTGGCAGAGCAGTTTAATTCCATGGGAATTGAAGGTGTCACGTTGTCCAGAGGTGAGGACTATACTTTCATTGCGTTTGAAGACAAGACTTTTTTTGAAGGAGACAGTTCAGAGCTTACAGAACAGGGCGGACAGACTCTGGATGTGTTCTGTCAGGCGATTGCGCCTCTGAAAGATAAGATATCTCAGATTAATATTATGGGACACACCTCCCAAGGAGATCCGGAGAGACCGAATACGCCTCGTACAGACCGTATGCTGTCGTCTATGAGGGCGGCAGAGGTTACGATTTATATTCAGGAAAGTAATGTTATTCAGCCGGAAAAGATGATAAGTACCGGATTCGGGCAGTTCCGTCCAGTTGATACCTTTGAGACATTTGAAGGGCGGGCGAAAAATCGAAGGGTTGAGATACTGATGATTGACGAGGGGGCCGACATCAAATCTCTAAATCAATATTATGAAGAATATACCAGCGGGGTTAATGCGGACAGGACTGTTTCAACGGATGGATTCAAATCTACAGAGTCCGGGCCGGAGGACGGGATGATGCCTCAAGACGTTGAGGGAAGTGGGGCGCAGGAGCCGGCAGCACAGTAAGCTGCCAGAACAGGGCGGCAGGAACATGGCTCTGCTGCATGGAAAGAAAAAGGAGGCTGTACAATGGCAGATACGGTATCACAGGATCAGATTAATGAGCTGTTGCGCACCATGCAGGTTCAGAAGGCAGCAAAACAGGAATCCGGAAATAGCGGACAGAGAGAAAAGACAAAATACAGTAAATATGATTTTTACAGTCCCAGGAAATTTACAAAGGACAAGATGAAAATCCTCACCAGTGCGTTTGAGAATTATGCCAGGGTTATTACATCTCAGCTTAATGGCATTTTTCGTGTGAGCACGGAAATTACGGTTAAGGATGTTCAGGAGGGGCGCTATTATGAGTTTGTAGGTAAACTCAGTGAAAATGACAGCATTACGCTGGCAGATGCCTATACACAAGAAAAAAACAAGGCAAAGGTTCCTTTGATGATGTATGTCACACCGGGATTGGTTATCACGCTGGTTACCCATATGCTGGGCGGCGGGGATGAAGCAGTACATGTGGAAGAGGATTACCGCTATTCTGATGTAGAGCTTGCATTATATGGGCGGATTGTAGACTATATGATACAGGCGCTGAAAGATGGATTTGCAAATTATGTAAATATTGAGTTTCAGGTTCAAAGGATAGCGCAGAATCCGAGTCTTCTGCAGGATATCGGTTTAGACGAAGCAGTAGCTCTTATCACTTTAAATGCGGATATGGCAGGATTGGGGACAGAAACGATCCAGATATGTCTTCCGGGAACACTGTTGGAAATGATCTTCCGTCTGATGGATAGCCACAGGAATATAGGACGCGGTTTTGCATTTGAGGATAACCAGGAAACAATTATGGAGCATTTGCGCATGTCGCAGCTGCAGATCACCGGGCAGTTAGCTACGGTAGAGCTGGATCTGAAGGACATTTATCATCTGCGTCCGGGCGATGTGATTGATTTGAATAAACCGCGGAACGGTGATGTGAAGCTGTTCATTGGGAAACGGCCCTGGTTTACGGGAAAGATGGGCACATATAAGAAAAATGTAGCTGTCCGGATTAGTGACAGGATAAATAAGGATGACCGGGAAATGACAGAGGAAAATGGTCAGATGGATATAGAGAAACCGAAGGTCCTGTAGAAAGTGGAGGAGTAGAGTGCTATGGCGAAGATCATGCTTGTTGATGATGCGGCTTTTATGCGGACACATATAAGGAATATATTGAAGTATAACGGTTACAGAGATTTTGTGGAAGCCGGTGACGGCGTCGAGGCTGTAGAAAAATATCTTCAGGAGAAGCCGGATGTGGTGATTATGGATATTACGATGCCCCACAAAGACGGATTGCAGGCATTGAGGGAAATCATGGCGGCCGATGCGGGAGCAAGGATTCTCATGTGTACGGCGATGGGACAGGAAGGAATTATGGCGGAGGCCATTCAGAACGGGGCCAGGGACTTTATTGTGAAGCCGTTTGACCCGGAACGTATGGCACAGGCTGTTAATGCAGTTTTTGAAGAGCAGTAGAAAAGAAAGGAGGATGCGACGATGGCTTTTTTAAGTTCTTTTGATATCAGCGCTTCGGGAATGAGCGCACAGCGTCTCAGGATGGATATAGCGTCTGAGAATATAGCAAATATGGATACAACAAGGACGGAAGGCGGCGGTGCGTATAAGCGGAAGCTGGTTTCCTTCCAGAGTTATGAAACCAGGTCTTTCCAGGATGTACTGAAAAGTGCACGGGATGGGAGAGGAATCGCCAGCAGAAAGGCGGGTGTCCGGGTATCTGCTATCACGGAAGATGACCGGGAAATGCAGAAAGTATATAATCCAGAACATCCTGATGCGGATGAGGATGGATATGTAACCCTTTCGAATGTAGATGTGCTGAAAGAGACAGTTGACAGTATGGCAGCTTACCGTTCATATGAGGCAAATGTAACGGCTTTGAACGCAATGAAGCTCATGGCTCAGAAAGCATTGGAAATCGGAAGGTAATTTCCAGAAGAGGCAGATAAAGATAAAAGGAGATTGAGGAAATGGGCGTTTGGAGTTTAAGTAAAATGGAAATGGACGCAATCGGGGAAATCATGAGCATCAGCATGGGAGCATCCGCATCGGCTGTATCTTCACTGCTGGGAAAGAATGTCAGGATTTCAACGCCGATGGTAAAGGTCCAGACAAAGGATGAGTTTGAGTTTAAGGATCTGGAGCCGGCAATCAGCGTGGATATCAGCTATGCGGCAGGGCTGCAGGGAAGAAGCATATTGATGTTTCGTAAGAATGACCTCCGTCTGTTTGTGGCGATGCTTAACGGACAGGAGCCTGCCAATGAGGAATTTGTGCTGGATGAGATGACGGTCAGCGCTGTTTGTGAGGTGATGAACCAGATGATGGGAGCATCTGCTACATCGCTCTCAGAGTTTCTGGGGAAAAAGATTCGTATTTCCGAGCCAAAGCCCATGGAAGTCAAAGATGAAGAAAGCTTTAAAACGATGTACTTTGACGATCAATCTCCAATGGTAGCCGTTCGATTTATGCTTGACATCGAAGGCAAGGTAAAAAGTACATTTTTAAATCTTATGCCGATAGATATGGCGAAGACGGTTTTGGAGCCGTTTGCTGCGGATATTACGGAAAAGGGCAGCGAAATTCCTGTACAGCCAGAGCGTATAGAAGAAGATGCTCGTGCACAGGAACAGAGTAGTCCTGCACAGGATTCACTGACTCAGCAGCTTCTTATGCAGATGCAGCAAACCCAGCAGCAAATCATGAATATGATGCAGAACAATATGACGCAGAATACACAAAAAGAGGACAAAAGAGTGGAAAGTAATACAGTTATCCGGCCAATCTCTCCGGGAGAATTGGTTGATGAGGGAGGCCCAAGGGTCGAAGATAAAGCAAACCAGGAGATGTTGATGCAGCTTCCGCTGGAGGTTTCAGTGGAAATCGGAAGAACCAAGAGGCTGGTTCGGGATATCTTGGAATTCACACAGGGATCGCTTGTAGTGCTTGATAAGATGGCTGGAGAGCAAGTGGATTTATTTGTCAATGGACAATGCATTGCAAAAGGTGATATTGTAGTAGTGGAGGATAATTTCGGAATCCGAATTACGGAGATTGTATCCCGAAATCTTAGTTCGGAGGCTCTGTAATGGGCGGTCTGAATCTGATAAGTGCATTAGGGTGTGTAATCCTGGTATTGCTGTTAGCTTACTGGTGCAGCCGGTTTCTGGGAAAGAACTGGAGCAGGGTTTCCGGCACAAGAGAACTGAAGGTCATTGACCAGCTTCAGATAGGTCAGGACAAAAGGATTTTGCTGGTGAAGCTTAGAGAGCACACATACCTGATAGGAGTGAGCCAGGCAGGGATTACACTGTTGACAGAGGCGGAAGGAGATTTTGCAGATCCGGAGCTTTCGACGGAAAAGCCGATGGATTTTAAAGAGATTATCCGAAATTATGCTTCGGTTCACCGCCGAAAAGAGGAGGATAAAGATGAATGAACTGTTAGGAGGATTAAACGGAGGAAGCGTACCTACACTGGAATTGATTTACATGCTGACGCTTTTGGCACTCCTGCCGTCCCTTGTCATCATGATGACTTCTTTTACAAGGACCATCATTATCCTGTCTTTTACCAGGAATGCGCTGGGTGTCCAGCAGACGCCGCCGAATATGGTGTTGGTAGGGATTGCTCTGTTTCTGACTCTTTATACGATGAGTCCGGTAATCAGCAGTGTAAATGAAGATGTGTTCCAGCCTTATTTAGCGGGAGAAATGACCCAGGAAGATGCATTAAAGGAGATGCAGGCGCCTATTAAACGTTTTATGTTAAGGAACACAGAGATTAGTACACTGAATAAGTTTGTAGAAATGTCCGGGACAGAAATAAAGGAGAATACAGAAGAATATCCTATTACGGTGGTGACTCCGGCATTTATGACCAGTGAGCTAAAACGGGGATTTATGGCAGGCTTCTTAATTTATCTGCCATTCCTGCTCATTGATATCGTAGTGGCTACTACGCTGATGTCTATGGGTATGGTGATGCTGCCGCCGACGATGATTTCTCTGCCTTTTAAATTGCTTTTGTTTGTGACAGTAGACGGATGGCAGCTCTTGTTTGAGAATATTATAGCCGGGGTTAATATCCCATAGCTGCAATAGGATGGATCTGCGTATGACGCGGACAAAGGAGGAGACAGATGACACAGGCAGAAGTATTGGATATTGTTTATGAAACCTTTCAGATGGCGTTCCAGATGGCGATGCCGTTTCTTGTGGTTAGTATGATTGTAGGTGTTATCATTGCTATTTTCCAGGCTGCGACCCAGATTAATGAGCAGACTATGACATTTGTGCCAAAGCTGCTTGCAGTTTTGGCAATTTTAGGTTTCCTGGGAAGCACTATGCTGGGAAGAATGCAGGAGTTTGTCCAGAAGATATTCAGCATGATTGCCGGAGGTTAAGGAATTATGTTTATCCTGTTTTCCTTTATTGTCATGCGAATGAGCGGGGCAGTTTTCTTTAATCCTATTTTGGGGCGCAGCAATATTCCGGGCGCTGTTAAGACAGCGTTCGTGTTTATGTTATCCCTGATGATGTATATGGGAATAGGGGGGGAACTGCAGCATGAGCCGCAGAGTCTTTTAGAGTTTGGGTTCCTGCTTATTACAGAGCTGGCATTTGGGTTTGTGATTGGATTTTGCATGGAACTAACGGTGCTGGTCATCAGGTTTGCTTCGTCCGTGATGGATTTTGGGATGGGGCTTTCTATGGCACAGACGTATGATCCGCAGTACAATATGCAGGTTACGGTAACTTCCGGTCTGTATTATGCTTTTTTCGTACTGCTTTTTTTTGCGGTAGACGGACATGTGAAATTGATTGAGATATTTTACCGCTCGTCGGAGGTCATTCCCTTCGGCATGGTAAAGATAAATAGCGAGCTGTCAGCTGCTATGCTGGGGATTTTCAGCCAGGCAATTGTGCTCGGACTGCGGTTTGCGTTTCCGCTGCTGGCTATGGAGCTGGTGACAGAATTTGCAGTAGGTATTCTGATGAAGATTATCCCGCAGATTAATGTATTTGTTGTAAACTTCCAGCTTAAGATTATCGTAGGAATGATGATTTTGCTGTTGTTGTTTACTCCCATGGCGGATAGGTTCTATACGCTTCTGGATCAGATGTTTGCATGGGTGCAGGAGCTGGTTACGATCATGGGATAGCTTTGGTAACTTACGGAGCCTTTTTGTATGAAAGGGGGGATGAAGCATGGCCGAGGCGAATGGGCAGGAAAAAACCGAACAAGCGACCCCGAAACGACGGAAAGACGCCAGGAAAGAAGGTAACGTTTTTCAGAGTAAGGATGTCGCGACAGTAGTTACCCTGTTTGGTATGTTTACGATGCTTCAATGGATGATACCTGCCATACATGAAAATGTGCGCCAGTTTCTGATGCAGATTTTGTCGGAAATCGGGAGAGACCCTGTTACAGTGGCAACACCACAGCTTTTTGCCACTTTCATAAGTGCATTTTTCAGAAGCTCACTGATACTGCTTTTGTCGGCTATGGCTTTGGGAATCCTGGCATATGGCATACAGACAAAGTTCCTTATATCTTTCCAGAGGATGAAACCAAAGCTCAGTAAGCTTAGCCCGCTGAAAGGGATTAAGCGGATGTTTTCTATGAAAAACCTGGTGGAGCTGGTTAAAAATATTGCCAAAGCAATTCTGTTGATTGTGCTTTTATACAGCACGCTGCAGGGAGATTTGGCGTCTGTTGTCAAGATGATTGATATGCAGAGTGATGCGTCAGCCTCCTATATGTTTGATATGATTTTTCAGCTGGTGCGTAATGTAAGCCTGGCTTTTGCCGTTATTGGATTCTTTGATTTTATGTATCAGAGATGGTCTTATGAAAAAGACTTAAAAATGACGAAGCAGGAAGTAAAGGAAGAGTTTAAACAGATGGAAGGTAATCCTGAGATTAAAGGGCGTATTAAAAGTATACAGAGACAGATGGCCATGAGCCGGATGATGCAGAAAGTTCCGGAATCGGATGTAATTATCCGAAACCCTACGCATTTTGCAATTGCCTTGAAATATGACCCTGAGAAGAACGGCGCTCCGGTGGTGCTGGCAAAGGGCCAGGATGCACTGGCGCTCCGGATTGTAAAAGTAGGGGAAGAAAATGGCGTTTTTATAACAGAGAACAGGCCCCTTGCAAGGGCGCTGTATGATACATGTGAGATAGGCCGGGAAATTCCCGTAGAGTTTTATGGCGCTATCGCCGAAATCCTGGTGTATATTTACAAAGCTTCTCACAGAGAGGAAATGTTTAAATAGTACACCTGAACAAAAACAGGACGGATGGAGTTTCAGATGAAAAAGATAATGAGTTATTCAGTAGTACTCTTTGTACTGACTGTTATCCTGCTATTGATTATACCGTTGCCGGCCGGGCTGGTGGATGTTGCAATTGTGATTAACATGGCATTGTCTATGATGATTCTGGTTATCACGATGAGTATCCATGAGCCGTTGGAATTTTCTATTTTTCCATCGCTGCTGCTGATTACGACGTTGTTCCGACTGGGAATCAATGTGTCTACGACCAGGAATATCTTATCAAATATGGGTTCCTCAGGACAGATTATCAAGGCATTCGGTGATTTCGTGCTGGGCGGCAACGTAGTCGTAGGTTTCATAATCTTCATAATTATCCTGTTGATGCAGTTCCTGGTTATCACCAAGGGTGCGGAACGTGTGGCTGAGGTTGCAGCCCGCTTCAACTTGGATGCTATGCCAGGTAAGCAGATGGCGATTGACGCGGATTTAAGTTCAGGTCTGATTGATGAACAGCAGGCGAAGCATCGACGGGAAAAAGTACAGCGGGAAGCGGACTTCTACGGGGCAATGGACGGTGCTACAAAGATTGTAAAAGGCGATGCCATCATGTCTCTGATCACTACCGGAATTAACCTGGTAGGCGGTACAATTATCGGAATGGTAATGGGCGGCGGAGAGTTTACGACTGTATTGAATACATATTCCATTGCTACAGTAGGTGATGGGCTGGTATCTCAGATACCGGCGCTGCTGATTTCCACGGCTACCGGTATGATTGTAACCAGGGCAGTTTCTGAGGGCAGCTTGAATGAGGATGTTTCCAGGCAGTTCCTGGCACAGCCATATTCTATTATGATCAGCGGAATCGCAGTAGCAGTCATGGGCGTCATCCCAGGGATGCCGACGCTGACAATGCTGCTGATTGCCGGAATCCTGGTAGGAGGCGGCTATTACCTCTCAAGACAGATAAAGGCAGGCCCTGCTATGGCGCTGCCCGGCGGTGCTTTTGGTGACGGCGGGGAGGCTTCGCATGAGGAAGAGCAGCAGTCCCAGGAGGCTCCTCCTGTTACCGAGGAAGAATATTATAAAGATGTTAATAACGTCTATACTCTGCTCACGGTGGAACCGGTGGAAATGGAGTTTGGCTACAGTTTGATTCCGCTGGTGGATGAATCGGTAGGCGGGCGGGTGATTAACCGGATTATTATTTTCCGAAGGCAGTATGCGCAGGATATGGGTTTTGTCATCCCGTCAATTCGTCTGCGTGACAGTTCAGGGCTGAATACAAACCAGTACAGCATTAAGATTCGTGGTGAAGAGGTCGCAAGAGGAGAAATCCTGACAGATTATTATCTGGCTTTGGAGCCGGAAAATCCGGAAAGAGAAGTAGACGGAATCGAGACGATAGAGCCGGCTTACGGCATCCCAAGCCGATGGATCCGGCCGGAGGACAGGGAGAGGGCGGAAATATATGGTTATACGGTTATTGACCCGCTGTCTGTTATGATTACTCACCTGTCCGAGGTTATCAAACAGCATGCTTATGAGCTGATCACCAGACAGGAAGTCGTACGGTTGGTGGAAAATGCTAAGAAGGTATCGCCGGAGCTGATAGAAGAAGCATTCCCGAATGTGATTTCCTACAGTTTGTTTCAGAAGATACTTACAAGCCTTTTGAAAGAGGGCATTCCTATCAAGGATTTGGAAATCATTGTGGAGACGATATTGGAAACGGCATCCGAGAAAGGGCTGCGTGATGTAGATACATTGATTGAAGATATCAGGACAGCGCTTAAGCGGACGATTACCCGGCTGTACTGCGAAGACGGCAGCATGAAGGTAGTTACGATGGATTCTGAATTAGAACGCACTATGGTAGGTTCTCTTACCAAAGGAGAGGGCGGTTATTATCTGGCGCTCAGCCCGGATATCCTTCAGAGCCTTATTTCACAGATGGCTATACAGATGCGGAAGTTTGCAGGATTGTCCCAGACTCCGGTGGTATTGACTTCACAGGTTATGAGGGTACACTTTTACCGCCTGATAGAACAGTTTTATCCCAATGTCCGCGTCCTGTCTTTTAACGAAATAGCGAATAATATCCAAATCCAGTCAATAGGAAGTTTGGTTCTTGACAATACAAGCAGGCGTTAGAACAGACGATAAGTGGGTGAAGATATGGGAGAATGGGATTACTTAAAGGAAAAGACCAATGATGAGCTGCTGCATATGTATCTGGAAGAAAAGAAGATAGAGGTTAAGCAGGAACTCACGATGCGCTATCTGTATATAGTAAAAAGTATAGCAGTCCAGATGAGGAATACGTATGCCGGCTCCCTGCAGATGGAAGATATCATCAATGAGGGCGTAATTGCCATCATGAAAGGGCTGGAACGTTATGACCCTGCGATGAATATTAAATTTGAAACCTTTATCTCAAGGCGCATCCGGGGAATGATCATTGATTTGATGCGCCAAAATGACTGGATGCCCAGGGATTTCAGGAAGAACAGCCGGGCGATAGAGGAAGCGAGAGTTTCCCTTATGAGTACGCTGGGACGTGAGCCTACGGAAGAAGAGCTTGCACAGGCGGTTCAGACAGACGTAAAGAAATTCCGTAAGATACAGAGCATGAGCAGTATCATGAATGTGCTTTCCCTGGATATGATTCAGGATGATGACACGAACCAGTCTATACAGCTGGCGGACAAAGCGCCCGGCTCTCAGCCAGAGGCAGTATTTATCAAAGGGGAGACACGCCAGATGCTGGTGGAGGCGATTAACAGCTTGAAGGAGAAAGAGAAGCTGGTAGTTTCCCTGTACTATGTGGAAGAACTGAACATGGGGCAGATTGCTCAGGTAATGGCGGTGAGTGAGCCGAGGGTTTCGCAGCTTCACAGCGCTGCTATACGCAAGTTAAAACAATATATGAGTAAATATATGTGATAGCCAGCCGCAGGAAGTGCGGGTGGAAAGGAGGAAAATATGTATCAGGGATTTTATAATTTAACATCCGGTATGCTTACCCAGAGCAGAAACCTGAATGTAGTCAGCAATAATATGGCAAATATTCAGACGGCGGGCTACAAGAAAGATACAATGGTGAGCAGTACCTTCCAGGAAGAAATGCTTTACCGTACAGGCAGACGGGCGAAAGAAAATAGGGAAGAACTGGCCGTGACCTCAAAAATACGGACGGCGAGCAGGACATATGTGGATTATGAACAAGGTTCTATGGAGCCTACAGAGGGGATTTATGATTTTGCCATCCAGGGAAGAGGATTTTTCTGTATACAGACAGAAGATGGAGTGAGATATACCAGGGACGGTTCTTTTTCCGTGGATAACCAGGGATATCTGGTACTGAATGACCAGGGACGCGTCTTGGGTAAAAATAATCGTCCGATAAAGATTGACAATGAGAACTTTAACGTAGATAATAGAGGTAACATCACGGTAGAGGAGACTGTCAGGGGAAAAGTAAGGCGAACTACCCTGGGAAGTATCCGGGTGGTGGATTTTGAGAATTATGAGAATCTTCACAAAGAAGACAACGGCATGTTTTCTACAGACCAGAATGGGAGACAGGTAGGAAATGATACGGCGATTGCCTGGAAATGCCTGGAGAGGGCGAATGTGAACATGGTGGATGAGATGACAAATATGATGTCATCACAGAGGGCGCTGCAGAGTGCCGCCCAGGTTCTAAGGCTTTATGACCAGGTGATGGGAAAATCAGCAAGTGAAGTTGGAAGCTTATAAACCGATTAAGGAGGAAAATCAGCAATGTATTCATCATTTTATACAGGGGCACTGGGAGCTAAGGCAAGCCTGAATAAGCTGGATGTTGTGGGCAATAACCTTGCAAATATTAATAATGGAGGGTTTAAGCCAAAGACAGCGGTGTTTTCTGATTTAATACAGTATAATCTGAACGATTCAGAGGATGCAGTTACAGAGCTTCAGGCCGGAGCCGGTGTGCGCACTCAGAATACATATACTACATTTGCGGCATCGACGCCGGTTGCATCGAACAGTGAGTTGGATTTTGCTATCATGGAGGATAATTCGTTCTTTATGGTAAGGGACAGAGGCACAAATGAAGTAAGTTATACCAGGGACGGACATTTTCACAGAGGTCAGATTGGCGATAGATTCTATTTGATGACAGATGCCGGGAAGCTGGTTCTGGACAGAAATAAGAAACCAATTGTGGTAGAAGGGCGGGGGGCAAAGGATACGCCGCTTCTGCAGCAGGTTGGGGTTTACACCTTTGAGAATCCGAGCCGTCTGATGAGTACCAGCAATAATGAGTATGTGCCGTCCGAAGACACAATGCGACCTTCGCTTGTCAAAAATCCGGAACTGGCTCAGTGTGCATTGGAAAGCTCGGGGACAGACATGTCCATGGAGCTTACTCGTATGATTGAGAGCCAGAGAGCATATTCTTATGCTTTGAAGATGGTTCTTACATCGGATGAGATTGTAGGTACGATTAATTCGCTGAAAGGATAAAGCGCGTCAGAAAATTTTGGAGGTGTCAAATTGGCTACGATTATTACTGTATCAAACCAGAAAGGCGGAGTGGGAAAAACTACCACATCTGCGGCTCTGGCCGCCGGCATTGCGGACAGAGGAAACAAAGTGCTATGTATCGATTTAGATCCCCAGGGAAATTTGGGATTCTGTCTGGGAGCCGATATGGAAAATGCACATACAGTGCTGGATGTGCTGAACGGCACGGTTTCCATAGAGGAGGCGGTGTGCCATGCTGACACCTGCGATATGCTGATTTCAGATATTACTCTGAGTAATAATGGGATGGAACAGGTTTCCATTGAACGGGAATTTATACTAAAAAAAGCGATAGCTCCTGTTCAGGAACAATATGATTATATTATTATTGACACGCCGCCGGCATTGAATCTGCTGACGGCTAATGCGTATGCAGTCTCTGATTTTTTGATTATCCCCATGGTGGCTGATATCCTTAGCCTGGTGGGGCTTTCCCAGCTTTGGGAGACAGTGGAATCTGTTCGGAGCCTTTTCAATTCAGAGCTGAAGGTTCTGGGAATTCTGCTTACCCGCTATAACCGCAGGACTCTTTTGTCGAGAGATGTAGATGAACTTGCGGCACAGCTTGCGGATCAGATGGGAACGGTAGTATTTAAGAGTAAGATTCGTCCGGGAGTGGCAATCGCAGAAGCGCCGGCTCACGGCGAGAGTATCTTTACATATAATCCGCGTTCCGGAGCTGTACAGGATTATCTGGAATTTATTGATGAGATAGCGGAGACGATTCATCTAAAGGGAGGAACAGAACATGGCGAAGAAAACGAATAAAACTGCCCACGTACTGAATCTTTTGACGAAAAGTCCGGCGGCCCAGGACGAAGGAAGCGCAGAAGAAAATAAGATTCCTGCGGAAAATCAGGCCGCGGCTCCGGTGGCTGCTGCTGCAACAGTCACAGTAGTGGACGAGAGCGGCAATGAACAGTTGGAAAAGAGTATTCTGGAACAGTTGGAAAATGAGGTTTCCCAGGCAGATTCAGCAGAGGTGAAACCTGCGCCAGCAGCAAAGGCAAAGATTCCGGCAGCAAAAGAAGAGGTTTCCATGCCGGAACCGGAGATTTCTATGGGGCAGACAGAGATACCTGCCGTGAAAGAGGAAGTTTCAGCGTCCCCAACAGAGACGCCTGCGGCACAGCCGGAAGCCCCGGTGATAAAAGAGGAAGCTTCAGTGCCGGAGAGGACAGAAATGCCGACCGTGACGGCAGAAGGAAAAACAGCAGATGTGGAAGCAAAGGAGGAAGCAGCTCCGGAAAAGACTGCAGTGAAGGAGTCTTCTTTTATAAATGTGATGGAAGAACTGCTGAAACGGCAGGATATTAATAAATATATGGAACAGTACAAAGTGTGCCGGTGCGAGAGATGTCGGGCAGATGTAGAAGCGCTTACGCTTACGCGGCTTCCGGCGAAATACGTGGCAGCAAAGAGCGGCTTCGGGACATCTGGCATGAATTACTATGAGAATAAATATAAAATACGGATTTTGACGGAAATCATACGTTCCTGTGTTGCAGTGAGAGAACACCCCCGTCATGATTAATCGCGGGAAAATCATCTGTCGGGTATTATCTTTTTGAGGGATTTGCCGATAAATACAATATAGAATTTTGTATATTAAGTATATTAAGATTGTTCAAACTATCTTGAAAGGAGAGATATTTATATGGCAAAGGTAAATAGTTTGGGAAATACAAGCCTCAGAGGATTTGGCGGCATGGCGTCAGGAATCGACAGGGATGCGATGATTGAAGCGATGACAGCGGGGACAACCTCAAAGATTACAACACAGCGGAATAAGATGCAGACCCTCCTGTGGAAACAGGAAGCATACCAGAGCGTCAGCGGTAAGATTATTGACTTGGATGACAAATATTTCACATATTCATCTTCTAAATGTTTAAAGAGTGCATCATTATTTGCAAGAAATCAGATTACAGCTATTGGGGATGAGAAGTATACAAGGTTTGTGAAAGCATCAGGGACTTCCTCGATGATAGATAATCTGTCCATATTAGGCGTAAAGCAGCTGGCAACTACCGCCAGCCGAAGATCAGCAAGCAATGTCGGAAAACTTTCTACAACGCTAAATTCGATGGATCAGGAAGTAAATATTTCTAATCTGAAGGATACGCAGCTTCGTTTTGGCGTGTGGACTCCGTTAGATGGAGGTAAATTTAATAATACCACTACATTTACCATGCCAACATCTTATAAGGATGAGAGTGGGACAGAACATTACATTGATTATACGACAGATGACATCGAAGGACTGGTAGACGAGCTGAATGCAGCGCTGAAAAATTCTGATGTTATGCTTGGGGAAGATAAGATTTTCGACGTCATGGAATTTAAATATGAAAATGGAAAGATTAATATCAGTACGGATGGTAAAAAGTCTACAAATTATGTGATGCGTTCAACTTCTACGGCATTAGGAGCATTGGGGTATCAGGTAGATGCGGAGGCAGATAAGGAAGGGATTTCTTTCAATAAGTTTAATGACAATGTAGGAAATTTTGCAGATTCTTACCGCAAGACCTATAAGGCAGACGAGTACTTTACCGGAAAGAAAGTTACTTTTAATTATGACGGTACTTCAAAAGATATAGAGTTGATTACCCAGGAAGAATATGATACTTTATTTAAAGATTCTACATTAACCGGAGAAGAGAGGCTTGCAAAGATGGCAGAGAATCTCCAGGTGCGTCTTGACAGGGCGTTTGGTACGGGCAATGTAAAGGCAGAGCTTACAAATGTTGACGGAAAGGATACATTGGCATTCAGTACAAAGAATGATGCTTCTACGGTTACAATCACTTCTTTTGACGCGAATGTTAAGGATGCGCTTGGCATTATGTACGGTGCGTCAAACAAAGTGAATACTTATGCTACGCTGGATAAGGCAAACCTGGGAATCAGCAAGGATGATATGAGTAATTATACAGATGCCAACGGAAATCTGGATTTGGTGATCAATGGTGTAAAGATTGAGGGACTGACTGCGAAGAGTACAGTCAAGGATATTATATCTAAGATTAATGCAACGCCGGAGGCAGGCGTAAAAGCTTCTTATGTAGATTCTACAGGACAGCTGATGCTGGTATCGTCTGAGACGGGCGCGGGCAGGCAGATTGATGTGAGCGGAAGTGAACTGGGAAAGAAGCTCTTTATGGCAGATCCGGATAATGAGGACGCCGGATTTGTGGCAGGACAGGATGCGGAGATTGCCGTAAGCTATGGAGATGGGACTGTAGTGAATTTAACGCGTTCCTCCAATACTTTCGATTTAGAGGGATTAAAGGTATCCGTAACAGGTAAATTTGGATATGACGCGGCAGGAAATCTGGATAGTTCCCAGGCAGTTACTTTTAATGCACAGGCAGATGTGGATGGAGTGACAGAACTTGTATCAAAGTTCTTCGAGGAATATAATGCGCTGGTAGAAGAGGTAAATACACAGATTACTTCAAAGCCGGATAAATCTTATGGTCCGCTTACGGATGAACAGAAGGCAGAGATGACGGAAGCAGAAATTGAGCGTTGGGAGAAAAAGGCGAAACAGGGTCTGCTATTTAACGACGGTACGATGCGTGATTTGAGCGGCAGCCTTCAGAGCTTTTTAACGGATTTGATGGGAAGCGGTATTTCCTATGATGATTTGGAGGAAATGGGCATCAGCGTTTCCAGCAATTATATGGATGGCGGAAAGATTGAATTTAATGAGACGAAATTCAAACAGGCGATGTCTACAGAACCGGATAAGGTTGCAAAGGTATTTACTGGAGAGGGGACTTCTTCAAAGGGCTTGGCCCAGTCCATGCAGGATAGGATGACGCCGTATGCGACCCGTTACGGAACCAGGAATGGCGGTTCTTATGGACGTCTGGTAGAGGAAGCAGGTTCGCCTAAAGTACCGATGTCTGTCATGGATAACTATATATACAGAGAGATTGAATCTATTCAGGATATGATTGCAACTCTTCAGGAGAGGCTTTCCAGTGAAGAAGATCGTTATATTAAACAGTTCACTTCCATGGAAACGATGATTAATAAACTGAATACGCAGTCGGGGTATTTGTCTCAGCTTCAGGGCTAAAGAGAGGATTAGATGAACGCATATCAGAAATATAAGGAAAAGAGTATTCTTTCTATGTCGGGACCGGAGCTGGTGCTTCTGTTGTTTGAAGAAGCAGATAAGCGGTTAGCGAGAGCAGGATACGCGCTGGAAGATAAAGATTACGGGAATTTTGATAAAGCGCTAAATCGGACGTTTATGATTGTGCAGTATTTGATACAGATTTTAGATCTGGAACAGCCAATTAGCCAGGAATTAAGAGAAATTTATCAGTATGTGCTTTATGATATTGGCCGTCTGCAGGCCGGACGGGAAAGACGGAAGGATGAAATTCCACGTATTCGTCAGATATTATCAGGTTTGAAGGAAGCCTTCGACCAGGCATGGCATACAGTAGGTATGAGCGGTGGCAGAGCGATGCAGCATGATCTTGGAGTCCGGGGATAGGAGAGAAGATGGCTCTTAACAAAGAAAAAGTTATGATTTTGGTTCAGCGGCGGTTGTCACTTATCCAGGGGATAAGCCGGCTGACTGCTGAACTGGCAGATGCCCTTTCGCGAAGGGATGAAGTATCCGTTAATATGCTGCTTCAAATGCGTGCAGATGAGATGGGAAAATTAGATGAGTGCATGGAGGAAATCTGGAAGACAGGGGAAGAAGGCGTCTCTGAGACAGAGGAATTAAGGCATTTACTGACTTGTGATCCATTTCGTGAAACAGCTGGTCCAGGGTATGAGGAACGGAAAATTTTTGAAATTAGGCAGAAGACACAGGCGTTGATTAAAAAGCTTCAGGAAGAGGATAGGAAAATCAATCGGAGTGTTGCCGGGAATCAATCATTTTATGATTGATTCCCGGCAAAATGCCTGAGGACAGTGTATTATTGCAAATACCCTGGCGTTAAGGAGAAAACAGGGATGAAACAATTGTTGTATGAGGGACGTTTTTTGGCAGAAATTACTGCCAATGTCGTTCGGCAGGAGAATTTAAAAATTGTACATAACAGAATAGACTGGGAAAGGATATATCGGCTGGCAGATTATCATCGGATAGCGCCTGTTATGTACCTTGGTCTATTAGGAAATGGAGAAGTGTTGCCTGACAGATGGAGTCAACGCTTTTTTCTGCGTTATCAGGAGGCTCTGCAATATGGTGTAAAGTGTGAAGCGGAAGAGCAGGCGCTGCTGAAGCTGCTTAGTGAGAAAAAGGCATTCTGCATTGTGTTTTCAAACTCTAGGGTACGCAGTTTGTACCCATTGCCTGAAATGGCAGGAAAGCGCCCTCTGGGCCTTCTGACAGACAAATCCAGTTACTCTATGGTGAAAGGCTTCTTGATTGATTTGGGATATGAGACAGCAAACACCTTTCAGGGGTTTGGGGAGTCTATGGTGAAAGAACAGGGGATTGAAGTGGAAATTTATCATACACTGCCTTTTGTAGTTCCGGCCTTCCAGAAGGAGGCTTCGTGGCTGATGGATACGGCAGAAGAAGAAGAGGGATTTCCGGAAGGGATACCTGTACTTCCCTTGGAAAGTGATTTCCTGTTCCGCATGGCGCGCGCATCATACCGTTACGTGACGGACAGTTTAAAGCTGTGGGAGATGCTGGATTTGATGATGTTCCATAGAAAAATCAAGGACAGCTTAAGCTTGGAAAATATCCAGGCTCAGATGAAGGATTTGGGAATAGAGGATTTATCCTGGAAGCTTTTGGAGCTTTCATACTTTTGGTTTGGAAGTAAAGCAGAGCTTAAAAAGCTGGAGCAGAAAGAGGATATGACTGTATTTGACATGTTGGAAAATCGTATATTGCTTATGGGGCAAGATTCTGATAATCAGGAGAAAAATGAGCAGGCGCTTCAATTGGCAGAACAGATTCAGAAAGCGAAAGCCAAGGCACAGAAGAAAGAGGAGAAGAATATTTTAAAAGAGAAGCGGAAGGAAAGCCGTGCAGAATTCCGTAAGATGCTGCGCTGGGTATTTCCGGATTATCATTATATGTGTACGATTTATCCTAAATTGGAGAGACTTCCTGTGTTGCTGCCATTTTTCTGGTGCTGCAGGGGATTGCGGATATTGAAAAGAGCATTAAAAAGGCAAGAGAAGTAATCATGAAGATTAGAAAAAGCAGTACGGAGAAATATTTTCTTAAAAAAGAAATATTTCTCCGTACTGCTTTTTCTGCTTATGCATCACAATCATCTGTTTCATTGGAATGAAGCATAGACTGCAGCGAACATAAGGAATGGATATCCGCCGGGATGACAGCACTCTTTGTAGCTTGTTCCATTTCTGAAAGCTCTTCCCGGAGAATAGAAATCTGTTTTGGCGCATCAATGGCGACACGTACGCCATCAGTAGCACAGTCAATAATCGTAATATGGACATTTCCACCTATTAAAAAGCTTTCATTCTTCTTACGTCTGAGAATCAGCATAATCAGCACTCCTATCTGTTGAATTTTCTGATGGGCAAACAGTTTGGAAAGAACGTATCTGATGACGAATTCCATATTCGGAATTCGTCAAAATTACCTGAATACCAATATGTGTTTCAGGATTTATCGCAAGAGGAGCTTTCAGGTTTACCGTAGTATCCAAGTAATTATCCCGTACAGTACAAAGTGTATAATAGCACAATTCTTCACTATCTGAAACATTAAGAAAAGATAGTTCCTCTGCACTAAGGTATGGAGCATAATTGGGGCATAAATATACCGGGTTTAACATAGCAAAACAAATTAAAGGCTCCTCAGTGGATTGAAGCAAAATGATAGAATCGTCATTGTGACTCAAATACAGGGGAAGATACTTTTTCAAATTTGGAAAGCCAAACAGACCATCCGGGAATATGATAAGATCTTCCTCTGTATATTCAACTTCGCCATAATAATCAGTTTGTATCAACATAAGCAAAACTCTCCTATACAGATAAATTGAGCTGCTGTCCGGGATCTGCCGATTCAGGGAAATAATTAAAACCGCCTGTATATTCAAAATGCACATCCGGATACTGAGTAATAATTGTCATAGAAAGAGCCGGAACAAAGGATAAGCTGCCGCTTGCAACACGCATCTCAAAAGCGCCTCTTTCTACATTGTAAGAAGCTTGTGCCTGACCAGGTGAATAATTAATATTCGCATCCGAAACAGAGATAGGAGCTTTTTGTACAATATCGGCTCCGGAATTTATCTGGTTGGCAGAGGGAGCAGGAGTCATCGGCTGTGCGGCCGTACCGGATACGGAAGACGGAGGTGTGTGTACAGGTTTCGGCGCCGGAGCACGGTGAGAACCAGAGAATGCACGGTTAATGCTAGATACATCACGAACATTCGTACTTGCTCCGACACGCTGTGCAAACGCCTTATGGCGTGCCATAGCCTTCCTTCTCTCAATATCCAAAGAATCTTCTGAAACAAGACGTGCATTTTCAGAGAACCTCACTGCTTTAAAAGAATCCGTCGAAATGTTTAAAAGCTGTGCCATAATTGTTACCTCCTTTCACAAGTAACTATATTTTTAGCGCATAAAATCAAATAAAGATGTTTCCATTAATTTAGAACCAACCTGAAGAGCAGCATTATAAGAATACTGGTTAGAAACCATTTCCATAATTGCTTCATAGGGGTCAGCGCCCAGTTTATCGGCATAAGCTTCGGTCAGAGAATCCTGAACAGAAAGCAATCGTGTATGTGTATCATCCAAACGGCTGTATTTAATACCCAGCTCTTCGTAAATAGTACCTAAACGGATAGAAGATGCATCTATCTCTGACAGAGTGTCGCCAAGAACTTTATTCATAGTGTTTAATCCATCCTGCGTAGGATTATCAATATAATCCTGAACAGCAAAAGCTGCCTGCCCTGTAAGTGCGATGGCGCTGCCATTCATCCGTTCCTGGATAAGAGCTTTCAAATCATCTGTTTTTCCAAGACTTATCATATCGCGAGCCGTTTTGGAGGTGATTCCTGTAAGAACATTCAATCCGCCAGTGTAGGTATCAATCAGAGAATCCCTGTCACCGATATAGCCATATCCTAAGTCCATCACACCCTGTTCAGTCATAGCCTTTACGACACTGTCAATATCATCAATCACATATTCATAACTGCCGTCAGTCTGTTTCGTGAGGGTCATAGTGATGTCTGTAGTTGTTTTGTCACCGGGGAACAGATGACGGTAAGTGAGAGTTTTTCCATCTTCACTAAGATAGAATGGAGCCTGGGAAGAGTCATTCCCGCCGAAAACATAAATATTCTGATACTGTACATTCAGGGCATTTACGATTTCGTGCTGTGACTGTGTCAGTTCATCCCTGACAGCGCTAAGTGTAGAAGTATGATCTGAAGTTGCATTCAGCGCCTTTTCAATCTGGAACTTGGAGCCCTTGTCACCAGTCAGAGCCGACTGGATAGCGCGGGCGCCCAGCTCCTGCTGATACATACGGTGTTTTACATCCTTAATCAGTGAAACTTTGCTCTCTAAATCCTGGAAATGAGTATCCATATTAAGCCCTTCATAGTAAGCTAATGGATTTTCAGCAGCGCTTTCATATTTTTTACTGTTTCCGCCGATTTTAGAGAAACTTTTGATAAGTTTGCTGTGCAAATCATTAGCAGTGAAAGTAAAATTCCGATAGATTGATGTATTTGTAACACGCATGGTGTAAACCTCCTTTTATTTTTTTTATTAACGTCCGACAGTGCCGGTGCCATTAATCAGTTTATCAAGCGCTTCGTCCAAAGTGGTCATCAGACGGGAAGCTGCATTGTACGCGGCCATATAAGTCATCATGCCAGCAGCTTCTTCATCCATACTAACGCCGGAGACAGAGTCCCGTGCATTCTGAATTCCGTTTTGCATGATGCTATTTGATTTGACATTCATCAGGTTTGCGTAAGAATCACTGGCAAGGGTCGTGGAAACATGGCTGATAAATCCTGAAAAGGAGTTTCCATTCAGACTGTCATAATGTGATGACATGGCTTCCAGCATATTGAGGATATTTCCGGTTTTGCTATCCTCAGGAGAAGTTATGTGCACCAGACCCGCAGACCATTCTTTAGTAATTCCAACATTAGAAGCTTTATCGCCTTCCAACAAAATCATATTGCCGTTATTTGCTCCGGTCGTATTAATACCGTTAATTGTGTCAACAAAGGATTTCGCCAGCAAATCCAACTGATCCATATAATACTGATACCCTCTTGTAAATCCGGTATTTACCCCATCATGTCCAAGCATATCAAGAGAAGCCTGAATAGAACCGCCGGTAAGTTCCGGGCCGTCGTTTGCAGGAGCAGTGATAGTGATGGAAGCAGGGTTCTGGGGTTTTCCGTCCGGTCCGGTTGCAGAGCCTGTAATCGTAATCGCAGTCTGATGTACATCGTCATCCGGTCGTGTAATGGAAAGATTTCCATAATTTTCGGCAACCGTTCCTTCGGAGCCGTTTACGAGTGTCAGACGCTGCGTTACACCGTTTTCATCTTTATAAACCAGATCAACCCTGACATCTTCAGGCCAGTCTTTTTTTGCCAGAAGGTTTCCGGCAGAAGAGATATCATAAAGCTCATTATCAAGGGCATTTCCGTCAGCGTCAAGGCCATCATGAGAAAAATCTTTAAAATAAGTTACTTCAATCGGAAGATAACTTGCAAGCTTGTCAAGAAGAAGATTTCTGGTATCCTTAAGCTCGTTACTGTTTTGTCCTACGACTTCATTTCCCTTAATCTGACGATTCAGGGTGGCAATCTGAAGAAGCATATCATTTACCGTCTGAACTGCGCCGTTTCGGTTTGTAGTTTCACCGTCCAGACGCTCATACTCGGTCTGTTCCGCTTTTTTAATTTCTCTGGCGGCGTCGTTTAAAAGATTTGTGAAAGACTCCATGTCATTCCTTAACTCTACTTCGTAAGCGGAATCCAGCACTTTTGCAGGATCCTGCATATCGGTCAAGGTAGAGCGGATGTTTGCCAGCGCCTGACGAAGCCCTTGTATCTGAGATTCATCAAGAATATTTGACAGGCTATCCAGGGAATTCTGATAGGCGTCAGTATAGCCGGATTTCGTCATCTGTGAGCGGTACTGGGCATCTAAAAGCGGATCACGGAGCTGTGAAACACCCGTAATCCCTACGCCAAATCCTGTAAAAGCGGTATTCCGGCTGATATAAGCAGAAGATGGGCTGGTGCTGTTAATGCTGACAACGTCCAGCTGCTGTCTGGTATATCCTTCCGTGTGCATATTTGCTAAATTCTGCCCTGTAATGTCCAGCCGTTTCTGGCTGACCTGAAGGGCTGAGAGAGCAGTGGTAAAACCTGCAAAACTTGCTCGTACCATAATATAAATCCTCCTGTATGAGAAATATTAAACGTAAGTATCTTTCTGGGAAAAAGACCGCGGAGCTTCCGCTGTACCGTCAGGGCTGTAAGATGGATTCTCACTGCGGGACAAGAAAATTTCCAATTCCCGAACCCTGGTAAGTATCATCCTGTCGGCATCTTCTTTTGCGGATGTCAGTGCTTTCAGCTTTCTGTCCAGATCGTCAAACAGCGGTGAAAGAATCTGCTGTTTTTCCGGGGAGACCCGTTTCAGAAGCTGGCGAAATGTCAAATCCTTCCATCCAAGCCCTTCCATCAGCCGGAAACGTTTCTGTTCCAGTCCCCGGAGCTGGAGCAGGACAGCCTGTTCCTCCTGAATACAGTTATCAAGTAACTCATGTTTTCTATCTGCTGCCGCTGCCGCCTTTTCCCTTTCAATCAAGGTAATCTTATCGGTGACTTTGATTAAAGACTGTATAACAGCAGTAAAGTCCTCAAAAGAATGCTCTGTCATAATCCTGCCTGCCTTCCTATATTAATATATGAATAAATGGCTTATGCGTAGCCTAAAAGCTTCTCGGCTATACGTTCCGGATCAATCCGGTATGCACCTGCGGCAACTTCATTCTGCAGCTGAAAAACTTTCTCTGTATCTGCTTCCCTGTCCAGGGCATTTGCACATCGGCGGGAAAGCATACGGGCAAACTCACTGTCATCCGATAAAATTTTCCTTGGCTGATTTTTTGTAATCGTAACCTTATCATAATTGCTGGATATTTCGGATGGTTCTGCAAGGGATGGAGCTTTTCTTTCATTTGATAGCTCAATTGCAGGCATCTGAAGCTGATAATTTACATTGGTAGTCTGAAATGTGATGTTCATGGCACCCTCCCTTCTGGAGCAGAGTACTTCTCTTCTCCTGTTAAATACAAACTACACTATATTTTCTTATATCGGCACATTCGGGCACAAAATAAGGATTTTACATAAAAAAGTGAAATCAAATATAGAGGATAAAAAAATAATCCTTGAAAACCTAATGTTTAATAGGGAATTGCCGATATAATAAATATACTTATGACCTTATTTCTAATGGAGGCGTTATGGCAAATATTTTACAGGTAACCAATCCTGGCATGAATGATAACCGGGCGAATATAAACACACAGGATCCAAGAACCAGTCAGAACAATACGCGGATACAAAATCCGATTGACCCCACCCGGGTAGTCCGTCCGGACGGACGGGAAGGCGGCAGGACTTCAGGCGCAGGAGAAGGAGCGTACAGTGTTATCGATTACGAGAGTAATTATGGCGCTTTCATAAAAAGCCTGGAGGAAGGAACGGGTGGTCTTCCGGCAGCTCTGGAGAGGCTTTTCTTCTCAGATATGGCGGCATTTCGGGAGGCAGGACAGGCAGAGGAGGCTGCAAGAAATTTTCTGGCTTCCCTGCAGATAAGTTCTCCGGAAGAATTGATGGCATATTTGAAAGGGCAGGCAGGAGGACAGCTTAAGTTCTCCGGGACGTTGTTTGACAGCCTGCGCTCCCTGTTTTCACAAAATATTTCAGAGAGCCTGCGGGAAGCTTTGGGAGATTTTTTAAAAGTTTATAACGATTATTCATCAGGGACACATTTGCTGCGGCAGATGCAGAATTTGGCGGGAGATATTGAAAAGCTGATGCTGAGCCAGTTCCGGGAAGAGTTCCGTCAGCTGGCGGACGCTATGAACTGGGAAGCGATGAACGGTGATACACAGTATAATACAGGTATATTAAATGGAAAGTTAATTCCGTTTTTATCAGATTATATATCGAAAACCCATGATTTCGGCTCTATACGAGATGCGTCCATGCTGTTGATATTTAATGCGGTACGGTATGAAAATGGCGGGATGGAGCAGCTGACCCGCCTCTTTGAACGCATGATGGCAAATCGGGAATTTGCAAGGCTTTATCCGGGAGATGCGGGCGCAGATATGTCTGCTTTGCTGTCTGCATCCAGAGGGCATACAAATCTTCCGGCTGATGCACTGGCGGAAATGCTGCTGCGTGGAGCAAACGGACAGGCGGGATTGGAGAATATCCAGCAGTTCTACACGATGTTGAATGGACTTTTATTAAATGAAAGCGTATACATGCCTTTAATGCATATTTTATTTCCGTTTCAATACCAGGAACAGAAAGTAATGTCGGAAGCCTGGGTAGATCCGGACAGTGAGCGGGGAGTAGAAACAGGAAGCCGAAAGATAAAAATGCTTCTGAAGTTTGATATACAAAGCCTTGGGAAATTTGAAATGGTTTTGGCACTGCAGAACAGGCAGGTGGATATGCAGCTTTATGTTCCGAGGGCTTTGCAGAAGAAAGAATCAGATATCCGGGAAAAAGTAGGCGGAATCATGAAAGATAATGGTATGGATCTGAAACGTATCCAGGTGCAGGAACGGCTGAGGGAAAGCCGGATAGAAGAAGTGTTCCCGGAAATCAGGGAAAAGGAGAGAACGATCAATGTCAGAATTTGATGCTCTAATGAAACAGAAAGCCGTAGCGCTGAAATATGACCCGGAAAAAAACGGGGCTCCTGTAATCGTAGCGTCCGGAATGGGGTATATGGCGGAGAAAATTACGGAAACAGCCATGGAAGCAGGGGTTCCTGTTTATGAGGACGGTTCCCTGGCGACGCTGCTGACACAGCTGAAGCTGGGGGCAGAAATACCTGAGGAGCTGTATCAGGCAATCGTGGATATTTATATCTATTTTCTGGGATTTACGGGGGGACAGAAAGTTCCTGAACTACAGGAGGAGAAAGAAACAGAAGGAATCTGATGAAAAATCCTTGCAATTCAGCAATAGATAAGATAATATAATAAATATTATGGGTTGCTGTAATTAATATAGAGTGTACAGCAATGCTTATAGTATAGACGCAGAAGCGTAATTACAGGAAGGAGTATAGGAATGAGTACATTATCTGCAGCAGACAGCATTAAGCTGGCGATGGCGGGATTGAACACATCCGCATTAAATACAACGAATACATCTCCTACAATAAAAACGGCTGACTCAGATTTTCAGACAGCTTTGAAAAAGGCAAGCGGCCAGACAAGCATGGACGATATTTTTGAGGAAGCGGCAAAGACTTACGGAGTACCTGCCCAGTTACTTAAGGCGGTTGCAAAAGCGGAGTCCGGGTTCAACCCAAATGCAGTTTCAGGAGCGGGAGCGATCGGCGTGATGCAGCTGATGCCGGCAACAGCCCAGTCTCTGGGAGTCACAAACCCTTATGACGCCCGACAGAATATTATGGGCGGTGCAAAATACTTAAAAGAAAATCTGGAACGATTTAACGGTGACGCGAGCCTGGCGCTTGCGGCCTATAATGCGGGACCAAATGCCGTTGAGAAATACAATGGCATTCCCCCATATTCAGAAACTCAGAATTATGTGAAGACAGTTCTTTCTTATATGGATGACAGCTCACTTTCAGCGAACCGCACCGTAAATACCGGAACTACAGATACAGGATTGAATTCTGCCTACATAAACCAGGGAACAGGACTTTCCAATCTTTCCTCTTACAGTCTTTCTGGTTTAGGTATGGGAGGCTGGGGAAGCTTTGGAATATCCCAGGACGGCGAGAGCATCACGATGGACAAGGCCACTTTTGTCAATATGATACAGCTCATGCGTATCCAGATGATGATAAATATGGATAACCAGATAGGAGCACTGACACTCTAATCGGTATATGACGGATACTTTATGTATAAGAAGGAGGTGTTTGCTTCTATGGTTTTGAAAGAATGTGAGAGATGTATTTTGTATGGACCAGGCGGGAAGATTCTGATGAAAGGCCGGGTGGAAGTTGCCGGGGAGTCCATTATGCTTTATTTTGAAAAGAATCCGGAATTTGCGAAGGGCAAGCTTCTCGTGGATTTTTTTGATACGCAGCTGGGGTATTTGCGAACTTTCTGTGAGATTACATTCCGAAAGAATCCAAACTATCTGCAAAGAAAGGAAGCCTGGGAAGGCAGATGTAAAATACTGAAGGTGCTTGAGACTGTACAGCGGCAGAAAGATATTCGGGTAAAGCTGAAGCTGGAGAAACTGTTCAGCTCGGCAAAGCAGGGAGATTTCTACGGTGTCATAGAGAATATCAGCGCCGGGGGTGTGTACATTACGACCTCAAAGCCTATGAGTAAGAATGAGCTTTTTTCATTCTATCACAATTTTGTGGGAAAGAACTGGAAGCTGCAGGCAGTGACGCTTTGGGCAAAGAGAATCACGGATGATTATTTTGGCTATGGATGCCGGTTTGCGGACTTGCCTGAGGGAGCGGAAATGGATATCCGGCAGTTTGTATACCAGCGTCAGTTACACACGGGAGAACTTGATATCAGATAAAGGAAGAATATGAAGCTGAATCTTGTAATGATTGTAAAAAATGAAGAACGTACGCTGGAGAAGTGCTTAAGGGCGGCAAAGCCTCTGGTAGATCATATGATTATCGCTGATACAGGATCGGATGACGCCACGCGGGAGATTGCATCCCGGATGGGAGCGCAGGTGCTGGAGTTTCCGTGGATAGGTGATTTTTCGGCCGCCAGGAACTTTGCGCTGTCCCATTCGGATGCTGATTGGAATCTGGTGCTGGATGGTGATGAGATTCTTCGGCCATGCAGCAGGGATGAAATAGAAAGAAACATTCAGAAACACGAAGAGCAATGGATAGGAGGCGTACTATTATACAATTCCTATCAAGATGGAGAGGAAATCCGGGTGAGTACCGATGTACTCCCACGGCTGCTCCCACGGGGAGTCTGTTATCGAGGGATTATCCACGAGCAGCCGGATACATCTTATCCTTGTTTTTTACTTCCTTTGGCCATCGATCATGATGGCTATTTATATGTAGATAAGGGGGAGCGGAATCTTCCTTATCTGGAGCGGATGGTAAAAGAGAATCCTGGAGATGGTTATTGCCGGTTTCAGCTTGCATATACGCTGCGAAACTTGAAGAAAACACAGGAGAGCCTGGTGCATTTCAGGGAATTTTATCGGATTTCGCCCCGGGGAGCAGAGTACCGCAGACAGGGAATCGTGCTGTTTCTGTATACGCTGATGGATGCAGGGGACGGGAGAGCGTTGCTGGAAGCATTGGAAGTGATTCAGAAGGAAGAAAAAGAACTTGCGCGGCTGTCGGATTTTATGTTTGTGTGCGGACTTTTTTATATGAAACTGGTACTGTCGGATGTTCACAGATACCTGAAATATCTTCCGAAGATTCAGGAATGTTATCTGCGGTGTCTGGAAATCGGGGAGCAGCCCTGGAGCAGAGGCGTGGTCGGTACAGGATCTTTCCTGGCAAATTATAATCTGGGAGTATGGTATGAAGTGTCCGGGCAGATAGAACAGGCTATCCGCTGTTACCAGGCTGCGGCAGAAGAGGGATATGGGCCGGCTCTCCGGCAGATGAAAAATCTGGAAAAAAAAGTTTAATTTTTCTAAGAAAAACGCTTATATTTTCCAAGGCAGTGACGATAGATATAAATGTAAGGTAAATCAAGTGGAAATACTACAGTTTATACTTTACAGTTATATTAGCTACACGTGCAGGGCCCGCATACGTAGTGGTGGGGACAGGGAGGTTCCCATAGACATTTATTAAACAAGGAGGTACATTTTATGGTAATTCAGCATAATATTGGAGCACTTAACTCTTACAGAAACTTAGGTATCAATCAGGCAGGTCTGAACGGCAATCTTGAGAAACTGTCTTCCGGTTACAGAATCAACCGTGCAGGCGATGATGCAGCAGGTCTGGCAATTTCCGAGCAGATGAGGTCTCAGATCAGAGGTCTGAATCAGGCTTCCAAGAACGCTGAGGATGCTATCGGCTTAATCAAGACAGCAGAGGGTGCGCTGACAGAGGTTCACGCTATGCTTCAGCGTATGTCAACACTGGCTACCCAGGGTGCTAACGGTACTTATAATACTACTGCTCAGGGGAATATCCAGGCAGAGGTTGACGAGCTGTTGCTTGAGATTAACCGTATTGCAGAAAATACAAACTTTAATGGCGTTTATACATTGAAGGGAACTAGCGTATCTCAGTTCCAGATTGGACCAAGTGCAGGCGAGACAATGACTCTTACAGGTGCATCTATGGGTGCAAAAGGTATTGGTGTTAATAGCCTTGATGTAACAGGCGTGACAGCAGCAAATACGGCAATTACTACGATTAAGGCTGCTATTAATACAGTATCTGAGTTCCGTGCAGAGCTTGGTGCTAAGCAGAACAGGCTTGAGCATACAATTGCAAACCTGGATATCACTGCTGAGAACCTGACAGACGCTGAGTCCCGTATCCGTGATACAGATATGCCGGATGAGATTACACAGTTCACAAAGAATAATATTCTTATGCAGGCTTCTCAGTCTATGCTGGCTCAGGCAAATGCAGTACCGCAGAGCGTATTAAGCCTTTTGCAGTAATTTTTCAGATATTAGCGAAAAAAAGGCTGCATAGCTGGTGCTTTGCAAATTAGAAAAGTGAGGAAGAGCTGTTTTGAAGCGTAAAAGTGGAAAAACAGCTCTTCTTTTACGTAGAACGATTTAAAAAAAATTTTATAAAAGTACTTATATTTTTCTGGAAGATGACGATAGATATAAATGTAAGGTAAATCAAGTGGAATACAATGTTCATACTTTACATTGGTATTGGCTATATATGCAGGGCCCACATATATAGTGATGGGGACAGGGAAGTTCCCGCAGATATTTATAAAACAAGGAGGTACATTTTATGGTAATTCAGCATAATATAGGAGCACTTAACTCTTACAGAAACTTAGGTATCAATCAGGCAGGTCTGAACGGCAATCTTGAGAAACTGTCTTCCGGTTACAGAATCAACCGTGCAGGCGATGATGCAGCAGGTCTGGCAATTTCCGAGCAGATGAGGTCTCAGATCAGAGGTCTGAATCAGGCTTCCAAGAACGCTGAGGATGCTATCGGCTTAATCAAGACAGCAGAGGGTGCGCTGACAGAGGTTCACGCTATGCTTCAGCGTATGTCAACACTGGCTACCCAGGGTGCTAACGGTACTTATAATACTACTGCTCAGGGGAATATCCAGGCAGAGGTTGACGAGTTGTTGCTTGAGATTAACCGTATTGCAGAAAATACAAACTTTAACGGCGTTTACTCACTGAACGGTGCTAAGACAGCTCAGTTCCAGATTGGACCGAGTGCAGGCGAGACAATGACACTGACTGGCGCATCTATGGGAGCAGCAGGTATCGGTGTTAGTGGCATTAAAGTAAATGGTGTATCTGTTGCAAATGCAGCCATCACTACAATTAAGACTGCTATCAATAAAGTATCTGAGTTTCGTGCAGAGCTTGGTGCTAAGCAGAACAGGCTTGAGCATACAATTGCAAACCTGGATATCACTGCTGAGAACCTGACAGACGCTGAGTCCCGTATCCGTGATACAGATATGCCGGATGAGATTACTGCATTTACTAAGAATAACATTCTTATGCAGGCTTCTCAGTCTATGCTGGCTCAGGCAAATGCAGTACCGCAGAGCGTATTAAGCCTTCTGCAGTAATTTCCCAGATTGATAATAACAGGGAAATAGCTGTATAGCTGATATTCCGTAAATTAAGGAAAATAAGAAAGAGCTATTTCAAAGTGTAAGAGCAGAGAAATAGCTCTTTCCTCTTATATACAAGATGCGTTGCAGGAGAAAAAGTTTTTGAAAAAATGCTTATTTTTTCTGGAAATGCGGCGATAAATGTAATGTAAGATATGTATATGGGGGAATCCGTATAGGTCTACAGAATTTATTTGCCAAGTGTATAAGGGCTTATATAAACGGCGGCAGAGACAGGGAAGTTTCTGCAGATATTTTCAGACAAGGAGGTATACTTTATGGTAGTTCAGCATAATATTGGCGCGCTTACTGCATACCGTAACTTGGGGATTAACCAGGGGGGATTGAATGGAAATCTGGAAAAATTATCTTCCGGTTACAGAATCAACCGCGCCGGTGACGACGCGGCAGGCTTGGCGATTTCCGAGAATATGAGGGCGCAGATTAGGGGATTGAATCAGGCTGCAAGGAATGCACAGGAGGCAGTAGGGTTAATTAAAACTGCGGAGGGCGGCCTGACGGAGATTCATGCGATGCTTCAGCGTATGAGTACGCTGGCAACCCAGGGTGCAAATGGTACGTATAATAGTGTGGCACAGAAAAATATTCAGGCAGAAGTTGACGAGCTGCTGGATGAAATAGACCGTATTTCGGCAAATACAAATTTTAATGGTGTGTATACATTGAAAGGAGCGGCTAGTACGCAGCTTCAGATTGGTACAACTGCACCGGAAATCATGACAGTAGAGGCGCGTGATATGTCATCTGCCATACTGGGAGGTTCTCTGAATGTGACAGGTGTATCGGCTGCAAATGCGGCGATGTCTACCATTCGGACGGCGATTAATACAGTATCTGAGTTTCGTGCGGAGCTTGGTGCAAAACAAGACAGACTGGAGTTTACGTATAACAACTTATATGTTACGGCTGAGAATCTTACAGATGCAGAGTCGCGTATTCGTGATACAGATATGCCAGAAGAAATTACGGCATTTACAAAGAATAATATTCTTGTACAGGCATCACAGTCTATGCTGGCACAGGCGAATGCAGTGCCGCAGAGCGTATTGAGCCTTCTGCAGTAAATATAGTTTTGCTATATAAGCAGAGGCTGCGTAAAGAATGAAAATGGGAAAGGGTTATTTCAAAGTGTAAAGCGGAGAAATAACCCTTTTTGATTCATAGAAGAATGCAAAGATTAACAGGGAGGAAACGGCATATGAGACGGGGAGTCAGGCTTTCCCAATGTATGATTGTAAAAAATGAAGAAGAAAATATTGAACGGGCGCTTTCCTGGGGAAAAGATATTATGTACGAGCAGATTGTGGTAGATACAGGCAGCACAGACCGCACAGTAGAAATTGCAGAGCGGCTGGGTGCAAAGGTTTACCATTTCGAGTGGATAGACGATTTCGCAGCAGCGAAAAACTATGCGATTGAGCTGGCAAAAGGAGATTGGATCGCGTTTCTGGATGCAGATGAATACTTTCCACCGGAAGATGTAGCAAAGCTGATGCCGATTTTGAGAGATCTGCAGCATAGTAAATATGAAGTTCTGATGACCAATATCCTGCATTTGGATAAAGATGGAAAAGCGGCTGAGAGCAGTACCTACATGCGGATATTCCGAAACCGTCCGGGATTGCGCTATCGTGGGAGGATTCATGAAGAGCTTGCTTCGGATAGTGGAACGATTCAGTTTATTGATGGGACGGAGGATTTGTCTATCTATCATACGGGCTATCTTCAGTCCGCGGAAGGGGATGTACGCAAAAGCAAAAGAAATGTGCCGCTGATAGAAAAGACGCTGGAAGAAGAGCCGGACAACTATGTTATGATGGGCTATCTCGGTGATGGCTATGTAAATCTGGAGCGGTATGATGAAGCTGTTGACTTGTATCAAAAAGCAATTGTATATCTTACGAAAGAGGAATTGAGCGAGTATGACGCTCGGAGCGCCGCTACATTTAAAAACTTGATGCGTATTTTATTAAAAATCAAAGGGGATGTGAGCGCCGCAGAGAATGTATATCAACAGGCTGTCAGGAGCCTTCCGAAGAACGGAGATTTTGACTATGTGATAGGGGAGGAATATATAAGGCTGGGACGGCTGCAAGATGCAGCATACCATTTGGAACGTGGTATCGGACTTTTAGAAAAATTTGGAAATACCCAGAAAACGGATTTGCTGTTTGCCAATCTCCAGAAAGCCTGGGAAGATTTGTCGCTGTGCTATTACGGAATCGGAGATTTGAGTCAGTGCGTGAATTGTACGACTGCGCTGCTACGGGCAAATCCATGGAATATGCGTATGTTGCAGGCACTTCTTTTGGCTTTCTTAAAGGATGAGCAGGATGCGCAGACAGGCGGAAAAGGAGCATATCAGGCTGCCTCTCCGGCGCAGGTGAGGGATTTTCTCGGAAATCTTTATAACTTCCAGGCGTTGAGAGACAGGCTTTTTGTACTGAAAGCGGCGATGGCAGCCGAGTATGACGGGCTGGTGCAGGAACTCCGTCAGCTTATGGCTCCGCAGGAGCTGGAGAGCTTTGACAGGGCGATGGGACAGGAGGTACAGGAAAATTGAAAAAGGAAATCAGGCTTTCCCAGTGTATGATTGTGAAAAATGAAGAGAAAAATATTGAGCGTGCGCTTTCCTGGGGAAAGAGCTTTATGTGGGAGCAGATTGTGGTGGATACAGGGAGCACAGACCGCACAGTGGAAATCGCCAGGCGTCTGGGTGCGAAGGTGTATCATTTTGAATGGATAGATGATTTTGCGGCGGCCAAAAATTATGCAGTCAGCCAGGCGCAGGGGGACTGGATTGTGTTTTTGGATGCTGATGAATACTTTTTGGAGGAGGATGCGAAACGTCTTGTTCCGCTGCTGGAGAAGCTTGAGGGGACAAAGTACAATGCGCTTGTCACCCGATGGGTGCAGGTGGAGGGCAGTGAGGAGCTTTCAAGCGGCGGGCCGCAGGGGAACACCCAGTGGGTTTCAGCGGTTCGGGCAGACGGGAGTACAGGCACACTGTTTTCCAGTACACAGACAAGGATATTCAGGAACCAGCCGGGGCTGCGGTATCGTGGAAGGGTTCATGAGAAGCTCTATGTGGAACATGGGAAATTGTGGGAATCGGATGCGGGCGGCGAGCTGTCCATCCTGCATACAGGCTACAGTGAAGCGGAGATGAAGGAGAAGGATAAAGCCGGAAGAAATATTGCCTTGATTAAGAAAGAGCTGGAAGCCAATCCGAAAGACCATGTGATGCTGTCCTGCCTGGGAGATTCCTACAGCCAGCAGGGGAATAAGGAAGAAGCCGCCCGGTGGTATGAGCAGGCGGTTTCCTGTATGCCAAAACGTCCGGATGAAAACGATGCGCTGTGCTCTGGAATATTTAGGAATCTGATGGCGATTTATGTTATGCGGCAGGATGTCTCTGCGGTACAGAAAGTATATGAAACCGCGGTAAAGCGTTTTCCCAAAGAGCCGGACTATGACTATATCCTGGGCGGGAAGTGTATAAGTCTTGGACTCTATAAGGAAGGGGCGGAGCATCTGCAGAGAGCGCTGACGCTGCTGGATTTGTATGGTAGTGAGAATAAGGCAATCATGCTTACCCACAATCTGATGCGGGTATGGGAGCTGCTGGCAGTATGCCATTTTGAAAGTGGAGATTTAGAGCAATGCGTAAACTGTGCGGTGGCAGTCTTGAGGGTTGATCCCTGGCGGATGGGAACGCTGCAGGAGCTGCTGCTGGCATTCAAGACAGATGAAGAGCGCGCAAGAGCGGTAGGAACGCCAGGGAAAGCGGCGTCTCCGGCGCAGGTGCAGGCATTTCTTGGCAGTCTCTATGATCTGCTCCAGCCGGAGGCGGCGGAGTTTGTGAAGAAGGCGGCAGAAGGCGCTTCATATACCGGGCTTGTCCGGCTGATGTAATCTTGTTCTGCGGAAGCCTTTGATGAAGGGATGTATGACTCTGCCACGGAGGTAAAAGGGCGGAAAACGTTAAGTTTTATGTCGTTACGGTCGATAATATAAAAGAGGATTTAGGGGCAGACTGGAGAAAATGCTCTGGATTTCAGGCTGTATGGCAGCGGAACGGAGGATATAATGGGAAATATTCCTGAAACAAGGATTTATGGAAAAAATGTAGATATTGACAGCAATGCGGTGAAGAATCTGTACAGCGCCCGTTCGGAGAAAAATGGGGACAGGCCGGTTGACGCGCCTACGGTGCTGAGCAGCGATACGAATATCGAAAATATAGAGCTTTGGACAAAGGAAGAATTGGAAAGATGGTTTCCGCAGTTTGCGCTTGACAATGAAAGCATTGTGCTGGAAATTGGATTTGGCACGGGGAGGATGACCAGGTATATTACTCCAAAAGCAGGGGAATATGTAGGCATTGATTATGTAAAAGAATTTGTGGATACGGTGAAAAAGCGTGAAGATATTGTCAAGAAAGAGAATACGGTTTTCTTTCATATGCCATTGGAGCAGTTTGCCGCCGAAAACCACAGCCGCTACAGCAAACGGTTTAACAGGCTCTTTTTGTCGGGTGGAGTATTTATGTATATGAATGACTGCACGCTGAAAGAATGTATGGCTCATCTGGCAGATATGCTGCAGGAGTCATGCGTGATATATATATCAGAGCCGGTTGCGATAGAGGAGAGACTTACGTTGAATTCGTTTTATTCAGAGACGATACAGGATAATTACAGTGCGATTTACCGGACGGTTGATGAGTACAGAGAGCTGTTTTCCCCATTTTTAAACCAGGGCTTTGCATTAGATGTATGTCAGGAATTTTTCGAGAACGATATTAAGAAGATGAAAGAGACAAAACAGTGGATATTCATACTGAAAAGAACAAAAAGAGGGTGAGAACGTGAAAGCATTTTTATTAGCGGCAGGTGTGGGCAACAGAATTTCAAGAATGATTAAGAATGTTCCCAAGTCAACGCTTCCCATCAACGACAAACCGTTGATAAGAATTACTGCGGAAATGCTGCTTGGGATGGGAATGGAAATTGTTGTTGTAGTAGGATATCAGAAGGAAAAGATTTTTGAGGCGCTGGACGGCCTGGACGTCACGTATTATACAAATCCTTTTTATAAGCTTACGAACAGCATTGCGAGCCTGTGGTTTGCAAAAGATGAGCTGGAGGGCGATGTGCTGATTATGAATGCAGACGTGTTTGTATCAGAGAAAATCCTTCGGGGAATCCTGGCGGATACGCGTGACAATGTTATGGCGATTGATGTGACGAGAACCAAGACAGGGGACTATTTTTTCTCAACAACGGAAAGTGGGATTATCCGCAAATACGGTAAGGACATCCCGCTGCAGGAGCGTGACTGTGAGTATGTGGGAATGGCGAAGGTGGCATCCGTTTTTACACCGCGGTTTAAGGAACGGCTGGAAGCTCTGATTGATGGACAGCAGTATAATCTTTGGTGGGAGAATGTCTTGTATTCTTTTGCAGATGAAAAGGAACATCCGATTTATACGATGGATGTGGGGAAGGAATTTTGGTCAGAGATAGATTTCTTTGATGATTATGAGCGGATTTTGAATTATATCAATGGGCAGTCTAAGAATGAAAAGTGAAGGTGCAGAGATGTATAGAGATAAATATATAGCCAGTACATACCGTATCAAAGACCACACGGACAGAAGAGGATATCTGCGTCTGGATATGAATGAGAATCCCGAAGGGCTGCCGGAAGATTTTGTGCGCGAGACAGTGAAGAAAATTACGCCGGAGTTTCTGGCGTCTTATCCGCAGAAGGATAATCTGCTTGGGCTTATTGCCGGGCGGGAAGGGGTAGACGTACAGAATGTGACGCTGACGAATGGTTCCGATGAGGGCATGCGCCTGGTCTTTGAAACATTTACCCATACAGGGGGGCGGGTTTTGACGGTTACACCCACTTTTGAGATGTATCAGGTATATGCAAGTATGTTTGGCGTTGAGTTGGATACGGTTCCTTTTAAAGAAGATTTTACGATAGAGACAGAGGAGCTGCTTGGGGCAATTAAGGAAGATACGAATCTGGTGGTTCTTCTGAATCCAAACAGCCCGATTGGGACAGAGTTTACGGAAGAGGAATTTGAACGGATTGTGGCGAAGGCGGAAGCTGTAAGCGCTGTGGTCCTGGTGGATGAGGCGTATTATCCTTTTGGAGTGGAATCGAAGGTGGCGTATTGCAGGAAACACCCTCATGTGATGGTAATGAGGACTTTTTCAAAATGGTGTTCCCTGGCAGCTTTACGGGTGGGTTATCTGATTGGAAGTGAAGAATGCATCCATCTGATTGAAAATGCTCAGTCCACATACAATGTAAATTCGGTGGGAATCCTGTTTGCAGAAGAATTGCTGAAACGGGAGGACATTCTGGACATGTTGCGGCAGTCGATGGAAGAGGGCAGGAATTATCTGGTTTCTAAACTGGAAAGCGCCGGATACAGCTACTATGCAGCGAAAGGAAATTATATCCTGATAAAGCCGAAGAAAGCTCCGCAGCTTATAGCGGAAGGGCTGAAAGAGGAGCATATATTGATAAAAACATACCGTAAAGGGATGCTGGCTGGCTGGCTGAGGATTACCCTGGGAAGCAGGAAGATTATGGAAAGGTTCTGGGAGGGCTTTTTTAGGATGGAGGAACGTGACTCGTGACTGGGGAGAAACCGCTTGTATCGATTATCATACCTGTTTATAATGGATCCAATTATTTAAGAGAAGCGATTGAAAGCGCTTTGGGACAGACTTATGGAAACTGTGAAGTGCTTGTTATCAATGACGGTTCAAATGATCATGGCGAAACGGAACGGGAAGCGCTGAAGTTCGGAGACAGAATCCGGTATTTCAAAAAGGAAAACGGCGGAGTTGCATCCGCTTTAAATTTCGGCATCCGCAAAATGCAGGGAGAGTATTTTTCATGGCTTTCCCACGACGATGTATACAGTCCTCAGAAAATAGAAAAGCAGTTGGAGGCGGTTTTACAGTCGGGAAATCCGGCGGCTCTGGTGCAGGCTGAATATGAGTTTTACAATGAGGATACGGGTTCAAGGACGCCGACGCGTTTTTTGAAGCATTATAGACCGGAACAGATTACAAATTCCTGCTTTTCCGTGCTGCAGCTCCAGAGCCATGCGTGCAGTGCGCTGATACATAAGAGCCATTTTGAGAGGGCGGGGCTGTTTGATGAAAGCCTGAAAACGATACAGGATATTGATATGTGGTTCCGGATTTTTAGGGGACAGAAATCTTTGTTCCTGGCGGATATCCTTCATATGGTAAGGGAACACCGGGAGGCAGGCTCCAACACGATTTCCTGTTATCATGAAGAAACGCGGAAGGAATACGCAAAGCTTGTCCGGCAGATGCCGAATGAGGAAATCCGGCAGGTGTTTGGAAATGCGGGAGCGTTTTTATGCCGTATGGCCGGGTTTGTGAAGAGTTACGGCGGCGGAGACGAACTGAGAGAAATAGAGAACAGGCTATGGAATATGGAGAAAGATTCTGAGGAAGGCCAGGGATTGAAGGAATTTTATGATAAGCTGTCTGATTTTTCCCAGAACAAGGCGAAAAGGATTGTGATATTCGGCTCCGGGCAGTATGGAATCCGGGTAAAATATGATTTGGAGAGCCGTTTGGTGGCGCCGGAATATTTTATGGATAATAACCCAAAGAAACAGGGAACGGTCATTGATGGGATTCCCTGTAAATCGAAAGAGGAATTGTTGGCGCAGAAGGGAGATACGCTGGTGGTAATCGCGATGAGGAATTGTGAGGAAGCGGTGAAGGAACTGGAAGCAGAAGGGATACCTTATTATGTGACAAGACAGGAGCTTGATCCCATCCTGCTGAATACGCCGCCGGCAGTCTCCAGAAAGGAAGAGTGGCTGGGAAAATGAATGTAGCGATTATTATTGCAGCGGGACAGGGGCACAGGATGCGGCAGGAAATTCCGAAACAGTTTATCAATGTGTATGATAAGCCTGTAGTGATTTATACACTGGAGAGCTTTCAGCGGCATCCGGATATAGACGCTATCGAAGTGGTGTGCCTGGACGGGTGGCAGGATTTGCTGAGGGCTTATGCGAAGCAGTTTGGCATTACGAAATTAAAATGGATTGTCAGCGGAGGGAGCACGGCGCAGGAATCCATCCGGAACGGCGTGTTTGCATTGAAAGAAGAATGCGAGGATGATGATATTGTTATTATCCATGACGGAATCCGGCCTTTGGTGGATGAGAGCATTTTGTCTGATGTAATTCTGAAATGCCGGGAATATGGGAACGCGGTAACATCTCTCCCATATAATGAGCAGATTTTTGTGATAAAGGATGAAAAATGTACCAGCCAGTATATCCCTCGGGAAACGCTGCGGCGGGTATCGACTCCGCAGGCTTACATGTATGCAAAACTGGTATGGGCTTATACGAAAGCGTTTAAAGAAGAAATCGGTATCTACGGTTCTTCTTATACGAATACCATGATGGTGGATTTGGGCGAGGTGCTGTATTTTGCTGCAGGTTCGGATAAAAATATTAAGCTGACGACAAAGGATGATTTGGAGTTGTTTAAAGGATATCTGCGGACGGAAAAGGACGAGTGGTTAAAGTAGAAGATTAGGAGACAGGCGTATGAAGTGGAAGAACAGAGGGCATGAATTTGACGGCGTGTATGATAACATACAGAAGCTGGATAAATACTATTTGTTTGGTGCAGGAGAGTATGGGGAACAGATTTGCGGGCTTTTAGAGAAAGAGCTTATGATATTGGGATTTCTTGATAATGACAGCAGAAAGCAGCATACGCTGTATTGCGGAAAAATGATATACTCTTTAGATGAAGTGGAAGAAAAGCTGGACGAAACTACAGGAATCATCGTGACGGTATCGCCGTATACAAGGCTGCCGGTTATGCAGCAGCTGATGCAAAAAGGGCTGGCGCAAGACAAACAGGTCTTTACCATGGAAATGTTCATGATGGTATATGCCGCGTACAAGAACGGCAAAGTATACATTCCGTCGATATCTTTCCTGCCCAGTACGAGGTGCAATCTGCGCTGTGAGGCGTGCCTGAATTTCACTCCGTATATGAAGCACTTTGATGAACGTCCGTGGGAGCAGATTCAGGCTGATGTTGATACATTTTTTTCATGTATTGATTATATTATGCTTTTTCATATCAGCGGCGGGGAGCCAATGCTGTATCCGCATATGAAGAAGCTGGTGGAGTACATTGATACGAATTACCGGAAGAAAATCCATATTTTGCGGACAGTGACAAATGGGACGGTGCTTCCCAAGCCGGAACTTTTGGATGCGCTGGCAGAGCACAATGTAGAAGTGACGGTGGATGATTATCGGGAAGCAGTGCCGAACAGTGTGGAAACATTTTCTAAATTGCTGGAGCGTTTGGAGAAACATCAGGTAAAATATGAAATTAATAAAGTGGACGAGTGGATTGATTTGGCGCCGCTTACAACCCATCATGAGGACTGGAGCGAGCAGCGGCTGCAGAATCAGTTTGAGAGCTGTCATGTGCCGTGGCAGGAGCTGAGGGACGGAAAGCTTTTTAGCTGTAATTATGCGAGTTATGCGATGGTAGCAGGGCTGGCAAAGACAGATGAGACTGAGTATTTTGATTTGAGGAGCTATACGTCGGAGAAACGGAAGGAATTGATTGAATTCCGTATGGGGTACAATGTGAAAGGATATGTGGAATTTTGTAAGAATTGCAGTGGATATATAGATATCAATCCGAACAAAGTAGAGCCGGCGAAGCAGGCAGCGAGGTGAGGAACCCGGTTTACAGAGCCTGGAAACAGAGTATATAGAAAACAGTGGTAAGGAGATGCGTGATGAGAAAAGCTCAGGAATATAAATTATCTTCGGAAGAACTGAGAAAGTTACAGCGTATTGAGCTGGAAATGCTGATTGAGGTGGACAGAATCTGCCGGAAGCACAATATTCAGTATTCGCTGGATGGCGGTACGCTGCTGGGCGCAGTCCGCCACAAAGGATTTATCCCGTGGGATGATGATATTGATGTGATTATGCTCAGAAAAGAGTATGCAAAGTTCCGAAGGGTATGTAAGAAAGAGCTGGATACGGCGCGTTTTTTTCTTCAAGATTATAAGAGTGATCCTTATTACCGCTGGGGCTGGGCAAAGATACGGCGGGAGAATACGGAACATGTGCGGCTGGGGCAGGAATTCCTGAAACAGAAAACAGGGATTTTTATTGACATTTTTGTGGCGGATAATGTGCCGGATAGTTTTCTTATGCGGCGGCTGCACCATTTCCTGTGTTTTTTTATTCGGAAAGTCCTATATGCGCCATTGGGAGTACGGCAGGCAGGAAAGCGCAGGGAAAGAGCAGTGTACCGTATATTGAGCAGGATACCGAGGGACAGCGCATTTGCGCTGCGGAATCGGCTGGCGTGGGCGTGCAACAGGAGGGATACCGAGCTTATCAGCCACTATACGCTGGAGTATCCGAAAAGCTGCCGGTACGGCCTTCCGCGGCGGTGTTTTGAAGAGTTTATTGAGCTGGAGTTTGAGGGACATATGTTTCAGGCTTTTAAGGATTATGAGGTCTATCTGCGCAGGCATTACGGAGATTACAGGAAGCTGCCTCCGGTGGAAGAGAGAGTGCCTCATTCAAAGATTTCGAAGATTGATATGAGTGGAGTGGAGTGACATGAAATGGACAAAGCAGGGCAGGGAACTTGCCGGGACAGAAGAGGCTATCGCGAAAGAATATGCCAATAAAGAAATATATATATATGGCAGCGGGATTATTGGGGAAAGATTTTTTTATGCAATACAGAGACTTACGGATTGGACGGTAAAGGCATTTATTGATAAATATAAAGCAGGAGATATATGCCAGGGTCTGGATGTGTTGAGTCTGGAGGAGTTCTCAAGAAGAGCAAATGCTGATTGCCTGGTGTTAATTGCCTTACATGACGATATTGGACAAGAGGTAAAAGAGGGACTTAGTGTTTTTTTGGAGAATAAGCGCAGTATCTGTAAAACTTATAATGAATTTATGCGGCATGATTTTCCGCTCCTGATGCTTCATCAATATCAAAAAGTTGTTGTGAATTCCCTTTCCTGTATCGTGACAGAGAGATGTACGCTGAGGTGTGAAAAATGTGCGATTATGCTTCCATATTTCAAAAATGTGAAGAAATATGAGGCGGCAAAAATAAAAGAAGAGATTGATCTGGCATTTAGCAAAATAGATTTCGTGGGAGACTTTACTTTTACAGGCGGAGAGCCGTTATTAAACCAGGAGTTGGAAGAGGTTCTTGGGTATATAGCAGAAAACTATCTGGAACAGATAGGAAGTTTAAAGATTATTACCAATGGTATGATAGAGCCGGGAAAAAGGCTATTGAACTGTATGAAGAAATATGGTATGTATGTGGAAATCAGTGATTATACGGCTACGAACCCTGAACTGAAACAGAGAGTCATGGAAAATTATGAAAAATACAGGGAGAACGGGATTAGGACATATTTGTTAAGTTCTGCGCAATGGGTAGATTTTGGGTTTGAGGCGCTGCATCATGAGGAAGATACAGAAAGCAGCATGGAAGCCTTTTTTGATTACTGCCATACAAATTGCCGTGGGTATATCGATGGAAAAATATGGTACTGCATTAATGCAAGATTTGCGGAAAAAGCGCTGGAGTTTGCATATGATGAAAGCAATATGCTGGAGCTTGGGAAGCTTGGGAATGGGATAGAAGAAAAGGCAAAAATTGTGGAATTTGATTTGGGATATAATGCCAGAGGTTATTTAACAATGTGCCGGAGGTGCAATGGCGGATGTGATATCAATACACATTATATAGAGGTGGGAAGACAGTGCAGAAATCTTTAGTATCTATTATCATTCCGGTTTATAATGGAGCAAATTATTTGAGAGAGGCGATTGACAGTGCGTTAAATCAGACATATCAGAACTGTGAGGTTATCGTTGTGAATGATGGTTCAGACGATAATGGAAAAACGGAAGAGATTGCATTGTCATACGGAAGCAGAATCAGGTATTTCAGGAAAGAGAATGGGGGAGTGGCAACGGCATTAAATGCAGGCATAAGAGAAATGCAGGGAGAGTATTTTTCCTGGCTTTCTCATGATGACGTTTTCTATCCCCGTAAGATTGAAGAGCAGGTTAAATGTGTGAAAGAAAACAATGTATGGATGACAGCATGTTCTTACGATATCTTTACGGATTCGGGAAGAAGGGTTGCGGTTCCGTTATTACAATTTTACAAAGAGGGAAATTTAGAGAAAAATGTATTTTCTGTAATACAATCGCTTATACAATTTGGCGGTGTGCTTCTCCACGAATGTATTTTTGAAAGATATGGGACATTCCGTGAAGATTTGCGCACAACGCAAGATTATGAGTTCCTGTTTAGGATTTTAAGAAAGGAAAAATGTAAATTCTCTAATGAACGCCTTTATGGCATCAGATACCATGCGGAGCAGGGAAGCAATACCATAAGAAGTGTAGACATTGAACGGGATGAAATGTACCGTATGTTTTTAGATGAACTTACACATCAGGAGAGAGTGGAGTTATACGGAAGTGATTATAACTTTTTTTATCAGATGCTGCTGAGGATTTTTCCGATACCAGGCATGGAGAAAAGTTATTCTGCCTGTTTGCAGGGAATGCGCTTAAACACATGCATTGCGGGTGAGATAGAAGAAAAAATAGAAACGCCGATTTGGATTTATGGGGCGGGCGCTTATGGAAAAAGGCTTTTATTTGATTTGCGCTGCCGCGGCTTTGCTGTTGAAGGGTTTCTTGATGGAAACAAGAAGCTGCATGGCAAGAAAATAGATGGGATTATATGTCGGGGATTAGGGGAACAGGGAATGTTTCGGGGCAGAATTATCATTGCCTCTTTATATAGAGAAGAGATTGCGCAGGAATTAAGAAGAGCCGGAATTAGTAATTATGTATTTAAAGAGGATTTGGATAAGATCCTTATGGATGTTTCACCCCAAAAGAAAATTGTAGAAAAGATAATTGGCAGGTATCAGGAAAATGGATGGAGATAAAAAGCAGGTATGTATCTATTGCATGGGAGAATATGGGATACAGACATATTTCAAGTTAAAAAAATATGGAATTGCAGTTGGATGTTTTGGAGATACGGATAAAAGTAAACAAGGTTATGCGTTGGAAGGGTTATTCTGTAAATCTTATGAAGAGGTACTGGAACTGGATAAAAGGGAAACTGTTATTATTGTTAGTATGAAAAATTCAGCGGCATTGGTAAATCAGTTTCGCCAGGAGGGATTTGAGAACGTATATAGCAGAGAGGAGCTATACGCTTTATTGGATAAAAAGGAGCCGTGTGTGAGGAATGATTTGCTGGATGAAACGGAAATTGTGGATTTGAAGGACAATCTTGAAAAAGTTTTTTGCGGATATCCTTACAAAAAGACGGAGAGGCGTAAAAGCGCGGAGATTCTTTTAGAAGATTGTGTAAAGCGCCAGGGGAGGAGAAATCTAGGCAAATGAAAGTCGTAGAGGTGAATTATTGGGATTTGGTGGGAAGGAACTTTAATGGATATGATTTGCATTTGAAGCTGCGCGAAAATGGAATAGATGCAAAACAGATTGTGATGGATAAAAGAAGCGACGCGGATAGCGTTATCTGTTTAAAGCATAGCTGGATGCTTCATGAGCAGGTTGCACATTATGAGAAAGAGCATTCGATTAGCAATCTTTTGATGCCTTACATAACAGAGTTAAAGAGAATAGAGGAATTTCAAAATGCAGATATTAAACATTATCACATTCTGCATAATAGAATGTTTTCCTTGTATGATTATCCAGATTTAATGAAGGGGAATAGTGTATGGACGATACATGATCCCTGGATTGTCACGGGAAATTGTGTATATCCAATGACCTGTGAGAAATGGAGAACCGGCTGTGGAAATTGTGAACGGCTGGATGAAATATATTATGAGATGGAGCAGGATAATACAAATTTTATGTGGGAGGTTAAAAGAAAGGTATTTCGAGAAATGAATCCCCACGTTGTGGTTGCTTCAGAATTTATGAAGAGATATATGAAGGAAAGTCCGTTGACTGAACATTTTGATAAGATTCATGTGATACCCTTTGGGGTTGATATCAGTTCGTATCATGATAGAGAAGAATTAGCAGATGAAAACCATATTGTTATTGGATTCAGGGCAGATAACGCGCCGGTGAAAGGATGCGAATACATATATGAAGCATTAAGACAGATATCAGATAAGGACAGAATATTCCTTATGACAGTAGGCGCGGGGGTAATCCCGGAGGATATTCGGAAAATGTATAAAGTACAGGAGCATTCCTGGATAAATGATAAACAGGGAATGATTGATTTTCAGGAAGCTTGTGATATATTTATTATGCCGTCGCTGGCAGAAAGTTTTGGCCTTATGGCGATTGAAGCTATGGCCGCCGGAAATGCAGTTATTTGTTTTAAGGGGACGGTATTGGAAGATATTACAAATGCTCCAATATGTGGAAGTTCTGTAGAGTATAAATCAAGTTCTGCATTGGCGTATGAAATTGAGAGATTGTCCCGGAATCCGAGGGAAATCCGGCAAAAAGGGAGGATGGGACGGCAGCTGGTGGAACAGAAATATCAATTTGACACGTATGTAAAAAGGCATCAGGAGCTGTATGAGAGTATTTTAAAAGAGAGCCTGGACGGAAAAGGGAAAAGATATGAATGACAAAAAGATTTCTATTATTATTCCGGTTTATAATGGAGCAAATTATTTAAGAAATGCCATAGACAGCGCACTGGAGCAGACATATGACAATTGTGAGGTGCTCGTGATCAATGACGGTTCTTCGGATGATGGAGCGACGGAAAGAATAGCGGCGGAGTATGGAGAACGTATCCGTTATTTTTATAAAGAAAATGGAGGCGTGGCTTCTGCATTGAACTTAGGCATCCGTGAGATGGACGGGGACTATTTTGCCTGGTGTTCCCATGATGACATGTTTCTGCCAGATAAATGTGAAAAGCAGATACAGGCGTTGGAGGAATGCGGTGATGATCAGCGGATTGTGCTCAGTGAATACAGGCTTTTATTTGTGGAAGAAAATTTGTTGGATGAGGCGGTGAAGCCAAGAAAGAAGCTGAAACGCAGGATGCGTCAGGATGGGCTTGCGGCTGTGTTAGCGCAAATGGTTCATGGATGTGATGCATTAATACATAAATGCCATTTTGAAAGGTGCGGTGTATTTGACGAGACGCTGCGCACAACGCAGGATTATGATTTGTGGTTTCGGATATTGCGGGGACAGAAAATCCTGTATTTGGAGGAGCCTCTGGTTATTTCCAGAATTCATGCAGAGCAGGGGAGCAGGACGATACCAAGCCATATCAGGGAGTGTAACGAGCTGTGGATTCGTTTTGTGAATCAGGTGACGGACAGAGAGATGTATAAGTTGTATGGGAGTCCCTATGAGTTTTATTGGGAGATGCTTGATTTTGCAAGAAAAACCCCTTATCGGGCTTTTGAAGAGCATGTGACGGGAAAAATCCTGGCATTGGAGGAGCCTGCTGATTTAGAAAGCAGGATATTGGAATTGAAAAAGAAGTTTGGAACAGGGAAGCTGTTTATGTTTGGGGCTGGCAGAAATGGAAGAAACCTGAACCTGCAGCTTATGCTCAGAGGGATTTCGATAGAGGGATTTATTGATAATGCAGAGGAAAAGCAAAATCAGATTTTGGATGGAAAAAAGATAGAAAGTTTAGAATGTGCCATGAAGCATCCGGGAAAGAAATGCATTCTTGTTTCGCCGGATGCCCAGGAGGCTGTCATCCGGCAGCTGGAAGAAGCACATGTGACAGATTATCTCACAAAAGCTGAGATAGAGGAGTATCTGGATATGGCGCCGCCACTGAAAGAAAAACTGGCGTTGCTGGAAAGGGGCTAATGTATGAGAACACAAATCAGGCAGCAGTTACTGGAGATGACGGATTCTATGCTGGAAGCGGCGAAAACTCTGGACGAGCTGTACAGAAAAAAGGAATATGCACAGTTTAAAGAGCTTCTGGGTATTGTGCAGGAGGCAGCGCTTACTGTTGGAAATAAAATCGAGGAAACAGAAGGGGAAGGCACGGCAGCGGTCAGCCAGTTGGAGAACCTGTGTGAGCTTGTGTGGGGGCTTTATGAGAATGTGGAAACTGAGAATCCCCAGAAACGCATGAAGCTGATGAATAAGCAGCTGCTTCAGATACGGAACAGCATAAAATATGATATACCTGTCACGTATGAAGTCGCGTTTCTGCCGTACAAGGCGTCTATGTGGGATTCCCTGGAAAGTATATGGATGGCGGCAAAAGAAGCGCCTGACTGTAACTGCAGGGTGATTCCCATTCCGTATTTTGACAGGAAACCGGATGGAACCCCAAGGAACTGGTACGATGAAAGCGGGGAATTTCCGGGATATGTGCCAATTACGAAATATACAGAATATCATTTGGAAACGGAAAGGCCGGACATTATTTTTATTCATAATCCGTATGACGATCAGAACACAGTGACAAGTATCCATCCGGACTATTATAGCCGGAAAATACGGGAATACACATCGCTCCTGGTGTATGTGCCTTACTTTGTGGCGAATAATGATTCAGTGAATCCGCTGCAGTGTCTGACAAGCGGCGTATTGTATGCTCATAAGACAATCCTTCAGTCTGACAAACTCAGAGATGTTTTTATCAGGGGATTAAGGGAAGCCCTGGATATGAGCGAAGAGAGGTTCCGGAACAGCGGGCTGGAAGATAGATACCTGGCGTTAGGTTCTCCCAAATTAGACAAAATGATTTCAGGAATTTATGATGCTGACGGAATTCCTGAACCGTGGAAAAGGAAAATCGGTTCTCCGAAGAAGAAAGTGATTCTGTATAATTCGACAATAGTGGAATTGCTTAATTATACAGAGGGCGTGATGAAGAAGCTGGAGGACTTCATAGAGATATTTCCGCAGAGAGATGATATGGTATTGCTGTGGCGTCCGCATCCTTTGAGCATCAGTACCATAGAAAGTGTGCGTCCTCATTATGAGAAGCGGTATATGGACATTGTAGAACGGTTTCAGACGCTTCCCAATGTGATTTATGATAACAGCCAGGACAGCCAGCGGGCGCTCCTGCTGGCAGACGCATATATCGGAGATGAAACCAGTTCCATGCTGAAATCTTTTGGCGTTACCGGAAAACCAATCCTGATTACAGACTATAATAATACGCGTATGGGAACAATCAGCTGTGCAGTTCAGGAAGATATTTTATGGATGTTTCATCATAAATATAACGCGGTGTTTAAATTGCATCTGCAGACAAAACAGATAGAGTTTGCCGGGGCGCTGGAAGGCGCAGAAAGCAAAAACTATATGTTTAAGAATGCGGTGGCATATGGGCAGAAAATTTTCTTTATTCCGTATTTTTGTGATTGCATATTGGTGGTTGACACCAAAAACGGTAATATGGAAAGAGTTGTATTGGAAGAGAAAGAACTAAATAACCAGTATATTCCGATACTGCATGGAAAAAAGATATATCTGTTTCCGATTTTACTCAGCAGCCGGAGATTTGTGATTGATGCAGAAGATAATACGGTAGAAGCAGCAGAATGTCCTTTGCCAAAGGAATTAGGCTATAAAAATGAAGAGCCGGTTTTTGTTGATGGCCTGTTGTTTAAAGAACATATCTTTTTGATATGTGATAATAAGCCGTTTCTGGCAGAATATGCGCCGGAAACGGATAGCTGGGAAGTCCATAGGTACAAAGGGACAGCGGCGTTTTATAGGATTGCGGCGGATGATGAAAATATATGGATTATGTCAAATAACCCGGTGATGCTTTTGAGATGGAACAAAGAAGAAGGATTTTCTGTAGTGTCAGAAGATTTTGCCGCGTACCATATTCTGGACGGGAGCAGTCCTGCATTTTCTGGACTTGCATGCATAGGGGATAGCGTGTGGTTTATCCCATTCCAGGCGGATCATTTTATAAAAATAGATAGAAAAACAGGAAAGCATGCGAAGGTTCCGGTTGGGACGCAGGAGCTTTTAGGGAATGGAAAGGAAGGCGGATTTTTTGGCGGCCGATGTCATGATGAAGATTATGAATATCTGTTTTCAAGAGAGAGCGATAAAATTGTGTGCATTGATAAGAATGGAAATCGGGCGGTAAGTATGGAGTTTGTTCCATTCATGGAAAATCAGCAAAAGGAGATTATGGAATCCGTGATGCAGGCTTCCGTGAATCCTGTCTATCGGGAGTCTTACTGCAGTTTGAAGGATTTTCTGGATATTGTGGCGCAGGGGAAAGATATTCACATAGATAAAAGAAAAGGTTTTTTTAGAGGAAATGTAAATTTTGCAGATGGCACGGCAGGAAAAGAAATCTGGAAGCATATGAAAGAAGAACTGGAAAGGAGAAGTTTCTAATATGAAATGGACAAAAAAGGGACATGAACTTGAAGAACAATGGGAGGCGTTAAAAGGCGGATGCTTTTATATTTATGGCGCGGGAGACTATGGAGCCAGGATGAGCAGGACTCTTTCAAAACTGGGGATAGAGTTTGCGTTTGTGGATGGAAATTATGACAAACAGCAGAACGGCTATTTAGGGAAAAAAGTAATTTCTCCGGTAGAATTAGTAGAAAGGCCCGAAAAGAAATTGATTATTTTGGCCGCAATGGAAAACACGATGCTAGAAATGCGCCGGATATTGGAAAAGCATGGGATGGAAAAGAACAGGGATTTCTGGTATATGGAAGAATTTAAACAGTCAGTGCTTCCGGTTTATGCATGGTATGCGCTGGGGAAGATTTATATGCCTAGCGTCGGTTTTTTATCAACGACCGTCTGTAATTTGAACTGTGACGGATGCCTGAACTTTACAGCTTACAATAAGAATCAGAAGAATGAGAATGTAGAGGATTTAAAAAAGACGCTTGCAGACTATTTTAAAAATGTTGATGTGGTGGATTTCTTTTCTTATACAGGGGGAGAACCGTTTCTTCATCCTGAGGCGGATGAAATCCTGGAGTATATCGGGAGCCATTACAGGAAGCAGATAGTTTCTTTGGGAATCTCAACTAACTGCACGATTGTTCCGAAAGACAGGGTATGCGAAATATGCGCCAGGTATGGGTTCCGTTTTCTGATTGACGATTATTCAAAGTATGTAGAACGCTCTAAAAAGATCTTGCCTGAGATAGAAGAGAAATTGCAGAAGTATGGCGTAGAATATGCGGTAAATACAGGGGATGAAGCATATTGGATCGACTTGGAACCTCTTAAAACAGATAATTATGGAATGAGTGAAGAAGAGTTAATTGCCTATAGGGACAGGTGTGCAGTGCCATACAGGGAATTGTACCATAGCAGGTTATATGCATGTAACTATGCGAATTTTGGTATAAAAGCCGGATTGGAAACAGAAGAGCCGAACGATTCATTTGATCTGAGCGGCGGTGAAGTAGAAGATAAAGTAGTTTTCGTGGAGTTTATTATGGGTTATACAGAAAAAGGGTATGTGAATTTCTGCAAGCACTGTGCGGACTTTCTGCCCATCAATCCGTATAAGAAACCTGTAGGGAAACAATTGCCAAGGGGAGAAGAGAAAAATGTATAAACCCAGGATATCCGTCGTAATACCGGTATATAACGGAGAAAATTATCTGAAAGAAGCGATTGACAGCGCGCTAAACCAGACGTATGAAAACGTAGAAGTTCTTGTGGTGGATGATGGTTCAGTGGATGGAACAAGGGAAATCATGGACGCTTATGGAGATCGGATTATCGGACTTCATAAGAAAAACGGGGGAGTGGCCACGGCGCTGAATATGGGAATTGCGCATATGTCAGGAGAGTATTTTGCATGGCTTTCCCATGACGATCTGATGAAACCGGATGCGTGTGAAATTTATGTGAGGCATCTGCAGGGCGAGGAAAAAGAGACGCTCGTATATGGAAATTACGATATTCTGGATAAAGAGGGAAGGGTGTACAATTGGACAAATTTTGAGGCGCTCTATACGCAGGAAGTCATGGAGATGTCTGTGTATCCTGTTATTTTAGGATGCGTCAATGGGTGCGCGCTTTTAGTACATAGGAGTCATTTTGACAGAGTAGGATATTTTAATGAGGAGCTAAAGATTACGCAGGATAATGAGATGTGGTTCCGGATTTTCCGGGATTCAAAGATTAAATTCTGCGGGGAAACCGTTTCGTCCAAACGCTACCACCCACAACAGGACAGCCAGACAAAAGATATATATCCTGACGAAGATGCATTTGTCTTTGCGTGCCTGCGTCAATTAAATCTGGTGGAATGCGCCTGTTTTGGCGGAAATGTATTATCATTTTTTAGAAAAATGAAAGCGAGAGTGTCACCGGAGAAGCATCCGCTGACAACGAAATTCTGTGGGGAAATGATTTGTAAAGCGCAAAATGGAAGTTTGTATAGCGAGTTGACAGCAGAAGAACTGACAAGAATGCTTATGGCTGCTGAGCAAAAAAATGACGAATTGGAGAAAGAGAATAGAAGGCTTCAGGGGAAATTAAGAGAGTTATATATGAAATTTTAAAATGTTATAACAAAGATAACTGAATGTGTCATGTTAGGAGAATAATGGATGGAGAGGAAAAATTTAGAAATAAGATTAGAAAAGTTTAATGATAAATATAAAAATCAAACAATATGGCATTGTAATATTCTTGGACAATGTATTGATTTTGATTATGATGAAATTATTTTTTGCTGTTCTTCAACAGTCTATCCTAAAACACCTGTAATATGTGATGTTGATAGGGGGGGGGTAGAGGACAATTTTCATAAAGAGAGTTATGTTGGGAAATTGCTGGATGTGATGGAAGAAAATCAGAATGCAGACGGTCCCTGTCGTGGATGCAAGCACTTGAAACAGATCATATTTGAAGGCCTGGAATATGATGATGTAAAATTAAAAAATATAGTACACAACAATTTTCGTGGCTGTAACTCCAGATGCATTTACTGTGACCAGAATGTAGCGAAAATTAATGAAAAGTATGAGTCTTTAAAGATTATCAAACGGTTGCTAGAAGAGGGATGTATAGATACCCATTTCAATATTGATTTTGGGGGAGGTGAACCTACGCTGCTGCCTAATTTGAAAGAGTACCTGGAATTTGGTTATGCACATGGATGTCGGCAGCTTTTAAACACGAGTGGAATTTTGTTTCACGAATCAATTTATGAAGGTCTGAAACAGGGGAATTTGACAGTTCAGATCAGTCCGGATGCAGGAACAGCGGAAACATACAAAAAAATAAAGAGGCAGAACGGTTTTGAACAAGTTTGGAGGAACATCGGAAAATACTGTGATTATGCGGATAATGTACTGATAAAATATATTGTGTTCTCATATAACTCATCGCATCAGGAAATAGATGCTTTTATTACGCAGTGTAAGCGTCATGGTGTAAAGGACATTAGGGTTTCGGCAGAAACAAGGACAGCGTGGAAAGATACTGAAAAAACAGGTAAAGTATGGGAGTTTGGAGAAGCTGAGATAGACGGATGTGCATATTTGATGTATCAGTGCTGCGTGAATGATTTTCTTTTTAGATTTATGGACGGTAACGTGTCTGAGGAGAAAAGAAAGAAGGTAGGCAGAAGATTTTTTGAGTATTACTTTAAGTCGTACATAAAAGAAAATCAAAAAGAAAATAATGTGTTTGTCTATGGCATGGGAAAAAATGGAGTCCGTCTGTATCATCAAATGAAGGAACTTGGCATTGAAATAAGGAGCTTTGTTGATTGCGATGTCAAGAAGCAGAAAACAGGGTATGACGGGAAAAACTGCCTGTCACCAGAGGAAATTAACGGGGAAAAGGATTGGATCATTATATCAACAGAGAGCTATCATGAAATATGGGGAAAATTGAAACAGCAAGGTGTGAAAAAAATATTTGCAAGTTTTGCAGGATTGCAAACTTAAGAAAGTAAGAAAGAAGGAGAAGTTTATGGGACGGACAGATATTTTTGCAGGAAAGACATTGTTGATTACGGGAGGAACGGGTTCTTTTGGAAATGCGGTATTGAAACGTTTTTTGAATACAGAAATCAAAGAGATTCGCATTTTTTCCCGCGATGAAAAGAAACAGGATGATATGCGCAGATTTTATAACAACAGCAAGATTAAATATTATATTGGCGATGTGCGCCAGCTTCGGAGCGTACAGGAGGCGATGCGGGGCGTGGATTATGTGTTCCATGCTGCGGCGTTAAAACAAGTTCCTTCCTGTGAGTTTTTCCCGATGGAAGCAGTCAAGACAAATATCATGGGAACAGATAATGTACTTACCGCAGCAATTGCAGAAGGGGTAAAAAAGGTGGTCTGCCTGTCTACAGATAAAGCAGCCTATCCGATTAATGCTATGGGTATCAGCAAAGCCATGATGGAAAGGGTGTTTGTGGCAAAATCAAGGACAACGGATAAGACTGTAATCTGCGGGACACGGTATGGGAATGTGATGTGTTCCAGAGGATCAGTCATCCCTCTGTTTATTGAACAGCTGAAAGCCGGGAAGCCTTTGACGATTACAGAGCCGAATATGACGAGATTCCTGATGAGCCTGGAGGAAGCGGTAGACCTGGTGCTTTTCGCGTTTAAGAACGGACAGGCAGGCGATATCATGGTGCAGAAGGCTCCGGCGTGCACGATTGATACGCTGGCGCACGCCGTTTCGGATATTTTTGCAGAAGGGCAGGCGGATATCCATTATATCGGAATTCGTCATGGCGAGAAGATGTATGAGACGCTGCTGACGCGGGAAGAGTATATCCATGCGGAGGATATGGGGCAGTTTTTCCGGGTGCCTGCGGATAACAGGGAGCTGAACTACGAGCAGTATTTTGAGAAGGGTAAAGTAGATGTGCGGGAACTGAAGGAATTTAATTCCAGCAATACGCAGATTCTGGACAGGGATCAGGTAAAAGAACGCCTTCTGGAGCTGCAGTATGTACAGGGAGAGTTGGAGACAGCAAAATAGCCCGGGAGGAGAAAAGCAGATGAAAGTTATCATATTTGGGGTAAATGGCATGGCGGGGCATATGGCCGCTCTGTATCTGGCTGAACGCGGGCATCAGGTAACGGGATTTGCAAGGCGTCCCCAAAATCTTGGCGAAGGCATCGTCTGTATAGAGGGAGATGCTTTGAATCAGGATTCGGTCAGGAGTGTATTGGCAGAAGGAACGTATGATGCGGCGGTCAATTGTATCGGAATCCTGAATAGGGCTGTGGATGCTAAGTTGTCAGAAGGGATTTATTTAAACAGTGTATTTCCGCATTTCCTGGCGGAATGTGCAGAGGATGCGGGCGCCAGGGTAATACATATCAGTACGGACTGTGTATTCAGCGGAAGTAAAGGGCAGTATACGGAGAAAAGTACACCGGATGCGGAGTCCTACTATGGAAGGTCAAAGGCGTTGGGAGAGTTGACAGACGACAGGAATCTGACGCTTCGTACATCTATTGTCGGGCCGGAGTTGAAAGCGGACGGAATTGGGCTGTTTCACTGGTTTATGGGGCAGGATGGGGAGATTGACGGCTTTACGAAGGCAATCTGGTCCGGTGTGACAACGCTGGAACTGGCAAAGTCCATAGAAGCTGCTATGCGCCAGAACCTGACGGGGCTTTATCATCTGGTGAATAATGAGGAGATTTCGAAGTATGATCTGCTGCGCCTGTTTAACGAATATTCGAACCGGAACAGAACTGTGATTCATGCGAAGGATACTTTCGTGAATAATAAGTCGCTGTTGGATACGAGACAGGAATTGGATCATATCGTTCCGTCTTACAGGATTATGGTTCAGGAACAGGCGGAATGGATGGAAAAACATAGGGATTTGTATAGCTGCTATTTGAAAGAACGGAGATAGTGCTTGTTAAAATTCAGAGTAGTGAGCGTCATCCTCTTTTTTAAAAAAGGGGATGACTTTTCTTTCCGACAGTGTTATAGTACACATAAGCAATTTCTTTCTAAATAGAGTCTTTTTGTGACATGTGTTAAGAGAAGCGTGTTTTCTGCAAAATGGAATGGCGAAAGGGAGAGAGCCGTGGGAAGAACAGTGGCAATCGGACATCAGGATTTTGAAACAGTACGAAAAGAAAATTACTTTTATGTGGACAAAACGGAGTTCATTAAAGAATGGTGGGAAAACGGGGACAGCGTAACGCTGCTTACCCGCCCAAGGCGTTTTGGAAAGACGCTGAATATGAGTATGCTGGAGAAGTTCTTTTCCGTGGACTATGCTGGAAGAGGAGATTTATTTGAGGGATTGTCTATATGGCAGGAGGAGAAGTACCGGAAGCTGCAGGGGACATATCCCGTTATTTTCTTTAGCTTTGCAGATATAAAAGAGACATCTTTTGAGCAGACGCGGAAAAAAATCTGCCGGATTATTAAAAGTCTTTACAACAGATTTGACTTCCTGCTGGAAGGGAATAGCCTGAATGAAAGTGAGAAAGAAGATTTCAGGCATATCTCTGTAGATATGGAGGACAATGAAGCGACTTATACATTGAAAGCATTGTCGGGTTATCTCCATAATTATTATGGAAAAAAGGTAATTCTTTTGCTGGACGAATATGATACGCCCATGCAGGAAGCTTATGTAAATGGATATTGGGATGAGCTGATATCTTTTATGAGAGGCTTTTTTAATGCAACGTTCAAGACGAACCCGTATCTGGAAGGCGCTGTAATGACGGGCATTACCAGGGTCAGCAAGGAGTCTGTTTTTTCGGGTTTGAATAACCTGGAGGTGGTAACGACGACTTCGGAGAAGTATGGGGATAGTTTCGGGTTTACGGAAGAGGAAGTCTTTGCATCCCTGGATGAATTCGGACTATCTGAGAAAAGGCAGGAAGTGAAAAACTGGTATGACGGCTTTACTTTTGGGAGCTGTAAGGATATCTATAATCCGTGGTCGATTTTGAATTACCTTGATAAGAAGAAAATCGCCGCTTACTGGGTGAATACCAGCTCGAACAGCCTGGTGGGGAAGCTGCTGCGTGAGGGGAATAAAAATGTAAAGCTGGAGTTCGAACGGCTGCTGCAGGGAGGGATTCTGAAAACGCAGATAGAGGAACAGATTGTTTACAATCATTTGACAGGAAGGGAAAGCGCCATCTGGAGCCTGCTGCTAGCCGGCGGTTATCTGAAAGTAGTGAAAACGGAATTTTTGGAGCGTACGGGAAGGTTTTCTTATTACCTGGCAATTACCAACAGGGAAGTGCGCGTTATGTTTGAAACGATGGTCCAGGACTGGTTTACGGAGTATGGGGACAGCTATAATGATTTCATTAAGGCGCTGCTGTTGGATGATGTGGATGCGATGAATGAATATATAAATAGAGTAGCGCTGGAAACGTTCAGCTCTTTTGACACCGGGAAGAATCCGTCTTTCCAGGAGCCGGAGCGCTTTTACCACGGTTTTGTACTGGGGTTGATGGTGGAACTGTCCGACAGATATGTGCTGACGTCGAATCGGGAAAGCGGTTTCGGACGGTATGATGTGATGTTGGAGCCGCTTTATCAGGATGATGATGCATTTATTCTGGAATTCAAGGTACATCAGCCCGCGAAAGAAGCAGGGCTGCAAGATACCGTAGATGCGGCTTTGACGCAGATTGAGCAGAAGAGATATGAAGCTGCGCTTACAGCGAAAGGCATTCCCGAGGAGCGTATACGCAAATATGGATTTGCATTCCAGGGAAAGCAGGTGCTGATCGGTTCGGCAAAAAACAGAACCTGGATCGGATAGGAAAAGAGACAATGCATTCATTGTTGAGAATAAAAGGAGGAGAAGAGCATGAAGAAACTAAAAGTAATGACAATTGTCGGCACAAGGCCGGAGCTTATCCGCCTGTCTGAGATTATAAAAAAGGCGGATAAATATTTTGAGCATGTGTTTGTACACACAGGACAGAATTATGACGACAGGCTGAATGAGATTTTTTATGAGGATTTGGGAATTCGGAAACCGGATTTTTACCTGGGAGTCGTAGGAGAACATCTGGGGGAAACGCTGGGAAATATCATAGCGAAATCTTATGAGGTGATGCGGAAAGAAAAACCGGACGCACTGCTTATCTTGGGGGATACGAACTCGGCGCTTACGGCGATTTCAGCTAAGAGGCTTAAGATACCCATTTTCCATATGGAAGCGGGAAACAGGTGCTTTGACGAAAATCTTCCGGAAGAAACCAACAGGAGGATTGTTGACCATATTTCAGATGTTAACCTTCCTTATACGGAACACGCCAGGAGGTATCTGATTGCCGAGGGTGTAAAGAAGGAGCATGTGTATGTGACAGGATCACCTATGAAGGAGATTATCTGCGCCCATGAGAGCGAGATTGAAGGCAGCAGGATTTTGGAGCAGCTCCGGATGAAGAAAGGGAAGTACATTGTCCTGTCCGCGCACAGGGAAGAAAATATGGACAATGAGCAGCACTTTATGAGCCTGATGAGCGCAGTGAACAGCCTTGCGGAAAAGTATCAGATGCCTGTGATTTATTCAGTGCATCCCAGAAGTGCGAATATCATGTCGAAGAACCATTTTGAATTTCATCCTCTGGTAAAAAAGATGCCGCCTTTCAGTTTTACGGATTACAGCAAATTGATGCGAAATGCTTTCTGTGTTGTGTCAGACAGTGGGACAATGCCGGAGGAAGCTGCGGTGAGCCGTTTTCCGGCAGTATGCATCCGAACCTCGACAGAAAGGCCGGAGGCTTTAGATAAAGGGTGTTTTGTGATAGGAGGCATCAAGGAAGAGTCTATCTTGCAGGCGGTAGAGATTGCGGTGGATATGGAGCCGTGTGAGACTGAAGTGCCGGATTATGCAGACGATAATGTATCAATGAAAGTGATTAAAATCATACAGAGCTATACAAGGATTATTGATGATAAAGTATGGAGAAAGTGAGAAGTAAATTGAGCGGTGTAGAAAAGGAAAACGTCTGGGGACTTTATGAAAGAGAGCTGCAGTATCTGGCGGGACAGGAATTTATCAGGGAGAAGCTGCAGGGCAGGACAGTGATGGTTTCAGGAGCTACGGGAATGATCGGAAAATGCCTGATTGATTTTTTGATGCTTTTGAATAAGACGCTTGAGAAGCCGGTGGATATTATTGCGTTGAGCAGGAATCCGCACAGGGCAGAAGAACGCTTTGCGGAATATTGGAAAGAAGAATGCTTTGGTTATGCGGCTTGTGATGTAAACGATGGGATTCCGGAATGCGGCGCAGTGGATTACGTCATCCATGCGGCAAGCAATACACATCCGCTGCAGTATTCGGAAGATTCGATCGGGACGATTGTTTCGAATGTTATCGGTACGAAAAATCTGCTGGATTATGCGGTTTCCCATCATGCGAGGCAGTTCTGTTTTGTCTCATCCGTGGAAATTTATGGGGAAAACAGGGGCGATACGGATAAATTTTCGGAGGGTTATCTGGGCTATCTGGACTGCAATACGCTTCGGGCAGGTTATCCGGAGAGTAAACGGCTGGGTGAGACACTGTGCAATGCTTATTGTCATACACATGGGCTGGCATTTACGATACCGAGGCTCAGCCGCGTTTACGGACCTACGATGTTGTCCTCTGATTCAAAAGCAATTTCTCAGTTTATCAGGAAGGCGGCGGACGGAGAAGATATTATACTAAAGAGTGAAGGAACACAAAAATACTCTTATACATTTGTGACGGATACCATTTCAGCGGTTTTGTATACGATGCTTTTGGGACAGACGGGAAAAGCCTATAATGTGGCGGATGAGGATTCTGATATTATGCTGAAAGATTTGGCGGGCTGTCTGGCGCGGATTGCCGGCACGGAGGTGGTTTTCCGGATTCCGGATGAAAAGGAGAAACTGGGCTATTCTACGGCAACCAGGGCGATGTTGGACGCATCCATGCTGAGAGAGCTGGGCTGGGTTCCGAGAGTGCATATTTCCGAGGGTTTGGAGTGTACGGTGGGGACAGTTCGCATGCAGAAAGATTTATGAGGCAACTGACGGATAAAGATTTGTCCCGGTGAATTTTTCTATCAGCTTATTATTCTGGTAAAAACTGCCGATATATTCTATGTAATATGAAATTGGGTATTGCTATACCAGAAAGGAGATGTTTTTATGGGTATCAGTGGAGTATCAAGCAGCAGGGCTTATGATTATCAAAGCACACTCATCAATAATTCCAGTACGTACAAAACTGCCTCCTATCAGGCGAAGGAAACAGTGAAGAATCTTTCTTCCGGCAGTTCTGCAAACAAGACAACAAGCAGTGCCAGCAGCACAACAACATTCCTGATGGGATATCGGTCAACGTTGGAAGATATGGAAGCAGCGGCTTCAAAACTGCAGGTTGGCAGTGCGGACAGCGTTTTTTCCAGGTATGAGGCAGTTCGTGCAGATGCAGAAGAAGCGTTGGAGTCAGGCGATAACGCGGCTTATGAGAAAGCGACAGCGGCAATGGAAAAGGAAAAGAGCAATATCATTTCCTCAGTAAAGGATTTTGTAAATCAGTACAATGAGACAAAATCTTATCTGTCAAGCAATTCTAACCGTAGTTCGACTGTAGCTTCTCATCTGGCAGCTTTTGAGCGGGCAGTGCCGTCAGAAAAGACCCTGAAAGCTATGGGGATCAGTATTGACAAGTACGGAAAGATGCAGCTGGATGAGAAGAAACTTACGGAATCCTTAGACAAGGATTATGAGGAGACAAAGAATCTTTTAGGCGGTCAGTATGGATTGGCTGAGCGTGTCGGCACAAAGGCAACGGCTATCCTTGACACACCGGTCGATAAGATTGCAGGTGTTTCCGGAAGCTCTGGCACTGGAAAGGGAAATGCAAGTTCTTCAGGAGCAGTTTCATCCAATTCGACGATGTCAGAGTCTTTCCTGGATTTTGCAAGGTTTGCAAGAAGTGGTGCGTACAACCTCGGCAATTATTATGCGGTAGGGACAATGCTGAATTTATTAGTATAAGGTAACAGGAAGCCGAAGGCTGAACTGTTATAGTTTAAACGCAGATAGTTATACGGGCGGTGGAAAGCAGAAGCTCCATCGCCCGCTTTTTGCGCTTGCTTTTTGGGAATTGCTTTTCTATCAGCAAAGTGTTACAATGGGGGCGGTTCTTAAAAGTATTCGTATGACAGAAAGGAAAAGGCCGGGAAAATGTATAATGAGATAAATTTAGATAACATAGATTTAAGGCAGGAACCGCCGTTGGAGGAACCCGCCAGGCAATATTATTTTATGGCGGAATGTCGTCAGTATACGAAGCGTTTTTTTGAGGAAAACGGACGGCTGCCTTCTGCCAGTGTACATACCTTCGGGTGTCAGATGAATGCCCGGGACAGTGAGAAGCTTATCGGTATTTTGGAGAAAATTGGATATGAGATGACAGAAGATGAGCATGCGGAGCTTGTTCTCTACAATACCTGCACGGTCAGGGATAATGCAAACCAAAAGGTATACGGGCGGCTGGGATTTCTGAATACCATTAAGAAAAAAAATCCCCATATGAAAATCGCCCTGTGCGGCTGCATGATGCAGGAACCGTCTGTGGTGGAGAAGCTGCAAAAGAGTTATCGGTTCGTGGATTTGGTTTTCGGCACCCATAACATATATAAATTTGCGGAGCTGCTGGCATCCAGTCTGGAATCAGACAGGATGATTATTGATATCTGGAAAGAGACGGATAAGATTGTTGAGGAACTTCCGGCTGACAGGAAATTTTTCTTTAAATCCGGGGTGAATATTATGTACGGCTGTAACAATTTCTGCAGCTACTGTATCGTTCCGTATGTGAGGGGGAGGGAACGCAGCAGGAAACCGGAAGATATCCTGCAGGAAATCCGGCGGCTTGTGCAGGACGGAGTGGTAGAGGTCATGCTCCTTGGGCAGAATGTGAATTCTTATGGAAAAAATCTGGAGCATCCCATAAGTTTTGCAGAGCTTTTGCAGGAAGTAGAAAAGATAGAGGGATTAGAGCGCATCCGCTTTATGACTTCTCATCCGAAGGATCTTTCAGACGAGTTGATTGAAGTTATGAAAAACTCCGAAAAGATATGCCGCCATATGCATCTTCCGCTCCAGTCGGGAAGCAGCCGTCTGTTAAAGATTATGAATCGTCGATACACGAAGGAACAGTACTTGGCTTTAGTTGAAAAACTGCGGAATGCAATCCCCGACATTTCTTTGACGACGGATATTATTGTAGGATTTCCGGGGGAGACAGAAGAGGACTTTCGGGAGACGCTGGATGTTGTGCGGAAAGTACGATATGACAGCGCGTTTACTTTTATTTATTCGAAACGGACGGGCACTCCGGCAGCGGTCATGGAGAATCAGGTGCCTGAGGATGTGGTAAAAGAGCGGTTTGACAGGCTGCTGCAGAAGGTACAGGAGATTTCGAAGAGAACCAGCAGCCGTTTTGAAGGGCAGACGATGCCGGTGCTGGTGGAGCAGGTAAACGAGCAGGACAGCCGTTTGCTGACAGGGAGGCTTAGCAATAACCTGCTGGTACATTTTCCGGGAACGGAAAATCTCATCGGGAAGATTATAGATGTAAAACTGGAAGAAAGCAAAGGGTTTTATTATATGGGGAGCTATAAATAATATACGGTTTAGAGGAAAGATGACGCGGCAAGTGCATCAGAAAGGGGAAAAGATGAGAGTAGATGCGGCACGTTTGACGCCGATGATGCAGCAATACATGAGCACAAAGGAGCAGTATAAGGATTGCATTCTTTTCTATCGGCTGGGAGATTTTTATGAGATGTTTTTCGACGATGCAGTTACGGCGTCACGGGAGCTGGAAATTACCCTCACCGGGAAGGATTGCGGGCAGGCAGAACGGGCGCCCATGTGCGGGATACCCTATCATGCAGTGGAAGGATATCTGAATAAGCTGGTATCCAAAGGATATAAGGTGGCTATTTGTGAACAGGTGGAGGATCCAAAACAGGCGAAAGGGATTGTGAAGCGGGAAGTTATACGTATCGTTACGCCGGGTACAAACCTGAATACTCAGGCATTGGATGAGACGAAAAATAATTATATTATGTGTATTGTCTACATGGCAGACCGCTATGGAGTGTCAGTCTCAGATATTACCACAGGAGATTATTTTATGACGGAGCTTGACAGTTCCAGAAAGCTTATGGATGAGATTACGAAGTTTTCTCCCGCAGAGATTATCTGCAATGAGCCGTTTTATGTGAGCGGTATAGATGTGGAGGATATGAAGTCCCGGATGGGGATTACCGTGTATTCCCTGGAATCCTGGTATTTTGACGATGATTTGTGCAGGCGTGCCCTGATGGAGCATTTTGAGGTAAAGACTCTGGCGGGACTGGGGCTTGGGGATTATAACTGCGGTGTGATTGCGGCGGGAGCCCTTTTGCAGTATCTTCTTGAAACTCAGAAAAGTTCTTTGTCAAACCTGACGCGGCTGACTCCCTATGTGACTGGAAAATACATGATTCTTGACAGCTCCACGAGAAGAAACCTGGAACTGTGCGAAACTCTGCGGGAAAAACAGAAAAGAGGATCTCTGATGTGGGTGCTGGATAAGACAAAGACCGCTATGGGTGCGAGAATGCTGCGCAGTTTTATTGAACAGCCTTTGATTGACAAAAAGGAAATTAACCGCAGGCTGGACGCCGTGGAGGAGTTAAATGGAAATGCCATCTGTCGGGAAGAAATCAGGGAATATTTGAACCCAGTGTATGATTTGGAGCGTTTAATCAGCAAAATCAGTTATAAATCGGCAAATCCCAGGGATTTGATTGCATTTAAAAGTTCCCTGGAAATGCTTCCGCATATTAAGTATATTTTGAAAGGGTTTCGATCAGAGCTTCTGCTGGAGATAGAGGAACAGCTGGATGCGCTGGAGGACATTTTTCACTTGATTGACGCATCGATTACGGAGGAGCCGCCGATTGCCATCAAAGAAGGCGGCATTATCAAAACCGGGTACAGCGAGGAGATTGACAAGCTGCGGAATTCCAAAACGGAAGGTAAAACCTGGCTGGCAGAGCTTGAGGCAAAGGAGAGGGATTCGACAGGAATCAAGAACCTGAAAATCAAATATAACAAAGTATTTGGATACTATCTTGAAGTGACAAATTCTTTTAAGGATTTGGTGCCGGAACGCTATACACGGAAGCAGACGCTGACGAATGCGGAACGTTATATTACGCCGGAGCTAAAAGAGCTGGAAGATATGATTCTGGGCGCGGAGGACAAGCTGTTTTCGATGGAGTATGATATGTTCTGTGAAATCCGCGATACGATTGCGAAAGAAGTGGTGCGGATTCAGCAGACGGCAAAGGCGATTGCGCAGACGGACGTATTTGCGTCCCTATCCCTGGTGGCGGAGCATAATCATTACGTGCGGCCTGATATGAATGAAAAGGGTATGATTGACATTAAAGGCGGCCGTCATCCGGTGGTAGAAAAAATGATAAACAATGATATGTTTATTTCCAACGACACTTATCTGGATAATGGAAGCAACCGGATATCTATTATCACAGGGCCGAATATGGCTGGAAAATCTACCTATATGCGCCAAACCGCGCTTATTGTGCTGATGGCGCAGCTTGGAAGCTTTATCCCGGCAGACAGCGGAAAGGTTGGAATTGTAGACAGGATTTTTACCCGTGTGGGCGCGTCGGATGATTTGGCTTCCGGCCAGAGTACCTTTATGGTGGAAATGACGGAAGTGGCGAATATCCTTCGGAACGCTACCCGGAACAGTCTGCTGATTTTGGATGAAATTGGAAGGGGAACCAGCACCTTTGACGGTTTGAGCATTGCCTGGGCAGTGGTAGAGCATATCAGCAATCCGAAGCTTCTGGGAGCAAAGACCCTGTTTGCGACCCATTACCACGAGCTGACTGAGCTGGAGGGAAAGATAGACGCTGTTCATAATTACTGCATTGCTGTGAAAGAAAAAGGTGATGACATTGTATTCCTGCGGAAAATCGTAAAGGGAGGCGCGGATAAGAGCTACGGTATCCAGGTAGCGAAGCTGGCGGGAGTCCCGGATACGGTGATTGAGCGTGCCAAGGAATTGGCTGAGGAGTTGAGCAATGCGGATATCACAGATAAAGTCAGCGAAATTAAAGCAGAGTACGGAGAAAAGAAGAAACCGAAGAAGCAGAAGAAATATGACCAGGTGGATGTGGCGCAGATGTCCTTGTTTGAGACTGTGCGCGAAGAGGATATTATGAAAGAATTAAGTGAAATTGATGTGGGAAATATGACGCCGCTTGACGCGTTAAATACAATTTACCGTTTACAGCAGAAACTGAAAAACAGGTGGGGAAGATGAAAAATATCGCAGTTTTAGACCAGAATACCATTGATAAAATTGCAGCGGGCGAGGTCATAGAACGCCCGGCTTCCATTGTGAAAGAGCTCGTGGAAAATGCGATTGACGCGGGGGCAAATGCCATTACGGTAGAAATCAAAGAAGGAGGCATTTCTTTCATCCGAATCACGGATAACGGGGAGGGAATCGAAACATCTCAGGTTCCGCTGGCTTTCCTGCGCCATGCTACCAGCAAAATTTCTAAGGTAGAGGACTTGCTAAATGTGGCCTCACTGGGCTTCCGGGGGGAAGCGCTCTCCAGTATTGCCGCTGTGTGTCAGGTAGAGCTGATTACGAAAACGGCAGGGAACCTGATGGGATGCAGGTATCTCATTGAGGGCGGTACGGAAAAGGGGATGGATGAGATTGGCGCGCCGGAGGGGACGACGTTTCTGGTACGGAATATTTTTTATAACACTCCGGCGAGAAAGAAATTTTTGAAGAGCCCTATGACCGAGGCGGGGTACATCAGCGATTTGATGGAGCGTATGGCGCTGTCCCATCCGGAGATTGCATTTAAATTTATAAATAACAATCAGACGAAGCTGCATACGTCGGGGAATACGAACCTGAAGGACATTATCTATGGTATTTACGGAAGGGATATTGCGGCCAATCTGGTAGAAATCCATGTGGAGGATGAGGATGTTTCTATTGATGGATTTATCGGAAAACCTGTCATCTCCAGGGGAAACAGAAATTATGAGAATTATTTTATCAATGGGCGTTATATCAAAAGCAGTATTATTGCCAAGGCAATTGAGGATGGCTATAAGACATTTATGATGCAGCATAAATATCCGTTTACAGCGCTGCAGTTTACAGTTGATGGGAGAATCCTGGATATTAATGTCCATCCTACAAAGATGGAACTGCGTTTTGCCGACGGGCAGAAGATGTATCAGATGGTGTACCATGCGGTAAAACAAGGGCTTTCCCACCGGGAAATGATTCCGGAGGTATCTGTCAAAGATGAAAAGAGAAAAACAGATGTACCGCAGATGAAGAAGCCATCCGCTATTCCCGAGCCTTTTGAGAAAAACAGGCGGGAACAGATACGTGAAGAGCGTTCCCTTTATGATGGAGAAAAGAAGGGCGTGCTGCCGACGCCAAAGGAAATAGATGCGTTTATGAAATATGGTTCGGCCGGGCAGGGTACGTCTCCAGAGCAGATGATGAAGCCTTATCTTACGGAGAAAAAGCCCGGGACACTGGCAAGGGTTTCGGCGGAGATTCCGGGGACGGCGCAGGAGGGGAGAGCAGAAGCTGAGCCTGTGAAAGCGCCGGATACAGGAGAACGAAAAGAGGAAGCGGCACATGCACAGCCGGCGGGACGGCAGATGGAACTGAAATTTCTCTCACAGGAAAGCGCACGCGAGCACCGCTTGATTGGACAGGTATTCGGTACTTATTGGCTGGTAGAATTCAATGAAAAGCTTTATATCATTGATCAGCACGCCGCCCATGAAAAGGTGCTGTATGAGAGGACGATGAAAAATCTGGAGAATAAGGAGTTTACTTCCCAGCAGCTTTCCCCGCCTATGATTCTGACGTTGAGTATGCAGGAGGAAGAACTGCTGAAACGTTACATGGAGCATTTTACGCGGCTGGGATTTGAAATTTCGCCTTTTGGCGGGAGGGAATATGCTGTGAGTGCAGTTCCGGCGAATCTGTATGGAATCGCGCAGAGAGAGTTATTTTTGGAGATGCTGGACGGCATGGCGGAGCAGCCAGGGCGTGTGCAGGCGGAGATGATTAATGAAAAGATTGCGTCCATGTCCTGCAAGGCGGCGGTGAAGGGAAATCATCAGATGTCTGCGGCAGAGGCGGACGCCCTGATTGATGAGCTGCTGAGATTAGAGAATCCTTACAACTGCCCACACGGAAGGCCTACCATTATTTCTATGACAAAATATGAAATGGAGAAAAAGTTTAAGAGAATTGTGTGATATGAAAAAGCCATTAATTGTATTGACCGGGCCCACGGCGGTGGGAAAAACAGAACTATCGATACGGCTGGCGAAGCTGGTGGGTGGGGAAATCATTTCTGCGGATTCTATGCAGGTCTATAAGCATATGGATATCGGTTCGGCCAAGATTATGCCGGATGAGATGGGGGGAGTCCCTCACCATCTGGTGGATATATTGGAGCCGGATGAAGAGTTCCATGTCGTGAAGTTCAAAGCGTATGCAGACAGGTGCATCAAAGAAATTTATGGGAGAGGCAGGATTCCTATTCTGGTGGGAGGAACCGGATTCTATATCCAGGCTGTGCTCTATGATATTGATTTTACGGAAAACGGTGAGGACAATGGGTTTCGGAGAGAGCTGGAAGCGCTGGCAAAGGATAAGGGGAATGAATACCTGCACCGGATGCTGGCGGAAGTGGACGCCGCGTCTGCCCGGCAGATTCATGCGAATAATGTAAAACGGGTAATCCGCGCGCTGGAATATTTTCATGAGACCGGGGAACCGATTTCAGAGCATAATGCAAAGGAACGACAGAAGGAATCACCGTATCAGTTTGCGTACTTTGTGCTAGATGACAGGAGGGACAGGCTGTATCAGAAGATTGACGCGCGGGTAGACAGGATGCTTGCGGACGGATTGGTTGATGAAGTAAAGGCGTTAAAGGAAAAGGGGTATACAAGAGACATGGTTTCCATGCAGGGGCTGGGATATAAAGAAATCCTGAGTTATCTGGATGGGGAATGTACGCTTGAAGAGGCTGTGTATATTTTAAAAAGAGATACCCGCCACTTTGCCAAGCGGCAGCTTACCTGGTTCCGGAGGGAGCGGGACGTCTGCAGGATTGACAAAGAGGCGTTTGCATATGATGATAAAGAAATCTTAGAAAGGATGGTACAAGTCCTGAAAGAACGAGGGATTTTGGACAAAGATGGCAATGGATATATTGGAGAATAGCTACCGCAGGCTGGGAATCAGCGAAGCGGTATTGGATTTTGGGCAGAAAATAGAAGAAGAATTAAAAACACGGTTTTGGGAAATTGACGCTGTAGCGGAATACAACCAGCTAAAGGTCATTGGAGCTATGCAGGAGTGCAGGGTAGGGGCAGAGTGCTTTAACAGCAGCAGCGGATATGGTTATAATGATTTAGGACGTGACAAGCTGGAGGAAGTGTATGCAGCTGTGTTCCATACGGAGGCAGCGCTGGTGCGGCCGCAGATTACTTGCGGAACCCATGCGCTCGCTCTGGCGCTCATGTCAAATCTAAGACCAGGAGATGAACTTTTATCTATATCAGGAAAGCCTTATGATACATTAGAAGAAGTTATTGGTATCCGGCCGTCCAAGGGGTCGCTGGCAGAGTACGGCATTACGTACCGCCAGGTAGACTTGCGGGGGGACGGAAACTTTGATTTTGAGGAAATCCGCCGTGCAGTCACACCGAAAACGAAACTGGTAGCGATTCAACGCTCGAAGGGGTATCAGACGCGCCCGACACTTTCGGTGGAGAGAATCGGCAAAGCTGTTGCTTTTGTAAAGAGTATACGTAAGGATATCCTCTGTATGGTGGACAATTGTTATGGGGAGTTTGTGGAGATCAAGGAGCCCTCGGATATGGGGGCTGATATGGTAGTGGGTTCTTTAATTAAGAATCCGGGCGGCGGGCTGGCGCCCATTGGCGGATATATTGCAGGAACGGAAGAATGCATTGAAAATGCGGCGTATCGTTTGACATCTCCCGGACTGGGGCGTGAGGTGGGAGCATCCCTGGGGGTGATGCAGTCCTTTTACCAGGGGCTTTTCCTGGCTCCTACAGTGGTTGCAGGAGCATTAAAGGGCGCGGTATTTGCGGCGAATATCTATGAAAGGCTGGGATTTGAAGTGGTGCCGAATGGAAGCGAGAGCCGGCACGATATTATCCAGGCGGTAACATTTGGAAGTCCTGAGGGCGTAGTAGAATTTTGTAAAGGAATCCAGGCAGCGGCTCCGGTAGACAGTTATGTGACTCCCGAACCGTGGGCGATGCCGGGATATGATAGTGATGTTATTATGGCAGCGGGCGCGTTCGTGCAGGGTTCTTCGATTGAGCTTTCAGCCGACGGTCCGATAAAACCGCCTTATGCAGTGTATTTCCAGGGCGGTCTGACATGGTATCATGCGAAGCTGGGGATTCTGAAATCGCTGCAGAATCTGCTGGATGCAGGGGTAGTGAAAGAACTGTAAAAAGGAAAGAAAATGATTATGAAAAGAGTCATTATCGTAGGCGCAGGGGCTTCGGGACTGATGGCAGCCATTACTGCGGCACGGCAGGGCGCTGCTGTGACTGTACTGGAACAGATGGAAAAGCCGGGCAAAAAGTTACTGGTTACCGGAAACGGCAGGTGCAACCTTACGAATAGGAAAGCGCCGGAAAAGAACACATACCGGGGAGCAGAAGAAGATTTTGTGAGCCGGGTTCTGAGGAAGTTTCCGGCAGAAAAAACCCTGGAATTTTTTCATGGACTGGGGCTTTTGACGCGGGAACGGGATGGATATATTTATCCTTATACAGACCAGGCGGGAAGTGTGCTGGAGGTTCTGATGCAGGAAATCCGGCGTTTAAAGGTTAAAATGAAATATAAGGAGCGGGTGACGGAAATCCGTCAGACAGAGGAAGGCTTTGCTGTACACACGGCTGCGTGGAAATATGTATGTGATAATGTAATCCTGTGTGCCGGAGGAATGGCAGCGCCGCAGACTGGTTCTGACGGAAGCGGTTATGAGCTGGCCAGGAAATGTGGGCATAGCCTGCGCCCGGTTTATCCGGCGCTTGTTCCGCTGAAAGTCCGGGGAAGTATTCCGCGTATGCTTTCAGGAACCAGAAACTATGTGAAGCTTGCCTTGGAAATTGATGGAAAAACCGTGTATCAGGATTCCGGGGAGCTGCAGTGGACAGACTATGGAGTATCTGGAATTGTGGTATTCCAGCTTAGCCGGTTTGCAGCGGAAGCTTTAGGTGAACAGAAGAATGTGCGCTTGCATGTGGACATGATGCCAGAGTATAGCCGAACAGAGATTAAAGAGCTGATGGAACAAAAAAGTGCTTGTTTCCCGGAGAAATCGGCGGCAGAACTGCTGGCGGGGGTATGGAAGGAAAAGATTATCCGGGCATTTTTGAAATTGTATGGGAAAAACAGAGAGAATTTTTGCGAAAATGCAGTTTCGTTTATTAAAAACCTGACGCTGGAAGTTACGGGGACAAAGTCATTTGAGATGGCGCAAGTATGCGCAGGCGGCGTTCCGGCAGAGGAAATTTGTGCAGAAACATTAGAATCCAAAATATTTCCGGGGTTATATCTGGCGGGGGAGCTGCTGGATGTAGACGGGGCGTGCGGGGGATATAATCTACAGTGGGCATGGGCGAGCGGGCATATAGCAGGAAGCAGTGCAGGGAGGAAAGTATGATTCGAATCGGGCAGTTGAAGGTAAATGTTCCCCATACGCAGGGGGATTTGGAGCAGGAAATTTTAAAGGTATTAAAGATAAAACAGAGTGACCTTATTTCCTGGGAGCTTGTCAAGCAGTCTGTTGACGCCAGAAAAAAGCCCCAAATTAAATTTGTCTATACAGTAGACGTGAAAGTGAAAGGACAGGAAAGCGTGCTCAGGCGTGCGAAAGCTGCGAATATCCAGAAAGCAGAAAAGAAGGAATATCATTTTCCGAAGCAGGGAAGCTGCCGCCTTTCACGGCGCCCTGTTATCATTGGTACAGGCCCTGCGGGGCTTTTTTGCGGTCTGGCCCTGGCGAGGGCAGGATACTGCCCGGTGATTTTGGAACGGGGAGACTGTGTAGAGGAGAGGCAGAAAAAAGTGGAATTTTTCTGGAAGACAGGGATACTTGACGAAACATCGAATGTTCAGTTTGGGGAAGGAGGCGCAGGGACATTTTCAGACGGAAAGCTGAATACAGCAGTGAAAGATTCTACGGGCAGGAACCGCTATGTGCTGGAGAGTTTTGTGGGAGCCGGCGCCCCGGAAGAAATTTTGTGGCTGAATAAACCGCATATTGGTACGGATATCCTTCGGGATGTAGTGAAAAATATCAGGGAGGAGATTCTTGCATTGGGCGGGGATGTGCATTTCCGAAGCAGGATGACAGATATACAAATAGAAAAGGGCGGGGTTTCGGCAGTGGAAATTAATCATGGAATCTGGATTCCCTGTGACGTACTGGTGCTGGCGATTGGACACAGCGCCAGGGATACTTTTGAGATGTTGAACCGGAAAGCTGTGGCTATGGAAGCAAAATCCTTTGCAGTTGGCGTGCGTATTGAGCATCCGCAGAATATGATTGACTTTTCCCAGTATGGGAGGGAGCGGGGGAATGTACTTCCGGCAGCAGACTATAAACTTACCAGACGGCTGGAGAATGGCAGAGGGTGCTATTCTTTCTGTATGTGTCCGGGCGGATATGTAGTGAATGCATCCTCAGAGCAGGGAATGCTGGCAGTGAACGGCATGAGCTACCATGACCGCGGCGGCGCAAATGCGAACAGCGCTATGGTCGTAACGGTAAATCCTGCAGATTATGGAGGGAAGGATGTGCTGGCGGGAATGCATTTTCAGAGAAAGCTGGAAGAGGCCGCTTACCGGGCGGGGGACGGGAAGGTTCCCGTACAGCTTCTGGGTGATTTCTGCCAGGGTATTGCCAGCAGAGCGGCAGGAGAGGTGGAACCCGGTATTAAAGGGGAATTTGTATATGCGGATTTAAAGTCTTGTTTTCCGCAGGAACTATATGAATCCTTAAAAGAGGGAATCCTGGGATGCGGACAGATTATCCGCGGATTTGACAGGAAAGATGCTGTTCTCTCAGGGGTGGAGAGCCGGACTTCATCTCCTGTAAAGATACCGCGGAATGAAGAGCTGCAGGGCAGCGTTGCAGGAATTTATCCTTGCGGCGAGGGTGCCGGGTATGCCGGAGGGATTACTTCGGCTGCCATGGATGGCATAAAGGTAGCTGAGGCTGTGATGCGGAGATATGCGCCGTCTGTAGTTTAGAGCGTGTTTGAAAATTCACAGATATGCGGGGACGGCATTGATTATGAATCAGTACACAAAAATTTAAGATTAATCATGTATACATTAAGGGGATTTTGTGTTAGAATGTACCATGTTTATAGTGCGCAGTTGAGTTTTCAGACGGGAGAGGGTTTGAAAAAAGCACATTTATGAATAATAAGTATACGATGAAAGAGCTTCCGGTTATGGACAAGCCTTACGAAAAATGCATGGCTTATGGCGCAGAGATGCTTACAGACGCAGAACTTTTAAGCGTTATCCTGCGGACAGGGGCGCAAGGGCTTCCGGCTCTTGAACTTGCAAAGCGTCTCTTATCTTCTACTCCCGGAGAAGAAGGAATTTTAGGGCTTCACAGGCTGACCATTCCGGATTTAATGAAACACAGTGGGGTTGGGAAAGTGAAGGCAGTGCAGATTCAGTGTATGCTGGAGCTGTCCAGGAGGCTTGCCAAGCAGAAAGCGGAAAAGGCGCTGCATTTTAATGAACCGTCCACGATTGCCGCTTATTATATGGAAGATTTTCGGCACAGCGACCAGGAACAGGTGGCGCTTATGCTTTTGAATACGAAGAACCGTCTTCTGGGGGAACAGATTATTTCCAAAGGCACAGTCAATGCCTCTGCCGTTTCACCGCGAGAGATATTTATTCAAGCGCTGCATTACCATGCAGTTTCTATTGTGCTGGTACACAATCATCCAAGCGGCGATCCCACACCAAGCAGAGAAGATTTGGCGTTTACAGAAAGAGTAAGGGAAGCAGGGGCGTTTCTTGGAGTTGAATTGCTGGATCACGTGATTATCGGGGATAGAAAATACATGAGTTTCCGGGAGAGCAGTATCCTGGAAAGCTGAATAGAGGGATGTATATGCTGTTTCGGAAGATTTGCGGAGTTGATTTGGGGACAGATACCATCAAAATCTGCGATAAAAATGAAAAAAAATATGTACATGAAAAAAATATGATTGCGGTTCGGGACAAAGCACATGTAATTGCTATCGGTCTGAAAGCTTTTGAGATGTATGAGAAGGCTCCGGTGAGCGTGGAAGCAGGGAGCCCTATGAAGAATGGGGGCATTGCAGACGTCAGGAATATGGGGATTGTGCTGAACCGTTTGCTGAAACGTTACACAAATCCGGTGACAAAGTATCCGGATATCCTTATGACAGTTCCTGTTGGTATCAGTGAATTGGAAAGGATGGCATTTCAGCAGCTTTTGACCGGAGGTATCCGCTCAAAGCGCGTGGCGCTTATTGAGAATGGATTGGCAGATGCGGCGGGGATCGGGATGCCGGTGCTTCATCCTATGGGAAACGTAGTGGTAAATATCGGGGCGTCTGCCACAGATATCAGTGTTGTTTCTGAAGGAAAAGTTATTGTGGGGAAACGGCTTGGCATAGGCGGTTACCGGCTTGATGAAGATATACGGAATATTGTGCGCCGTCGGTGCGATTTGAGCATCGGGCGCAGAACCTCAGAAATCCTGAAGAATAATCTGGCGTATTTGCTTCATGGCGTGCCAAAGCAGATGAAAGTGTACGGTATTCATACCGTAACAGGGCTTCCGGTTCCGGTGCTTGTTACATCTGCGGATGTAAATGACGCAATTGCAGATTCTTTGAAAGAGATTGTTGATGCCGTAAAGATTACCCTGGAGCGCACCCCGCCCCAGTTGGCAGCGGATATCCAGAGGAATGGGGTATATTTGACAGGAGGTGTGTCACAGATACCAAATTTTGCGGAATATGCAGGACGTTATTTGGAAATAGCGACTTATCAGGTGCCGCAGCCGACAGCTTCGACTGTCAGGGGGCTGGTTCGGATTATGAATGACCCGCAGCTCGGAAAGCTTGCCTTTCCGCTGAGGGAGCTGTAGCGGGACGAAAATACCAAATAGGGATGGCAAAGAGGGAATTTCATGAAAAAGTTCAATGATTCATTAAAAAGCAAATATATTCTGGCTGGGATTACAGCATTCTGCCTGGTTTTGATTGTCTTGAGTTTTGTGACGGACGCAGCGACAGGACCGCTGCGCTATATAGCCGGATATGTGATTACACCTGTGCAGAATGGGTTGAATGAAGTGGGAAACTGGATTACGGATAAAAGTGCATATTTTCAAAGTTCTACAGACCTGGTAGCTGAAAACAAAGAATTGCAGGAAAAAGTAGACGCACTGACTGCAGAGAACAGCCAGCTTTTACAGGATAAGGAAGAGCTGAGCCGCCTGCAGGCACTGTTTGAGCTGGATCAGCAGTATGATGATTATGAAAAAATAGGAGCCAGGATTATCGCAAAGGATACCGGGAACTGGTTCAATGTATTTACGATTGATAAAGGGTCTAAGGATGGGATTCTGGTAAATCAAAATGTTATCACAGAGGGAGGACTGGTGGGCATTATTACAGAGACGGGACCAAACTGGGCGACGGTGCGCTCTATTATTGATGATTACAGTAACGTTACCGGAACCGTAACCTCCACTTCTGATAACTGCATTATAGCTGGCGATTTGCGCCTGATAGATGAAGGAAAGATTAACTTGGTGAAGCTGACAGATGAGTCTGACAGGGTTAAAGTGGGGGATAAAGTCGTGACATCCGATGTGAGCGACAGATTCCTGCCGGGAATACTGATTGGTTATATCAGTGATGTGGGAATGGATTCTAATAATCTGACAAAGTCAGGAACGATAACGCCGATGGTAGATTTCAGGCATCTCCATGAGGTGCTTGTAATTAAGGAACTGAAAGAGATTGACGATGCAAAAGTGTCCCTGGATGCCCAGGCTGACACGGAAGGCGCGGCTACGCCGGATACTTCTCAGAGTGAAAGCGGAACAGGAACAGAAAGTGAATCTCAAAACGAAGAGTAAAAGAGGGGAGGCGGCAGCAAATTGAAGAGAAGAATCGTAATGTTCGTGTTGGTTTTGGCGGCATTTCTCTTGCAGTCAACGCTGCTCCAAACGATATCCCTCGCTTCCGTTACGCCGAACCTGATGCTGGTGTTCACAGTATCTTTTGCACTGATGAGGGGAAAAAGGGAAGGGATGTTCGTTGGTTTTTTGAGTGGAATTCTCACAGATGTGTTTTTTGGCGGGGGAATTCTTGGAGTGTATACCCTGCTTTATACGTATACAGGGTATATTAACGGATTTAGTTTCCGTATTTTTTATGATGATGATATCAAGATGCCCATTATCCTGGTCTGTGCCAGCGATTTGGCGTTTCATATACTGGAGTATGTATTCCGGTTCCTTTTGCGGGGACGGACAGATTTCTTTTTCTACCTGGGACGTGTTATTATTCCCGGCGTTATCTATACTGCAATATTGACGATGCTTTGCTATCGTCTGCTGCTGGCGTTGAACCGTAAACTGGAGAAAGCAGAACAAAGGAGTGTTGATAGTCTTGTTTAAATTTATGGGAAAAAAGCTTGCGAAGGTGGGAGAGTCGAGAGGAACCATTCTTGTTTTTGTATTCTGTCTCTTGGCATTTGCGCTGGTACAGAGGCTTTTTCAGCTGCAGATTGTTAAAGGTGAAAGCTATTTGACCGACTTTACCATGAAGATTAAAAAGGAAAGAACGATAAAGAGTACACGTGGAGAAATATACGATAGAAACGGATATCCATTAGCATATAATAAGCTGGCGTACTCCGTGACTTTTGAAGATAATGGCAGCTATAGCAGACAACGTGACAAGAATCTGGCGCTGAACAGCAGCATGTATGGAATCCTGCGTGTAATAGAAGATAATGGAAACAGTATTCTGATGGATTTTGGTATTCGCCTGAACAAAAACGATGAATATGAATTTACGCGTGAAGGCGTAAATCTGCTGCGTTTCAAAGCTGACATCTATGGAGAGGCATATGTTGAGGATCTGGATGATGAGCAGAAGAATGCCACGCCCGATAAGATGATGGAAGATATGTGCGGCGAGAAGATGTACGGCATTCTGAATCCTGATTATACAGATGAGGAGCTTATAGAGGCAAAGCTTCCCCGGCAGTCAGAGATGAGTAAGGAAACCATTTTGAAACTGGCAATCATGCGGAGTAAAGTGGCGGCAAACAGCTATCAAAAATATATGTCCACTACCCTTGCAAAAGATATCAATGAGCGCACAATGTCCATTATTATGGAAAATAAAGATGTCTATGAAGGTGTGGATGTGGTGGAGGACTCCCTGCGCATTTACAATGACAGCCTGTATTTCGCTCCGCTGATAGGATATACGGGACAGATATCCCTGGAAGAGATGGAAGCGCTGAATAAAGACAATGAAATATATAAATATACGGACATAGTGGGGAAATCAGGACTGGAGAAGTCTTTTGAGTCCCAACTTCAAGGCATAGACGGATCGGAGACGATGTACGTGGACAATATGGGAAAGGTACTGATGAAGGATTCAAAAGTTGCTCCCCAGGCCGGAAATGATATTTATATTACAATTGACAGAGAGCTTCAGATTGCAGCTTATAAGATACTGGAACAGTACATTGCGGGTATTGTTTATGCGAATATGATTGATGAAAAGCAGTTCAATACCGAATGGACAAACTCCAGCGATGATATCCGTATTGCCGTTTATGACGCATATTATGCTCTGTTTGAGAATAATGTGCTGGATGCCAAGCATCTGGCGTCAGACGATGCTACGCAAAATGAGAAGAATGTATACCAGGCGTTTCTCTCAAAACAGAAGGCCGTGTTCCGGGAAATCAGAGAACAGCTTACCACAGCAAATCCCAGGCCGTATAAGGATTATGACGAAGTTATGGAGGACGAGCAGTGGCAGGCGTATATGTCCTATATTGTAAATGATTTTCTGACGCAAAGTACCGGAATTCTGGATGCGGATAAAATTGATAAAAATGATGAAACCTATAAAGCGTGGACGACAGATGAATCTATCAGTATGCAGGAATATCTAGACTATGCGATATCCGCAGGATGGCTGGATGTTTCAGGACTTGATGTGGACAGTGAATATATGGATATCACTGAAACCAACAATGCCCTGGCAGATTTTATTGAAGAACAGCTGTCTGAAGATGATACGTTCAGCCGAAAAATATATAAATACATGATTATGGAAGGAAGCTTAAGCGGCGCAGATGTGTGTCTTTTGCTTTATGACCAGGGAGTGCTGGAGCAGGATGATGAAAGTTACAATCAGCTGTCTTCCGGTGGTATAAGCGCCTATGATTTTATTCGTTCCAAAATACTGAATCTGGAAATTACGCCGGGACAGCTCGCACTGGAACCGTGTTCCGGTTCAGTGGTGATTACGGATCCTGATAATGGAGATGTTCTTGCGTGTGTGACGTATCCGGGGTATGATAATAACCGTCTGGCAAACGATATGGATTCAGATTACTATAACAAGCTGAACACAGATTTGTCCAGCCCGTTTTACAATAAGGCGACGCAGGAGCAAACGGCTCCCGGTTCCACGTTCAAGCTGGTATCGGCAACCGCCGGATACCAGGAGGGAGTAATCGGGCTATATGACTATGTGAACTGCGAGGGAAAGTTTGATTTGATTCCTGAAAATCCGCCGATCAACTGTTGGATTTATTCCCCGTCAGCGCCTAGTACCCACGGCCCACTGGCAATGTCAGACGCTATCAAGGAATCCTGTAACTACTATTTTAATACAGTTGGCTATCTGCTGGGTAAAACGGACAACGAAGAAGAGAAATACAGCGACGCCAAAGGTATGGAGAGGTTGTCTAAATATGCCGCTATGTACGGATTTGACGCAAAGTCAGGGATTGAAATTGACGAGATAGCGCCGCGTATGGCGACAGCAGATACCACCCGTTCGGCGATGGGGCAGTCGAACCAGGCGTATACAACATCCCAGATTGCGAGGTATGTGACGACTCTGGCGAACAGCGGAACCTGCTATGATTTGACACTGCTTCAAAAAGTAACAGATTCTTCTGGCAAGACGTTGGATGAGCCAGAGCCCGTGGTACACAACCGACTGGAGCTGCCCACAGAGCTGTGGGATACGATTCATCGAGGGATGCGGGATGTGGTTAATAACAGCTCTGCCATAAAGGAAATGAACAAGGAGTATGGCGATTTTGATATGGCGGGCAAGACGGGGACTGCGCAGCAGAGGGAGGATAAGGCAAACCATGCGCTGTTTATTTCCTATGCGCCGTGCAACAATCCGGAGATAGCGATGGCAATTCGTATTACGAACGGCTACACTTCGCGGAATGCCGCGTTGGTAGCAAAAGATATTATGAAATACCGCTTTAATCTTGAAGAGGAGAATGATATTATTACAGGAAGCGCTACAATAGTGGCAGAGGATAATACCGTGCAGGATTAATGAGTTTGGAGGCATACAGTATGAACCGGAATACGGTAATCATAAAAAGCAATAAATATGGGCTTATTGTCATACTGGATGATAAAATCCCCTTTGATGAGCTGTTGCTGGATCTTGCAGATAAATTTAAAGAATCCGCAAATTTTTTTAAAAATGCCAAGATGGCAGTCAGCTTCCGGGGCAGGGTGATGACAAAGCCTCAGGAAAAGATGGTAGTAGATACGATTGTAAACAATTCCGGCATCCATATTTTGTGTATTGTAGATGAGATCCCGGAGCATGAGGAATACTATCGGCAGGCAGTAGAATTGGCAGAGGAAAAACAAGAGGAGGGTGACGGGATGTTTCACCGCGGAACCCTCCGCGCCGGGCAGGTGCTGGAGACGGAGCACAGTGTGATAATTCTGGGGGATGTAAACCCTGGAGCCAATGTAATTTCAAAAGGAAATATTATTGTGCTCGGTTCCTGCCGCGGCAATGTATACGCCGGTGCGAGCGGTGACAGAGGGTGCATAGTGGCAGCCCTGGTCATGAAACCGATTCAGGTACGCATCGCAGATAAAATCGCAAGGAGTGCGATCGTGAAACGCGTGGATACGTGCGAATACAGCATGGATCCTAAGATTGCATACATAAAGGATAATCACATTTACGTAAAGCAGATTTCCAGAGATACTCTAAATGACATTTCCGAGGAGGAAGAAAATACATCAGACAGCGTGCAATGATTTTGCGGAAATGATTTAGGCGGCGCCGGGAACGCCGCTGGTTTAGGAGGATAAGAGTATGAGTGAAGTAATCGTAGTGACATCCGGCAAGGGCGGAGTCGGCAAGACAACGGCCACAGCGAATATCGGCACAGGGCTGGCGAAGCTGAATCATAAGGTAGTCATGATTGACACCGATATCGGGCTTAGAAACCTGGATGTAGTCATGGGACTGGAAAACAGAATCGTCTACAATTTGGTGGACGTGATAGAAGGGAACTGCCGGAAGAAACAGGCATTAATTCGGGACAAGCGTTTTCCGAACCTTTATCTGCTGCCGTCGGCGCAGACGCGCGATAAAACGGCGGTGACCCCAGAGCAAATGAAAAAACTTACGGATGAGCTGAGAGAGCATTTTGATTATATCCTGCTTGACTGTCCGGCAGGGATTGAACAGGGGTTTAAAAATGCGATAGCCGGAGCTGACAGAGCGATTGTAGTGACAACACCGGAGGTATCTGCTATCCGTGATGCTGACCGCATTATTGGGCTTCTGGAATCAAATGAAATTAAGAAGATAGAGCTTTTGATTAACCGTCTCCGTATGGATATGATCCGCCGCGGCGATATGATGTCTGTAGATGATGTAGTGGAAATCCTGGCGGCAAACTTAATTGGCGCCGTGCCTGATGATGAAGGGGTAGTGATTTCTACAAACCAGGGAGAGCCCCTGGCGGGGGAAGAAACCCGTGCAGGCCAGGCGTTTCTGAATATCAGCAGACGAATCATCGGGGAGGCCGTCCCCCTCATGGAATTGAGCAAACCGGAAACCTTTTTTTCCAGAATGACAGGTTTGTTTAGAAAGAATTGAGAGGGATGGGACAGTGAGAGATTTCCGTGTATTTTTTAAGAAGAACTCCGGGAGCATTGCCAGGGAGCGGCTGAAAGGTGTTATCCTTGCTGACAGGCTGTGCTGCAGTCCGGAAACTACTGACAGGATAAAGAAGGACATATCGCAGGTTCTTTCAAAATACATAGAATTGGATCATATGAAAGTAAAGATACGATTGGACATTTCGAGAGAGTCAGGACGAGGTGTAAAACATGTTAAGACAATACAAATTAAAGGACTATAAATTCAGGCTCATTCTTTGGGTGGCGGCGATTTCCGTACTTGGGATTATGGTAATCGGCAGTGCGCAGGATTCTGTGCAGAAAAAGCAGATTTTCGGATTGGGAATCGGATTAGTGCTGATGGTTACGGCATCTCTGATTGATTATTCCTGGCTGATGAATTTCTACTGGATTTATTATGTCCTTGGAACAGGTATGCTTGTTCTGGTTCTTCTGGTCGGAACAAATGTAAATGGTGCGACGCGCTGGATTGATATAGGATTTTTCAGGTTCCAGCCTTCCGATGTCATGAAGATTGTCTTGATTGTGTTTTTTGCGAAACTTTTCTCAAAGTATGAGGAAAAAATCAGTACGGTGAAAATCATTCTGTTTTCTTTAATTTGCCTTGGAATTCCGCTTGTGCTTATTATGGAACAGCCGGACTTGTCCACAACAATCAGCATTATGATGGTGTTTTGTGCAATGATTTTTATTGGAGGGTTGAGTTATAAAATAATTGGTGGTATTATAGCAGTAGCGGTTCCGCTTGTGATTCTTTTTTTCAGTTTAATCCTGCAGCCGGATCAGACAATTCTGAAGGGCTATCAGCATGACAGAATTATGGCGTGGCTGCGTCCTACAGACCCGGAATATATTGATACAGCGCTGCAGCAGTTGAATTCCCAGATAGCTATCGGTTCCGGGCAGCTTTATGGGAAAGGTTTGAATAATAATGTGGTATCTTCAGTGAAAAACGGCAATTTTATTGCAGAGCCGCAGACGGATTTTATTTTTGCAGTGGCGGGAGAGGAATTAGGTTTTTTAGGATGCTGTATCATTATTATTCTGGAGTTAATTATTGCGATTGAGTGTGTACGCATAGGCAAAAAAGCAAGGGATTTAGCCGGGATGCTGCTTTGCTGTGGATTGGCGGCACAGATATTTTTCCAAACAGGAATCAATATTGGGGTGGCCACAGGGTTGCTGCCGAATACAGGAATAGCGCTTCCGTTTGTGAGCTACGGTCTTACTTCATTAGTAAGTTTTTGTATTGGTATAGGGATGGTATTGAATGTGGGGCTTCAAATGAAAAAATATTGATGGGGGGTTCAATATGAATATAGGACTGATTGCACATGATGCAAAAAAGAAGCTGATGCAGAATTTCTGTATTGCTTACCGGGGAATTTTGTGCCGGCATGAGTTATATGCAACCGGGACTACGGGAAGGCTGGTAGAGGAGGTTACAAATCTGAATATCCATAAATTCCTGGTAGGGCATTTGGGGGGAGAACAGCAAATGAGGGCGCAGATTGAGCATAATCAGCTGGATTTGGTGATTTTCCTGCGGGATCCGCTGCAGCCAAAGTCTCATGAGCCGGATATTATGCATACGGTGCGTCTTTGCGATATGTATAATATTCCGTTGGCTACGAATCTGGCTACGGCAGAATTGATGGTGAAGTCTCTGGAAAGAGGCGATTTGGAATGGCGAGAAATGTATAGATAAGGAAACCAATATGAATCAAAGAGAGAAAGAACAAAGAGCGGCACGCAGGTTTTTGATATTGGTGGCGTTTCTGATTGTTGTATTGATAGCTGTCATATATCTGTTGTTTTTCCGTATTCGTGATATTTCTCTGGATATGGCGTATGATAAGACAAGCTCTATATTTGGCATCGGTAAGATGACGCAGGAAAATGGCAGGGCAGAGTCTTTTGCAAGTGACTTATGTGTGTCTGCGGTCGATGTGCCTCTGGAAGGATTTGAGGCGCCGGCAGAATCAGCAGCTCTGTTTAACGAGGCCGAACATGAAGTGATTTATGCGAAAGAGCTTCATGCGAAGAGATATCCTGCAAGCATTACGAAGATTATGACGACTCTGGTGGCCTTGAAGTATGGCAATCTGGATGAAATGGTTACAGTAGGCGAGGAATGCAAGAATATTGAATTTGGTTCTTCTGTATGTGAAATCCATGTGGGGGATCACTTTACCCTGCGCCAGCTTGTGTATGGATTAATGATTAATTCAGGAAATGATGCGGCGATGACGATTGCCGTACACATTGCCGGGAGTGTGGAGAAGTTCGTGGAAATGATGAATCAGGAGGCAGCAGACATTGGCGCGTCAGGCACACATTTTGTAAATCCGCATGGACTTCAGGACGAGAATCATTATACAACAGCTTATGATATATACCTGATGTTTCATGAGGCGCTAAAATATGAAGAATTCCGGGATATCATTGGGCAGCATACTTATTATGCTGAATATACGGACGCAGCAGGGGAAGAAAAGGGAGTCATGTGGGAATCCACGAATCATTATTTTATAAATGAAGCAGTTCCTCCCTCGGATGTAATGGTTTCCGGAGGAAAGACAGGAACGACAGATGAGGCAGGGGCGTGTCTCTGCCTGTACAGCCAGAATAAATATGGTGATCCGTTTATCTCAATCATCCTGAAATCGGAATCGAAGGATACCCTTTATGAAGAAATGAATGAATTATTGTCTAAAAGTAACAATTAGAGGTTGTGTTTTTTCGAATAATATATTATAATTTTACCATAATACTTGTGTCGAGAAGACTAAAGGAGGAGATTACAATGATACAGATTATAGCAGGCAGACAGGGCAAGGGAAAAACGAAACAGTTACTGGATAAGGTAAACGCAGAGATTAAGGCTGCACATGGAAACATTGTTTACCTTGATAAGAGCAGTAAGCACATGTATGAGTTGAACAATAAGATCCGTTTGATTGACGTCTCTGAATTCGACCTTCAGAATGGTGATGAATTTATGGGATTTATCTGCGGACTGATTTCACAGGATCATGATTTGGAGCAGATGTACCTTGACAATTTCTTAAAGATTGCGAAGCTTGAGGATTGTGATATTGAAGCAGCGCTGGCACGGTTAGAAGAGATAGGAGATAAATATTCCGTTACTTTTGTTTTAGGTATTTCTTTGGACGCATCAGAACTGCCAGAGACAGCTAAATCAAAAGTTATCGTTTCGTTGTAATACATACCACAGAACAAAAAGCGCAGCGCGGCATTGTATATGCAAGACCGTGCTGCGCTTTTCGTATAAGAACCTTTGCCCTGTAACAAAACAGCAGGATATTATTCCGTACCCATTTTGCCGATACGGCCGTAAGTGCTGAGCATATAAAGTCCTGCGACACCTACCAGGCCATAGACAATTCGGGATAACCAGCTCATGTCCCCGAACAGAAAAGCAACCAGGTCGAATTTGAAGAAGCCAATGAGTCCCCAGTTAACAGCGCCAATGATTATGAGTGTCAGGCAAGTATAATCGATTCCTCTACTGTCCATTTCTAATGCCTCCTTGTCATGTAATAATCCTATTTTTACTGTTTTTGGTGTTTTTATACCACGAACTTTTCACTTGTCCCAGAGTTCTGTTCGTGTTAGAATAATTGGGAAAAGGAGGTTTTGCTTTGGTGAAGGATAAAAAAAGTAAGATTTCGAAACACAAAAAATATTCCTTTTTTAATATAGGCACGATTATGTTTGGCGTCCTTTTTGTTTATATGGTTATCTGCCTTGTGCTGTATCTGCAGACAGAGCATGTGACAGCCTATGAAGTAACAGCAGGACCTCTGACAGGAAATTACCGTTATACAGCGCTCACTTTGAAATCAGAAGTGCTTGTGAAGGCAAGCCAGAGCGGAACGGTCAGCTATTATGCGCGGGAAGGTCAGAAAGTTGGAATGGGAAACGGTGTCTGTTCCGTTGATGTGTCGGGAAAGCAAAGGGATATTGTGAAGAATATGGAGGCAGGATTGACAGGAGATAATCCTGAGATGATATTAAAGCTTCGCAGTCAGATGTCTACGTTTGCCATGAACTATGATTCTGTATCCTATCAGGCAGTTTACAATTTCAGATCAGATGTGGAAAGCAGCATTCTGGAGCTTGCCAATGTGAGCAGTCTCTCCGACCCGGAAGCCTGGGGGATAGAAAATTTGTACACTGCCCCGCAGGAAGGGATTGTGGTTTATTCTATGGATGGCTATGAAAACATGCAGGCTGAAAGTGTAAAACAGGCAGACTTTGACCAGATGGCTTATCAGAAAACAAATTTCCGGGTAAATGGCACTGTATCCAACGGAGATTGTCTTTACAAGCTTTTGACGGATGAAAAATGGTCGTTGCTTTTTCCAGTGAACAAGGAGATGGAAAGCGAGCTTGACGGAAGGAAATCCATCCGTTTCCGTTTTTTGAAGGATGGTACTATTTTTAGCGGAGACTTTAGCATTCTTCACAATAATGACGGCAGTTTCGGAAAAATTGATATGGAAACATCGTTAATACGATATTCCGGGGAGCGTTTTCTGGAAATTGAACTTTTGCTTGACCGGACGACAGGCTTGAAGATTCCGAATTCAGCGATAGCAAATAAGACGTTCTATAAAATACCGAAAGAATTTGCCACGTATGACGGGGAAAAACCAAAGGAAATCAGCATCGTAAAACAGATAGAAAAAAAGGATGGTTCGAAGGCTCCAAAATATGTTACTGCGACGGTATATAAAGATGAGAAAGCATATTTTCTGATAGACAGTACACAGGTTTCGGATGGAGATGTTATTTTGGCAGATGAGAAACCAATCTATACGATTAGCGACAGCGAGACGCTGGAGGGTGTTTATAATATTAACAAAGGATATGCTGTATTCCGTGAGATTACGATACTGGATAAGAATGAAGAATACTGCATTATAGAGGAAGGTGCGACTTTTGGACTCTCAGAATATGACCATATTGCACTGGACGCATCAACAGTAAACGACCAGGATATTATAGCGAGGTAATAGGATGATTAAGCAGAATCTGGAAGAGGTTGAAAGAAATATATGTGCCGCATGTAGCAGGAGCGGAAGAAAACGTGAGGATGTAACTCTGATTTCTGTCAGCAAGACAAAGCCCATAAGTATGCTGGAGGAGGCATATGCGGCAGGCAGCCGTGACTTTGGGGAAAATAAGCCCCAGGAGCTGAGGGAGAAGCAGGAGACGCTGCCAACAGATATACGCTGGCATATGATAGGGCATCTTCAGCGGAATAAAATCAAATATATCATTGATAAGGCATGTATGATTCATTCGGTAGATTCAGAAAGGCTTGCAGAGGCAGTCAGCCTGGAAGCAGGAAAGCGAGGGATTGTGATGCCGGTGCTGGTGGAAGTAAATATTGCCAGGGAAGAATCAAAGTTTGGCATATATGAGGAAGACACGCTCGCATTTATTGAGAAGATATCGGCTCTTCCGAATATCCGTGTGGAAGGGCTGATGACAATTGCCCCCTTTGTGGAAAATGCCGAAGAAAACAGGATATTTTTTAGAAAATTAAGAAATTTATATGTTGACATAAAAAGCAAAAACATTGATAATGTAACTATGTGCAATCTGAGTATGGGCATGACAGGTGATTATCAGGTAGCCATTGAAGAGGGCGCCACGATGGTACGGGTTGGAACCGGAATCTTTGGTGAACGAAATTATAAGCAATAGATAGGAGATAAGAATGGGAGTACTTGACAGATTTTTAAATGCTATGAGGTTGAATGACGAGGATGATTATGATGACGAGGATTTCCTGGATGATGAAATAGACGATGATTATGAGGAGGAACGTCCGGTCAAGAGACGTAAGTTGAAAAAGCAAAAAGAGGACGATTTTGATGATTTCGACGATTTTGACGCAGATGTGCAGCGAAAAATGAAATCCAAAACACGTCAGCCAAAGCAGTCCGGCATCTCAGCTCCAACAAACAGCAAAATTTCACCTATGCGCCCCAAAAGAAACAGTGGCATGGAAGTATGTGTAATTAAGCCAAATGAATTCAAGGATGCGGGGGCAATTACAGAGACTTTGCTTGCAAATTCCACGATTGTGCTGAACATGGAAGGTATGGACGGAGATACTGCTCAGCGTATTATTGATTTTGTATCCGGTTCCTGTTATGCAGTTGACGGAAGCCTCCAGAAAATCAGCAACTATATTTTTGTTATCACGCCTTCCTCAGTAGATATTTCAGGAGATTTTAATCAGATTCTGAATGGGGCGTTTGATGCTCCGGCGATACGCTCAAGTTATTAAATTTATGGACAAGACAGAAGAAATTTTTCAAAAACATCTCCTGGATTTGGCAGATGCTGCATTCAGGAGAGGAATACCTGTTTTTTCGGATTTTATGAATTTGAATGAATTAAATATTTTTCATAAGACGGTTCGGAAACTTTCTCATGTACAGTGGGGAGTTTTTGGCGGCTATGAAACAGCAGAGCGTCAGATAGCAGCGTTTATTCCTGATGCTCTTTATTATGAAGAGAAGACAGATTCATGGCAGAATGGCGGTATTTCTTACCCGATTTCCTGTTTGAAAATCAGTCCATTAAACAGAAAATTTGCAGATGCTCTGAACCACAGGGATTATCTCGGCGCGGTGTTGAATCTGGGAATTGAACGTTTGAAACTGGGAGATATATTGGTGGAAGAGGACGGCGCTTATTTATTCTGTACAGAGAAGATGGCCGGATTTATTTCAAGTGAGTTGACCCGGATACGCCACACATCAGTAATATGCCGTGAAGTTTTTCAGGAAAGCTTCACATTTCAGCCGAAAACAGAAATTCTCAGGGGAACGGTGGCATCTGTTCGGCTTGACAGTGTGCTTGCGCTTGCGTTCCGTGCTTCCCGAAGCAGCCTGGTTGGGCTGATTGAAGGGGGAAAAGTGTTCGTCAATGGAAAAATGGTAGTATCTAATGGATATAATTTAAAGGAAAACGATATTATTTCAGCCAGAGGAATGGGAAAGTTCCGCTACTTGGGAATGACGGCCCAAACGAAAAAGGGACGCTGTTATGTTGAGATTGAGAAATATGTGTAATCTATAGGTGAAGATGAATTGGAGGCAGTCATGGGCAAAGGGAAAGAGCGGATGTGTATTCCTGTAAAAAAAGACAATGAGACAATTTATCATATTTATCTGGAGGAATCCTTCGCGAAGCTTCCGGAGTATCTGGGAATGCTGGGAATACGGAATAAGAGACTATGTATTGTAAGTGACAGTATCGTGGATGCACGGTATGGAGACGAAGTGGCAGAGTTGCTTAACGACAGGTGTTCTAAGGTGGTGCGCTTTGTTTTTCCGGCGGGTGAGGAGCATAAAACTCTGGATACGGTAAAGCTTCTGTACCGGAAACTAATTGAAAATGGTTTTGACAGAAACGATATGCTGGTAGCTTTGGGGGGAGGAGTCGTAGGTGATTTAACGGGCTATGCGGCTGCTACTTATCTAAGAGGGATAGAGTTTATCCAGGTGCCGACTACGCTGCTTTCTCAGGTGGACAGTAGTATTGGTGGAAAGACAGGCGTGGATTTTGATGGTTATAAAAATATGGTGGGAGCATTCTGCCAGCCTAAATTGGTGTACATGAATATCACTGCTTTGAATACTTTGAACGATGAGCAGTTTTTCTGCGGTATGGGTGAGATTCTGAAACATGGCCTTATAAAAGACGCTGATTATTATGAGTGGGTAATTGAGCATATGTCAGAAATCAGTGAGAGAAAGTCTGATGTATTAAAGAAAATGATTTCGGCAAGCTGTGAAATTAAGAGAGAAGTTGTGGAGAAAGACCCCACGGAAAAAGGTGACAGGGCGCTTTTAAATTTTGGTCATACAATCGGACACGCGATTGAAAAGTTGATGGATTTTAAGATGCTGCACGGGCAGTGCGTAGCGCTTGGATATGTGGCGGCATCTTATATTTCATATAAACGGGAGCTGTTGAGTGCGGAAGAATTTTTTGAAATACGTGATATGAATGTGGGATTTAATCTTCCGATTTCTTTTGATGGGATTGATACGAATAAAATTCTTGAAGTTACAAAATCTGATAAAAAGATGGAGGCAGGAAAAATTAAGTTTATACTGCTGAAAGGGATTGGCCACGCATTTATTGATAAGACGGTGACAGACGAAGAAATACTTGACGCTGTTAATTACATAAACGCAGACTGCCATATAATGGACTAGTGGGCATAGGAAGTCGCTATACTGGAGAAATCGAGGGTTGATATGGAAAAAAGCAGAGTTACCATGAAGCAGATAACCGCCGGAATTGCAGGGGTTATAGTATTGACGGTTATTGACCAGCTGACGAAATTATGGGCGATTGCAGAATTGAAAGGGCAGCCGTCTATTATATGGATAAAGGGCATATTTGAGCTGCAGTATCTGGAAAACAGAGGCGCGGCCTTTGGGCTGATGCAGAATCAGCAGTGGCTGTTTTTGATATGTGTCGCCGTAGTATTGGGAGCTGCCGCTTACTTTTATTACCGTATGCCGGGAAGCGGGCGGTATCTGCCTTTGCGGCTGATTGCCGTATTTATCAGCGCAGGTGCAATAGGAAATGCGATTGACAGGATGTTCCGGGGGTTTGTAGTGGATTTCTTTTATTTCTCTTTGATAGATTTTCCTATTTTCAACGTAGCGGATATCTATGTCACAGTCTCTATGGGCTGTTTTCTGATATTGTTTTTATGTTATTATAAAGAATTATGAGTTCCGCAGGAAAACTGCGGCATTTGGTGATACGATGGAAAAGATAGATATTTGTGTGCCGGAGAGCATTTCCGGACAGAGGATTGACAGGTTCCTGGCTGATATATTGGATGGACAGTCCCGCTCTTACCTTCAAAAGCTTGTGAAGGAAGGGCGGGTTTTGGTGCAAGGAAAATCTGTGAGGGCAAATTATAAGGTGGTTTCCGGCGAATCTATTACTGTAGAAATTCCTGATATGGAGGAGCCGGATGTCTGCCCTGAAAATATCCCATTGTCGATTCTTTATGAAGATGAGGACTTATTGGTAGTGGATAAGCCCAAGGGAATGGTTGTACATCCGAGTGCCGGCCATTACAGCGGTACATTGGTTAATGCACTGATGTATCACTGCGCCGGAAAACTGTCAGGAATTAATGGGGTGCTGCGTCCGGGAATTGTTCATCGGATAGATATGGACACTACAGGTTCCCTGGTGGTATGTAAAAATGATTTTGCCCATAGCTGTCTCGCCGAGCAGCTGAAGGAACATTCGATTACACGAAAATACAGAGCGATTGTTTATGGAGGTTTTAAAGAAGATGAAGGAACTGTGGATGCACCAATTGGGCGTCATCCGATTGACAGGAAGAAAATGTCGGTGAACCATAAGAATGGAAAAAATGCAGTGACTCATTACCGGGTATTGGAGCGTTTGGGCAAATTTACCTATATTGAATGCCAGCTTGAAACAGGGCGGACACATCAGATACGGGTTCATATGGCAGGCATAGGGCATCCGCTGTTGGGGGATGAGGTGTACGGCCCGTCTGCCAGTCCATATAAGCTGCAGGGACAGACGCTGCATGCACAGGTTTTGGGTTTTGTACATCCGCATACTCATGAATATATGGAGTTTGAGGCGCCCCTGCCGGAATATTTTGAAGGGATGCTGAATAAGCTGCGGCATTAGGAAATCTGCTTTGTAGTATATTTTTACGAAAACCATATACTTTTTCGGCGTTTTGTTGTATACTATTGCTATATTTTAAGCAATAAGAAATATAGGAAGGACGTGAAATGTATGGCATGTAAAACAGTGATCACAATTGGAAGGCAGTATGGAAGCGGCGGACGTGAAATCGGTGAAAAACTGGCGGCTGAGCTTGGAGTAAAATGTTATGATAAGGAACTTTTAGAACGAGCGGCAAAGGAAAGTGGGTTGTGTAGGGAGCTCTTTGAGAACCACGATGAAAAGCCTACGAACAGCTTTCTTTATTCCCTTGTGATGGACACTTATTCCGGAGGCTATACGTCTTCAGCATTTACCGACATGCCGATTAACCATAAAATTTTTCTGGCGCAGTTTAATGCAATTAGGAAAATTGCAGAAGAAGGAGCCTGCGTCATTGTAGGGCGCTGTGCAGACTATGCATTGGCAGATTTTCCGAATCTGGTTTCGGTATTTATTCATGGCGATATGGAGTGCAAGGTAGCCAGGATTGCGTCGGAATATCAGGTAAGCAGCGCTAAAGCAAAAGAAATGATTATTAAGACAGACAAGAGGCGTGCGAGCTACTATAATTATTATTCTGACAAAAGATGGGGAGATGTTTCAGGTTATAGCCTGAGTGTAAATAGCAGTGTGCTGGGAATTGACGGCACTGTGCGGCTGCTGAAAGATTATGTTGCATTAAGAGAGGAAAAGAAATGAAGCTTGTAATTCAGAGGGTGACTCATGCGTGCGTTACGGTAGAGGGAGAGACAGTAGGAAAAATCGGAAAGGGATTTTTAGTCTTGATTGGAGTCGGGCAGGCGGACAGCCGGATACAGGCAGATGCCCTTATGAAAAAAATGATTGGACTGCGGATTTTTGAGGATAGTGAAGGAAAGACAAATCTGTCACTCGCAGATGTAAAGGGAGAACTGCTTCTGGTATCACAATTTACACTGTATGCAAATTGTAAAAAGGGAAATCGGCCAAGTTTTACTGAGGCGGCGCCGCCGGCCTTGGCTGAGGAACTGTATGAGTATATGATTACAGAATGCAGGAAGCGGGTTGCTGTAGTGGAGACTGGGCGGTTTGGAGCGGAGATGAAAATAGAGCTCTGCAATGACGGACCATTTACAATTGTGCTGGATTCGGATAAATAGTGTTTCATGGAGACAAGTTTACATAATATAATTATGTAAACTTGTCTTGGGATTTGAGGTGGCAGATGACAGAACAAAAATTGATAAAAATAGCATTAGAGGCAAGGAGGTTTTCTTATTCTCCATATTCAGGCTTTCAAGTGGGAGCGGCTTTGTTGTCTTGTTCCGGAAAGGTATACACGGGATGCAATATTGAAAATGCAGCATTTTCCCCTTCAAACTGTGCAGAAAGAACTGCATTTTTCAAGGCGGTGAGCGAAGGTGTCACGGAATTTTCCGCAATTGCAATCGTGGGTGGAAAGGCCGGAGAAACGGCAGATAACTTCTGTGCCCCTTGTGGGGTGTGCCGCCAGGTTATGGCAGAATTCTGTGCTCCGGAAACCTTTCGGATTCTTCTGGGAAAAGAAAATCTGGAGTATAAAGAGTATACCTTGGGAGAAATTCTTCCCCAGGGATTTGGGAAAGGTGATATTTCATGAGAAAATATAAAAGAATTTTTGTAGTGGTACTGGATTCACTGGGAGTCGGTGCGATGCTGGATGCAGCAGAATACGGGGATGCCGGCGTAAATACTTTAGGACATATCGCGTCATACAGATATCAGAAAAAGAAGGCGCTGAACATTCCTAATCTCTGGAAATTGGGAATTGCTAACCTGACGGCGTTGGAGGGCATGGAACCATGCAAAAGCCCTGTGGGATATTATGGACTTATGCAGGAGACCAGCTGCGGCAAGGACACGATGACAGGGCATTGGGAAATGATGGGGCTGAATACGACAGTACCTTTCCTCACCTTTCCTAATGGTTTTCCGAAAGAGCTGATTACAGAATTAGAAAAATTTACAGGACGGAAAATCATTGGAAACAAAAGTGCAAGCGGTACAGAAATCCTGGAGGAACTGGGAGAGGAAGAGATAGAGAAAGGACATCTGATTGTCTATACTTCTGCAGATTCAGTCCTGCAGATTTGCGGGAATGAGGATATCATGGGGGTGGAAACACTTTACAGATACTGTGAGGCTGCCAGAGATTTGACTATGAAGCCGGAGTGGATGGTAGGAAGGGTAATTGCAAGACCTTATGTGGGAAAGAAAAAGGGTGAGTTTAAGAGAACGGCAAACAGGCATGATTATGCGCTGAAGCCTTTTGGGAGAACTGTTTTAAATGCTCTTAAAGATGCAGGGCTGGATGTGATTTCTGTTGGAAAAATCAATGACATTTTTGGCGGAGAGGGCATTACAGAAGCATATAAGTCAAAAAGTTCCGTACAGGGTATGGAGCAAACGATAGAGCTTGCTTCCAGAGAGTTTGAGGGAATCTGTTTTACGAATCTGGTGGATTTTGATGCGCTGTGGGGACACAGAAGAAACCCGGAAGGCTATGCCTGTGAACTGGAGCGTTTCGATGAGAAGCTTGCATTGCTTTTGGCTGCGCTTTGTGAAGAGGATTTGCTGATACTGACAGCTGATCATGGGAATGATCCTGTTCATACGGGAACTGACCATACCAGAGAAAAAGTACCGTTTTTAGCGTGGTCGCCGTCTATGACGAGGGCAGGCATGTTGCCGGAAAGCCCGGATTTTGCCCGTATAGGGGCGACAGCAGCAGAGAATTTCGAAGTTCCGATGCCAGAGGGGACGATAGGAAATTCTTGCTTAGAAGAGCTTTGCTAAGAGAAATAAGGAGAAAATAAGATGGAGCAAACGTATATTTTGAGCAAGGTAGACCATACGCTGTTATCACCGGCAGCGACTTGGGCACAGATAAAAAAACTGTGTGATGATGCGGTGGAATTTCATACTGCTTCTGTATGTATCCCTCCAACATTTGTGAAGCAGGCAGCTGAGTATCTTAGAGGACGATTGGCAGTCTGCACAGTTATTGGGTTTCCGACAGGATATCATACCACAGCCGTGAAGGTTTTAGAGGCTCGGGAAGCCGTCAAAAATGGCGCGCAGGAACTTGACATGGTCATTAACCTGGGATGGGTGAAAGAAGGGCAGTATGGCCGGATAAAAGAGGAAATCCAGGCAGTGAAGGAGGCATGTGGAGAACGTGTACTAAAGGTCATAATCGAAACTTGCCTGCTTACAGAAGATGAGAAAATCGCTTTGTGCAAGGTGGTGTCAGAAACGGATGCGGATTATATCAAAACATCTACTGGATTTTCTACAAATGGCGCGATGCCGGAAGATGTGGCGCTGCTGCGGAAATATACAGCAGATGAAAAAAAAGTAAAAGCGGCAGGAGGGATTTCATCTTTCGCCGATGCAGAAAAATTTATTGAACTTGGAGCTGACAGGCTGGGAACCAGCCGGCTGGTGAGAGAAGCTAAGGGAAGTATAAGTGTTTGATTGGTACAGGGCGTGTTTGAAAATAGATCTTTGCAGATGCAGGCCGGCATTTACAGGAATAAATTATCAAACACGCCCAAAGTTTAGATACCTCGCAGTTTGACGGCAGAGGCAGCTTTCCGTCTGCGCTCTTCATCCATGGCAGCATAATGTTTCTTTGTAGTGTTGACGTCTTTATGCCCGAGGACATCTGCCACCAGATATATATCTCCTGTCTCTTTATAGAGTGTTGTGCCGTAAGTGCTGCGCAATTTGTGGGGAGTTATCTTTTTTGTGGTAGTGATTTCACGGGCGTATTTTTTTACAAGGTTTTCTACAGCTTTTACTCCAATGCGCTTTCTTTGGGTGGAATAGAAAAGAGCATTTTCATTTCCGGCAACAGGAGTGATATTACTGCGCGCTTCCATGTAGTTTTTTAGGGCTTCTTCCACCTCATCGCCAAAGTAAACAATCATTTCATTTCCGCCTTTGCGGACAACACGGATTCCATTATTCTTAAAGTCAACATCTTGTATATCCAGCCCTACACATTCAGATACGCGGATTCCGGTTCCGAGCAGAAGCGTAACGATAGCCAAATCACGGAGTTTGGTCTTTTCCCAGTAAATTTTTTTCTGTCCTGTAAGGTGATCCCCGCAATGTTCAATATAGTCCAAGAGTGCCGCAGATTCATCCACATCCAGACGGACGATTGTTTTGTCGTGGAGCTTTGGCATATCCACCAAGAGAGTGGGATTGCTGGTGATAAACTGATGTTTATAATAATAAGCATAAAAACTGCGGAGCGCTGACATTTTTCGTTTCAGTCCCCGTTCTCCATTTGTCAAATGTTTATCCTTTGATTCATATAGTTTTAGGTATTCTTGATATTCCTCAATATCTTCGGCGCCGAGCTGTTCCAGGATGCCGATGTTTAATGCAGTAATATCCTTTCCTTTTAATAGGGGATTATTTTCCATTAAAAAGCGGAAAAACACCCGGATATCGTAGGCATAGGCAATCCGCGTACTGGTAGAAGTAGTAGGTTCCATTGCGCGGAAGTAGTTTCTGCAAAAAGCCGGAAGAGTTTGCAGGATATCTCTTAGTTTCTGTGTATTTTCCATGTCTGTCTGTTCATGATATGTGATGTCTTTTCCCATAATAAATTCTCCTGATAGCATTGTTTTTGAGGCTGATTTGGTACTTTATACTAGTATAACAAAAAAAGCAGAAGGATGCAAAATTTTGTTGTAATTGTGATTCTGCGAAATTAGTGGTATAATGTCGACATGAGGACGAATAATAGACGAAAAAATAAAAAATTGAAAAAAATAGTATTGATGCTGCAGTGCATTGTGATAACAGCAGGCGTTATTTGTGTAGCCCTGATCTGTACACAGGAGATTATAGAACATGCAGCAGTAGCAGAAACGGATGCTTTTGCAGAGAGTTCTGCGGATTCGGAGCAGCTTGCAGAAATATCTAAAGAGTCAGAAACGAACGTTTTACAGGATACGGAACGGTCAGAATATACAGAGGAAACGGAAGCTTCCGAAAGTAAACGAATGGAAACACAAGCCGTGCCGGAAACAGAGGTTTTGGAAAAAACATCCGAAGAAAAGAGAAATGAAGTTTTAGCGAATAGATATCGTTATCCTGAGAAGATTCTTGGAATGATGGATAAAAATATGGAAACCGTGGATTTTGTATATGATTACCTGGAAAAAAGAGGACATGTGTATACAAGCCAATTGGATTTGGATAAGGATATCAAACTAGGGGAAATCCCTCTGTTGATTCAGTGGGATGAACGTTGGGGATATGGTCAGTATGGCGAAAATATTGTGGCCACAAGCGGATGCGGTCCCACATGTATGGCAATGGTTATCGCAGGGCTGACCGGAAATACTACAGTTACACCATATACGCTGGCTGTCTATAGTGAGGAACACGGTTATCTGACCGATGATGGGAATACCATTTGGAGCTTTATTACGGAAGGCGGCAAAGAATTTGGGGTACAGGGACAGACGATTTCATTAAATGAAGAAACTGTCACCGAAACTTTAATGGAGGGAAATCCAATCATATGCAGCGTAGGCCCCGGCGACTTTACTGACAATGGACATTTTATTGTACTTGTAGGCTGTAAAGACGGAAAGATAAAAGTCAATGATCCATATAGCTATGCCAACAGTGAAAAGCTGTGGGAATTTGAGGTACTGCAGCCACAGATAAAAAATCTGTGGAAAATGTCCAAATATGAAACAGATGAAGCCAATCTATTCGAAAAACATGTGTTTCTGGAATAGATATATCAGACCTAAGAAAAGATGGCTTGCTGCTCTTGTCGGGTTTATTCTTCAAATTCAGCAGTGACAATGAATCCACGGGGCGTGTCTTCAATGTTGACAATCGTGCCCTCTTTGGACTTGATACGGTTGTTTCCTTTAAAACATCCGGACATAGCGACGGCGGGTTCAATGATATAGCTGTAATTCATATTTGTCTGGATTTCTGTAATTTCGATTTTTTGCCCCGGCTGAACTAAGTTGGGGCGTTCCATTTTAAATTTTTCCTGGCGCATAAAGTATTCCTTTCATATGGACTTGATTTATGAAGAGCTGTCAAATACAGCTCTTTCTATAAATCAAGTATAGCAGAAAAATAATAGACAGACCAGAGTATCTTTGGATAATTTCGTCAGGTATTCGGCAATTCGGTTTCTGTGGAATAATAAGGGACAAGGAGACGCTGCCCATAAAGGATATTGCAGCCGTTGATGGAATTGATTTCCTTTACTTCCCGGATATATTCATAGACGCTTCCGTATTCTTCGCTCATATAAATATTTGCGATGTCCCACAGGGTTTCATTTGCAGCTATTCTTATAATTTTGTAATGCTTATAGCTGGTTCGCTGCGGTTTGGATGCACTGACAATACATCTGCCGCAGGCAAGCCCCAAAAGAAAGACGCCTGTCATAACTGCCGCAAAAAGTATTTTTCGTTTTCTTCTCTCTTTTCTTCTTTCTAATTGCCGTATTCTTCTCTCATTCATTTGTGAGTACCTCCCCAATCTATACAGTTCGAATTCAATTTCTATGTTTAAATTTTTTATAGAATATTTGTTCCGAACTTTCGTTTGATTTATTATAACGTACAAACACGCGTTTGTCAAGCAAAAATGCGAACAAATTTTCTGAACTTCTGTTTGCAATTTTAATTAAGATGTGTTATCATAATAGAAAATAAAGTTTTTAAATTTTACTTTTGGCAGAGTTGCCTGGTATAAAACGCTTACGGAAAGAAACAACAAAGAAAGGAAAAGGCTTTTTATAAGATTAAGAAAGCTTGGTAAGATTATGGGAAATGGTAAAATTTCAAAGAAACAGGAAGAAATCCTGGAATATATTAAGAGTGAAATTATTAATAGGGGTTTTCCGCCGGCAGTCCGCGATATTTGCGAAGCCGTAGGATTGAAATCAACGTCTTCCGTACATTCTCATCTGGAGACATTAGAAAAAAACGGTTATATTCGGCGTGATCCGTCAAAGCCCCGGGCGATTGAAATACTGGATGATAATTTCAATATGCTGCGGAGAGAGATGGTAAATGTCCCGGTTTTGGGGCGTGTTGCCGCCGGACAGCCGATTTTGGCTGAAGAAAATATTGAAAGTTATTTTCCTATCCCGGCAGAATTTATCCCTGACACAGATGCGTTTATGCTGAAAGTGAAAGGTGACAGCATGGTTAATGCAGGTATTTTTGAAAACGACAGGCTGCTTGTCAAATGTCAGAAAACGGCTGAAAACGGCGATATGGTTGTTGCTTTGATTGATGATTCTGCTACCGTAAAGACTTATTATAAAGAAGACGGGCATTATCGTTTACAGCCGGAGAATGATACGATGGAGCCTATCATCGTAGACCATATGGACGTATTGGGAAAGGTCATCGGCGTATTCCGTTTTTTGATTTAGAGTTTTCTGCAAAAATAGGAGGCTGTTTCATTCAGCCTCCTTAAATTTTTTACTTTTATATGAGTATTGCGCTTCTCTCTCACCTTTATGAAAATACAGCGCCTATGGCCCCGAATAATCCGGCGCTGGCAGCTGCCATGATAATTCCTGCAAGCAGCACGCCGCACATAACAGCGATGATACTTGTCTTAAAGTCCATATCCAGCAGGCTGGCAGCAAGAGTTCCTGTCCAGGCGCCTGTTCCGGGCAGTGGGATTCCTACAAAAAGCAACAGTGCGATTGGAAGTCCCTTTCCAGCTTTTGCTTTAAGCTTCTCTCCGCCTTTATGTCCTTTTTCCAGACAGAAACGAAAGAATTTTCCTATAATTGGCTTGTCCGCTCCCCATTCCAGAACCTTGCGTGCAAAAAGGAAAATAATCGGTACAGGAAGCATGTTTGCAATGACTGCAATCACATAGGACTGCGCCAAAGGCAGACCAAATCCAGTTGCATAAGGGATTGCGCCGCGCAGCTCAATCAGCGGAACCATTGATATCAGAAAAACTATAAAATATTTTTTTAACACGTCATAAGCCTCCTGTTTTTTGTTGTTCATCCAAATATGTGCTTTGACAAATATATCTCTCTTCTACTTCTTGGCAAGGCAAATTATATTTGGCTCTTAAAGAATGGACAGCATCTATTACGGCATACATGATTTCCAGACACTCATCACACTCTTCTCGTGTAACTGTGACAAAATTGTCTCCAGGATATTTCGCGTCAAAATACAAATCTTTCAACATAGACAGGCTGCCTTTGTCCAAAATAAAATCAGGTTCGATTTTATGAATCTCTGTATAGAGCGCTCTGAGATTGTGGGTGTGCATAAGTTTTTCCACGCCAACACATACTCGCTCCGCAACGGATTTCAACATCTTTTCAGCAACTTGCTGGGCATTTACCGCAATGTTATTGTAATAAGGGGTGTTCAGCGTTACCTGCAAATATAGCAGGTCATTGATGGCTACATCGTAATAGTCATTTTTCATCTCACGCAACCCTCCTGTAATCTTTACGGATATTTGTCATAAAGCGGCTGTCACTGTTCTGAAAACTGTCTGGTGTTATCCAAACAATATCGACATTCAATTCTTCAGCATCTTCTCTGAGGGAGCCGCTGACTTTTAGCCCCGGTCTGTAATCAGTAATAATACAGAGATCAATATCACTGGCAGCAACATAGTCATTCCTTGCGTAACTGCCAAAAACACCTATTTCCGAGTATCGAATACCATAAGATTCTATTAAGTACAGAACACGTTCTAATCGCTTTCTAAAGTCGTTTTCAACAATCTTTGATACCTGTGCCGTCATAAATTCTACCTCAAATTTTTAACACGGTGCTGTGTTCTTATTCTGCCAGCGCTTCTACTGCAATATTTTTCCCATCCCTCCAGATTCTTTCTAAATCGTAAAAAAGACGGTTTTCTTCATCAAATATGTGTACGATGACATCACGGTAATCCATAAGAATCCAGTTTGCTGTCTGGTAGCCTTCGATTTGCTTCGGTGTGACATCGGCTTTTCCGAGAAGTTCTTCTACATTGTCAGCCATGGCTTGTACTTGATTGTAATTGGTTCCGCTGGCGATGATAAAGTAATCTGCCAACACAGAGACTTCTTCAATATTGATAACTTTGATATCTTCTGCTTTTTTTTCTTCTAATGCATGGCAAACCAGCTTTGCCATTTCTTTTGAATTCATATGCATCCTCCTATTCTTTGGGCATAGATTCCGAAAACTTACAGTTTGTTATTACGTTGGTAAAGTATTCATAGGCAGTCTGTGTCATGGGATCAATACCTTTTCCTTTTTTTTCTAAGTAATCCAGGGTATCCCTCAGTATTACATACATGGCCTGGTCAATATTTTGGAATGCCAGGGTACGGATTTCTTCAAGGTTCGGCGCCGTGTTCCTATGGGGTTCTATATAATCCGCAATATATACGATTTTTTCCAAAAGAGCCATGTCAGCCCGCCCAGTGGTATGGAAAGCAATGGCGTCCAGAATCTCCTCTTCTGCCACTCCATATTTCTCACGGGCAAGGTATGCTCCTACTTTTGCATGGAGCAAAAATGGGTTGTCCTCCTCTGACTTGCTAATGGAGATACTGTTTTGTTGGCAGATTTTTATCTTTTTTGTATCGGAAACACACTTTGCACAGTCATGAAGAAGACCTGCAGTCTGTGCTTTTTCCATGTCATATCCGTAACGCATCGCCAGAGCAGCGCAGGTGTAGCGTACCCCCAGCGTATGCTCATAACGGTCCTCATCTAATTTTTTTTTCAATTTGTGCTGTATTTTTTTTAAATGGTAGCGCCCCATATCTTACCTCCTAAAGCTTTGGCATATGGTCTGATATCATCCATACGAAAGTATTTTGCGTGGCTTATGCAAAGATATGCGCATTTATGAGCTGTAAAGATGATGAGTATAAATATATTTTGCCACATCGCTTGGCATATAATATCTAAGGGAACGCCGCTGGCTGATATGCTCCCGGAGAGCTTCGGAAGAAATTTCGATGTTGGGCGTATCCAGTTTTTGTATTTGTCCGTGGTATTTTTCTGTAAGATATGCAATCTGGGAATCCATGTCTTTTGTTCTTACGTCATTCCGCACAGCAACTAAAATTGTACATAAGTCGCAGATTCCCTGCGGCTCTTTCCAGCTCTCAAATGCAAAAAGGGAATCTGCTCCCATAATAAAATAGTAATCTGTGTCAGGATTTTCACGGGTAAGGCGCGCCAGGGTTTCTCTTGTATAAGTGTAGCCGTTCTCATGGGTTTCTTCTAATGACAGGACAAAATGAGGATTGTCTGCGATAGCCAGCGCTACCATGTCAATCCTCTCCTGCGTAGAAGCCCGCCCGTTCCGCTCTTTTTTGTGGGGCGGGTTACCGGAAGGCATAAACAGCACGCAGTCCAGTCCAAACTGCTGATAGGCATTTTCTCCCAATATCAGATGTCCGATATGGATGGGGTCAAAAGTGCCTCCCATAATTCCTACTCTTCTGCGGGAATCTTTACTCATAATTTTTCCTCACTTTACAGTGGCAGCATGATTTTTTTCTTGTCCCCTTTGCCGGGTTTGTATAGGACAATTTTCTTGCCGATAACTTGTACAACCTGGGAACGGGTGCGTTCAGCTACTATTTCAGCCAATGCTTTAGGATCATCCAGACAGTTTTTTAGTACGTTTAGTTTAATCAGTTCCCGGGCTTCCAGTGCTTCGGAAATTGCGTGTGTAATTTCCGGAGTCAGACTTCCTTTTCCAATCTGAAAAATGGGTTCCATAGTCATTGCCAGGCTTTTCAGATAGGCTCTCTGTTTGCTTGTCATGTTTTTCCCTCGTTTCTATCTTACTTATAATAATCAAACGCCAGTCCGTACATGCGGACAGTGTCGCCTTCCTGAATGCCTGCTGTTTCCAGCTCATCCAGGATTCCTGTTTCTTTTAAGAATTTCTGGAAAAAAGCAAAGCCTTTTTCAGAATCAAGATTTGTATAACCCAGCATTTTTTCTATCTTGGGCCCCTCGACAATATAAGTATTCTCTTCTTCGGTTGATTTTTCTACCGTATAAGGCAGATTACTGTCAATTGCCATATCTTCCGGAAAGAATTCTTGCTCGAATACTACTGTTTCCTGTGGGAGATTGTCCAAAATTTCCCGTACCTGGTATAAAAGTTCTTTTAGTCCTTTGCCGCTGACGGCGGAAATGGCGAGTACTTTTACTCCCTTTGGCTCAAACTCATCCCGGATACGCTGAATCGGATCCTCGTCTCCAACATAAAGAGCATCAATTTTGTTGGCGGCAATGACCTGTGGACGTTCGGCGATTTCAGGATTGTATGCCCGCAGCTCTTCGTTAATTTTATAAATGTCGTCAACAGGGTCACGGCCTTCGGTGGATGCTGCATCTACCATGTGGATGATGACCCTGGTACGTTCGATGTGGCGGAGAAATTCGTGTCCCAGTCCGACGCCTTCGGAAGCGCCTTCAATCAGTCCGGGGATATCTGCAATGATAAATCCCCTTCCCCCCTCCAAGTCTACAACGCCCAGATTCGGGTTAAGGGTTGTAAAATGGTAGTTCGCGATTTTGGGCTGTGCATTTGTTACACGGGAAAGCAAGGTGGATTTTCCTACATTCGGAAATCCTACAAGCCCTACATCCGCAATCACTTTCAGCTCCAGGTTTACCCAGAGCTCCCGGGCGCTTTGGCCTGGCTGGGCATATTTGGGCGCCTGCATCGTTGCTGTAGCATAATGCATGTTTCCCTGGCCGCCTCTTCCACCCCTTAGGATGACCTGGCGGCTATTCCCGCCGGACATATCTGCAATTACTTTGCCTGATTCTGATTCTTTGATTATTGTTCCTTCAGGCACTTTCAGAATCAGGTCATTGCCGTTTTTTCCGTGGCAGCGTTTCTTGTTTCCCGGTTCACCGTCGCCGGCACAAAATTTTCCGCGGTGCCGGTAATCAGCGAGAGTCGTCATGCCTTTATCCACTTCAAAGATAATATCTCCGCCTTTTCCGCCGTCTCCGCCGTCAGGACCGCCTGCCGGAACGTACAGCTCCCGCCGGAAGCTTACATGGCCGTCTCCGCCTTTTCCTGAGCGGATAAAGATTTTGGCTCTGTCTGCAAACATACATAATCTCCTTCTATATAAAAGGGCTTCAAACCAAATTGATTTGAAGCCGCATCTGCTTACTCTGAAACCGGAACGATAGAAACCTGTTTCTTATCTCTTCCTTTTCTCTGGAATCTTACAACGCCGTCAACTAAAGCATATAAAGTATCATCGCCGCCGCGTCCAACATTAACGCCCGGATGAATCTTTGTTCCGCGCTGCCTGTAAAGAATATTTCCAGCCTTTACGAACTGTCCGTCAGCTCTCTTTGCTCCTAATCTTTTTGACTCAGAATCTCTGCCGTTCTTTGTAGAACCAACACCCTTTTTATGGGCAAAAATCTGAAGGTTCATTGTCATCATTGTCTACACCTCCTTGAATATCAGTTCAATATACTCATTACCGTAACTGTTTTGAATTTCCTGCAAACCCAGAATCATAGAATCCAGAAGCAGCGAAGTTTTCTCTGAAACCGTCCCCTCCAGAACTAACTCCACCAGCCCGTCCTCCTGTCGGACAGAAAAAGGATCGCCGGTAAATGTCTCAATGGAATTGATGGTATTTACAGTAAGTACAGATACTGCCGCACAGATGATATCGTATCCGTCATCTGCATACCCGGCATGTCCGCTAGAAAGAAACCCGCTGTATTGGTTTTCGATTTTATGAATCTCAATGGTAATCATATAGATTAACCGTTAATTTTTTCAATCTTAACCTGGGTGTACTGCTGCCTGTGACCGTTTTTCTTGTGATATCCGGTTTTTCTCTTGTACTTGTAAACAATTACTTTTTTTGCCTTAGCGTTCTTAACCACGCTGGCAGTTACTGTTGCGCCGGCTACATCAGCGCCGACTTTCAGTCCGTCATTGCTCACTGCAAGTACCTGGTCGAATGTTACAGTCTCACCTGCTTCCACTCCAAGCTTTTCTACGTTAATGATATCGCCTTCGGCTACTTTGTACTGTTTACCACCTGTTGCAATAATTGCGTACATATGGCACCTCCTATTATCATTACTCGCTAAATACGGTGGCTATCCCTCTATGGACATAGCACTTAAACCTCTTTAAGCGGCATCTTTTGTATTCTAGCATATTCTCCAAATTGCGTCAACTACTGATTTTGCTTTTTTATCCCTACCTGCTCTGCCAGGGATTTTCTCACTTTCTTCCGGGTAATCTCTACCAGGTTTAAAGCAGTCATGTCTACCAGAACGGTTTTCACCGGATCATGGTGCAGGAATTCCTTTAGCGTCTGCATCAGCGTTTCTTTATCTTCTGCGGCATCCATATTGATAAAGTCCACGATAATGATTCCTGACAGGTTCCGGAGCCGCAGCTGTCTTGCAATCTCTTGTGCAGCTTCAAGGTTTATTCTTAAAAAGGCATCTTGCTTCTTCTTTTTACTCTCGTATTTGCCGGTATTTACGTCAATAACAGTCAGAGCTTCTGTAGGCTGAATCACAAGGTAAGCGCCGGATTTCAGCCATACGTGCTCGTTCAGGGCATCTTTGAATGCTTTTTCGAAGCAGTAGAGTTTAGAGAGAGGCAGCAGCTTATCTTTGTACATGGAAAGCCTCGGCAAATCTTCCGGCTGCATAGTCTGTAGATACTCGTGCATTTGTCCATACAGCTTTTCATCGTCTGTCACAATGGACAGTCCGCTTCCATAAGTGTCGCGGAGCTGGGAAAGCCAGGGAGAGGCTGTTTGATAGATTTGGGTGAAGGCGCTCCGGTATTTTGCCTTTTCTATTGTATCTTCACAGAGAGAAATCAGGTAATCTGCTTCTTTCAAAACTTCATTTTCCCGGGCGTCTTTTGCATTTGTGCGGACGATGAATCCATATTTTCCCCCAGCAATTTCGCTAATCAGTGTTTTTAAACGGGTTCTTGTTTCACCGTCTAATTTTGCAGAAACTCCGATGCGCAGCGCTCCAGTGGTAAGCACTAGGTATTTTCCAGTGAAATTCAGGTTTGTGGTGAGTGAAGGCGGCTTTGTTTTGTGAGCTTCGCGGTTGACCTGAACCAGTACCTCATCTCCCGCCGTCATGGAGGGAGAATTGATTTTTTTTGTATAAACAGGCGTTTCGCAGTCGTTCAGCGGATAATAACACGGGAACCCTTTTTCAATCTCAATAAAAGCCGCTCCAATATTCTTGACTACTTTTTGCACCCGCCCGATATAAATATTTCCGAGAAGGGGCTGCTCTTCTTCTCCATAACAGGACAGGGCGCATACTTTCCCGTTTTCTGTCAGAACCGTAAAAATCCGGCGGTCTTTTTTGACGACAATCAGCTTACTCTCCAATTTCTTCCCCCAGTTCTTCCAGCGATATCATATGTTCATCGTACAGGTCTACACGGTTGACCAGCAGGCTGTAAGGTTCCTGTTCAGAGCCAAGATAAGCAGTGAAAGCTTCCATTACCAGTTCCGGCTTTAAGTTACTGGCGCTGCCTGAAGACAAGCGCATGAAAATTTTCCCGTTTTCCTGTAGGTGGAGTTCCTGAATCATTGGACGGATATCTACTTCTTTTTCGCTTTTTTTGCTTTTTTTTAGGATTAAGATAGCTGGAAGGGATGCAAATTCAGACAGCCGTTCTTTCCAGCCGGTACATGGTTCTTTTCCTTCGCGGAATGTGACGGTATAGTCGGCGAACGCTACCAGCGACATGGCATTGCTTGCTTTTCCTTCTGGGATTTTCCGGTAACTCAATACCTGCATTCCTTCAACCATAACCTGGTTCAGACGCCTGACGGCTTCCTTAGAAGAAATTGTCTCATTTACCTCGATATCCATATATTCTCCGTCGCTGGTCAATCCTACGCCAAGGGGGGATGCAAATGACATCACCATATGGGGACTGAAACCTTCCGTAAAACGGATCGGAATCTCTGCCCTGCGGATAGCTTTCTGGAAATAGCGCATAATATCCAGATGGCCGATAAATTTCATAACGCCGTGTTTGGAAAATTTTATTCTAATCTTCATAGCACACACCACCTCCGTAAGATTTTGCGCCGCATCCGGAGCATCCCATACGGCAGTTTGGGGTTATCTGTCCTTTTTGCGCGCGCTCCCATTCATTCCACAGAAACTTCTTTGTCACGCCGCAGTCAATAAAATCCCAGGGCAGGATTTCAGATTTGTCCCGGTTTCTCATCGCATAGAAATCAGGGTCTATTCCTGCTTCTGCAAAGGAAGACATCCACAATTCGTTATCAAAATTTTCACCCCATGCATCATATAGGGAACCTTTTTTATAAGCGCGCAGGATAACTTTCCCAATTTTCCGGTCGCCTCTTGCAAGCACGCCCTCCAGCACGGATACATCGGCTTCATGCCAATTGTATTTGATACTTTTTTTGTTCAACTGTTCTTTTACTTCCTGATTAACAACTTTCGCTTTTCCGAGAAAGTCTTCTTTTGTATTCATAGGCGCCCACTGGAAAGGCGTAAACGGTTTAGGAATAAAAAAGGATGTGCTTACCGTAATCTGGCACTTGCCGTTCCGCTGCTCTTTTGGGATTTCATAATAGCGTCTGGCAACTTTGTCTGCCAGGCGCGCGATATCTTTCATATCCTCTTCTGTCTCTGTGGGAAGCCCTAGCATAAAGTATAGTTTTACCCGATTCCAGCCGCCTTCAAATGCCTGTCCGGCTCCGTTTAAGATAACTTCTTCGGTTAGTCCTTTGTTGATGACGTCGCGCAGTCTCTGAGAGCCGGCTTCCGGCGCAAAGGTCAGGCTGCTTTTGCGCACGTCCTGTACCTTGCTCATCACATCCAGGGAAAAGGCGTCAATGCGCAGGGACGGCAGTGAAACATTGATGCCCTGACCTTTAAATTCATCAATTAGGAAATTTACGATGCCTTCTAAATTTGAATAGTCACTGGAACTTAAAGAACTGAGGGAAATTTCTTCATGTCCCGTATTTTTCAGCATGTTCCGTGCAAAGTTTTTTAATATCGGCAAATCTTTCTCACGCAGGGGGCGGTAAATCATTCCCGCCTGGCAGAAACGGCATCCCCGGATACAGCCGCGCTGAATTTCCAGAACGACTCTGTCCTGTGTGGCCTTGATAAAAGGAACCACCGGAGCTTCCGGGTAATAGGTATCTGTCAGTTCCATAACAACCTGCTTTTCAATCCGTGCAGGGATATCTTCATAAATAGGTTCAAAGGAGGCGATGGTTCCATCCTCTTTGTAGGAAACCCGGTACATGGACGGCACATAGATTCCCGGAATCTTTGCAGCTTCATGCAGGAATGCTTTCCTGCCAAGTCTTTTCTGCTTATATTCCTTATATAAATCAATCAAATCAAAATAAACAGTCTCTCCTTCTCCGATATAGAAAATATCAAAGAAGTCAGCCAGAGGTTCCGGGTTGTAGGTACATGGGCCGCCTCCAATAACAATGGGCGAGTCTTCGTCCCGCTCTTTTGCCAACAGTGGAATCCCGCTCAAGTCCAGAATCTGCAAAATGTTGGTGTAACACATTTCGTATTGAATGGTAATTCCCAGAAAGTCAAAGTCTGTGATAGGACTCTGGGATTCCAGGGCAAACAGGGGAATCTTCTTTTTGCGCATGAGTTTGTCCAAATCTGTCCAGGGAGAATATACTCTCTCACACCAGATATCATCACGCCTGTTTAGCATATCATAAATAATCTGTATCCCCAGATGCGACATACCGATTTCATATACGTCGGGAAAGCACATCGCGAAGCGCACGTCTACTTTGGAAGGGTCTTTCATCACGGAATTTACTTCATTGCCAATGTAACGGGCGGGCTTTTCGATTTGCAGTAATATTTCATCATTCAAAGTCAATTTTCTCATGTTGTTCCTTTCATTTATAAAAATACTGCTTTACATAGATGCTTTTCCTATTATATCAGAGATTCCCTCAAAAACCTATACCATAAAAAATAAAATCCAGGGTGGTCTGCAAGATGCAGATTCCCTGGATTTTAAATCTCAGACAGTTTTCCGTTTTCTGGAGACCAGCAGAATGCTTGCTCCAAGCAGCGAACCTGTGAATAACAGCATCCAGAAAAGGAGTTCTGTGCCGTCTCCGGTTTCCGGTGAGCGGGACGCTGTACGGGAGATTACTCCGGTGAGCACAGGGGTTTTCGAAGTGCCTGATTTTGTGGAGTTTTTGTTTTTGTCCGTTTCTTTCGGTTTTTCGGTGTCTTTTGGTTTTTCTGAAGCAGTGGGCTTTTTACCGCCGCCGGACGATTTGGCAGTTTTATACTGTGCGGTAAATACCATATGGCTTGTAACTTTCATCTTCAGTATTTTTGCACTGGAATACAGTTTTCCACTGCTCTCCCCGCTGTAAGACCATCCAACGAAACGGTATCCTGTTTTTGGCTTGACGTCCGGCACTGTGACGCCGCTTTCTGACACGATGGCGCCTTCATTGATACCCTCAAACTTCTTCTTGCCAGACAGGCTGCCATGTTTCCCTGGCTTGAAAGTAACCGTATATACCGCCGGATTCCAATTTGCAACAAAGACAAGATGCCCGGTAGAACCGGTTTCAACAACAATATCCTTTGAAATTTGGTTTGCTTTTTCTGTAATTTCTGTTGTGCCGTTTCCGAGGCTCCAGCCGAGAAATTCATAAGTTTTACCATCTTTTGTATAGCGTGTAGGATTCACTAGTTTAAAGTCGGGGGATGTAACGGTGTAAACTGTTTTATTATCCAGCTTGTTTCCGGCAGAAAGATAATCTTCCACTCCGAGGTAAGTAATCGTATACGTAATCGGTTTTACATAGAAAGTGAAGATGTTTTCTTTTCCGTCAATCCGTTCCAGAGACTGGAGATGCGAAGCATCTGCCACATCTTTCCCCGTTTCATCAACCAGGCGGTATCCTCGCTGGCTGAGCGCTTGAAAATCAGCATGTGTCGGATACACAGCCGACTGGTCTGCTGCGCCGTTTTCAACACGGGTGTACACGGGCTGGACGCCTGGCTGGCTCTTTGTTTCATAGTTTATGAATTCTACGGTATACTGCCCCATGCCGGGCGCGGCATAATAAAAAGTAATGATATTCTTGTCCTGATGAACGGAATCCAGCTTTACAGATACCTTTTGCTCTGTGGGGATATAGTCTAAATATGCGGGTACTGTAGGCGGAGCCGCATCTTCCCACACCGTAGTGCCTGACAGGAACAGGCCGGACATCTGCTTATCTTCCCTGACTTTAATATCAGTGTCTTTTACCAGATATCTTATCGTATATTGAATGGATACTTCACTGGTCGGTTCCCATACTGCTTGCACCTGCAAATCGCTGGTGACAGGCTGGTCAAATTTAAACGGAGTGTCCGCATTTTCGTCTATCATGGTGCCGGATGCCGTACCGCGCCGGGTGATAATCCAGCCGTCCAGTATATGTCCGGTTCTTGTCAGACGCGGAATCTGGCCGCTGCTGACAAAGCTCTGGTTTGCTGAAATATATTGATTTACGGCGGCGTTGTTTCCCGGAATTAAAGTACCTCCGTTAAAATCAAAGGTCACTTTGTACGTGGGAGCCATCCATGCAGAATACAGGAGCAGATTGCTGTCCAGAATCGGAGTCAGGTTTCGGGCGTTATCTTCCCACTGCATCATCCGCGTTCCGGCAGGACCAAGAGCCCATCCTTTAAATAGCCAGATTTTTGTTCCGTCAGCTGCACGTTTGGTACATACCGGAAGCGTGGAGGATACCTGTTTATCTGCTGTGTTTTCTGCACCCTTTATAAGCAGAGACCATCCGTCAGGATTTGAATCTGACTGCGCATAATCTCCATTCGTCTTTTTGTAATTAAGATCAAATGCATATTTTGTTTTGGAAAGTGTTGTCCCATAAGGCAGCTCAATTTGGCCGATTTCTGTTGATTCATCCGATAAATAAGTAATTGTGTATCTGTCACGGGTGTAATAAAAATAAATATCATAAGGATTTTCTAAAGTGCTATATCCATTGCTGTAAGAACCGTCGCTGCTGTTAAGCTCCGAACTGTGATCGGCCGTCTGGTTAACTGCTTCCAAATGAGGACGGATGCTTACGTTTTGTGCATTGATTGCCATTGCGGCTGCAGCATTTGCGCGCCGGGCAATCGCATAATAATTATTGTTATAGACACGTACCGCGTAATACAGGTTTCCGTTAGGATTGTATCTGGCATCGTCCGGATAAATGATTTGTCCGCCTGTATAATTGACTTCCAGTAAATCTGTAAAACCATATCTGCGGAATATCTGATTATCCTGGGGAACCAGGTAAATGGTATTTCTCCGAGTTTGTTCTTCCGGGCTCATAGTAGTGTCTTTTGGCGCGCCATCATAGATTTTTACGGCCGTTCCGAGCTGCGATTGTGTCAGTCCAGGAACTTCATAACAATAATTATAGCGATAACTGTTAAAATATGTCTTCCAAAAAGCAATTATGGAATGCTTTTTTGCCGGATTTTTAGGATCTGCAATGATACTCGCACCCATGGAAGCATAGGAACCGGGAATGCAGCCGTTATTCCGGCCTTTTCTTCCATGTGCATTATGCAGTCCTGCTGTTGTTGTCCAGGAAATTCTCAGGGCATTTTCATTACGGGTCTGTAAAGTTTCGAGCTCCTCCGGCCAGGTTCCCAAAAGACTTGCCCCATATTTGGCTTCTATGGTCTTTATCATAGGAACACCTTCTAGATTTTCTATTGGAATATCATACCAGTTTCCGGGATTTTCGTCGGGAAATCTGCTCCAATTGCTGATGAACCATGCGGTATCATTTGAGGCGCGGACACAGGAAGCGTCTCCGCCTGCAGTACTGGAAGGAAAGTAATAAATAAAATCCAGCGTATACACTTTCCGTGTATAGTATACATAAACCAGCGTGCTTCCATTAGCAGCTGCAGTTGTCTGCGTTGTATCTTCTGATATATTACCTCCTTTAACAGATTCAACCAGGATAGTATAGGGGTTCTCCTTGCATGGTTCATAGAAGTCAGAAATTTTCATAGGACTTTCATATCCGGCAATATCGCTTATTGTACTGTCAGGTACAACTCCCATCTGCCGGGTAAATTGGCTGTCAATTTCGGCCTGGAGTTTCTGAACCAATTTCCCGTTCTGCTCTATCAGTGATTCTCCTGTTTCAAACATATTGTCCAGCGTAAAGGAACCAACATTACTGAAAGATGTGTCCATATTTGGATTCTGGTGCACAATTTCCCCGTTTTCTTCTTTTGTGCCGTCCAGCGCAGTGTCAGTAACCCGGACATCTTGCCCATTTAGATTTTCTGTCCAGAATACTACACGGATGGAGGTGGTAATTTTCTCCCATTTCGGCACAAACCGCAGAACAAGGATATCCTGTGCTTCTACGCTGGAAATAATTTCAGCGTTATCTATAAAGTCTTTTGTCAATTGCAGTTTATGGCTGTCGTTAAGCGGTACATCTGCATATTCAGCAGGATTGCTCCCTTTTATCTGGTATTGCCAGCCGGTGAGCCTGTAACCTTTTTTGATTGATTTATCAGCAGGCAGGTCATTTGCTCTCTTATATGCTGCTTCATCATAAAAATTACTGAAATCTACATACTGTCCTACAGGAACCTGCTGGCGGTCAATGTAGACGTCGTCTGTATAAAAGATGATCCGGATGGATTCCGGCATGTAGTAAATATTGACAACGGTAGAATCATCGGAAGCAATTGGCACCTGGGAGAAATGTACAACCTTATATCCGGTAATATCTATTGATCTGGCTTTCGTCATGGCGCCGACCCGGCCCTGCTCTGTAAGTTCATAGACGGTGCCATTGTTTTGGTAAACCTGCCAGTCATCACTTACGGTAATGTCGGGATTTTCTATATTGTTTTTTGGAATAAGGTGGCGTACCGTATAGCTGCTTGTGTCACGCCGATAATACACGGTCACTGTCATATCCTGCGTCAGGCCGGAGACACTTAAGGTATAGGCATTCTCATCCCCGGCAGGACCGCCGTACATGGCAGGGGCAGTGTAGGAAAACTCTGCGCCGTTAATGGATACACGGCGGGCCTGTGCCCAGGCATTTTGATATTCCGGACTATCCGTATCAACTCCTTCTTTCAGGTTATAATCTCCCCTGGCAAGCGCCTCTTGAATCTGTTCCGGTGTTTCTTTGCCTGTGGGCGGAACTGCCAGGAACTGATTTAGTGGAGAAGGATTCAGTACTACACGGAAACCATTCAGATTTGAATTTTTACTTCCGGTATTGCCCGAAGCAGGAATATAGTGGGGAACTGACCAGTTTTTTAAAGACGCATGACCGGATGTGTCTGGAAACAGCTCAATTTTATCGGTATCTGCTGCTTTTACCCCTGCCATGCCTCCGGTATTAGAATACAAATACTGAATCGTCAGCGTAATGCTTTTTGCGGGTATAAACTGTACGGTTTCAAATCTGCCCTGGTATATGCTTCGTGGCCGCACATTGCTGCTGCCGGCTGCCGGGCTGTCCTTAAGAACTGCTTTGTATCCGCTTTTGACCGTGTAAAGGATAACAATATTACAGGTTGCATCCGCTTTTAAATCTTTAATATTTAGCTGAGGGCTGCCCTGAATCTGCGCCGATAATTCCTCACGGTGAAAAATGTGCTGTGATAAATCGTATGAACCATTTTTGAAATTATCTTCGGTAAGTTTAAAAACTTCCTTCTCATCTAATTGCTTCATAATACCGTCTGCATAAAATCTGAGCCTGTGGGTAATATTGAGTTGATAAGAGGATTTTTGTTTTTTTCCGGCGTTTACAGCTGTTTCGGGTTCACAGCTGCTTTCTGTCTCTGTCCCCTTTGTTTCCTCAACTGTCTCTGCTGCATTTTCCGTTTCTGTCCCCTCTGTTTCCGCAGCTGTTTTTGTTGTACTTTCTGTCTCTGTTTCCGTTGCGTCTGTGCTTTTTTCTGCGCCAGTTTCTGCTTTTTCCGAAGAAACTGACACATCGGCAGGAATTGTTTCTGTGCTTTTTGATTCTGTTTGTGCTTCAGACATGCCGGGCAGGCAAACCGCAGCTGAAAGCACCTGAACCGGAAGCAGTGAAAATGCTAATACCAATGCCAGCAGCCGGGGCAGGATCTTTTTGCCTGTTTGTTTCATAGATGCTTGCTCACTCCTTTCTCTGAGCAGTCCGCCATTTATGTAAAAACTTCATGCTGTTCCTACGGGCTGCTAAACCTTAATATTTAACTATATACTATAATTATAGTGCAGACGCTGTTTTTTTTCAACAAAAAAAATATTGAAATGCAGGAAGCATTATGCAAATATCATAAAATATAGTGAAGTTCCTATAAAAAATCCCTTACAGCGTTTGCCATGAGGGTATTTTTCATGTTTATTCACCAAACAGCAGAAAGTCTCCGCAAGGGCGTTCTGTACCGTCTGTCGGATTGTTCATAATGTAACCGCGGTAAGCCATTGTGGCCGAACCGCCTCCGTCCATATTGTAAGCGTAAGTACAGCCGTGCTGACGGAAAATCGTACGCATCTGAGCCAGGGTAAGTCCCGGCGCATTGCATACCAGAAGTACGTATTCTCCCGGACGGATCATTCCTGCCGCAGAGCGGGGATATGGTCCGGTCATGTCCGGGCTGGCATAAACCTGCGGATATCCCTGGTCATAAAGGGAGGCGGGCTTTCCGTCCCGAAGCAGAATAGGACCGAAATTGAAAGTATCACGGACGCCGCCTTTTTTTAGCTGCACTGCACTTAGTCCCTGAGAAGGACTGAACATAGTCCCGTCCCGTGAAATTGCCATCAGTGAATAGCTGGTTCCCAGCGCCTTATTGTATATCGTTCCGTTTTTCAGCATGACAGCGTCAAATCCCGGTTTACCTGATGAATAGGAAAATGCGCTTCCGTTGATTCCGATCACTGCCCGGTTCTGTGCTACGGCATTGGAAGTTGTCTGACGGGTGCCGCCATAGGTACCGTAAGAAAGAGCCGCTTTCATCTGGCTGATATTGGAAATTGTAACCCGTGCCGTCCAGTAAGTGGTACCGTAGTTTTGGAACCTCTGCAGCCGTATTTTCAAGGTTCCGGTATTATATTCTATCTGTGTAGCAGCGTACATAGATTTTGCGTTGATACGCTCCCTGGTATCCAGAATACCTTTTGCATCTGCGTGATAATACCACTTACCGGTTTTGACCCAGCCGTTGTTTTGCAGTACGCCCTTTTTGGTAAAATAGTAATCTTTTTTCTTAATGCGCTGCATTTTTGTCACGCGGACACCGTTTGCATCCAGATAATAGCGGCTGCCCTTATATGTAAGCCATCCGGTCTTTTTTTTGCCTTTGGAAGTATAATAGTACCACTTTCCGCCGATTTGCTGCCAGCCGCCTTTAAAGTTTTTAATCCAGCGGCCGTCCTCACCAACGAATTTGTTCTTTATCCAGCGATTGGTGACGCGCACGCCTTTGGAATCTACATAGTATTTTTTGCTAATCCACTGGTTTTTTGCCATTCGTCCGTTGGATTTGAAAAAGTAGTAGTTATTGTCAATTTGTTTCCACTTGCTTTTTAGCATCTTTCCGGTTTTCAGATGAAAATAATACTTGTATTTTCCAATCTTCTGTAATCCCCGAACCTGTATGCCATTTTTGTAATAATAATGTGCGCTGCCTTCAATTACCCATCCGTTTTCCGCTGCATAAGCAATTTTGGAAGGCAATGCAAATGATGCAGCCAACAGGCAGCTGGTCAAAAGAAACAGTTTTAACCCCTTTGTTGTTATCTTCCGCAGAATAGATCTCCCCTTTCGCAGTCTTAAGTAACCTCTCCTCTTCTCCTATTTTAGCAGATTTTCCAAGTCTCTGCAAGCCGCCCCGGATTTTCCCTGTATCCGGATTACTGTCCGCGGAAGTCAACCGGCTCATAGTCTTGCAGTCTGGCAAGAAATCCCCGGTTCTGCAAGCTCTCCTGAATCACATCAAGGCTTTGCTCGTCATCGGCAAATACGGTGTGATAGTGATAACCGGATGTCACATTTTTGAGCAGGCTGGAATTGCCGGAAATGATGCCTTCCATAAAGGTACGGATATCTTTCCGGGAACGGATATTCATATCAGCCCGGACGACTCCGTATACTTTATGATAGACAAATACATCCTGTATCCGCCCGCCTAAGTCTACAATCATTGTCAGCTCTTCTTCTACCTCTTCGTCTGAGTGAAGCACTTTAAAGATACGGCTGGCGTCGTTTTTCGCGTGCAGAAGATATCCGCGGCTTGCGGAAAAGATTTCGCAGCCATTCGCCCGGAGCAGCGCCACATCCTGTACGATGACCTGCCGGCTGACATGAAGCTGTTTGGCAAGGGATACGCCGGATACGGGCTTTTCACTGTCCGCTAATATTTGGATAAGCTGTTTTCTTCGTTCTTCACCAGTCATTTCCAGCAATTCCTTTCCTGTATTTTTACCTCTGTGCCAATTCCTTTGTAATGTCTTCCCAGGTTACGCCTTTTTCTGCCATGAGTACCATCACATGGTAGAGGAAATCAGAAATCTCGTATTTTATCTCTTCCGGGTTTGGATTCTTTGCGGCAATCACGATTTCCGTAGCCTCTTCTCCAACTTTTTTGAGGATTTTATCAATGCCTTTATCAAATAAATAATTAGTGTAGGAACCTTCTTTTGGATGTTCTTTCCTGTCCAGGATTACGGAGAATACATTTTCAAATACCGTCATAGGATTTGTCTCATCGTAATCTTTTTTCACTAAATCACGGTAAAAGCAGCTTTTATTCCCAGTGTGGCAGGCTGCGCCTATCTGCACAACTTTTGCCAGAATCGTATCATTGTCACAATCAATGGAGAGCTGGCGTACGTATTGAAAATGTCCCGAAGTCAGTCCTTTTACCCACAGCTCATTCCGGCTGCGGCTCCAGTAGGTCATTTTTCCAGTGCGGATAGTGTTTTCAAAAGCTTCCCGGTTCATATATGCTGCCATCAGCACTTCCATGGTCTTATAGTCCTGCACGACTACCGGCACCAGCCCATTTTCATTTGTCTTAAATTCTGCCCACCGCATACTGCTCTCAAAAGTGTTTACGGGAATCCCTTTTTCTTTCGCCAGGAGCTTCAAACCCATGAAATCTGTACTCCGCTCCGAAAGCGCCCGTGCGCATACTCCGGAAACGTTTTCAACGCCCAAGAGATTTAAGATTCCGCCGGAATCTGCGCGCACCACTACAGGCATAACAGGGACGCTTACTGCTTTACATGCTTCATTTACATGCACACTGTCTGCCAGCAGCAGCACTTCATCCGCATAGGTTTCAATAGCCTCTTTGTTGGCGAAAAGTTCTGTCAGGCTTCCGGCACACACAGCAATTTTCTCTTTTCCAAAACGTCTGGAAACCTCCGGAAGCAGTTCCACATTTTCGGGTTTGGAAAAGTTCAGGAACGCCTTGCGGCACCCGGCATAGATTAGTTTTTTTACATCTTCCATGCGCCGTACATTTCCGCCCCCTGCAATAGGGATATCAACGCATCTGGACATTTCCTTTATCAGCAGGAGTGACTCCTCATGGGAAGTATCGTCCTCAGATAAATCAAACACCACGATTTCATCTGCGCCATGGTTGCTGTAATGTTGTGCCAGCTCTGCCGCATTGCCGCCCTCCCACGGTTCATCATCAGAAAGCCCACTGACGGCTTTTCCGTCCCGGATAAAAATATAAGATGCCAGTTTTTTATTTTTCATCATTTATAATGTCCCTTTCGTTGATAATACGCCGCTGATGCGCGCATCATATGCGACTGCGGCATCAAGGGCCTTTGCAAATGCCTTAAAAGTACCTTCGGCAATATGGTGGTTGTTAAAGCCTGAGATTTTTTTAATATGCAGGTTCATCGCTGCAGAATAGGAAACGGCATAAAAGAAATCATGAATCATTTCCGTATCCAGAGTTCCTATTTTTTCAACCGTATAACCGCAGTCAAAAGACAGATACGGCCTGCCGGATAAATCTGCCGCGCAGAGTATCAGGGAGTCATCCATGGGCAGTAATGCACTGCCATAGCGCACGATGCCTGCTTTATCTCCTGCTGCTTTCCGGATCGCTTCGCCCAGTACGATTCCCGTGTCTTCTATCGTGTGGTGGGAATCAATTTCCGTATCGCCCTGAATCTGCGCATCCAAATCAAACAGCCCATGTCTTGCAAAGCCGGAAAGCATATGGTCAAAAAATGGAATGCCGGACTCGGCTTTACATATCCCTGTCCCATCAAGGTTGAGTGTGAGCCGGATTTTTGTCTCTTTTGTGTTTCTTTCTATGGTTGCTATACGCTTTGCCATGATACACCTCACTTTTCAAAACGCACACGGATAGAATTCGCATGTGCGGTCAGCTGCTCTGCCTCGGCAAACTTTATGATATCCTCGCAGACAGGCTCTAACGCTTCACGTGAATAATAAATGATGCTGGATTTCTTGACGAAATCATCCACTGACAGGGGTGAGAAGAATTTCGCCGTCCCATTTGTGGGCAGCACATGGTTCGGACCGGCGAAATAGTCGCCCAGAGGTTCGCTGCTGTATTCGCCGATGAAAATGGCTCCTGCATTCTGGATTTTCGTCATTACCTGGAACGGTTCTTTTGTGACGATTTCCAGGTGTTCCGATGCGATTTCATTTGCCGCGTCAATGGCTTCCTCCATGTTGTCTGCCAGCAGGATATAGCCGTAATTATCAAGGGATTTCAGGATAATCTCTTTTCTTGAAAGGACTTCTGTAAACTTGTCGATTTCTTCGGATACCCTGCGTGCAAGTTCCTCGCTTGTAGTGATCAGAATCGCGCTTGCCATCTCGTCATGCTCTGCCTGGGATAAGAGGTCTGCCGCTACGAAACGGGGATCTGCGCTTTCATCTGCCAGAACCAGGATTTCACTGGGGCCTGCAATCGAGTCAATACTTACGTGCCCATAAACGGCTTTTTTTGCTAGAGCTACGTAGATATTCCCGGGACCTACAATTTTGTCGACTTTTGGGATGCTTTCTGTTCCGAAAGCCAGCGCGGCAATCGCCTGTGCGCCGCCTGCTTTATAGATTTCGTCCGCTCCGGCCTCGTGTGCGGCTACCAGTGTGTTCGGATTCACTTTTCCGTCTTTCCCGCAGGGAGTTGTCATCACAATTTTCCCTACGCCGGCAGTTTTTGCCGGAACAATATTCATAAGTACTGAGGAAGGATAGACAGCTTTTCCACCGGGAACATACACGCCCACTTTCGCCAGAGGTGAAACTTTCTGCCCCAGCATGGTTCCGTTTGGCTGGCTGTCAAACCAGCTGTAACGCTTCTGCTTTTCATGGTAGCTGCGGATGTTTATAAGAGCCTTCCGGATAACTTCCAGAAGTTCCGGTGAAACTTGTGCGTAGGCTGCCTGCAGCTCATCCTCTGTCACACGGATACTTTCAGCGGTAAGTTTCGCTTTGTCAAAACGCTCCGTAAATTCAAATACAGCGGCGTCGCCCTTTTCCCGCACGGCATTTACGATATCCGCAACCTTTCCTTCATATTCTCCATAGCTAGCGGGGCTTCTTTTTAAAAGGTCACGCAGTAGATTCTGTTTTGATTCTTTTGTTAATTTAATCGTGCGCATAGTTTCTCCTTTACAGCACAGACTTTAGGTCTGTCAGAATTTTTGTGATTCTCTCGTTTTCCATCCGCATACTCACCTGGTTTACTACGACTCTTGCTGAAAGAGGGCATACTTCCTCCAGTACCTCCAGTCCGTTTTCACGGAGCGTAGTTCCTGTCTCTACGATGTCAACGATAACTTCGGAGAGGCCGACAATAGGAGCCAGTTCAATGGAGCCGTTCAGCTTAATGATTTCCACTGTCTGATGCTTTTTATTATAAAAATAATCCTTTGCAATCCGGGGATATTTCGTTGCCACGCGTATCTGTTCCTGATGCAGCAGCAATTCCTTTGCTGAAGCGGGACCGCACACGCACATCCGGCATTTGCCGAATCCCAAATCCAGTACCTCATAGAGCTTCCGCTGCTCTTCCATGATAGTGTCCTCTCCTACAATCCCGATATCTGCCGCCCCATATTCCACATAGGTCGGCACATCGGGACCTTTCGCGAGGAAAAACTTTAATTTCAGTTCTTCATTTACAAAAATCAGTTTCCGGGAGTCCTTATCTTTCATCTCTTCACAGGTAATCCCAATCTTTTCAAACAAATCCAGAGCCGTCTTTGCCAGCCGCCCCTTTCCCAGTGCAAATGTCAGGTATCTCATCTTCCAGTCCTCCCTATCGTTCCGGTACAAGGGCGACATAGATGCCCTCACGTCTCATTGCATCAGCTTTGCGCAGTGTTTCTTCTCTGTTTTCTTTACAGTAATGCAGCAAAACAGGTGTTTTTGCTGATGGAACGGCAATTTTCTGCCGCTCCAGTGCATTTAAAAGCTGGTTGACTACGACTACCATGCCAATGGCCGGCGCTTCTTTTCCAAAGTGTCCCAGAAGGCCGTCATAGCGCCCGCCCTTGACTACCGCGTCTCCGGTACCGAAGGTATATGCCCGGAAAATCACTCCGGTATAATACATATATTTACTCAGCATTCCCAAATCAAAGGATACATAGCGCTCTATCCCATAAATACACAGAATATTGTAAATTTCTTCCAATCTGTTAAGAGCTGCCAGAGCACCTTCGTTGTGCGTCATAGTTCTGGCGCTTTCCAGCACCTCCATGTCCCCGCAGAGCTTTGGAAGCTGAATAAAAAGCTGTTTTAGGTTTTCCGGAATCTGTTGTTCTTCAAGGAGCTCTTCTACTCCGAAATTATTTTTATTAGAAATCAGGCGTCTCAGTTCCTCCGCTACTTCTGCATGGATTCCTGCTTCACGCAGAAGGCTTCCAAAAAATTCTACATGCCCGATACTCACCTGAAATTCTTTCAGCCCTGCTCTTAACAGGCTTTCAATTGTCATGGCAATCACTTCTGCGTCAGAATCTACGGAATTGTCGCCGATTAGTTCTGCGCCAAGCTGGGTCGTTTCTTTTAGATGTCCCTGGTAGCTGGAATTGTTAATAAAGGTATTTCCCACATAGCAGAAACGGAAGGGGGCTGTTTCGCCGTTGAAATATTTGGCAGCCGCCCTTGCAATGGAGGGAGTAATATCCGGACGCAGAACCAGCGTATTTCCTTCTCTGTCAAAAAACTTATATAAATCCCGCGACGGAGTAGTTCCTACTTCCCTGCTGAATACGTCAAAAAATTCAAAAGTAGGCGTTTCAATATCACGGTAACCATATCTTTTCATAATTTCGTGGAGATGGTTCTGTAAGGTAAGCTTCCTTTCACATTCTCCGTCATAAATATCCCGTACACCTTCCGGTGTATGCAGCAATCTCTGTTCCATACGGTATCCCCTCTCACTTTAATGATTCACAGTGTTAATTTGGTATCATATTAAAATAAACCGAAATTCATTATAAGTCACAGGGTCTAAAATGTCAATCCCTGGCATCCAAATCCTTCTGAATGGTTTCCAGGTAAGGCACAAGTATACCTCCTGTAGAATGAATACGGAAATCCTGGTTCAATTCCTCGTAACGGAAGCTTTTTCTTCCTCCGCTTTTCGCCCTCTCCCAAAATCTGCGCATATCCGCATAGGGCAGATAAAATAACTCGTTCCTGGCCGTATAAAAAATAATCAGAAAAGAAATTCCGCCCTGTTTTTCAAATTGCTCCATAAACCGTACCTGGTGTTCATGGATATTTTGCAGGGCGAAAGTATTAGAGGTACATTCTTTTGCATCGAAGCATACGGGAATTCCCTGTACTGCGCCGATGTAATCTACCGTGCTCTTCTGGTCAAAATAGGCAAGAGTAATATGGCGGTGCTCTTTATCAATTTTAATTGGCGTGATGGGGGTAGGGATTTTCTGTATCAGCGCCAGTCCTTTCTCAAGATACTGCTCATTGGAGCGGTTAATCAAATCTTCCAGCGTGGAGCCGCGAAGCCCCCTGGAATTCCAGGTTGCCATAGGTAAGTCCCATCTCCTTTCGAATCCTGTCAAACTGTTTTGGCGGCGCGGTAGTAAAGCTTTTACAAGATAATTCCGAAAGCGCGCCTGAAAGTTCCGGGAGTTCCAGACGCCAGGAGTGTAAAAGCTGATGTTTCAGACCGAACCGCCGCCTGAACTGCTCATTGACTGCGGCAAGACCATATTTCCCATCTCCTAAAATCGGATGTCCGATACTGGCCAGATGTGCGCGTATCTGGTGCGAACGCCCTGTAATCAGTTCCACCTCCAAAAGCGTAATCCCGCTGCCGGAGGATACCGGGCGGTACTTCGTGCAAATGGGAAGTGATTCTCCGTTCTGCTTTTCGGCGGTAATATGCACAGTATTTGTTTTTTTATTTTTCGAAAGATACCCTTTGACCAGGCATTCTTCTAATATTTCTCCGTATACCAGACAGAGATAGTATTTATGTAAGCTTCTGTTTTTGAAAATTTCGCCCATATCCTGGAGGCCGGCCAGGGATTTTCCGGCGGCTGCGATACCGCTGGTATTTCTGTCCAGACGGTTGCACACGGAAGGACGGAAGACCTGAAGAGATTGTTCAGTCACACAGCCCTTTTGCATCAGATATGAAATCAGGTGGTCTACCAGTGACACGTCCGTACTTTTAGCTTTCTGTGAAAGCATTCCGCAGGGCTTATTTATTAGGATAATATCGTCGTTTTCATATACAATATCCAGATTTCCATGAGCAGGGGTGATTCTTACAGAGGAGAATTTTTCAATTGTTTCATCGGACAAAAACAGCTGTACTTCGTCGCCAAGCGCTGTTTTCTCACTGCCGTCTGCCTTTTTTCCGTTTAATGTAATATTTTTCTTGCGCAGCATCTTATAGAGAAAACTTTTTGGCGCAAGGTTTAAATACTTTGCCAGAAATTTGTCCAGACGCTGTCCTGCCTCATTTTTTGTAATCGCAATGGTTTTCATGTACTTCTCCTAAAGGGAAATTGCCAGAATCGTATGTTTCACCAGCTCGCTCCGCGAAAGTTCCGGGTAGGATTCGTTCGGTGTATAGACGATGTCTTTTTCGACCGTTTCCCGCTGTTTTGCAAGGGAGGATACACGTTCGAGATAAGGCTTTAAGTCCTTAAAAATCTTCACATCTGCTCGGTATCCGTTGCCTTTGAGGATTTCTTTGATGTGCTTTTCCGCAAACACGGTATCCGCATCCGGACGGCTGGTATAAGCCGCCACGTGGTAACCGCACACTACCAGGCTGTCTATGGGGGTATTCTTCTCATAAGCAGAAACCGTCAGCTCATAAGCTTTCACCAGATCTCCGCTTCTCTCTTCTATCTGCTGATAGACAGCCGGATCCATAGATTTTTGCATCAGCATCATCACAAATCCTACTGCTGAGCGGGAAGCGGGCAGGCATCCCATGATTGCCACAAAGGTAAACATGTTCAGCCGCGTCCCGGTCTGCCAGAGCCCGGTAAAGAAAATGATGATGGGAATGGCAAACAGCCCAAAGGTAATCAGCCCTCTCTTTTTCTTTTGTGCCTTAATGTATCCAAATTCGCCTTTTTCTATCTTCATCTGTACTCCTTTTCTTTTTTATCATGTGTCGAGCCGGGCGGCGGCAGCTATGATAACGGGATGGGGGACGATTTTACATAATAGAAAAAACAGCTTCATGCTCCATCCGTATATGGACAGGCTGCGTCCTGCCGCCCCGTCGCGGATAGCCTTTGCCACTACATCTGCCGGGGCTTCCATCGTCCATTTTTTGTAGGCAGGCATCACTTCGATTTTTTCCGCACGTCTGTAAAATGGGGTGTCCACAGGTCCCGGGCATACACAGGTGACGGTAATCCCTTTGTCTTTCAGTTCTGCACGCAGAGCCCTGGAAAAGCTTAATACATAAGATTTTGACGCGGCATAAATCGCAAAGCCCGGCTGCGGCACAAATGCAGACGCTGAGGACATCTGGATAATCCGTGTTCTCCGATGCATGTAGGGCAGGCATACATAGGTGACTGCCGTGAGCGCTTCACAGTTTAAACGCACGGTTTCTCTCTGAGCGTTCAAAGAAAGCTGGGAAAAGTCTCCGATGACTCCCATTCCCGCACAATTTACCAAAATTTTAATACGGGGCTGCCGGGTGTCCAATGCATGGCGCAGCCGTTCCATTGCCTCTTTTTTTCGCAGATTCATTGGCAGGATGCGGAGTTTTATGCGGACATCCTTTTGGACATCGCAGAGTTTGTCTGCATTTCTTCCAATGACCCATATCTCGTCAAGGCATTTATAGTTTTCTGAAATTTGTTTTACGAATTCCCGTCCCATCCCGGAGGACGCTCCCGTTACGATTGCTATTTTCATATTCCCTCCTGAATTTGCGCTACCGCTTTTTTTTATGAACATTCCGTATGGTTTTTTTCTTTTTTACAGGTTTGTCTCTTTGCGGCTTACTCTGTTTAGACGCGCTTTTTCTGGGACGGATCAGGCACTTTTTGTCATAGCCGATTAAATCTGTGCGTCCGGCAATTTTCAATGCCTCTTCTACCAGTTCGTAGTTTTTAGGGTTCCTGTATTGGATTAACGCACGCTGCATTGCTTTTTCATGGGGATTGACAGGTACATAAACTTTTTCATTTGTACGTGGGTCTACTCCTGTATAATACATGCATGTGGAGATTGTCGAAGGTGTGGGATAAAAGTCCTGCACCTGCTCCGGCATATATTTTAAATCCCGCAGGTATTCCGCCAGCTGCACGGCCTCTTTCATGGCCGAGCCGGGATGGGAGGACATCAGGTATGGCACAAGGAACTGGTTTTTTCCACATTTCCTGTTTAAATCCCAGTACCGCTCAGAGAACATCCGGTAAACGGAGTTTTCCGGCTTTCCCATACGCGCCAGCACCTTATCCGCCACATGTTCAGGCGCTACTTTTAACTGCCCGCTTACATGGTGCTGCACCAGTTCCCGGAAGAATTCTTCATTCTTATCATAGACCAGATAATCAAAACGTATTCCTGAACGGATAAATACTTTTTTCACTTTTGGAATCTCCCGCAGTTTCCGGAGCAGGGACAGGTAATCCGTGTGGTCAACGTTCAGGTTTTTACAGGGAGTTGGAAACAGGCACTGTTTCTTCGGGCATACGCCTTTCGTGAGCTGCTTCTCACAGGAAGGATGCCGGAAATTTGCCGTAGGCCCTCCCACGTCATGGATATAGCCCTTAAAGTCCTTATCTTCCGTCATAAGCTGCGCTTCCCGGATGAGGGATTCATGGCTTCTCGTCTGGATAATCCGTCCCTGATGGAAAGTCAGCGCACAGAAATTGCAGCCGCCGAAACATCCCCGGCTGCTTACCAGGGAAAACTTTACTTCGCGGATAGCAGGCACGCCTCCGAGCGGCTCATAGCTGGGATGATAAGTGCGCATGTAAGGCAATCCATAAATTGCGTCCATTTCCGATCGGCTCAGGGGCTTTGCAGGAGGGTTCTGCACCACGTAGAGCTGTCTGTCATACAGCTCTGCCAGCCGTTTCCCGGAAAACGGATCGGTATTGCAGTATTGGGTATAGAAACTTTCGGCATAGCTTATCTTGTCTGCTTTCAATTCCTCGTAGGAGGGAAGCTCAATATAATCATAGAGCAGAGATTTATCCCTGGTCTTAAACACTGTCCCATTCACAAAAGTAATATCTTTCACGGCAATCCCGCTGTTTAAGGCGTCGGCGATTTCCACGATGGAGCGCTCCCCCATGCCATAAGAAATCAAATCCGCGCCGGAATCCAGGAGGATGGAGCGTTTCAGCGAATCCGTCCAGTAATCATAATGCGCAAGGCGGCGCAGGCTCGCCTCAATTCCACCGATAACCAGTGGCGTGTTTCTGTATTTCCGGCGAATCAGGTTGCAGTAAACAACTGCAGCGTGATCAGGGCGTTTTCCCATGACGCCGCCAGGGGTATAGGCGTCCGTGCCCCTGCGCTTTTTTGATACGCTGTAATGATTTACCATGGAATCCATATTTCCGGAGGATACGAGAAATGCCAGACGCGGCTCCCCGTAAATGCTGATGCTCTCTGTATTTTTCCAGTCGGGCTGGGAAATAATGCCTACCGTATATCCGCGGGACTCCAATACGCGGCTGATGACGGCATGTCCGAATGAAGGATGGTCTACATAGGCGTCCCCGATTACATAAACAAAATCAAATTGGCGGATACCCCGCGTTTCCATATCCTTTCGGGATAAGGGGAGAAAATCCATCGTCATATCCACTCCTTCCAGTCGGCAAAAATATCTTTCCTGGCATTCAGGATTTCATAGGCGCCGTTAAAAATATCGTGAAAACTGTTAATATAATAATCGGCAAAGCGCCGCTTTTCTTCTATCTGATTTCTGGAATGGGAATCCTCTATTGCGCATACCGGCATACCGGCATTTTTCCCGGCAAGAATACCCATAGGTACGTCTTCAAATACCAGGCAGTTTTCGCTGTCCACACCCAAATCTTCCGCAACTTTCAGATAGATATCAGGGGCGGGCTTGCCTTTTGCTACATCACATGCAGTACGCACCACCTGAATATATTTGCCAAGGCCGTTGGATTCCATTACAGCTTCCACCAGGCGGATTCCGTTGCTGGTGGCGATGCCTGTCCGAATCCCCTTGCCGTACAGGAATTTTAAAAATTCCAGCGCCCCAGCCTTCAGCGGAACCTCATGAGCGTATTTTTCATAAGCCATCTCATACCAGTCCTGTTTGATTTCTTCTATCGTCTGGGGAATATGAAAAGTTTCTTTGAAATAAACGGCAGTTTCTGTAAAGCTCATGCCTTCAATTTCTGCCTGCAGCGTTTCAGGAAGTTGGATGCCGTATCTTCCCAGATATTGTATATCAATTTCCCGCCACATCCACATGGAATCTACCAGCGTCCCATCTAAATCAAAAATGACTGCCTGTATTTCCTTTAGCATAACTTACCTCTGTTCTTTCCATCTTTTAATTGTGCCAGTTCTTCCTCTGTAAGTTTCCGGTATCTGCCTTTTTCAAGCGCTGCATCCAGCCGCAGGCTGCCCATGGACAGCCGTTTCAGATAGAGTACCTGAAATCCCAGAGCAGCAAACATTCGCTTAATCTGATGGAACCTGCCCTCCCGGATGGTAACTTCTGCTTCTGAAATTTCACCGGTGGAAAGGATGTCCAGCCGAGCGGGCAGGGTGGGCTTTTCATCACCGATATTTATACCGGATGCGAACGCTTCTGAATGTGCAGAAAGCAGCGTGCCGGACACACGCACAAAATAAGTCTTATCTACATGCTTTTTCGGGGAAAGCAGTTCATGCGCCAAAGCGCCGTCATCCGTAATTAACAGCAGCCCTTCCGTATCTTTATCCAACCGTCCTACCGGAAAAAGCTTTTCTTTCTGTGGAACTTCCAGCAAATCCATAACTGTTGAATCCTGCTTGTCCCAGGTGGCTGTTACATACCCCGCAGGTTTGTGAAACATGTAATATTCATATTCTGTATAAAATACATCTTTTCCGTTTGCCAGGATTTTATCTTTTTCACTGTCGGCTTTTGCTTCCGGCATTTTTACAATTTCTCCATTAACAGATATACAGCCTTTCCGAATCAGCTGCTTTACCTGGCTACGCGTTCCTATGCCTGCATTTGCAAGCAATTTATCCAGCCGCATCGTTCCCATCTATTGCACTCTCCATCCCGGATAATATTTATTTTTCAGCATCCCGCCAGCCGCTTTTGCCCATCCCAGGGGGTAACCGTCCGTACATACAAGCACCCAGCCCTTTTTCAGATGTGCTTCTTCTTCCGTCAGCGCCACGGATTCTCCCTTTAAGTACCGTATGGCTCTATCATCGTCTGACGCAAGGGAAAGTGTCTGGGGAAAATCGTCCTTTGTCAGCCACATAGCCAGAGCCTGGCTTGGCTCAAAACGGTTTCTGACACATTCTCCCATAAGCAGACCCGTCCGCAGAAAGCGCAGGCTGCTCATATCAGGCAGATGCTCCGGCATGAGATAAATTCGGTTCCTGCGGATTTTCATCTGTCCCAGGCGATTTTTAAGGCGCGGAATCTGTGCAAGAAATTCCAGAAAATCTGCCGGGAACTTTTGTGTTTCCGTTTTCTGTATTCCGGATTTCCGCAAATTTTTCGGTGTTGTTTCTTTGGTCTGGCAGCCGCAGGTAGTTCCTTCTTTTTGCAAAAGTGCGGCGAAATGTCCTTCTCCCCGTACTTTGTGCGGGTATACCCGGATACAGTGGGGAAGACGGCTTTTTGAAAAGCTTTCATACCCTTTCATGGGAATCAGCATCATATCCGGGCTGCCGTCTAAGAGGCGGAGAATCGTCTGTTCATTTTCTATCTCAGAAAATGTGCAGGTAGAGTACAGCAGTTTTCCTCCGGGGCGCAGAAGCTTTACTGCACAGCGAAGGATTTCCCTTTGGATTCCGGCATAATATTCCGGTCCCCGGTTTTCCCAGCTTTTTATCATGGACGGCTCCCGGCGGAACATCCCCTCCCCGGAACAGGGGGCGTCAATCAGGATTTTATCGAAACACTCTTCAAAATATTCCAGCAATTTCTCCGGGGATTCGCTGAGCACCAGCATATTTCCACAGCCAAAAAGCTCCAGATTTTTCAAAAGTCCTTTGGCTCTGGAATTACTGATGTCGTTTGCAGCTAAAAGCCCGTTTTCTCCGAGTCTGACTGCCAGTTCCGTAGCCTTTCCGCCCGGCGCGGCACATAAATCAAGCACCCAATCCCCCGGCTCCACTGGCAGCCTGGATGCAGGAATCATAGCGCTTGGTTCCTGTATGTAGTAAAGCCCCGCATAATAATGGGGATGCTTTGTGACTGCATCATCTTCACTGTAATAAAATCCGTTCTTTGTCCAGGGAATCGGTTCCAGGGCAAACGGAGTGAGTTTCAAAAAATCTTCTACGGATATTTTAGAAGTGTTTACTCTCAGCCCCCGCGCTGACGGTTCGTCAAAACATGCCAAATATTCTTCATATTCAGTTCCAAGCAGTTCCCTCATAGAAGAGGTAAAAGATTGTGGTAATTTCATTGTATCTCCTCATAGCGTTTGTCATTGGACTGCGCGCGGTAGCCTTCCGAGATAATGTCAAGCTGACGGTGAAAGCGCTTTAACTGTTCAATATCGTTTGTTCCGTACACGCGGTAAAACTCATCCTGTATCCGTACAATCTCCCGCTTATTTGCCATGTTGTACAGGTTTTGGATATTATTCAGGATGTCGCTTACCAGATTCGCCTGAATTTGAAAGGAATTTTGGGCATCCATAATCTCGCTGCGCACAGAAGACATTTCATTGTCCAGCAGCAAAATGGCGTCCGAGGCGCTGGTCAGCTTTGTGCGGATATGTTCCGGGATGCTTCCCTTATATTTGTACTGTAAGGAATGCTCAATCGTCGACCAGAAATTCATTGCCAGGGTACGTATCTGGATTTCTACCGGAATACGCCGGCTTCCTTTCAAAGTCTGCACTTCATAATAAATAATAATATGATAGCTCCGATAGCCGCTTTTCTTTGTGTTTTTAATATAATCTTTCTCGCTTTTCACGGTCATATCTGTGCGGTTGTGAATGATTTCCACTACCTTTTCAATATCCTCTACAAATTGGCAGATGATGCGGATTCCCGCGATATCACCCAGCTTCTCTTCAATATCTTCAATCCGGATTTTCTTTTTCTGGGCTTTGTCCAGAATGCTGGAAATCGTTTTCACCCGTCCGTTGACCTGTTCGATGGGAGAATAAAGCCCCCTGGACCGATGCTCGCGAATCAGATGGTTAAATTTAACCGTCAGTTCTTTCACGGCAAGCTCGTAGGGGTCCAGGATTTCTTTCCATAATTGTATTTCCATAGATCCGTACATCTCCTTATTTCGTTTAAAATTTAGTATAACATAACCGGACACCCTTTTTCAAGAAAGGTGTGCGGTTTTTCGCAGATTCCGTAACAGTTCAGCCTTCGGCTTCACTGTTACGGAATCCAGCCCATTTAAAGTTTGCTGATCGCAAAGGGCTGGATTCTCTGGCTGAATTTACGCATTCTCACGGACTTTGCAGCAGGTGCAAAGTCCTGGGCTGAACTGTTACCAGGTTCCATTTCGTTTCGGTCTTTTCAGGGGCAGTCAAATTGCGGTTTGTCGGTCAGCAAGTTACGCGCTCAAGGTTCTGAAAGGTGGTATGTCAGCCGCCTGCTTTCCAGGCTTCTAAGTATCCAGTAAGGATTGACACTGATTTCGGGATGCTTTTCTGTCCGGACGTAGATTCCCAGATGGAGATGGACGTCAAATTTTCCACGGGTTCCTTCCGGACCATATCCGGTATCGCCCATATAGCCGATGATATCCCCTGCGTGTATTTTCTGTCCCACCTGGAAACCGGACGCATAGTCTGACAGATGGGCATAGTAAAAATATCCTCCGTGAGGGCTGCGGATTCCGATGCGCCAGCCTCCTTTGTCAAGCCAGCCGATATTTTCCACAATTCCATCCGTCATGCTGAATATAGGATAAACACCGCTTTCATTTTCAGGCGGCATCAAATCGCAGCCCTCATGCCTGCGTTTTCCTCCATAGCTGCGCTCGAACATCCAGGAATCTTCATAGGTGATTTCTTTTCCCGCAGGGAAGTAAACAAGATCATCCCAAACTGCTGCATACAGCTTTTGCAGTTCCTCAAATTCCTCTCTCCGATGTTTTAAAAAGTATGCGCCCCATTTTTTACAATTTTCGGCTGTCAGTGATGTTCCGTCTGTCAGTTTAAACTTTTTCATGGGCATCCATACCGAAAGGACGGTACCTTTTGACAGATTCGTTTCAACGGCGGTTTCCGCCAGTTTTTCCAGAGCCTCCGTGGAGAGATGCTGTCTGCGGAAATGTGCAGTGGGAGCGGTGTCTGGTTTCAGGTTCATAACGCGTCCAAAGGTTGTGCAGGTATGTAATAAATCGGTACATAAGCCTACCATTAAAATCAGGCAGATAAGCATTTGCAGAATTTGTTTCAGGATTCGAGGGTTCATGCAATATCCCCTTTAATAAAAGCTGAACGGTAACAGTATATGCGTTGCTTTCCGATAATAGTACCGTTGTTTTCCTGTTCTTGATTGAAAATCTTTACATATACTGTAACACGCAGAGCGCAGAGGAGGGGTTCCATGAAGAAAATCGGATATGAAATATCAGCTGCAGCAATCCTTTTATTTTTATTCCTGTGCCCCGCCCAGGCGCTTGCGGCGTCCCGGCGGGGGCTGCATCTGTGGTTTGATACGCTTTTGCCTACTCTTCTTCCATTTATGATTTTTTCAAATATATTAATACGTGCCGATCTGGTACGTCCGCTGGTATCGGTGTTGTCTCCAATTTTTCACGGCATACTGCGGCTGAGTCCCGGAGGAACTTATGCCCTTCTGATGGGATTTCTATGTGGTTGTCCTATGGGCGCCAAGACGCTTGCAGATTTACGCTTACGGGGCCAAATCACACAGGAAGAAGCACAATATCTGTTGGGATTTTGTAATAATATTAGCCCTTCTTTTGTTATGAATTTTCTGGTGATGGAACAGATGAACGCTCCGGAACTTCTTGTTCCTTCACTTGTCATTCTCTATGGGGCTCCGCTGCTTTACGGGATACTGACAAATCCGGCATACCGTCGTGCCAGCCAAAAGATTTCGTCAGATACAAAGGTATGCAGTCTTTCCAGTGCGCCCAAAGAGCCCCTCTGCTTCGGCATGGTAGACAGTTGTATCCTGGATGGTGTAACTACCATTGTAAAACTTGGGTGTTATGTGATGCTATTTGCTATTCTGGCAGGTATCATTCAGACGCTTCCGGTTCCTGCTCAGGGGAAGGCTCTGCTGACTGCCTTGTCAGAGATTACAAATGGTATTCCGGCTATTATGGAGGGCTTTTCTTTTCCGTTAAATTTTTTGTTTTTGATGGTTATGGTTTCTTACGGAGGTCTGTCTGCACTTGCCCAGACGGACAGTGCAGCAAAAAACGCACATTTTTCCATTGGGAAATATGTGCGTTCAAAACTTATTACCAGCCTGATAGCTTTGCTTTTGTCTCTTTGCTTTTTAAGCTAAAGAATCGTCCTGGAAATCTTCCGTTCCGGCGGAACCTGTACTGTAGCTTGCCGGGGCTGCCTGAGGTGACAGTTCACGGCGGTTTTTATTTACAATATCATAGCAGGACTGCAGCGAATTGATAAAATTATTGTATCTGGAGCCGGCCGTCTCAATCGTGTGGCTCATAATTTTCTCAAGGTTTTCCAGCATCTCATCTGTGTACTGTAATGCGCCCATACGGATGCTGTTTGCGTCATTCGTAGCATTGTCCAGAATTTCCTGTGCCTGTGCGTTTGTCTTTTCCAGAAGTTCATTTGACTGCAGGTAAGCTTGCTGCATAACTTCACTCTCTTCCACAAGCTGCTTCTGCTGTGCCTGTGCATCGGCAATGAGGGAAGCTGCTTTCGTCTGCGCATCAGCCAGGATGGCGTCTTTATTGCTGATAATTTTCTGATAACGTTTAATTTCGTCTGGTGTTTTCATACGGAGCTCCCGCAACAGCTCCTCCAGTTCTTCTTTGTTTACAACGATTTTCGTAGAGGACAAAGGCTGGAATTTGCAACTGTCTACATATTCCTCAATGTCTTCGATAATTTGTTCAATTCTGCTGCTCATTCTAATCTCTCCTTACTTAGTTATATGTTTCCCATACTTTTTACGCATGTGTTCTACGACAACCTGGGGAACAAATTTTGAAATATCCCCGCCATAAGCCGCTACCTCTTTTACTGTGCTGGAGCTGAGATATGCATACTCCAGACTGGTTGTCAGGAAAATTGTATCGATTTCAGGATTCATAATTCGGTTTGTCTGTGCCATCTGTAGCTCATATTCAAAATCCGTGATTGCCCGGAGCCCCCGGACAAGAAAACCTGCATTACAATTTTTAACAAAATCTACAGATAAGCCGGAAAAAGATTCTACTCGCACATTTCTGATATCTTTCGTGACTTCCAATAGTATCTTAACACGTTCTTCTACAGAAAACAACGGTGTTTTCGTATTATTGTTCAAAACTCCGACAATCAGCTCATCTACCAGAGCGGAGGAACGCCGTATCACGTCCAGGTGTCCGAAAGTTACCGGGTCAAAGCTTCCGGGATAAACTGCCCTCCTCATCATTTGTTTCCCCCTCTCGCGGCTGGCTGTAAAAATAAGTGGGCATTTGTTTTGTATTCCTTGCGCTGCCGCAGGATAAATCCGGTGTTTTCCAGAAAATCAAAAGAAGTGTCTTTTGCTGCCTCTACAATAACTATAGAACTCTCTGCAAGCAGCCCGGAAGCAGACAGGGCTGTAAGTACCCGCTCTTCCCAGCCTTCGCGGTAAGGGGGGTCTATAAATACAAAATCAAAGGGGGGTGCGCCGGAAAGTATATGCAGCGCCGCCAATACGTCCATTTGCAGAATATCTGCCCTTTCTGCCAGCCTGGTAAAATCCAGGTTTTCACTGATACATTTTGCGGCTTTCCTGTTATTTTCCACAAACACGGCTTTCGATGCACCGCGGCTGAGCGCTTCAATCCCAATCCCACCGCTTCCGGCAAATAAATCCAAAAAACGGGTTTCATATAACTCGTGCTGAATCATATTGAATAATGTTTCTTTGATACGGTCCGTGGTGGGCCTTGTCCCGTCACCTGGAACAGTTTTTAAAGGCAGCCGTTTGGCTGTTCCGGCAATCACTCTCATATAAAAATGTCCTGTTCTTGTCAATTTTTAAATAAGAAAACTGTCGGATACCGCAAAAGACGGTCAACAGTTTCCTGAAATTTTATAGTTATTATAGATGTTCTGCAGATGTTTGTCAATGTTCTGATATTACATAGCCGGCCAGATTGTATGCATGATCGGAAATCCTTTCCAGATTGCTGATGATATCAAGGAATACAACGCCGTTTTCAGGTTTGCAGAGCTGTTTGGAAAGGCGCTCAATATGTTTTTCACGAAGCTCTTCTTCCATACTGTCTACCATATCTTCATATTTTCCAACCTTGGCTGCTGCATGAATATTTTTTTCTTCCCTTGCCTTAATGGCGAAATCAAAAGCATTGATTACCAGCCCCATGATTTCTGACATTTCGCCGGTGGCTTCTTCAGTGAACTGAATCATCTTTCCGTCTTTTGTGTCAAGCAGTTCAGCAATATTCTCAGTATGGTCTCCTACTCTTTCAATATCACTCACAGAATAAAAGAGGTTATTGATAATATTATGCTGTTCTTCATTGAGCGAGAGGTTGCTTATCTGCACCAGGTATTCGGTAATCAGTTTTTCCATCGTGTTAATGGTCTTTTCTGTCTTATATACGCTTTCAACCTTTTCTTTATCATAATTGAGTACCGCTTCTGATACATTGCGCAAATTTTCAAAGGCAATTTTACCCATATGTACTACTTCAAGAATCGCATTTTCTACGGCAAAGGACGGAGTCTCCAGAATACGTTTATCCAGATGGCGCAGCGTCAGGCTTTCTTCGCTGTCCGTGCCCTCTGCAGAACTGCTGTGTTCTTTTACAAGCAGGCCGGAAAGGGAAACCAGCTTATCTGCAAACGGGAACATAAGAATCATACGGGCAATGCTGAAACCTGTATGGAACATGGAAATCCCTACGCTGTTAATTCCTGCCTGCCCATATTGGGGCATAAACCGGAAGAAGGAGTATAAAAATGTTCCAAATACTACAACACCGATGACATTATAGGTGAGGTGAATGGCGGCTGCACGCTTAGCGTTTCGCGACGCGCCAATACTGGAAAGCAAAGCCGTTACACAAGAACCAATGTTGGAACCAAGGCTGATATAAACGGCGGCACTGGTAGTCACTACCCCGCCCGTAGCTGCTAAAGTCTGCAGAACGCCAACGGATGCAGAGGAACTCTGCATAATAGCTGTTACGATAATACCAATCGCAATTCCCAGGAACGGATTACTGCCAAATAACTGGAATGCCTGGGAAAAAATAGGAAGTTCCATATAATCTGCGGCTGCACCTTTCATAAAATCAAGACCTATGAATAAGAGGCCCAGACCGATAACGATTTCACCAATAATCTGCTTTTTCTGCTTTTTCGAAAACATGATGCAGAACGCTCCGAACCCTACCAGGAGCGGTGCATACAATGACGGGGAGATTGCCTTAAAAGTATCGCCCAGCTGCCCTAAGGATACAATCCATGATGTGATACATGTACCGATATTTGCACCCATGATAACGCCAACAGCTTGTCCGAGACTCATAATTCCGGCATTTACAAAACCGACCACCATGACCGTGGTTGCACCGCTGCTTTGTATGATTGCCGTAACCAGCATGCCGACAATAACTGCCATGAAACGGTTATTTGTCAGAATACCTAAAAGTTCCTGCATCTTCTGCCCGGTTGACTTTTGTATGCCGTCGGACATGCTGTGCATGCCATAAAGGAACATTCCCAGTCCCCCCGCAAACAGAAATAGATTCTCTACATCATTTATGGACATATCTGCTCCCTCCATTCCAAGTCGCCGTTTGCCAGCCCAAGAATCAGCGATTCGGCAGTAGCGATATTGGTTGCAATCGGTATATTGTAACGGTCACAGCATTTTGAAATTTCATCAATGCCGGGTTCTTTTCCGCCAGTCACAGGATTGTAAAAAAACAAAACCATATCCAGACTGTTACGGCAAATCATTTCCATCAGCTGCTTATCACCGCCTAAGGCTCCCGGAAGGAATCTGTGTACTTTTAGATTCGCGGCCTCGTCGATATGTCTCGCTGTTGTCCCAGTTGCGTATAGCTGATGCTTTTCAAGAATCTTCTTATACGCTACGCAAAAATCTTCCATGAGATTTTTCTTTTCGTTGTGTGCGATTAAGCCTACGTTCATTCTTTCCTCTTTCTGACGCGTATACAGCGTCATATCGGCAGAGTTGGAAGATTACTTCCACACTTCTTACCTATTATTGTTTTCTCTAACCAAGAGGATTATATCATGATTTCTATAGAAAGGAATAGGCTTTTTCTCTTTTTTTTCATTTTTCTGCAAAAACGTGCAGGAATTGCCAGTTTAAAAATTTGAATTTACCGCATACTAGAATTGCAACTAACAATTGCAAATGAAAAAGAAAATGAAAATCCAAAGAAAAAATGTTTCAATTTAAAAGGAGGCGTTAATTATGTCAAACAGATCTTCAAACACAGCAGCAGTACCGGAAGCAAAGAGTGCTTTAGACCGTTTTAAAATGGAAGTAGCACAGGAAATTGGAGTACCTCTTAAAGAGGGTTATAATGGTGACCTGACTTCTAAGCAGAATGGTTCTGTTGGCGGATATATGGTGAAAAAGATGATTGAGGCGCAGGAGCGTCAGATGACAAACGGAACTTCTCAGTTCTAAGCAGCGCAATAGAAAATCCCCTTCTCTCTAGCCTGAGGGAAGGGGATTTTTTATAAGTTATTTAATCTTTACGGTTTTTGCCTGTCCTTTTTTTGCAAGCAGCTTTTTGTATTTCTTTTTCTGTGCCTTCGGCACTTTGATTACAGCTTTTTTGTAAATTCCTTTAAATGCCTTAGCGCCGACTTTTTTCAGCATCTTTCCTTTGATAGTGACAGCTTTAAGCTTACTGCATCCGGAAAATGCCTGTTTGCCGATATTTCTTACATTTTTTCCGATTGTAACCTTCTTCAGTTTTTTGTATCCGGCAAATGCTTTTGTACCAATCTCTGTAATTTGGCAGCTTATATTTTCAAGCGTTACTTTATCCTTTACATTTAAGGATGTAAGCTTTTTCTTTTTCTTTGCGTCTGCGCCAACAAGAGAAACTGTTTTGTTAACCGCATCCGTAACTTTGTATTTCATTCCGTCTGAGGTCTGGTATATTTTTCCTTTTACAAGAGACGGAATGGATGGTTTCGGCGGCTGAGGGGCCGGATTCTTTCCGGGATCAGGAGGCGTAACCGGTTTAGGATCCGGCTTCGGACTTGGATTTGGCTCATCCGTTTTTTCTTTAAGCGCGGTTTTTGCAGCTTCTAATTCTTTCATATATTTTCTCAGCGCAGCAGCGCCCTCGCCCTTTTTCAAAGCGTCTTGCAGCTTATTATATGCCGCCTCATATACGTTCCAGGATTCAGCCGTATATTTTTCTTTTTCTTCCGGCGTTCCAAGATTCATTTCCTCAAAAATAGAGGTTATTCCTTCTACTGTAAAAGCAAGATTGTTTTCGGCATCCTGCAGATATGTGTATGCAAGAATTACATCTTTGGACGCAGAAGTTTCTGAAATTGTTTTAGCAGCGTCGAGGGCTTCTGCATAGGCAGCCCAGGAAGTAATATTGTAGTTCTCTTTCTTTTTCTTTTTACTTTCTTCTATGGCAGCTGCAAGATTCTGTCTTGCCGTCTGTGACATTTCATCCATAAGTACATGGATATCTTCCTCAGATGTAGAATCATTTCCTGCAACCTCTTTTAAATCAGCCAGCAATGCTGCAGCATTGCCTGTTATGGCTGTTCTGCCGCCTCCACGCGACTCTATACCGGCAATAACACTCAAAAGATCCGTCTTATCTGCTAATGCGTTTGTATCTGCCGTACCTATGATGCGGATTTCTGCGGCGCTTCCGAAATTATCTCCGCTGTCCAATATGCGGAAACGTACATGGGTGGCAAGCGCTGCCCCTGCCAGTTTTATTGTTTTTACATCGGCGGATTTTGCGCATGAGCCAACCGTGACCGGAACAAAATCGGTGCCGTTTTTACTCACTTCAATTTGATACTTTTTAACATTTCCGTTTTCTGCATCTGAACGCGGGGTATATTTTAAGCCGGATACGAGATAGGAACCGCCCAAATCAATAGTAACGTAATGCTTTTCGCGTACGCCATTATCGTCAGGATATTTGGAATGCCAGATTGTGGTGGTATCTCCGTCCAGCACCAGATCTGCGCCGGCTCCCCCCTGGGCGCTTCCGGCAGTTGCGCTCATTCCATCAACAGGCAGTTCTGTAAAAATCCCGGTTCCTATTTCACCAACAATGGTTTCTTGTGTCACATGTGGTTTGTCGGTTAAGCTTACGTTGTAAATTGTCTCAGCTGCTCCGCCATCCTTGACACGGACATTTCCGGTTGCTTTTATGATTCCGCTATCAGAATCTTCTATATCATAGATAAACTCCAACGCGTTTGCGCCATCGTTGCCGACGAGAGCTGCTTCTTTCAGTTCATTGCCTACCTGCATTTCCAGAGTAACATTTCCGGCCGCAAATACTTTCTGGGAAAAAGTTACTTTAACTTTTATCTGTCCTCCTGCCGCCAGACGGTCTGTTTCCATGCCTGCGGCATTCAAAATTGTTGTCGTCAGGCCGGTGGGTGTCGGCGTATTTTCAAAAGTATTACCATCCATAATGTATTCAGGGCTGAAAGATGTAAACGCTGCGCCAACCATAGCATAGCTCTCATGCTCGTAAATTAAACCAATTAATCCGTTATTCATATAGGTCAGAGAAGAATATAAGTATTTCATATCCTCAATGAGTTTCGAATATGCCCAATCCAGCGTATCATCCTCATTTACAAAAGCAATGCGTACCGTACCATGATCTCTTCCGCCGGTCGGGTTTGAGAAAATAATCGCTTCTTTCTCCTGTCCATCCCGGGGGTCAAGAATCTTTTCCGGGTAATGCAGCGCTGACATCTCACAGTAAGGCTCTTTGATACCAGGCGCATAAGTTACCTCTCCCCAGCTCTCGCCCTGCGTCGTACTGACTGCCATAGCAACCTCGCTGGTAGCGTTTTTCATAAACTGGATTAAATGCCCGTTATTCAGTTCTATAATACAGCTTTCATTCAATTCTCTCGTACTGTTTGTAGAATTCTGCGTTTCGGAAATATCGTTGGGGGAAGCGCCTCTGTGCCAGGTTTTTCCATGATCATCCGTATACACGTTGTAGGATGAAAAACGGTTGTTCCTATTATTGGAATCCATACAATACGTGGTAAAGATCAAACGGCCGCTCTGAAGCTGCGCCCCCGCGCCCGGCCCCAGACCAAAGAAGGTCATCCAGTCTGCTTTTACATACGGAGTCAGGTCTTTGGGAAGCTCCCATGTCAATCCGTCATCATCGCTGTATGTCATCCAGAGATAACAGGTATTGTGCATGGTAAGCTCAGAATTTTTATAAATATTGCCGATTTTCACACCGTCTTTGTACAGGGTGCCCTGATCTCTATATGGAGCCGCAGATTCTGTCTCGACCTGGTATGCTGTCACTTCGTTATGGCTATCATATACGATGCCGTTCTCGCGGACTGTATAAGTATCTCCGACACTGTCTGTCAATGTCTGGTAATATTTTCCGTCAATCTTGGTATATCCCGTTCCGGGCTGGGCGTCCCATAGGCTTACTCCGTCGCGGAACATATCCACCAGCATATATACCCTGCCATAGTGCGGGCTGTTTTCATCATTATCTACAACCATTTCGGCATCCATAGTATAGCCGTAATTATCTGCTAAATCAATGACAGGAATTACAGGCCCCCACGTCTGGCCATTGTCCTCACTTCTCCGTATCACATTGTCAATGACGCCCACATCGCCGGAACCGTCCCAGCGTTTATCAATGCCTGCAAATACGGTTCCCGTCTTTTTAGAAGTGACAAGAGCGGGGATTCTATAAGCTACGGAACCGTCAAATCCCGAATTGAAAAGTTCCCTGTTCGGAGTTTTTATGTATCCGTCCATCTTTTCGGTACCATCCGGATATGTTTGGGAAGCAGTATTCGTATGCAGTTTTGCGATATCTTCACTGCTCAGAGCCTCATTATAGAGCTTTAGTTCTGAGAAGTATGCATTTTCACCGTATTTGATAGATGCAGCGCTTACCGTACCGGAAAGCCTGGCGCTGCCGGCCTCGGCAGCATCCACATAAACCGTGAACTGTTCCTCTTCCCAGGAAACTGCCAGGTTATGCCACTTTTCAGTGTCCAGTTTCGTATTTGCGACAGCTATCTCTTGCTTTTCATTTCCGGACCGGATGCCGACTTTGCCGCCTTCCGTATAAATTTCTAAAGAATTATCCATTTCCAAAAGAGTTACTTTCTCTTTTGCGGCAGTTTTCAGCCGATATACGAAATTTACGCTGCCGTTAGAAATATCCTGTGTTGTTCCAACTCCGTTCAGACCGCTTTGTGGGAGCTTTATATTGAAGATTGGTACCGGAAGAACTTTCTTTTTCAGAACTATATTGCGCATAGTCCCATTAAATGTCCATCCGCTTTTACCGCTGTAATTTGTCATACCGCCAAGACTGAAAGTATCCGGCGTCCATGAAAGATCTTCAATGCAAACGGGGGCGGCCGTTGTCTGAAGTACCGTTTCATCATCCAGGGAAAGTGTTACGCCCCTGTCCTGAGTCAGTTTCAGCTTCGCTGTATGCCAGTTTCCGTCATTGTAATTCTTTGAGGCTGTCGGAGTGCCGGCATTTGTACCGTCTTTTGTCTCAAATCCAATTTTATTTCCGTCCCTCACAAAGAATGCCATATATTTCGTAGTGCTGTATTCCAACACTGCCAGGGCCTGGAGCGAAGAAGACGTCGTTTTAAACTCTATGGACCATTCCATAGACCCTGTGTCTTGAAAGAAATCCTCTATCCGTTCACTTTTTGTCTGGACAGAGGTGACTGCCGTATCTGTATTTGTGTAATACCGTACGGTTTCCCAGCCTTCTTCAGTAGTATCAATGGTTCCGTCTTCTGCCGCATAGACGGAAAACTCTGAAATCTGTGCGCTTCCAAGCATTATACATAAACTTAGCAGAAACGCAAATGTCTTTTTTAATCCTTTCTTCATGTTCTTCTCCTTTTTAATTTCTTAGTATGTTAATTATAACGAATTTACCTGCTAAATAGCAAGCCCTTTTAGATATAAAATACAAAAGCCGCATTTGTTACATACAAAAACCGCCGGGATATCTTGAGTTTCAAGATATCCCGGCGGTTTTGGCCGATTCCAGGCGTATCATACAGTGCTTACAGGCTGATACTGCCCTTCACATCATCATTTATCACATAATATGCAGTGTTTTCTTCCGGTTTAAAATAAATGGTGATTGATTTCATATCTCCGACTTTTTTCTTGAGCTGTTTTGTCCAAACTTCTTTTACCTGCTTTACAATATCCTGGTGATTAATTTCTTTTCCAAGATACTGTACATATACGGTCTCTTTGATTGGAGTCTTTTTTGCTGCGGACTTTTTCGCTGTTGCTTTTTCTTCTGCTTTTGCTGTCTCTTTTTTTACTGTTTCTTTTACTTCTTCTGTGTGCTGTACAATTTCCTTTACTTCTTCTTTCTTTGCCGGAGCTGCAACAGCTTCCTTAGCCGCTGGTTTCTTTTCAGGTACTTTTTCAACCTTCGGAGCCGTAACCTTTGCTGTCTCATTCATGGCTACTTTTTTTGTTTTTTTCATATGAATTAATTCCTCCTCTAGACTCAACGTACACTATCATATAACAAAACCCGGAAAATAGCAACTACAAATTTAAACGTTCTGTACCGCCGTGTATATATATAGATAATTTTTTCTTTAATAATTGATGTTCAGGAAGCAGCAATTCCTCATCTGTTTCCAAAAGCCTGCCTGCTGCTTCACTTGCCCATTGAAGTATGGCTGAATCCTGAAACACATCTCCGAGACGGAATTCCATCAGTCCGCTCTGGCGGATACCAAACAGGTCTCCGGGACCCCGAAGTTTTAAATCTTCGCCGGCAATGAAAAAACCGTCGTTGGACTGATTTAGGATTTCCAGGCGTTGTTTCGTTTTTTTGCTGTCAGAACTGTGTACCATGATACAATAGGACTGTTCTTTCCCACGCCCTACCCGCCCGCGAAGCTGATGGAGCTGTGCCAGCCCGAAACGCTCTGCATTTTCTACCATCATTACGGTCGCATTCGGGACATTTACGCCTACTTCTACGACTGTTGTAGATACTAGCACCTGAATCTCATTTTTCAGGAAACGTTCCATAATTTCATTTTTCAGTGCGGGCTTCATTTTCCCATGAAGATATTCGACAGTTATAGTATCCGGAAGAGATTCACATAACTGCCGGGTATATGCAATTACGTTTTCGGCTTCAATGCTTTCGCTTTCTTCCACCATAGGGCAAATGACATAAGCCTGACGCCCCTTCTCAACCTCATTTCGAATAAAAGCATATGCTTTGGTTCGGTAAGAAGTGTCCACCACACAGTTTTTGATAGGGAGACGGTCGGCAGGAAGTTCGTCTACTACCGAAATATCTAAATCTCCATAAATAATTACCGCCAATGTCCGCGGAATGGGCGTAGCGCTCATCACAATCATATGGGGGGTAATGCCCTTTGCCGCAAAGGCTTCCCGCTGGCGTACCCCGAACCGATGCTGTTCGTCTGTAATGACCAGTGCAAGATTCTGATAATCTGCTTTTTCCTGAATAAGCGCATGGGTTCCGATGATAATGTCTGCAAAACCGGAAGAAATCTTCTGGTAAGCTTCCCGTTTTTCCTTTGCAGTCATGGAGCCGGTCAGCAGTACAGCCTTAAAATCAAGTGCCTGTTTCTGGATTAATTCCGTGATAGATTCGTAATGCTGCCTGGCCAGTACTTCTGTGGGAACCATCAAAGCGCCCTGCAGCCCGTTTGCCGCTGTTAGGATAAGGGCAAGCACAGCAAGGATGGTTTTTCCGGAACCTACATCCCCTTGGATGAGCCGTGCCATTACCTGGTTTCCGGTCAAATCCTGTTCCAGCTCGCGCCAGACTTTCTGCTGCGCGGCAGTCAGGGAGAAAGGTAAATTTTGTATTACCTGTGCGGTTACAGGTTTTTCTTCCAGAAAAAAAGAGGGGCGGACAACTATCCTGTCATTTCTCAGGCTGCGCAGTGCAAGGATGAACAGAAAAAATTCATCAAATACCAATCGCTGTCTGGCCTGGCGCATGTTGGTTTCATTGTCCGGAAAATGTATTTGAGAGAGTGCATGCTGATAGTCGTCCAGCTTCCATTTTTCGCGTATGGAGTCTGGCAGCATATCCTCTGAGATTTCCAACTCATCCAATACCTGGCGAACCGCCTTTTTGACCATTTTATTTGTCAGGCCGTCAACCAGCGGATAGAGAGGCTGCATCTGTCCCTGGATGTTTACATAGGCATCTATATCGAAAATAGCAGGTTGTTCAAGGGCAGTCTGCCGTCCTTTTCTTACAGCTTTCCCGCGAAACACATACCGTTTCCCTGGCTTTAATGTGTTTTTCAGATACGGCATATTGTACCAGAAAGCCTGCAGACAGCCAGTGCTATCCCGCAGTATGACGGTCGACAGATTCAGCCGTTTTACATAACGAACCGTGATTTCACAGGAAAGGGAGGCGCAGACTGCTGCTGTCTCCCCCTCCCTTATCTCGGAAATTGATTTCATATTTTCATAGATATCATACGCCCGGGGATAATAGTGCAGCAAATCACCCAGTTGAAAAATCCCCGCGCGTTCAAATATTTTCTTTGTTTTTTCCCCGACACCCTTCAGGGCATCCGGACCGGAGCACATATTCATGTCCTGCCTCCAAATCTATTCTACGGATATTACATAGTAATATATCGGCTGGCCTCCGGAATATACTTCCACCTCGCAGGAAGGATACTTTTCAGTAAGCGCATCAACGAGCGCATTTGCCGTATCTTCTTCGATATCGGAACCATAATAAACGCTGATCAGTTCAGAATCCGCATCCATCATAGCGGCTACAGTCTCTTCTGCGACTGTCTGGATTTCCTGCCCTACAGCGAGAATGGAACTGTCGCCGATTCCCATGATATCTCCTTCGTGGATTTCCTTATCGCCGATATGAGTATTGCGTACAGCGTACGTAATCTGCCCTGTACTTACTGACTGGCTGCCCTCTTTCATGGCTTCTTCATTTTCTTTGGCGGAAAGTTCTGCATTGTAGCTAATCATCGCGCTGATTCCCTGGGGAACTGTCTTCGTAGGAATGACGATGATGTTTTTTTCTTTTGTCATCGCTTTCGCCTGGTTCGCTGCCAGGATGATATTTTTGTTATTCGGCAGGATAAAGATGGTATCGGCATTTACTTTATCGACTGCCAGCAGCATATCCTCTGTGCTGGGATTCATGGTCTGCCCGCCCTCAACGAGGTAATCTACGCCCAGATCTCTGAAAATCTGTCCGATTCCCTCGCCGATGGACACAGATATAAAGCCGACATCTTTCTTTGGCTCATCGGGTATCGCTGCTGCTGAGGCCGCCTGCTGCGCGGCAATTTTTTCAGCGTCTTTTATCAGTTTTTCCTGGTGTTCTTCCCGCATATTGTCAATCTTCATTCTTGTGAGGGAACCGTAGGTCAGTGCTTTTGATATTGCTTTTCCAGGATCATTCGTATGTACATGAACCTTTACAATATCATCATCTGAAACAACTACGATGGAATCGCCGATAGAAGAAAGGAATCCCTTGAACTCCTGCTCTGTATCTTCTGTATAGTTCTGTTCAAGCATAATAATAAACTCTGTACAATATCCGAACTTAATATCAGCCTGAGTCTGCGGATCTGCCTTTACCTGAGCCATAGAAACGCTTCCTGAGCTTTCAATGGAATAATCAATCTCTTTTCCAAGGAACGCATCGTATGCACCCCTCAGTACCTGCATAAGACCCTGTCCGCCGGAATCTACAACTCCCGCTTCTTTCAGAACGGGAAGCATTTCCGGCGTCTGTGCAAGCACACCGTCTGCATGATCGATGACCTGGCTGATAAAGCTCTTCATATCAATATCCGTTTCTGCAAGTTCTGCTGCTTTATCTGCCGCTCCCCTGGCCACGGTCAGAATCGTGCCTTCTTTCGGTTTCATAACTGCTTTGTAGGCTGTTTCTACCGCTTTCTGCATCGCAGATGCAAGGATGGATGTGTCAATTTCATCATAATGTTTGATGCCTTTGGTGAACCCGCGGAAAAGCTGTGAAAGGATAACGCCTGAGTTCCCCCTGGCTCCGCGCAGTGAACCGGAAGAGATTGCTTTTGCCAGCGTCTCCATCGTGAGGCTGTCCAGTGCAGCGACTTCTTTCGCAGCAGACATAATTGTCAGAGTCATGTTCGTACCCGTATCGCCGTCCGGAACGGGAAATACATTCAGCTCATTAATCCATTCTTTTTTTGATTCCAGATTTTTGGCGCCGGCCAGAAACATCTTGGCACACAGGCTGGCGTTTATCGTATTTGTCTCCACCGCAAACTCCTCCTTAATCTATGGCTCTTACGCCTTCTACATAAATATTAATTTTTTCTATTTCTAATCCGGTAAATTCTTCCACCCTGTATTTCACATTTTCATACAGATTCTGTGCCACGGCAGAAATGCTCACGCCATATGCCACGATTACATGGAAATTTAAAGAAATTTTATTATCAGCAATCGTTACATTAATTCCGTGCCTGAGGCTTTCCCTCTTTAGTAATTTCACCAAACCGTCTTTCATATTCACTGCAGCCATTCCTACGATGCCAAAACATTCAACGGCAACGCTTCCGGCATAAGTGGAAATCACGTCGGTATCTATCATGACCGTTCCAAGCTCTGTATCCATACGTCCTTTCATACTTGTAACCTCCTAATATCCTGTTAAGCTGATATTCTATCATGTACTTTTCCCTATTATACCCTGTTTTCCCCAAAAATGAAATATTTATTTTAGCTTTTTAGAAATGTTTGGCAAATTTCGAAAATTCGCTTGCAAAATGTATGTGTATCTGCTAAAATGTTCAGTGTTGTGAGCCTGTATACAGACAGGTAATTTATTTTCAAGGAGGTGCAGTCATGGCTAGATGTGCTATTTGTGATAAAGGTGCTCATTTCGGAAATAATGTGAGTCATTCCCATAGAAGATCAAACAAGATGTGGAAATCCAACATAAAGTCCGTAAGAGTGAAAGTAAACGGTGCCGCTAAGAAGATGTATGTATGTACTTCTTGCTTAAAGTCCGGCAAAGTTGAAAGGGCTTAAACGGCAGAAAACAATCTGGGCCTCTCATCCGTCAGCGGAATGAGAGGCCTTTTGTATATCCTGCATCAACAGCAGAATAGATTATATCCAATCAATAATACGATGGCGCATATAAGAATAGTAAAAAATTTATACGGGATGATGACTGCCAGAAGCATTCCGATGCCCATCCAGAACAGTGTATACCCTATAATGCGTTTCATGCACGCTCCTGAAGTACTTTTTACCATTATATGCGCCTGATGTCATTCTATCCCTCGATGTCCGTGAAAATGTCATCTACGGCTGCCTGTGCTGATTCTTTTTCTTCTTTTGCCGGTGTGCTTTTACTGTCTGTAAATCTGCTTACGAAATCAGGCACCATATCTAAAACTTTTGTAAGCCCGTCCTGATTCCTGACATTTACCAGTTTTGTGGTTCCGTTCTGGATAACCAGGATTGCGCTGGGAGTCATCTTGCCGCCCATTCCACCGCCTCCCCCGCTTTTCTTATCCTCGGATCTCGCGGAAGCTCCTACGCCGAAAGACACATCTACAAGCGGCAGAATGATAGTATCCCCGATGTGAACCGCCTCGCCGACGACTGTTTTCGTAGTGATAAAGCTGTTCATCCCTTTAAACAGGGAATCTACGGTTGTTTGAAAATTATTCTCTGAAGCCATGATAATTCCTCCTTATATTTGGTTTCCTATACAGAAAGGCTGCCGGAAGCAAATTTTCTGTATAACGTTCTAAATTCTTTGTCCCGGAACACTTTCCATGCTACTCTTACAAAATGCCAGAACCGGATATGTCCGCAGATATGAATCTGTCCTTCATATATAGCATGTTCGAAATCGGGTTCTAAGCGGACTTTATAACAATTTACCGGAAGCAGAAGATACAAAACTCCCGTGAGCTGCCCTGTTATTGCAGGGTCGGAAAAACCATACCGTAATTCCCCCTGTATCCTGTCCGGCTGTAAATGTTTCCATAAATATTTCAAATGCTGTCTGAAATGCGAGAATACCGTCTTTGCCAATTCAGAGCGCAGCAGCCCGATAAAATCTCCGGTTTTCTGAAATATCTTTTTCAGCGTTTTCCAAAACTCTTGAATATTCCTGGGAATGTTTTTCAAAATTCCCAAGATTTTCCGCAGCATTCCGGAAATCTTTCTCCATAAATGAGACAGTTTTTCCGGTACGCGTTTAAACCAGGATGTTTGTCTGCATAGTTTTAGTTCATCCGGCTGTCTTTGCTCTATTGCCTTTTCTGTATCGTACGTGTCCCGGGATTTCGGGGGACAGTCCGTCTGTATTTCCGGTTCGGGAGATTTTTTCCTGTCAGTTCCGGGCAAGTTATTTTTTTTCATTTTTTTTTGCCGCTTTGGTTTTTCAAGCTTTTTTTTCAGCGGCTTTTCGAAATCTTCTGACTCTGTAGGAAGCAGTTTCTTTTTCAAAAATAATATCCGAAGCTCTACATAAGGCTTCGCATTCTGATATCCCCCGGAAATTGCGATAAGACGAAGCAGCCAGGTGAATTTTCCCTTAATCAGGACGCCTCCCGTATCTTTTTGGACAGTCAGACGGTAACGCAGCGGTACAAAAAGCACAAAAAGCAGGGCCAGCAGGAGAAAAAGCAAAAGCGCTGCCAGAAGGATTCCCAGTATTTTTAGTATTGCCAAGATAATATGTAGCATATTCTCACTCCTGCAGCTCTTTTTCTTTGCTTACGCTTCCTTCTTTTTGTTTCAGATATTCGGGAATGTTGGTGTTGCCTGCCTGCGCGCAGGTTTCGGCCAGCATTTCCTGAACGATATCTACTGCCTCGTCATACCCTTTTGCTATCCCTACAATCATAGGAAGATTCCGCCTCACGGCAGGCAATTTCAGATATGCTGAATGGATGATATCCAGCATATCCTGCCCGTTCGCGGCGAGCGTAATCAGGTAAATGTCAATCTGTCCCGCGTTTCTTTTTAATTTCCGGATAATTTTTTCAGCCTTGGGCTTTGCCCTGTCGCCGATATAAAGTTTCGAATACCATTCCATATTTACGTCTGTTTCAACCTTTCCTCAATGGCGTCCACCACGGTTTTCAGTACCTTAATCCTGGCATAGTATTTGTCGTTCCCTTCCACAATCACCCAAGGGGCATACGTTGTAGAAGTACGGATCAGCATTTCATCTACCGCTTCTTCATAAGCATCCCATTTTTCACGGTTCCGCCAGTCCTCGTCCGTGATTTTCCATTGCTTTTCGGGTATGGACATGCGCTCCTGAAAACGGCGTTCCTGCTCATCCTTATCAATGTGCATCCAGAATTTGATAACGATTGCCCCTGCGTTTGCGATATGCTCTTCCATGTCATTTATTTCTTTGTAAGCCCGCTGCCATTCCTCACAGGTGCAGAAGCCTTCGATACGCTCCACCATAACCCTTCCATACCAGGTTCTGTCAAAAATAGCTATATGACCCGCTTTCGGCATGTTCTGCCAGAATCTCCACAGATAATGATGCGTCTTTTCAATATCATTTGGCGCAGCGGTGGGATTTACTGCATAGCCCCGTGGGTCCAGGCACTTTGTCAGCCGTTTAATCGCTCCGCCCTTTCCGCCGGCATCCCATCCTTCAAATCCAAGTACTACAGGAATCCGCCTGCGGTAAAGCTCGCTGTGGAGAAGAGAAAGCTTTTTCTGGAGTTTTTTCAAATGCATTTTATATTCTTCCTGTGTGTAAGACAGGCTGAGGTCAACGCTGTCCAATACGGAAGCTTGAAACAGAGTTCCTGCTGTATGGCGTCTGTTGGCAGACTCTGGGGTTTTCGCGGAAGCTCTCGCTTCCTCAATCTGTTTTTCCAGATGGCTTACAACTGTGCAAAGTACCTTTGCCGCAGCATATTCTTTATCCATTGCTTCCACTACGGTCCAGGGAGCGAAATCTGTATCTGTCTTTTGAAGCATTTCCTCATTCATCACTTTGTATTCTTCAAAATGCTTATTTCTTCTTAAATCTTTTTTTGAAACTCTCCATGCGGTTTCCTCATTTGCTAAAAGCTTATGGAATCTTTTCTTTTGTTCTTCTTGTGTAATATCTAAAAACAGTTTGATAATTACAGTGCCGCTATCGGACAGCATCTTCTCAAAGGATACGATTTCCTGGTATGCGTACCCAATCTGCCCTTCTGCCGTCAGTCCCTCAAACCTCTCAAGAAGTACCCTGCGGTACCAGCTTCTGTCGAAGATGGCAATCCGCCCGTCTGCGGGGGTTTTTGTCCAAAAACGCCACAGGAACGGGTGCATCTTCTCTTCTTTTGATTCCGGCCCGATGCTGTACACTTTGAACCCACGGGGATCCAGGGGCTGGATCAGCCGGTTAATCAGCGTTCCTTTTCCGGCAGCTCCAAAGCCTTCAAATACGACAATGACAGGGATGCCAAGCTCCCGGCATTCCCGCTGCAGCATCCCCAGACGGGCGGTCAGCACATTCATGGTTTCTTTAAATTCCCTCTTATCCATTTTCTTAGAAAGATTGATTTTTTCGAGCATACACACACTCCTTTCTTTGAAAAAATGGGCTGCGGCAGAATGTTCTTATGTTCTGCGGCAACCCTTCTCTTACCAAAGCAGATACCGCATTTGCCCAGACCGCCCGTTTAGGCGGTTTTTATTTCCTGCATTAAAAATACTTGCGGCTTCCCCAGAGATTTCGTTTCTTTAAATCCAGATATTCATTGTATGCGTTCTCCAGAATCATTTTTTCATTAGAAAATTTCAACAGATGATACGCTTCGTGAAACTTATAATATCCTGAATCTACAAAATATTCCTCACGTTGTGGTTTGCTGTAATAGCTGTCTGACATCATCAGATACCAGTGGACATCTTTTTCCACGGTGTCTTCCGGTACATTAAAGGTATATCGGCTTTTTCCGATATATTTAATTATGGAGGCCTGTACCCCTGTCTCCTCCAAGACTTCTCGCGCAGCGGTTTCCTTAAATTCCTCACCAGCCTCTACAGTTCCCTTAGGCAGAACCCAGCCCTCATACTTATTTTTATAACTCTTGTACAGAACCAGGATTTTACCACGAAATATCACCACACCGCCACAGCTCGTTGCCTCAATCATTGCAATTCCTCCTGTTATGCGTTGTGTCATTTTGACTGGTTTTAGTATAACTCGTTTTCCAGAATCATGCAACCCGTTTATAAAAACTCCTTAGGAGACATCAATAACCGCTATAGTAATTATTGTAATATGCGTCGAAAATCTGCTTTGCAATAGGTACTGCCGCAGAGCTTCCGGAGCCGCCGTTTTCAGCGATAACGGCAATTGCCAGCTCCGGATCATTTACATTCGTGTACCCCACAAACCAGGAATGGGTTTCTTTTCCGCTTCCCGTTTCGTACTCGGCAGAACCCGTCTTTCCCGCCGCACTGTAACTCTGTCCTGAAAGCGCGGATGCTGTTCCCTCTTCTACTGTTTTTTCCATAAATCCCCTGAGAATTCCTGCTTCATCCGCACTCATCAGTTCTTTGTATACTGTGGGTTTATTTTGCTTTACCATATTTCCGTCATAGGTTTCGATATGGTCGATAAAATATGGCCGCATCATAGATCCGCCGTTTGCTACAGTGGCCGTAATCAATGCCATCTGCAGCGGAGAAGCGACGGTATTGCCCTGTCCGATAGCAGTCATCATTTCTTCACCATAAGAAGCTCCTTTATCCAGCGTAAACAAACTCTTGGCAGAAGGAAGTTCTATAGGCAGGGACGTGTTGAACTGGAATTCCTCACACAGTTTCCGGAAATCACCGTCATCCAGATCCATTCCGATTTTTGCATACGCGCCATTACAGGAATGTACAAAAGACTCTTCCAGATTTACATGGCCGTGAACTTCCCCGCCGTAACAGGTAATCCTCACATCATCCTTGGAAATACTGCCGCCGCAGTCATAACGGTAACTCTGATAGTCGTCGGGATGTTCACGCAGATACGCAAGTGTCGTCATGATTTTAAACGTAGATCCGGGCGGGTACTGTCCCTGTGCAGCACGGTTAAACAGGGAACTGTTTGAAGAATCACTGATCAGGGAATCCCAGTCGCCTTCAATGGTGTTCGGGTTAAAATCTGGTTTTGAAACCATTGCCAGGATTTTTCCGGTATCCGGCTCTATCACTACTACAGCTCCATTGTAAGAGCCAAGTGCGTCATAACATGCTTTCTGGAGCCTGGAATCTAAAGTGAGAACCACATTATCCCCTCTCACTTTAGATTCCAGATTCTGTTCCCGAATCTGGTCAAGTATCGAAGCATGGCTTGACATCAAATCAAAATTTGAAGTCGACTCAATTCCTGCCTTTCCATTGGACGCATAGCCTACCACATGAGAAAACACATTTTCAAATGGATAGAGCCGTGTTTCATTTCCGGCTTCGTCCACGTTTGTTCCGGCAAGGATTTCACCGTCAGCGGAGAGAATGGAACCTCGGATAATCATTTCCTGCTTACTCTCCTGCTTTGTATTATTGACATGAGAATTAATTTCATCCGCTTTTTTCAGATTAAAATGTACCAGATACCCGGCTAAGGACAGAAACATAAACACAAAGATATAGCTGACCTGTACTAAGTTCCGGTTCCTGCGTTTTCGCTCACTGACTTCCGGCGGGATATCATCTTTAGGTTCTTTCTTTTTTTTAGGCTTTGGAGAAAGCTTCCGTTTCTTTCTGGGACGCTCTTCATCAATAGGGATATCGCGAATCTGGATATCCTCCGTTTCCGTTGTCGTAGTATTCTTCTTCAAACCTGTTTTCCTCGTCTTCTCTTAAAATATAAAGTCCCTGGATAATGGAAAAAGATGCAAGGGTGCTTAAAAGTGAACTGCCTCCGGTACTGATCAGAGGCAGGGTAACACCTGTCATCGGAATCATTTTCATCGCTCCGCCTACAGTTAAAAACACCTGGACTCCATAAAGGCATCCAAGACCAAACGCCACATACCGGTAAAAATCCTCCTCCAGTTTCATCGAAATATTTACAAACATGATAAAACAACTCATACAGATTAGAATCAGGCAGATGGCAAATATTCCCCCAAGCTCTTCTACGATTGCCGCAAACATAAAATCCTGGTCAACGATCGGAATTGCACCCGGTGAACCCTGGAACAGCCCCGTTCCAAACCATCCTCCCGCGCCGATGGCAAACAGCGCCTGCGCTACCTGGTAGCCGCCGCCCTCGTATTCTTTAAATGGATCCTGCCAGATTTCTACCCGTACCCGCACATGGCTAAACAGGAAATATGCCGCCACTGCCGCCAATGCGCCTGCGGCAAATCCTGCCAGAAGATATCGGATATCCTTTGTTGCCACGTAAAGCATCATCAGGTACGTGATAAAGAAAATCAGCGCGCTTCCCAAATCTGTGGAGATGACAAGAATTAATACATGAAAGGCAGCCAGCGCGGTAGTTACCACGATATTTTTAAACTCTATGGATTTTGCCAGCATTCCTGCCGCGAAAAATACAAACAGGATTTTCACAAACTCGGAAGGCTGCAGCGTGATGCCGCCCACACTCAAAGAAAGCTTCGCCCCATAGGTAGAACGCGCGATTACTGCTACCACGCCCAAAAGCCCGATTCCCAGCACAGCATAAACCCATGCCCATTTCGTAAGTATCCGCATCTTACGTATAATCACAGGAATGATAAGGGCAATCACCGTACCGACAGCCAGTATGGTAAACTGTTTGGTAGACTGGTCATAGGACAGCCTCGTAAGCATAATAAATCCTATGGTAATCAGCATACACATGTTGTTGATAATCAGCTTTGAAGCCCGTGGATACAGATTCCTGAAAAATACCAGCGCTGCCAGCAGATATAGCACCTGCGCTCCATAAAAATATAAGAGCATCGGCCGTTCCATTTTCAGGTAAAATACCATAAAAGCGACAAAATGGATACAGAACATTACCACATTCTGCCGCAGGAACAGGAATTCCCGGGAGTCTTCATCCTTTTTCACAAAAGCAAGATAACACTGCAGGGTATACAGTACAATCAATGCTATCAATACATATTTTGAAATCTCAATAATCAGCCTTGTCACGTTTTCACCTACTCTACTCCACGTTTAAAATGTCCTCTGGTAAAATCTCCGAAATCATATTCTATATTTCGCACTTCTACAAACTTTTCTGCAAAAGCCTGCGCTATGCCGGCTGCTTTTTCGGGCGGCTCTATCGTAAACGAAAGACGCAGCGATGCAGGAGCCAGGGCATCCAGCTCTTTCTTATTTCCGAACAGCGCCAAAGGAACATGATTATAAATAACATTATAACAGAAACTACAGCTGTTTTTCACGGGAAACCGCTTCCCTTTTCTGTCTTTTAGATAAAGAAAACCGCTCTGTTTCCGGCATTTGTCTACATTTTTCCTGACGCATTGGGCGGAAACCATCATAGGCAGGTGTCCATATACGAGAATTTCACTGTTTTTGCAGCCACGTACTGCCAGTTCCCTGTCATTTAATTCCAGTGGTGCGGTCGTCTGCGCGATTCCTCTCTCTTTCCAAAATTCTTCCGCATATCGGTTATAAGTATACATATTGTAATCCGGAATCCGTGCTTTTGTATAGCCGTATTTCTGCAGGAAGAAAAATTCTTCATAGTTTCGGAACAGTACGCCGTCAAACAATTCTAATGCTTTTAGGCTTTCATGCCCGCTATATAACGCCTTTGTATCTGCTCTGAAAATGCGGGGCAATACATAGTAACAGGATTTTCCGGCTGCATGGCAGAGTCCTGCCCATTTTTCCGCCTGTTCTGTGCGAAGCGGCGTTTCCAGAATTGTACATTCGATATAAATATTTGAAATACCGGGCACCTTGCACAGCGCTTCCAATTGTGCTGTTGTTTCCACAGACGCATTTAACCTGTGCGCTGCGCGTTCGGCATTGTGCGGCAGTTTTATATGCGTTTTTTTTCCGGCATTATTCCGCTTCCATACCCCGGTAAGCTTACGTTCCAGTTCGTCCAGCGCTCTCCGGCGCAGCTCATTTAAACACTGCAGGGGCAGAAAAAGCCCATCTTCCAGATGTATTTCTAAATGTTCAAATACAAAAGGCGTATTTCCTGTTTTTTCTATCTGCTTTTTCACCGCCAAGGCGCTTAACGGGCGGTTCTGCGATACCTGAGGAACTTCGCCTTTTACACTTATGGATATTTTTCCCATAATTACGTTAAGTATAACAGGCTGCCCGCCCGAAATCATTAATTTCCCATTAATTTTTTCTTTTCTTTCTGTCTGTATATACTTGCGGTTCAATTCCGCAAGAAGGAATTCATCACGCGTGCGGTGGAGTATCATTCCAGGCTTTATTCCCCGCAGCTCTGACTCAGGCAGTTTCAGGCTCAGGGAAGCACCCTGTGCCGTATCCCCGGAAAGTACGGTATTCTCCAGCATATCGCCTTTGTGAAGCGGTTCCAGCGCCCGGACTGTGAGACTTCCCCGCCGGACAGCAGTTACCCGTGCTGCTTCAGTACCGAAATGGTTTGCCCGTTTCATGGACATCATTTCACGTCCATTTCTCATCTCATAATATCCCGTTGAAAATCCACCGCGGTTGTAGAGCGCCATCAGTTCTTTTTTATCATATTCAGAAACCTGATACTCTTTGCGGCCGTGAGCCAGTACAATGTCCAGGTACTTGCGGTAAATCCGGACTACGCCCGCCGTATATTCCGCCCGTTTCATACGCCCCTCAATTTTCAAGGAATACACGCCTGCATCCAGGATTTCCGGCAGAATCTCCAGCGTACAGATATCTTTCGGGCTCAACAGAAAGCCCTCCCGTCCTTCTGCCTGATAAGGAAGCCGGCAGGGCTGGGCGCACCGCCCCCGGTTGCCGCTGCGTCCCCCGATCAGGCTGCTGGTCAGGCACTGTCCCGAATAACAGTAACACAGCGCCCCGTGGACAAAACTCTCGATTTCGATAGATGTTTCTCTGTGGATTGCCCTAATTTCTTCCAAAGAAAGCTCTCTGGATGTGACAATCCTGGAAGCGCCCGCGGATGCCAGAAATTTTGCCCCATCTGCACCGCAGAGCGTCATCTGCGTGCTTGCATGGATATCCAGTTTAGGAAATGCTTCACGGATATACTTCAATACGCCGATATCCTGGACAATCACCGCATCAAGCCCTTCCCGATAATACGGCAGCAGATAATCGTACAATTCTTCTATCTCTGCGTCTTTCAGCAGCGTATTGACCGTCAAGTACAGTTTGCTGCCGTGCAGGTGGCAGAAATCAATCGCTTTCAAAAGGGCTTCTTCAGTGAAATTTTCCGCATAAGCTCTTGCGCCAAATCTGGCGCCGCCTGCATAGACAGCGTCCGCTCCTGCCGCCACTGCTGCCTTTAAGCTTTCATAAGTCCCTGCCGGGGCAAGTAATTCTGCTCGCATAAATACCTCCGTATGCAAAAACTGTAACAGTTCGGATGCCTTCACTGTTATAAAAGGCTGCCATGATGATGACAGCCCTGCAATCCTTAATTATTTTTTTCTTTCAGCTCGGTTTCTAAACGGACAATTTTCTTTTGATATTCTGTAGATTCTTTCTGGTAATCTGCCACTGACTTTTCAGCCGTTTCCAGGCGGATCTGGGAGCCAATCAGCTCATGCTTTAAATCATACAATTCCTTATCCTTTTCAGCCAGTTCCTCCTCCAGCATCTCCGCTTGTTTCTTCGCCTTAAAATAGTCGTCAGCAATATTCAGCTCCAATAAAATGCTTTTATTTTCCCGGGACTGCCGGCTATAGCCCTCCAGCTTTTTAAATTCAACTAGCTTGCTGTTGATATATGTAGCAACTTTTTGTAGATATTCCTCGCTCTCATATCCGCTCAAAGTATATATTTTTCCATCAATCAGTACTTCTGCTCTGTTTTTGGATGACATTCTTATGTTCTCCCTTTCTTCCGTTTCTCTGCATTCGGGAAAATCCGTCATGTTTCCCCATTCTTATTTATCATTATAAACGAAATCCTGAGAATTACAAGAATTTTATTTAGGAATTATAAGGCAGCCCCAAATGATGGTAAGTCAGTTCTGTCACGACCCGGCCTCTGGGCGTCCGGTTAATCAGCCCGGTCTTTATCAGATACGGTTCGTACACATCCTCTATCGTTCCGGAATCTTCCCCGATGGATGCCGCCAGCGTGTCCAGGCCTACAGGCCCGCCGCTAAACTTCTCTATCATGGACAGGAGAATATTCCTGTCGGTCTGATCCAGACCAAATTTATCCACCTCCAGCAAATCCAGCGCCAGGGAAGCCACATCTCCTGTGATATGTCCGTCATATTTGACCTGGGCAAAATCCCTTACTCGTTTCAGCAGACGGTTAGCAAGCCTGGGCGTCCCACGCGAACGCTTTGCCATTTCTGCCGCGCCTTTTTTGTCAATTTCTACGCCTAATACCTGGGCAGAGCGGGAGATAATCGTTTCCAGCTCGCTTTCCGTATAAAATTCCAGGCGGTGTACCACGCCAAAACGGTCGCGCAGCGGTGCAGTCAAGAGCCCTGCCCTTGTCGTTGCCCCTACCAGGGTAAACCTGGGCAAATCCAACCGTATCGAGCGTGCAGCGGCGCCTTTCCCAATCATAATATCGATCGAATAATCCTCCATCGCCGGATACAGTACTTCCTCCACCTGACGGTTGAGCCGGTGGATTTCATCCACAAACAATAAGTCCCCTTCCTGGAGGTTATTTAAGATAGCCGCCATCTCTCCCGGCTTTTCAATTGCCGGACCTGATGTAATCTTGATATTCACGCCCATTTCATTTGCGATAATTCCGGCCAGGGTTGTTTTACCAAGCCCCGGCGGTCCGTAAAGCAGTACATGGTCAAGCGAGTCCCCTCGCTCCTTTGCCGCCTGTATATAGATTTTCAGCGTCTCCTTTGCCTTGCTCTGCCCGATATAATCATCCAGAGTCTGGGGACGGAGATTCGTCTCTGTGCGGATATCTTCTTCCAGTACGTCTGATGTGATAATTCTCTTTCTCATGGTTTACCCCTTTATAAAAATGACATATTTTTAAGAGCTGATTTCAGGATTTCTTCCGTCGTCATGCCCTCCGCGATATCTGCTTTCCTGACAGCTTTCAGCGCGTCGGCACTGGAATATCCAAGCGCTGTCAGAGCCTGTACAGCTTCGCTTACGGCGTCATTTTCAACTGTAGGTACAGGAGCGCCGGCCTGATTTTCGAGACGCTTTTCGAATGCGTCTTCCAGGCTTACCTTATCCTTCAGCTCCAGAATCAGCTTCCTGGCTGTCTTGGTTCCGATGCCCGGAGCTTTTGAAATCGTCTTGGCGTCATCTGCCAGTACGGCAAAACGTATGTCGTCCGCCGACATTACAGAAAGGATTCCAAGAGCTGCTTTCGGACCTACGCCGTTTACGCCCAGAAGCAGCTTGAATATCTCCATGTCGTCCTTGGATAGAAAGCCGAATAGCTGCATGGCGTCTTCTTTTACATTAAAAAAAGTGTGCAGCAGTACCTCGTCGCCCGCAGGCGGCATGGCTGATGCGTCCCTTGCTGTAATAAATATCTGGTATCCTATATCATGCACATCCACGATAACTTTCGTTTCGGTTAGATGCGCTACCTTTCCGCGTATGTATGCAATCATGATGATGCCTCCCTGTGGTGTGACGGCGCGTCGGAATCTGCCTCAAAAAAAGACACCAGTTGAAGTGCAATTTTTTTCAGTTCTGATTCTATTTCATCCAAAACGGACGTCCATTCATTTTTACTTATAAGAAAATTTTTGATGTATTGGTAACATTCATCATTTAGCATATTCGTTGCTTTTACTGCTGCATATGAATTCTCTGCCATGCAATCTTCCATCAGGTGTTTGAACTTTCGCTGCTGTTTCGGCTGATATCCGTCATCCTGTAAGCTTTCACATATCTCTTCCAGTTGTGAGCGTATAATTTCCCATTCTCTTGCCCGGGGTATAAGAACTCTTTTGATATCATTTAAGCCGATTTCCCGAATCGTATCTTTGCCAAGTCCCTGTCTATCAATTCCTTTTAGGCGAAACCTATTATTACGGCACACTCCAAGGAAATATTGAGGATTCGCTTTACACGGATTCAGGAGTTTTTTATCATAACTGTTTTTCTGCCTATTGCATCGCAGACATGATGGAAATAAATTTTCCCATTCCACCACTTTATTCTCATAAGCCGTTTTTGGCAGGAAATGATCGATTGTCGCATCCTTAGACTCCTCTTCCAGCAAACATTCACAATAAACACATTTTCCGTAACTCATCTTCAATAGCGCTTCTTTTAATGGCTTTTTTATTTTTGGTGAATTCCATACATCTTTATGGTTATTATTTCTATATAGCTCTGTCAGCTCCATCAGAATTTCATCTGTCAATTCTTTCGGTCTTTTTCCTCTAGTCAATTTTATCATCTACAGCGATCATCTCCATATCCATATCTAATACTTTTCTTTCATAGCTTTCAGGATGTGCCATGCGAACTAATTGTTCATAGAGCCGTCTGGCATTGCCGAGTTCTTCTTCATCTACAGCATTTGTAAACTGCTGTAATAAATTACAGAACTTGGGCGTTCTGGCCTCAACTCCCATTTTGGCTTCCTGTATTTCCTCTATGCTCCACCCATTATAACTTCCTGCTTCATCTGCATACTTCATTTCACTGATATCAAATAGTTCATCTGCATTCAAGGATTGTATAATAAACGGGGAATGTGTGGATACAATGAACTGACAATTCGGAAAAGTCCTTTTCAAATCTTCCACAATACTTTTTTGCCACTTCGGGTGTAAATGCAAATCCAACTCATCGATCAAAATCACCGCTTCTTCTTCTAATGGATTGTCAGAGACAGGATTAGCCTGTGCAAGTCGTTTTGCAATATCTGCAGTAACGGATAAAACTGCTTTATATCCCCCGCTCAACTGGTCAATTTGCAAATCAATTCCTGCTGCGTTTGTCATAACCATCCTGGACGGTGATAATTCTATTCGCAGATTACTATACCCTTTAATCATTCTTTCAAGAGCAGTACGCACACAGTCAAGCCTTGGGTTTCGGCAATGGGAATTTTGACGCAAATTTCTAAGTTCAATATCTTCTTCTGTTTTAAACCAATCATAAAAATCCCTGAAATAATTTGTATTATCAAAACAGTTCTTCAAAGCATCTTTTATCTCAAAATTTTTAATATGCCCTCTCTGCGGAATCCCCCGAAGAATTCTGTCTGTCCCATAATATAGCACTAACGGCAGCTGATTTCTGCTTAAGCATTCGGCATATTTTGCTTTCAATTTTTTAGAATCACTATATTCCTTATCTTTTTTTTCTATCCTTTTATCAAATGGTTCAATTGAAGAATTTCTTCTCTTATTCATCCAGGAATACCCTTCCCCATCTAATGTTATTTTAGCAGCAATCGCCGTTCCTGTCATTCCATACATAATATCGGTATTTGTTAAATCACATTCTTTCATTGCCTCCTGATTCACTGTACGTAGAATGGGGGCAAAAACTTTTGTGATAGATTCCAGGAGCGCGGTCTTACCGCTCCCATTATCTCCAATTAGAACAACAAATTTTTTATCCTCAAAAGAAATACGAGAGTCTTCTATATTTCTGAAATTAAATAGTTCCAATGCATTAATTCTCAAATGCTCACCTGCCTTTCCGGTAAAATTCTCATGTATCTAAGATATATCCCATTTTGATGTTGGTTTACAAAAAGGTTATAACACAATTTATCTTAACACATATTTGTTCGAAAATATACCCTTTTAAAAAATTCAGATTTTTCGTAACAGTTCAGCCCAGGACTTTGCACTTGCTGCAAAGTCTGTAAGAATACGTAAATTCAGCCAGAGAATCCAGCCCTTTGCGGTCAGCAAACTTTACATGGGCTGGATTCCGTAACAGTGAGGCCGTAGGCTGAACTGTTACGATTTTTCTGTTCTGTCTGCAAAAAGAGGATTCCGGAACAATCTTACATTCCGGAATCCAATAGTATATTCCATATTAATCTATCTCAAAAACTTTTGTGTATTTATAAGGCAGCTCTGAATAAGATTTCCCGTACATGGATCCTGTGTTTTTCCAGAACGACTCCCTTTCCGGGTCATATACCTTCCCTTTGATTTCCACCCAGCAGTGCTCATTGAAATGGTTTTTGTATTGATCCAGGGCGCGCCCTACTACGATTTTAGCATCATATCCCAGGCATCTGGCAAAAAATGCAAAGGCACAAGAATAACTAAAGCAATTTCCTCTGCGCCTTTTCAGCATGTTGCTTGCATATGCCACATCCCAGCCGTTGTATTTGCTGTCTTCAGAAGGATATGGAGAAACAGGAAGATAATGGCAGCGCAGCATCCATTTGTAACATGTCCTTAATTTCTGGGAGCGCGTCATTTTCTTTTTGGTAATCTTGGCAATTATTTTTTTATAAAGCCGTTCCACAGCTTCCCGCCTTCCGCACCGATAAATTCCCTTCGAATCAATCCTCCGGGAGTTTACAATTTGATTCGTTACCATCCGGCCGTCTGATTTTCTAAAAAAACGTTTTGTTCTTCCGAAGCTGACCCATCCTTTTTGTTTTTTTCCATTTTTGTAAAAGTAATAATACCTTCCTTTTTTTCGCAAGCCGTTCGTCTGACGGGAGATTTTCGACGCTGCCTCTGTTCGGATAGGTCTTTCACATAGACTGCTGACACAAAGCATCAAAATAATTGCAGTCATTAAAATCCATCTCTTATTTTCTGCACTCTTCATTTTTTCTTTCCAAATCATATTTTTTCTTTCTAAATCACATTTTACTACTATTTGTATGTTGAATAACGCGAAATTGTTCTATATAGCAGAATATTAACATGAAACAGAAAAGATAGCAAGGAGTTTAGTAATATTAATATAATTTTAATTAAATGCAGTATCTGTTGGAATTTTAATCGCATCGTTTCATCTTTCTTTTTCCGGCAATTTCTGCTTTTGACTGCATTTCGAGGCGATAGGGCGTTACGCCGTCCATGGGCTTCAAGATTCCATAAAAGCCGGAAAGGATTCGCAGATGTTTCTGAATATATTCGTATTGACTTTCTTCAAAAACTGCCGGAGCCATGTACTGGTACTGGATTCCTTCATAAGATAAAATCGCCGGGGTTAGCCCCCGGCGAAGCTCCATCTTTGCAAGGCGCTGAACATTCAGCTCTGCAATTTTTTCATTACAGTCCCAGAGTTTCCGGGACTCTTCAAAAGACAGCGTCTTCATCCACCGCATAATCTCTTCCGCATTGTCCAGAAAGACTGGAAGTCCCAGCGGCACGAGCGTGTCCGTATCTTCCTTCATTTTTTTGCCGGGGAAATAATCAGCCTCATCGTTAAAGCCGTCCCAGCGCATCATTCATTTCCCGTGTATACCTGCTTTTGTAAGTCGGGAACTTACTGATACGGTACTTATAAAGCTTTTTGATAAAATCTTCATTCGTAGTTGTGTTTTTAATCTTTGCATCGCGCACTGCCATGGCTGCCGTTCCTGCACCATGTTGGATAGAATAACTGAATACAGTGCCGCGCACAACATATGGCCGGTTGGAAATGTCGATTCCCCACGCCTGAAGCTGTCTTTCTACAGGAGAATAATATTCCTGCATCGCAAACGCGTCCTGATAATTCTTAAATACGAACGGATACGTTTCGTAAATAGAAGTCCATGCTTTGTAAAATTTCTGATTATTCAGAAGCTTTGTCTGATATTTTGACGTATTGCTCCATTTTGCGTAAGGCTCAAATGCCTTAAATACTACGGGATCTTTTCCATAGCAATATTTTACCAGAGGAATCAGGGAGTACCGCCTGTCAAATTGATACTTTCCGCAGGCATTACCGTTGTCGCCGCCTACCTGGCCGTAGCCTTCGATTCCTGACTCATACAGGGTAAAAAACAGCATATCATCAGGAGTTCCCGAACTGCTGGCAATCTTAGTACAAATTCCATTTGCATTGATAGAATAAGCTACATTGTCAACGGTCACTACTTTGCTCTTCTGCATTACGCCAGCTTCATCAAAATAGTAAAGCCGGCCGCCAATGGAACCCATGCCTTTCGCAAGAGCTCCTGTCTTCCGCGTACAATAATATTTATTTCCCTGGTATGTACGCCATCCTTTCAGCAATGCGCCGCTGGGACTATTGAATAAGTACGACTGTCCGTCAATATCACGGATGCCGGTATAAACGCCCTCTCCCGTTGTGGCATAATATTTCTTATTACCAACACTGAACCATCCGAGTTTCAGCTTTCCGTTTTTTTCCGACAGATAAAAACGTTTCCTGTTCAGCTTCTGCCATCCTTTCAACGCAGCGCCGTACTGTTTTCTTCCGGTAGAAAAATAATAGTAATTCCCATTAATGACTTTCCACTTTAACAGCATTACGCCGTTTTCATCCAGATAATACTTTTTTCCTTTTAATTTCAGCCAGCCTGTGACTTTCTTTCCTTCCGGGGTATAATAATATCTTTTTCCTTCAATTGTCTGCCAGCCGCCTTTAAAGTTCGGGATTCTCTTCCCGTCTTCTCCGTAGAAATTTTTGCCTTTCCAGCGGTTTATGTATCGTGCTCCATTTTTTCCTACGTAATACTGTCCTATCTTTTTGTTCGTGCTGAGCATTCCGGCAGAATTATAATGATAATACTGCCCATTTTCTAATTGCCATCCGGCTTCTGCTTTTATGGGAAGCATTACCAAAACTGCAAAAAGAACCAGCAGACCAAGTGTGACATTTTTTTTCTTCATAAATAATACCTCATCACTTTTTTGGAATGTTACGGAATTATTAAGATTCTGAAGTTATTATAAGGCACTGTATCATATTTGTCAATTTGAACAGTGAAAAAAATTTTAGCGAAATACTGGAAAACGCTGAAAATCCTTTACAAGCTTTTTAAACCGCAGATATCCGGGAGGACACCTGCGGCTTAAAATTTACCTGTATTTTTACATTTTTATAACAGGAAATATTTTAAAATAAACAGAATAGTTAAAATATACATCACAATGCTTAATTTGTCTTTTTTCCCTGAAAGCAGGTTGATAATCACATAGGAAATGATTCCCATGGAAATCCCCTCGGAAATACTGTAGAAGAAAGGCATTGCAGCGATACAGATGAATGCCGGGATTCCTTCGCTTGCGTCTTCAAAGTTAATTTTCATCACATTGCCCAGCATATAAAACCCTACGATAATCAGAGCCGGAGCCGTCGCAAAGGATGGAATTGCCAGGAAAATCGGTGAAAGCAGCAGGGACAGTGCAAAAAGAACAGCCGTAGTCACTGCTGTAAGGCCTGTCCGCCCCCCTTCTGCAACGCCGGAAGCGCTCTCAACAAAGGTTGTTACTGTAGAAGTACCAAGTACCGCGCCTGCCGTAGTTCCTACTGCATCTGCCAGCAGCGCGCCTTTGATTTTTGGAAGCTTTCCGTCTTTATCCAGCATACCTGCCTTTGTGGATACGCCAACCAGAGTTCCCAATGTATCGAACAAATCAACGAACAGAAATGCAAATACAATAACCAGCAGCTCCAGCACGGGGATTCCCGTAAAGTGGAACTTCGCAAACAGCGGGGAAAGGCTCGGGATAGAAATGCCGCCGCTGAAATCCGGAAGCAGCGAGTAAAAACCGATGTCCGGATTCGGAACGTATACGCCTGCGAACTGGCAGATGATTCCGAGCGCCCAGGTAATCAAGATTCCCCACAAAATATTTCCTTTTACATTCCTCACTACCAGAATGGCTGTAATAATCACGCCAATAATGGCCAGAAGAACGGTGATTCCCACGTCGCTAAACGCGCCAGCGCCATCATTGAGCCCCTGGAATCCTTCTAATGAAAACAGGGACAGCAAGGTACTGCCGCCGATAACAACCTTTGCATTCTGGAGCCCGATAAACGCGATAAACAGACCAATGCCAACGCTTACGGCATGTTTCAGTGTCATCGGGATAGCGTTGAAAATCGCCTCGCGTACGTTAAAGCATGATAAAAAGATAAAAATAATACCTTCAATAAAAACAGCTGCCAGTGCAATCTGCCAGGAGTATCCATACTGGAGCACAACGGTATATGCGAAGTACGCATTCAGTCCCATGCCCGGCGCCAGCGCGAACGGATAATTTGAAAAGATTGCCATAAGCATGGTTCCCAGGAAGGACGCCACGGCGGTTGCCGTAAATACGGCGCCTCTGTCCATTCCTGCTGCTGACAGGATGTTCGGGTTTACTGCCAGAATATACGCCATAGTCATAAAAGTAGTAACCCCGGCAAGGATTTCCGTTTTAACATCTGTGTTATGCTCTTTGAGCTTAAACAGTTTTTCAAACATTTATTTTCCTCCTAAGTACTTTGCTGCAGTCATGCCCTGTGCGGATTTCCGTCAGCAGCAGACTGCAGAGTTTATTTTTTCTACCTTAAAATTTTATCAAATTTTTATATTTTTGTAAATAAGAATTTTTAATCATTAGATAATGATGCATACCAGACCTCCGTTTGTCTCATTTACAATCTTTTTCATCGTATCCTGCAGCTTCACCTGGCTTTCTTCGCCAATCCGTGAGAGTTTCGTGCGGATGCCGTCATCCACCAGCTGTTCGATGGACTTTCCAAAGATGTTTGTATCCCAGATGCCCTGTTCACCCTTGCTTGTTTCTTTAATGTAGGCGATTAAGTCTTCCGCCTGCTGCTCGCTGCCTACGATCGGTGCAATTTCCGTTTCGATATCTGCGCGTATCAGATGGATAGACGGGCTTGCCGCTTTAATTTTCACACCAAATTTACTGCCCTGCTTGATGACCGTCGGTTCTTCAAGGGCGATTTCATCCTTCCTCGGCGTAATCACCCCATACCCGCTGCCCCGGACTGCTTCGATTGCCGTCGACACTCCTTCATATTCTTTTTTCAGTGCAGAAAGGTCACGAATCATAGAAATCAACTGATACTCGCCCTCGATGGGGACGCCCGACATCTCGCTGAGCATCTCATAATAGTATGTATCGTCAATCTCAATTTGTATCCGTGCCGTGCCGCTCGAAAGTTCTACTCCGTCAAGCTTCATTTTTTTTGCAAATTTATTCTCGAATTGTACAGAATCTGCAGAAATATCGCGGATATGCTGCTGGTTCTTAAGCAGTTCACGTATCCCTTCAAGGAGAGACTCTTTGATTTCATGGTCTGCCGGAAGTGTTTCCACCCATTTCGGCACATAAAATTCCATTTTCACCAGCGGAAATTCATATAATATCCGCTCCAAAATCCTGTGGATATCATCTTTGCGGAGCTGTTCGCAGTTCACGGCCAGGGCGCTCACCTGGAACTCTGACTCCAGGTAATTCAATACCCTCTTTGCCTCATCTCCGTATGGTTTTTGGGAATTTACCAGAACCACAAAGGGTTTTCCTGATTTTTGCAGCTCGGTAATTGCCCTGCGCTCCGCTTCCATGAAGTTCTCTCTTGGCAGTTCTCCGAAACTCCCGTCACAAGTTACCACAACACCTACGGTAGAGTGGTCACGGATTACTTTTTCCGTGCCGATTTTTGCTGCCTCGGAAAACGGTATTTCTTTATCTGACCACGGTGTTTTTACCATCCTCTGTTCCGATTCATCATCTACCCCGGAAGCCCCCTCTACGATGTAACCCACACAGTCTACCAGACGTACTTTCATTTCCAGTTCCTCAGATAGCATCAGCCGCGCCGCGTTTTTCGGGACAAACTTTGGCTCTACCGTTGTAATGGTTTTTCCTTTCCCGCTGGTAGGCATTTCATCTGTCGCGATTCTTTTTTCATTCTCGGCCAGGTTCGGGAGCACCATTTCTTCCATGAATCTTCGGATAAAAGTGGATTTTCCTGTTCTCACGGGTCCCACCACGCCCAGAAAAATCTCCCCGCCCGTCCTTGCCTGTATGTCCTTGTATAAATTAAATTCTTCCATAAAGATTCCCCCTCGCTGTACTGATACAATATATGACGCGAGGGGGACGTTTATACATAAGAATCGGTTTTCATTTTACCTGTGATTATGCAGCAATTCATGCTCTTTCCCTTTCAGAAAGCCTTCATACAAGGAAGTAATCATCGGATTTTCATTACACTTTTTCACAACCGATACGCTGTCCGCATTGTAGATACCCTGCGTTCTGGCGTTTTTTGTCCGCTCTCCCGCCAGGCGCGGCTGTCCGCCTCCCATAATGCAGCCTCTGCGGCATGCCATGATTTCGATCAGGTGGTATTCTTTCTCGCCGCTTTGCACCTGTTCCATGACTTTCTTTGCATTTGCCAGCCCGCTGGCTACGCACACCTTGATTTCCATTCCCTCATAAGGAACAGAAAATTCCCGGATAAATCCTTCACGCCGCACTCCGCATTCTGCGATTTCTTCCAGAGTCGCCTTATCATGATCGGGCGCCAGCCTCCTGATAACTGCTTCTGTCACCCCACCGGTTACCCCAAAGATAACTCCGCCGCCGGAACCAAAGCCAAACGGGATATCGGATGCTTCCGAATCTAAGTCCGCAAAATAAATGCCCGTAGTGCGTATCATTTCTATCAGCTCTGTCGTTGTGATAACGTAGTCGGTATCCTTCTCGCCCTTTGTATAGCTGTCCGGCCGCTCCGCTTCCATTTTCTTTGCCGTACACGGCATGAAAGAAACCATCACAGTCGTTTTCCCTTTTCCGTTTTCCGGCTCCCGGAAATATTCTTTGACTACGGCAGACATCATTCCCTGCGGGGAACGGCAGGTCGATACATGTTCTTTGAAATCAGGGAATTGGTTGTCCACAAATTTCACCCACGCCGGGCAGCAGGAAGTGAGAAGCGGCAGTTTCCCACCGTTCTTCACGCGGTCAAGGAATTCTGCGGATTCTTCCATAATCGTCAAGTCGGCGCTGAACGTCGTATCATACACTTCATCAAATCCCATGCGGTGCAGCACATTTACGATTTTCCCCATCACGCTCCTGCCCTTCGGAAGTCCAAAAGCATCGCCCACTGCCACCCGGACTGCCGGAGCTACCTGAGCTACCACGCGCACATTCGGGTCTGCCAGCGCATCCCATACCGCGTCTTTATCGGACTTGATGCTGATAGCCCCTGTCGGGCAGAATACACGGCACTGTCCGCAGTTCACACATTCCGTGGTGGCGATTGGCCGTTCAAAAGCAGTCATAACCATCGCGTCAGAGCCGCGGTTCGCGAACCCGAGTATGCCGACTCCCTGCAGTTCCTCACAGACGCGCACACAGTTCCCGCATAGTATACACTTATTCGGGTCGCGTACGATGGATGGAGAACTGATATCCAAAGGGCGTTTTTCTTTATAATTTTCAAATCTTACATTTGTTACGTTAAAGCGGTGCGCCAGGGTCTGCAGATTACAGTCGCCGCTCTTCACGCATGTGGTACAGTCTCGGCAGTGCGCCGCAAGCAGCAGCTCAATAATTAATTTTCTGTATTTTTTCAATTTCCCGGTATTCGTATAAATTACCATACCGTCCCGGGGTTCTTCCGAGCAGGATGCAAACATCCGCCCCCGGTCATCCTCTACCGTGCACAGGCGGCATGCGCCGAACGTGGAAAGCTCAGAATGATAGCAGAGTGTCGGAATGTCAATGCCTGCTTTCCGGATAATGGTTAGGACATTTTTTTCATCGGTAAATTCTACTTTTCTACCGTCAATTGTAATCGTTCCCATATTCGCCCTCCTATGCTTCTATATAAATCGCATCAAATGCACAGTTGTCTTTACATGCTTCACATTTAATACAGATGTCCGGATTAATGTGGTAACACTGTTTGCGCACACCTGTAATCGCCCCCACAGGGCAATTCCTGGCACATTTGCCGCAGCCCTTGCAATACTCTGGATTGATGACAAAGCGGCGCATTGCCGTACATACTTTCGCCTTACACTTTTTCTCTGCAATATGCTCTTCATATTCGTCACGGAACAGCCGCAGGGTACTCAGCACCGGAAGCGGCGCGCTTTTACCCAATCCGCACAGCGCCATGCTCTTGACCATTTCAGCCAGCTCTTCCAGTCTGTCTAAATCCTCCGCTTCTCCTTTTCCGTCCACGATTTTCTCCAGAATCTCTAGCATACGTTTTGTTCCTTCCCTGCAGGGAACACATTTTCCGCAGGACTCCCTCTGGGTAAAACTCATGAAAAATCTGGCGACTTCAACCATGCAGGTATGTTCATCCATAACCACTAAACCGCCGGAACCAATAATCGCACCAAATTTTTTGATGGATTCAAAGTCCAGGGGAATATCCAGGTGCTGCTCTGTCAGGCAGCCGCCGGAAGGACCGCCAATCTGTACAGCCTTGAATTTTCCTCCGTCTTTCATTCCGCCGCCGATGTCAAAAATAATTTCTCTGAGCGTGGTTCCCATAGGCACTTCAATTAATCCGGTGTTCTGGATAGAGCCTGTCAGGGAAAATGTCTTTGTCCCAGGCGTGTCCTCTGTACCGATGCTGCGATACCAGTCCGCGCCGTTTAATACAATCTTTGGCACGTTTGCATAGGTTTCCACATTATTCAGAACCGTCGGTTTCGCCCACAGTCCTTTTTCTACCGTACGAGGAGGCTTTACGCGGGGCATTCCCCGGTTTCCTTCGATAGAAGCTGTCAGCGCGCTTCCTTCACCGCACACAAACGCTCCTGCTCCCCGGTTGATATGCATATGAAAGCTGAAATCCGTACCAAGAATATTGCTGCCCAGCATATGGCGTTTTTCAAGCTCTGTGATGGCATGTTTCAGCCTTGATACAGACATGGGATATTCTGCACGCACATATATGTATCCGTTCGCAGAGCCTACCGCATACCCTGCAATCATCATTCCTTCTATCAGTTTATAAGGGTCGCCCTCCATCACAGAACCATCCATGAATGCCCCCGGATCGCCTTCGTCACCATTACAGACCACATAGCGCTCGTTCTCCGGCTGGCTGGCTGCCTGTTTCCATTTCCGTCCTGCCGGGAAACCGCCGCCGCCCCGTCCCCGCAGCCCTGAACGGTCGACAGCATCTGCGACTTCTTCCGGCGTCATCTCAAACAACGCTTTCTGGAATGCCTGAAAACCGCCGCCAGCCAGATATTCGTCAAAGGATTCTGCGTCAAACTTTCCGCAGTTTTCCAATACGACTCTTGTCTGTTTCGATATAAACGGAATCTCCTCCGGGCTTTTGTAGCGAAAGCCTTTCTGTTCATATAAAAGGCTTTCTACCACATCATCCCCTTCTACAGAACGTTCAAAAATTTCTTTACAATTGCTTAGCTGAACCTTCGTATACTGTACAATTTTATCTCCTTTTTGGATACGCACCAGGGGCCCCAGTTCACATACGCCCTGGCATCCTGTCTTCTTCACTCCCAGGTGAGCTTTGTCATCATGCGGCTGGAAATCCACGGTTACCTCTGGAGTATCTTTTGCGATTTTCAGAAACTCTTCATAAATCTTCTGAGAACCAGTCGCAATACATCCTGTTCCTGAGCAGACAAGGATTCTGCAGGCATAGGAAGCCATTTCCTGCTCCGCTGCTTCACGGCTCTTTCTTAATTCTTCCCTGTTTTCAATCATCTGCATCACCTCTCAATTCTCGAATCAGCTCTAGTACTTTTTCCGGCGTCATGCGGGGATGGACGTCCTCATTTACCATAACCGTAGGCGCCAGCCCGCACGCCCCGAGGCAGGAGACCGTTTCTACTGTAAACATCATGTCATCCGTCGTGTGTTTCTTTGCACTCAGCCCAAGCTCTTTTTGAAATGCCTCCAGGATAGGAATCGATTTCCTCACATGACAGGCTGTACCATCGCAGACCTTTATGATATATTTCCCCTTCGCTTCAAAAGAAAAATTCTCATAAAATGTGGCAACACTGTAAGCTTTGGCTTCTGTGATTCCAATCTGCCCTGCGACATAGGTGAGTAATTCTCCCGGCAGATAACGGTATATACCCTGGATATCCTGCATAATTGGAATCAGCGAAGCAGGCTTTTTTCCATAAAAAGCAATAATTTCATCTGCCTTTTCATAATAAGTTTGATCCAGCATTGTCTTGCCTCCTTTAGATAGATTTTCGTAACAACTTATGTTTCCTATTATACTTTATATTTGCAGTTTTCACAATAATATTTTTCGAATTATCATTTGATTTCGCTGCTATTTTTCTAATTTTTTATCAATATACGTGATTTTTTTAACAAAAATACAGCACACCCTCGCTTCTGCATGTAATACCAATCAGAAAGCTTCGGATGTGCTGTGCACTGCTTAGGAACAGGCTGCGGAATACCTGTTCCCGAAGGAGGTAGTTCAAGCTGCGGCTCTATAGGAACCTCAGCTTTTTTTGTGTATTTAATAAAAACGCAGCGAGAATCATTCACTAAGTAAAAACATGCCTGCTTACCCTTGCAGACATTTAACGCAGGACATACCTCTTATGTCCTGAATGGATGTTAAACTTTACGCGGAAGCCCATCTCACATATAAAGCAGGTTTCCTGACTTACAGATCATTACGCTGTCCCGCCTTCTCACAAATGGGTATGCAATGGACTTATGGAACAGAATTCCCTGAATACAGTGACCGGATCGCTCAGGACTCTCACCTGATTCCCTTTTCAGGAGCAAATACCCCTGCACTTCATATGGCAATATTAAATTACACATCTATATCCTACTAGCCTGATAGTAATTTGTCAATCTTTATTTTTTATAATTGGTTTTAAGAAAATCATGAATCGTAAAAATTCCCCGCAGCCATTTAAACGCCGCGGGGAATTTTCTAAAACATCAGTTCCATCAGTAATCCTGCTATTTACTTGCCTTCTCTGCCGCTTCTACTACATGCCCTACCAGCACGGAGGTAGTTACGCTTCCAACGCCGCCAGGTACGGGAGTGATGGCATCTACGATTGGCTCTACTTTTGCATAGTCTACGTCACCGCAGAGTTTTCCTTCTTCATTTACATTGATACCTACGTCAATAATAATCTGTCCCGGCCTTACATAAGAATCGTCAACTACTCCTGCGCGTCCGGCAGCCACGATTACGATATCGGCCTCTTTTACTACAGACGGCATATCTACAGTCCTCGTGTGGCATACGGTCACAGTCGCATTTTTCTTAATCAGCATCATGGCGGCAGGTTTTCCTACAACCAGAGAACGTCCTACAACCACCGCCTTTTTCCCCGTGCAGTCAATTCCGTAGTAATCCAGAATTTCCATACATGCCTGCGGCGTACATGGCGGATAACCCAGGTCTTTTCCTGTAAATACGCCGGCCATAGAGCCGTCTGTCATACAGTCTACGTCTTTTGCCGGGTCAAGCGCCTGCTCAATCTCATTCTGATTTAAATGTTTCGGGAGAGGACGGAATAAAAGTACTCCGTGGACAGATTCATCGTTGTTCACTTCGTCAATTACTGCAAGCACCTGCTCCTGCGTTGCATCTGCCGGAAGAAGGTATTTCTTATATTCCACGCCCAGCTTCTCGCAGCGCTTTGTAGCTCCCCTTTCATATGACAGGTCGCTCTCGTTTTCACCGACACGCACAATTCCAAGCGTTGGCTTAATTCCTTTTTCATTTAGCTTCTGGGCTTTTGCAATAATGCGCTCATTCAGAGCCGCTACGACTTCTTTTCCTAATAATTGTTTTGCCATGTTCCCTCTCCTTTTATTTCAATCTTCCAAGTACGCTGTTAAAGATTTCTTCTGCTTTCTTCGGATATTCCGCAAGCATAGCGTCAGCTTTTTTATTTAACTCTTCTGCATATTCTCTGTTTTTCATAGATTTTGTATTGATATATACGTTCAGGGAAGCGCCCTCAAGCGCTGCTTTGCAGAACGCTGCTCCAACTCCGGCGTCGCTGATTGCCAGCGCGGAACCTTTTGCGGCAAATTCGGCGATAATGTCGATAGCTTCGCAGCATTTCTCCATGATTTCCATCGGAACAGAGCAGGCGTCTTTCAGCACGATTTCCATAACTCTGGCTTTCTCGGCCTTTTCCTCTTCTGTCTCTCTTGGCATTCCGTATGCTTTTGAAAGCGGTTCAAATACCTCCGCATCCCTCTCAATCAGCGTCAGCAAGTCAGCCTGGAGCTTATCGCATTTTGCTTTCAGCTCATACATCTCTGCTTCCACATCTGCATATTTTTTCTTGCCTACAGTCAGGCTGCCCACCATATTTCCAAGCGCTGTCCCAATAGCGCCTACAAGCGCAGATGCGCCGCCGCCACCCGGTACGGGCGCTTTTGATGCCAGCACTTCTACAAATTCATTACATGGTACTGTTGAAAACCCCATTGTTCTACCTCCTGTTTTCAGTTCCTGCTGTCTGGCTTTGTGCTGCAAAAAGCCAGACCAGACTGTTAGATTTTCTTTAATGTATTGATCGATATATCCCCCACCACTGCCAAATCTTCCGTCTCAAAAGACAACGGGAAATTATCAGAAAATAGTATCTGGGAGGACGGCGGAAATTCGTCATCTCCTGCCCACAAAATAAAGCGTACAAAATACTTATCCAGAAATTCAAATTCGTAAGCGGCGTCTCCCATATCCAGCTTTTTTGCCCCGATTTTTTCCATCTGCGCATGAAAAAGAGAAAGATTCGAACCATATCCAAACGCCAGGCGCATCATACAGCGTCCCTGAAACTGACGGAAATATACTTCTCCGTGGGGAACTTCCCGATAGGTCAGGAAATTTCCGCTTCCCGTGGATGACACACCTCTGGTCAGATAACGCATCACCATGATTTTCGGCGGAATGCCATCCTCCATCGCTCCATATCCATGTTCTTCCGGGTCTGCTTTCCGTATCGTACATTCCGGCCATTTAATCAGAAAACGCTTCTGCATCATGTGCATTTCAAATTCCTGCGTTTCTTCATGCCAGGGAATACCTGTGCGCTGTGCTGCCTCCTGTGGGTTAAGCTTTCGAAATTCCGCCAGATAATGCTCATAAGGGATTCGCTCTTTGTTGTCTTTTCCGTAGTCTATGTTCATGGGTTACTCCTTCTCTTGCTGTTTCAAGCCTATCCTCTATATTTTGTTGCTTTTAAGACCAAAGCACTGTTTTTATCTGTTGGGGAACAGGGACTTGTCTGTATGCGGCAGGAAACATGCGCCTACAAACTCATCCATATACTGAGGAATCGCGCTCAATTCTATATAAGTCATATTTTGCGCCACTTCATAAACCTTCCGCTCTGACTCCGTAGAGTACAGCATGGCATAAGCGCCCGCCAGAGAAGAATTTCCGATGTAGTGGTACATTTCCAGCGGTACATCCGGGAACATACCGATATTGATTGCATTTTCCATATTGATGCCGCTGCCGATACCGCCCGCTACATACACATTCTCAATCATGGAAATGTCAAAGTCACAGTATGCCAGCATCGTGCGGATTGCAGAGAAAATAGCGCCTTTGGCACGGATGAAATTGTCAATATCCACTTCTGTAATCTCTACATCTTTTACAGAACCGGCATCGGCTTCAAATGCAAGCACATAGCTTCCCATTCCATATGCGTCGCGCTTTATCCTTTTACCGTCGCGCACAAATTTCCCTTTGGGGTCAATGATTCCGCAGCGGAACAGCTCGCTGATAACGTCGATGATACCGGAACCGCACAGCCCGATAGGCTTTGTGCCTTCTTCTCCTACGATTTGGAACGCAGGCTCCATCGTATCAGCATCAATCGTACATGCTTCAATGGCGCCGTCCGTCGCGCGCATGCCGCAGCTGATATCGCCGCCTTCAAATGCAGGGCCTGCCGAACATGCACAGCTCATCATAAAGTCAGAATTTCCAAACACGATTTCCCCGTTGGTTCCCAAATCAATAAAAAGTGAAAATTCCGGTCTGTTCCACAGCATGCTCACAAACGCGCCTGCCGTAATATCGCCGCCCACATAACTGCCTATATTCGGCGCCACGATAATATGGGCGTCAGGATTCACATCAATGCCAATATCCTGCGCAAACAAAGAATTCGTCTTGAAAAATGCCGGGATATACGGCTCCATGCGCAGCGGGTTCGCATTGATTCCCATCAGCAGATGATTCATGGTAGAGTTCGCTGCTACGCACATACGATAGATATTGCGCTTTGTAATCTTTGCCTGGCGGCACATGCCATGCAGAAGCGGATTAAGCGTTTCATCAATCACGGCTTTCTGAAGCCGCTCCTTCCCGCCTGGCTTATCTGATTCGATAATCCGGTTAATAACATCCGCTCCATAACGAATCTGCCCGTTTCCTGCAGACCCCTTTGCCAGAATCGAGCCATCCAGCATGTTAATCAGGATACCGGACACTGTAGTTGTGCCGATATCGATTGCCGCTCCGGCAACGACTACCTCTTCCGATGCCGGGAAAATATCGTACACAAAGATATCTGACGCGGTTTTCCGGATCACGGCTTTTACTTTAAAGTCTGATTCACGCAATACATCCGGCAGTTTTTTCAGCACAGAGTACGGCAGCTTCACCCTCTCTAAGCCTGTTTCTGCTTTTACTGCGCGTGTAAGGCGCTCATTATCCGGCATCGTATCGTCCAAAGTCGGAATTTCCATGCTCAATTCTATGATTTCAAGATTATTTTTCAGTTCAATTCCTGCGTCAGCAATGGATGATTTGATATCGTCAAAAATCTTTATCTCGTCCGGTGATGACAAATCAGCTACTTTCATACGGCTTCTGTAAGCAGAGGCGATATCTGGCACCAGCACTTCTACGTCCGCGCTAATCGTGCTGGTGCAGGCCAGCCTCCAGCCGTCCGCATATTCTTCATCACTGATATGACGGGTCTTTTTTGATTCCAGTTCTCCATCAATGAGCTTCACTCTGCATTTTCCGCAAGATGCATTTCCGGAACACGGTGCATCGATAGCTACATTTGTTTTTCTCGCTACCTCAAGAAGGCTTTCACCGAAAGCAGCGAAGACGCTGACATCTTCGCTGTTTTCAAACTTAAAAGTAACCTTATACATTTATTAAATCTCCAGATAGGAATCTGCGTACAAAGTATTGTTTTTAAATACGTCACAAGACTTGATTGTCTCCATCAGACGCAGGTCGCATGGATTTACAATTGCAGAAGTAAGCCCCTGCATCATAGCCATTGCAACCATTGCGGAATCCATAATCGGACGGATGTGCTTTGGCATACCGTTAGAGTTATTGGACAGACCGCCTGTAGAGTTCAGTCCCATATCAGAGAACATCTTGATACATTCCAGAATATCCATCTGCTTGTCCTGCATTCCTTTTACAACCAGGAATAATGGGTCAAACCACAGATCCTCAGCCTCCATGCCATGCTCAAGTCCTCTCTCAAGAAGAAGCTGGCAGTATCCCATACGCTCATCATTGTCCTTTGCAATACCTTCGCCGTTACAGAGTGCGATAACGATGGCATCATTAGCTGCTGCCAAATCGATATTTTCAATCCTTCCTGCTGCATCCGCAGAGTTTACAATCGGTTTTCCTTTGGAACGGTTATATACGGAAATACCTGCTTCGATTGCCTTGGTATTGGAAGTATCCAGTGCCAGAGGTACATTGTCAAACTCACTCTGAAGCAGCTGAACTGCCCACTTCATTAAATCCTCTCCGTCGCTCTCTGCCGGTCCGATATTTACATCCAGATAAACAGCCCCTGCATCCAGCTGCTCTTTCGCCCTTTTCAGGATTGGTTCAGGATCGCGGCTTGTAAAAGCTCTGTTGACTGCCGGAGCAGTGGTGGAAAGTCTTTCACCAATTGTAACAAATTTTGCCATTGTCTGTTCTCCTTTTCTTTTAAATAATCCGCATATCGCCTATGCGAAATCTTTCATAAATTTAACAAGCTGTACTGCTTCGTTCGGTGCAATAATTACTTCCCAGTTCGGTAATTTTGCTTCGATTTCTCCCTTTAATACAGCTACTTTGCCAGGGATAACCAATTTCCTGCTCTTTACTTTCTCTTCAATCTTTGCTTCCTCAAAGAATTTAGCGATGGTTCCTGCAGAGAACTTGCCTGCTGCCCAGGAAGTCAGTACGGAAAGTCCGCCGGCATCGCTGATAATCAGGTTTACAGGTACGCCTGAACGCTCCAGCTCTCCGGAAACCAGGAAGTATGTAAGAGCGAAGTCCACCGTCGTCAGGCATATAGAATTTTCATCTGCGCCATTCAGCGGATAAATGCCCGGCTCGACTTTCATTGGCTTCTGTGGATCTGTGAACAGGTTTTGGCGCAGACCGTACAGCGGAAGAGCCTCTGCATAAGAGATGTTTTCTGCTATTACGATAGAACCATATTTCATGGTAAACAGTGAAAGCAGAGCAGCCTGCTTGTGTGAGTCACCCATTGCAATTTTTGCTGTGTTGACGATTGATGGATAACCAAATGTCCTGTCTCCGTCTTTCAAAGCAGCCTTACGTACCTGAACTGCATTTGCAAACGTATCCTTTACATTTTCTCCGGTCACGTCGATTACCAGATTCTTGTTTCCAAGACCTTCCAGTTTTTCAACGGTATCATGGATTTCTGAAAGGTTTGCACCGCTTACGCCGAGAACAACGCCCGCTTCTGTAGCAACGGCATTCATTGCTTCATAGTTGGAAGCATCTGCGCCGTTTAAGATTGGCTTGCTGTCTTTGCATACTGCAAGCGCAGCTTTTGCCAGTTCAACATCTGTACATCCGAGTACCAGGACACGTCCGGTAGCTGCGGCTTTTTTTACAATTTCAACATAATCGGAAACTGCTTCAGAAGAGTGATTTACATAAATCATCTCCACGAACATACGCTCACCGATTCGCTCATAATCAACCTTTGCAATATCAGCTAATCTCGCATCCACTGCGGCAGCATCCATGCAGTCGCATACGGCCGATGCATAGCGCGTCTTGCTGACAAAAGTTTTCTCATGACGGAACAATACTGTCTCGCCGCCGAGTGTCATCTCAGCATCCCCTGCACCAACTTTGATGGTTTTCATTGGAGGCTCTGTAGCTGCTGACAGTTTTGCAAGAGCTTCCGGTGCAAAATACGGACATGCGCTGACATCAATCGCACCCTGTGCCACTTTCATAGAAAATGCCATACAGGTAGGACATCCACACTCTTTACAGTTTTTCTTTGGTGACAATTTAAAAATATCAAGACCTTTAAGTGCCATAATTTATAATCCTCCTTCGATAGCAGTTATACTAATTCTTTAACCAGGTTTGTGATGGTTGCAATTGACGTCGGGTGTTTCAGGATAACTGCGTTGGAGCCGGATGCGATAACTGCCATAGCAGTTTCAACTTCCATATCAATTCCACGCGCTTCCTGGTCTCCCCACTCAGGAACATCTGCTTCAGAAGCCATAGCTTCTTTCACGCTCCAGGTCTCGGATGCTACAGGAGTTACAATTGGCATCTGCAGGTTTGCATCATTCTGTGACAATGCCGCTGCTTTAATACGATCCATAGTAGAAACCACATACTCGAATCCATATCCGGCTGCTGCAGTACCTACGTTCATAACAATACTCTTGCTGTTTACGCCAAGCTGTCCGATAAGCACATTCAGCTGCTTTGCAAGGTTGATATCAACGGCTGACTCCGCACCTACAATCTGCTTGTAAGCAAGTCCGGCTGCCGCGCCTACTGTCTTGTAGTTCTCTTCCTTTGCCGCCAGAAGCATTGCATTTCTGCCATCCAGCGCCTCTGCTGCTTTAGAAAGAAGCTCTGCGTCTTTTTCAGCATTCTTGCATCCTGCCGCTACGATTGGGAGATCTACTGCTGCAGCCACCTCTTTTAGTGCGCCGATTAATTCTTCTGTGGATTTGTTTGCTCCGTTTGGATCTCCGCCTTCCATACGGAAACATAAAAAGTCAACCCCCTCAAAGGAAGCGGCTTTCTTTGCGATGTCTGCGATACTTTCGCAGCCTTCATAATATTTTTTCACGCAGTCCGGTTCATTGTCCATACCAAAATCCGTGATTTCGATACCGACCTTCGGTGCATTCTCGATTGGTGCGTCAAAAGAATATAAGGGTAATACATTCTCACCGCCAATTTTGACTGCTTTGTCTCCGCTGCCAATTTCAACAGTATTGATGCTGGCGTTGAACTTTCCTGATTTAGCTGTAAATGGCATTTTAAATTATCCTCCTTCATGTTCTAAGCTGTTACCATGATTTTACAACAGTCTTAGTCAAAAATCAATGAAAAAGCCTTGGGTATGGGGCTTTTTCAGATGTGTATTAAAAAAAGTACATAGAAAAATTTATTGTAGCTCCTCAAAAGGTAGACTCAAGACCTCCCTCTTTTGCGTCTGCTCTGCATCCGCGGCAGCTTACGCTGCCTGGGATGTCTTGAGTTAAAACCTCGGTGAAATCAAATGCCGCCTGCGGCGTCGCCTGATTTCTTTTCTCGGTTTTACATCATTGGTTCCATACTTAAAGCCGGATGTCCTTTTTCCTCTAAGAATGCCAGCAATGTTTCGGGATCTTCCGCTACCGTCTCATCGCCAATCATATCTACAAAGTTTTCAATACCGTACATTTCTTTTGCCGTCTCATTCAATCTCTCAGCTACCTGATCTTTCAAATCTTTCGGCATCCATACGATTCTGGCAACACCGCCTTCTGCCTTCATGAACTTCTTGGAAGCAATGAAGTGCTTTCCGTGTCCCATGAATCCCGGCGTCTGAACGCCGCCGCCTGTCATAGAAGCCAGTTCAGGGAACGTCATACCAATTGGTGTCATGCCTGCGTACTCACGGTTAGCGATGCATACGCCATTTGAAAGCGGCTCAATACCGCAGATACACTCAAAGCATCCACAGGAAGTCATCGGTTTCTCAATAATGGAATACAGAGATACATCTTCCAGAGCTCCCTGGGAGAATTTGCGTACAGCCTCATTAACGTCTTCGTATTCGCCGATTCTCTCGTCAATAATACGCTCTTTTGTGATTACCTGGCACGGTCCTTCCGGATCAAGCTGATGGGTTGCTTTTGCATCCAGCCATGAAACAGCGCCGCAGAGTCCAAGTCTTTCCGGTGTAACCACACATACGTGGCTCGGTGAGAATGCCTGGCACATGATACAGCTGTAGTATACTTCTACGCCTTCATCTGTCAGAGTCATAAGTCTCTCGTCACGTTTGTCAAACATTGGTGTTGCCACTTCATGACGAATCTTTGTACACTCAGCCGGGTCTGTATAAATTTTAACCTGGCACTTATCTACTACGGCTGCGAATTCGCTCTTAACTTTTGCATAGAGCACTTCGCCGATGTGTTTTGCACGGAATCCTGCCGCAAATGCATCTTTACTGATACGGATACGGATCATATCACGCTGTCCGGTATGCATCACACCCTCGATGCAGTTCAGATAGGAATGGAATTTACGCTCAAATACCGGCTCGAAGTCTGCCTGCATGTTCTTTCCTGCTACTTCTACCACGTATGCGATGCTGTTCTTGCTTCCTACTTCCATCTCGTCGATGTCTGGTCCGATAACTTCAATCTTGTGATCCTCAATCTCACTGGCTTCTTTTGCATGTACCAGCTCACAGCAGTCTACCCTGGAGCCGTCAAACTCTACCTGCATGTCGCCGCGGCGGATGATTTCTCCTTCGAATGCGGAAGCGAATGCCACAGGGATATCAATATTCGTAATCTTGATTTTAATATCTCTTGCTTCAAGAGAAGTTGCATTAAATTTGGAAACGTCTTTCTGTACAATCAGACTCTTCGGCACACGGAAAGTCTCTTCATTTGTGATAACCGGGAATCCAAGCGCGATAGCGCCCGCGCCACATGCAACGATAACCGGATCAAGCGGTGCAAATGCATTAACAAATGCCGGAACACGCTCGAATGTATATTTCATTAAACCGGCTGCATCGCCTGGCTGGATGTTGCCGAAAATCAGAGCTGCCCTGACTGCAACAGATACTACATGGATTACGCTTGTAACATCTTTTCCAAGAGGGATAACGCGTACGTTTGCGCCTGTCTTGTAGCCCATCTCTTCACACTGGTCAATAATACCGCCAACCAATGTTACCAGGATACCCTGTGCCTGATAGCTTTTTACCAGTTCTACGCCTTCCTGTGCGGTAGGGGCAGAGCCGAGGATAACTGCCACGCCTGGGATATCTCCTGTTACAAGGGGTACGCCCAGCTCACGGATAACTGCATCTGCCAAATGCCCGTAGCACGGCTCCTCATAAGGTACTGCACCGTCCATATACTTCAGCACTTCGATGAACTCCGCACACAAAGCAGTAGCCACGCCTGACATAAACGCGTCATTCAGGCGCTTTTCTCTTGTCATCAGGCTCTTCACTACGCCAAGGGCGTCTTTCAGCTCGCCAAGCGTTGCAACCTTTGTGCCTGTTACGCCATAGTAGCAGGGCAGGCTGTATGCGGTATTTGGGAAAGCAATCGCTTTGTCTGCGCCATGTTTTTCAATCGCGCCATTGATTGCGCCCTCTGTCAAACCGTATACGGTATCATTTCCACTAAATACAACATCAAATAATGTCACTGTTAAATACCTCCAATCAGCTATTTGATTTATCGATTTTTTCTTTTATTTTTATAATTTCACTGACGGCTTTCTCGCTGAAGTCAAACGGTGATTTGCCCTGGCGGTCCGCGTCAATGACCTCTTCATTATAATGAATGAATCCCAGTAAATCCTCTGCCGGAATCCTGGAGCTGATGAACTCTTCATCCGCCTCATTCCGTACTTTATTCGCTACGACACGCACTTGCTTTACGCCCAGCCCTTCTGCCAGCCGCTTCACGTTCTTGTATGTCTGGATGCTTCTGGCTCCCGGTTCTATGACTACCACAAACTGATCCATTCCGTCCGTTGTGCCACGTCCCAGATGTTCCAGTCCGGCTTCCATATCGAGGATAACCACGTCGCTGCTCCGCAGCACCAGATGATTGATAATGCGTTTCAGCATCACATGCTCCGGACATACACAGCCGCTTCCCGCCGTATCCACGGTTCCAAGCACCAATAGTTTTACACCGTTGTATGTCTTAGAATAGGTATCCGGAATGTCGGATACTTTCGGGTTAATTTTGTAGAATTTGTTGTCGTCGTTCGCACCTGTACGTTCCTGCACCAGCTTGCGCATTTTCGTAATCGGCACGATAGAATCCAGCAAATCTTCCGGGAATCCCAGTGCCAGTCCCAGATTTGCGTCCGGGTCTACGTCTGCAGCAAGCACATTCTTGCCTTCTTCTGCGTATAATCTTGCCAGTGTGGCGGCAAAAGTGGTTTTACCCACGCCGCCCTTTCCGGTTACTGCAATCTTCATAGTGATTCATCCTTTACCATGTTTTCTGTCTTAGATGCCGATAGCCTCTCTCTTCTCTTCGATTCTTGCAATCATGGCATCTCCTAATTTGTCGATATCTTTCTCTACCGTGTAAGCTGCTTCTACCCACTCCCTGATACCGCCTGTCAGCAGTTCAGCTACTTCCGTGGAGCCTGATACATACGGGTCTACGCCAAGGAATGTGTCAAGGCCTGTAGCTACTACATAGTTACCGATAGATACTGCTTTCTCAGACATCCATTCAGGCGCACATCCTACAACAGGAAGCTGGGAGATATTCAGTCCTGAATCCTTTGCCAGCTCTGCTACCAGTACCATCATACGGGAAATATCCACGCAGGAACCCATGTGAAGTACCGGAGGAATGTCAGCCAGCTCGCATACCCTCTTTAAGCCTGCGCCGCAGAGATCTTTTGCAGCTTTATCCATCAGTCCTGCCTTTGCAGCAGCCTGTGCGGAACATCCCGAAGCAACAATGATGATATCATTTGCAATCAGCTTTTTCATCAGCTCGATATGCGCATGGTCAGGTCTGATTTTCGGGTTATTACATCCAACCATAGCCACCGCGCCGCGGATAACACCGGATGTGATACACTCAATCAATGGTTTTGTCGTACCTGTCTCATCCACCTGTGAGTTGGTAACTCCATCCAGGGTCTTTACGATAGCTTCTACAGAATAGCCTACAGTCGCTTTCTGCTTTAGATCCGGAATATATACGAGATCAGGATTTCTGTTCTCAAAGTTATCGATTGCCATCTTTACGATAGCTTTTGCATTCTCGTCTGCCGTTTTCGCATTGAATCTGATGAACTCAGAATCCGGCATCTGCGCGATCGGTGATGTTGTGATGAATTTTGTGTGGAAACATTTACTCAAAGGCCCAAGCGCCGGGAAAATACACTGCACGTCAACAACAATCGCCTCACATGCGCCCGTCAGCACGACATTCTCCTGCTGCAGGAAGTTTCCTGCCATCGGAATACCGCGGCGCATAGCCACTTCGTTTGAAGTACAGCATACACCGGAAACGGTAATTCCCTTTGCTCCCTTTGATTTTGCATATGCAATCATCTCAGGATCGTCTGCATATTCACAAATCATCTCGGACAATGACGGGTCATGTCCGTGAACAACGATATTTACATTCTCTTTTTCCATAACGCCGAGGTTTGCTTCTGTTTCAATCGGCTTCGGCGTACCGAACAGGACGTCAGAGAATTCTGTTCCTGCCATAGAACCGCCCCATCCATCAGAAAGACCTGAACGCAGGGACTGCCTGATTAATGCTTCCGGTTTGGAAGAACATCCCATATGGGTCATATGTAAGGAACAGGATACCTCACGGTCAATTGCACGCGGAGCGATTTCTTCTCTCTCCCAAATTTCCTGGGTATGCTGCGGCGCTCTCTTTAAGAAATTCTGGTGTCCGAATACTTTTCCGTATTCCTCCAGACCGCGTACAGCCATCTCATGAGCCAGGTCATAGATATCTTTTCCTTCTGTCTCCACGCCCCACTCTTTTGCAATGCGGATCAGCTTCTCAGGATCTTTTACTTTATATGGTCCTTCCGGCTTTGCATTGTACAGTGTATGACAGATTTCACGTCCATGATCAGAATGTGTCGCAGAACCGCCGGCTGTGAATTTCAGGTAATTTCTGGCAACGATGCCATGTACGTCGCATCCGCAGATTCCTCTCGGAGCCTTCGGCGTGATACGGCACGGTCCCATAGAACAGATTCTACAGCAGACACCCTGCTCGCCGAATTTACAATGCGGAGTCTGATTGGCAACTCTGTACTGCCATCCATCTGCCCCAACCTTCTTGCCAGTCTCCAGCAATCTCTCGGTAGCCGCTTCGAATTCTTCTACCGTTGTCAATTTAAAATTTCCCATTATAAACCTCCTTTTTATTTCGGGTGTATGATGACTTACCGCATCCACCCCCACGGGATATTTTTACTTCTTTTTAATCCCCCTGCCTGAAACAAGGGGATAGTATCATACAAAAAGCCTGTCTAAAATCTCAAACAAAGCTTTCCTGACAGGGGATTCCTCCGGCAGTTCCACCGTAGGCTTTCCGTCGCAGTCATATTCATAGACATCCGTATCCTGCGGCACAATGCCCAAGAGCTGCAGCCCCTGTTTTTCAATTTCTTCTCTGGTTCCTTCATTTAATTCACCGTTTGGAGCACGGTTTACAATCAGCCCGACAGAATCCGGCTTCATATCACATTCCTTTATCAGTTCTGCGATGCGTCCTACCGCCTGAACTCCTCTTCTGGAACAATCGCTGACCAGTATAAAAGTGTCCACTTTCGGCAGAATACCACGGCTGATATGCTCCATTCCCGCCTCATTATCTACCACAATATACGGATAATGAGGCGCCAGTTTCTGCAGCTGGCTCTGTAAAAGCCCGTTCACAAAACAATAACAACCTTTCCCCTGTGAGCGTCCCATTACAAGTAAATCGTAATCGTCCTGTTCAGAAAGACAGCGTCCGAACATGAATTCCATATAATCTGCTTTTGTCATACCCTTGGGAATCGGATTTTCCTTGCTCATCTCTGCCCGGGTCACTTCCTCGCGGATTTCACCAAGAGTCATCTCCACGTCCACGCCGAGGACTTCGTTCAGATTCGCATTCGCATCTGCATCCACGGCCAGAATCGGTGTTTTCCCTTTCCTGCTTAAATAGTCAATCATCAGACCGCACAGCGTTGTCTTTCCGACCCCGCCTTTTCCCGCTACCGCTATAGTAAATGACATAAAATCATGCTCCTTCTAAAGAAATATCAGTAAATTAAACCATTGTCTTGATACCGGACTCATTGATGATGTCAGTAACGTCTTTCCACTTATTCAGTGCATACAGATGGATACCATTAATTCCGAGTGCACGGTACTCATCAATCTGCTTAATTGTGTATTCAATACCAGCCTTCTTGAAGTCAGCTTTCTTCTGGTCAACCGCCGCGTCAAACGGCTCTTTATCAAATGGATTCGGGAAAATCCAGTATTTTGAAATCAGCTCGCACAGTGCACGCGGCATTACACATGCATTACGTGAAAGCGCCATGTTAATCGTAGCTGCCTGGTCAAGAATCGGCATGATACCTACGTCAACCGGCATCGTAATACCCGCTCTGTCCAGCTTATCCTGCCAGCGCTTGAACTGCTCCATATCCCAGCAGAGCTGTGTCATGATGTAGTCTGCGCCGTTATCCTGTTTCTGTTTCAAAACTGCCACATCAGCATCCAGGCTGCGGCATGAGATATGTCCCTCAGGGGAACCTGCCACTGCAATTTCAAATTTATCGCCAAACTCTTTTCGCACAAAAGCTACCAGATCTGTCGCATATTTGAAATCCCCGCCGGTTCCTGTCCATCCGAACGGAAGGTCGCCGCGAAGCGCCAGCATATGGTCTACGCCGTTTTTCAGATAATTTTCAAGCTGCTCTTTGATTCCCTCACGAGTGTTTCCGATGCATGTGAAATGTGTTACCGGAGTGGTTCCTGCCTCTTTAATCATCTGACACACATCCAGGTTCTTTCCTACGTTTGTGCCGCCGGCGCCGTATGTACAGGAAATATACTCTGGCTCAAACTCGCACAGCTTCCCGATTGTTCCAGGGAGATTTTCCATTCCCTTGTCTGTTTTTGGTGGAAAAAGCTCGAAAGAAAGCAACTGTCTTTCTTTCATCATTTCCGATAATCTTTTCATTGCTAAACTACCTCCATGTTTTTTATTTTAACTGCTTACTCTTCGCAGTTAATTACAACACATCCCCCGGTCAGGTCTACAGACCGGATGCTTCCCCGGATGGTCTTCTGCTCACCCATTACATCAATCAGGGTGATATTTTCACCATCCACCTCTAATTTGCTGACATACTGTAAAATCACACTGTCAGGCTCCTGGGCTTTATTGTAAACTGTAGCTAAACACATCTGTCATTCCTCCTACTGCCCGTCTTTCACCACGGCAAGCGCCAGGTTCAGATACATATTTCCTTTCTGGAACTCATCCACTGCTTTGCGTATCTGTTCCGCAGCCTTATCGTTCCCTTCCTTCAAAAGCTTTTCCGCCATCTGGTCAAGTTCCGCAGCATGGCTCTGGTTATGCTGATACATATAAGTCAGCAGTGCCGCATTCTTATCAGATGCCTCTGAATGTTCATGCCCGCAGCCCCGGCATTCCCCGCAGGACTCCTGACTGCAGCCGTCTGCGTGGGAGTGCGTGTGGTCATGCTCATTCTCGTGTCCGTGTTCATGGTTGTGGGGATGGCTGTGTTCCAGTCCGCCTTCATGAGTATGAGAATGTGTATGGCTGTGTGCATGTGCGCATACATTTCCATTTTCATCCTTTACCAAGTGCATCGACATCTACCTCCTTTCACACAAAATAACATGAAAGCCGATAAATCCGCGCTTTCACATCTGCAGCTATAGCCTTTCATAGCATCGTATCATTAACTTTTGGACATATAGCAAACAAAATCTGCTTATATGTCTGTATTATAACACAACATATATCCATTCTCAACAATTCCGAATGTACTTTTTTCAATAATTTGATAAAAATTAACAAAAATTGGCGAATTTACGCAAGTATCATCCTGTCATTTGCAAATTCCCCGCCGCTGACCTGCTCAAATTTTGCCAGCAAATCAGAAACTTTCAGGCTTTTCTTCTCCTCGCCTGCCACATCATAGATAATTCGTCCCTCATACATCATTACGAGTCGGTTTCCGTGTACAATCGCATCTTTCATATTGTGGGTAATCATGATGGTTGTCAGATTATCCTTTGACACGATGCGGTCTGTAGCGTCCAGCACTTTTGCCGCCGTTTTGGGATCGAGCGCCGCCGTATGTTCATCCAGCAAAAGCACTTTCGGTCTTTTCAGCGTTGCCATAAGCAGCGTCAGCGCCTGCCTCTGTCCTCCGGAAAGCAGACCGACTTTGGAAGTGAGACGTTCTTCCAGACCTAAATCCAGAATTTTTAGCCGCTCCTTATACTCTTCCCGTTCACTGTTCGTAATCCCCTGCCTAAGACCCCTGCGCGCGCCTCTCCTCGCCGCAAGCGCCAGGTTCTCTTCTATCATCATGCTGGCCGCCGTTCCTGTCATGGGGTCCTGGAACACACGCCCCAGATAGCTCGCGCGTTTATGCTCCGGCAGCTTCGTCACATTGATATCATCAATAAAAATACTTCCTTCATCCACCGGCCAGACGCCGGCAATCGCATTCAGCATTGTAGATTTCCCGGCTCCGTTTCCTCCGATAACCGTTACGAAATCTCCTTCATTCAAAGTAAGGTTTAGCCCTCTCAAAGCCGCTTTTTCATTGATCGTGCCCGCATTGAACGTCTTTTTTACACCTGTTATCTTAAGCATTGGCAGAACCTCCTTTTCTTATACCCTTCGCAAAATACTTTCCTTTCATATAAGGAATCGCCAGGAATATCGCCACCACAAGCGCTGACAGCAGCTTCAAATCGTTAGAATTCAGTCCCATCCAGAGAACGACCTGGATAACCAGATAATAAATAATCGCTCCAAGCGCCACGGCAAACAGCTTAAACGCAAAGTTCCCCCTGATTTTCCCGAATACAACCTGTCCGATAATCACCGCAGCTAATCCAATAACAATCGCGCCGCGCCCCATATTTACATCTGCAAACCCCTGATACTGGGCGTAAAGGCCGCTGGCAAGAGCCACGATACCGTTCGAAAGCATCAGTCCGATGATTTTGCGTGTGTTTGTATTGATCCCCTGTGCCCTTGACATGTTCTGGTTGGAACCTGTCGCACGGATAGAGCAGCCCAGCTCCGTCCCGAAGAACCAGTAAAGCGCAGCAATAATTACAAGAATAAAAATCATTACCACAAAAATACTATTCTGATAAAATGGGACTCCCTTTACGTATCTCAGGGATACAAGAAGATTATACTTGTCCACACTGAGCGCCTGGTTTGATTTTCCCATCATAATCCGCAAGTTTACGGAATAAAGTCCCAACTGAGTCAAAATCCCCGCCAAAATCGCCGGAATTCCCATCGCCGTATGGAAAATTCCCGTTACCAGTCCAGCCAGCATTCCAGCCAGAAATGCACATAGCAGAGAAACTCCTACAGACTGCCCATTCAGCATCATCATAATACAGACGGCGCCTCCTGTACACATCGTCCCGTCTACCGTAAGGTCTGCCAAATCCAGGATTTTGTAAGTAATGTACACCCCGATTGCCATAATCCCCCAAATCAGCCCCTGGGCACAGGCTCCCGGCATCGCGTTTAACAGTGTCGTAATGTTCACTTTCTTCTCCTCCTCAATAGTATATATGTATTTCTCTAATTCTTTATTATAGTAAAAACAAAATCAACATGCAAGCACTAGTTTTGAGACCTGCACGTAACAGTGAAGCCGAAGGCTGAACTGTTACACCTGCACTGACGTTCAAGCTCTCACCACACAGTCCTTCCCGAAAAATGCAATCCCATACCGGATAACCTCCTGATACCCGTCGCCGTGCAGTTCGTCCGCATAACGCTTCTCTTCTATCTGCCGCAGCGCTTCCCCGGCCTTTGCTTCCAGCTCTTCGAACCTCTTCGCCACTTTAAACTCTATTACAAACGCCGCTTTTCTTCGGGTAACAGGCTTGACAAACAAATCGCTCCTTCCTTTTCCACCCTCCCGGTTAGACTTTACGATATACCCTTTCATTCCTGACAAGATACCGGCCAAAAAACCGTGATAGAAACTTTCATAAGCGTCATTAAAGCTAATCGTCTCCATCAGCAGATCCACGATTTCATCCTCCAGCTTTTCCACATCCTGGTTCACCAGCGCTGTGAACAGCTCTGAGCGGTCTTTTTCTTTCAATTTCTCATCAAACCACGTAAGAATTTTCATGCGGAATATATACTTTATTTCCTGATTCGGAATAGCCAGCTCTACAAAGTGCTGTTTTGTCCGCTCATCCATCCACTCCCGTACCTTTCGGAAATAACCTGTAAAAAACATAAAATTCCAGAGGTTATCCATACTTTTATAAACCTCATCATAAGTAATATCCTCATGAATTGGCTTTACTACGCTTTTCCCTTCAATCAATGCTTCAATCTCGCTCTTTATTTCATCATCCGCCCGCTCAATCAGGCTCCGTACAATGCTGTTGGAACTTGTATTTGCCCAGTAAGAATACGGAAAACGCTCTTCATTCTCTTGCAAATCATCTGCAAACTGAATTACACTCCAAGGATTGTATACATTCTTATTTCCGAACAGATAACCATCATACCATTCTTCAAATATTGGGATTTTTGAGTTCATTCCATAATCTTCACAAATTTTCCTGACTTCCGCTTCCGTAAAACCAAAATGTTCATCGTACTTGTCGCTCAATATCGAAATGATTTTTAAATTATTCATGCCTGTAAAAATACTTTCCTTCGAAATCCGCAGGCACCCGGTAAGTACCGCGAACTCCAGGCTGCTGTTTGTCTTTAACGCCGACTCAAAAAGTGAGCGGAGAAAATCTGCCATCTCCTCATAAAAACCCCGAAAAAACGAATTCTCCAATGGAACGTCATATTCATCAATCAGTATCATTGCTTTTTTTCCATAATATTTTTTCATGCAGGAAGATAAAAATTTCAGCGACTGATTGTATTCTGCTTTTTCTCCTTTTTGTAGCATAAGCTTCAAAAACAGCTCTTTCTCATCCGGGAACAAACACTCATGTTCCGCTATGAAAGAATGCCTTTTAAATTCCCCTGCGATTTCTGTCCGCAGCGCCATATAAGCTTCCTCAAAATTCGGCTGCTTCGCTGATTTCAACGAAAGACTAATCACCGGATATTTCCCGAATTTAGAAAGATATTTCTCACCTTCCTCCATGATGCGCAATCCTTCAAACAAACTGCGGTTATCTCTCTTTCTTCCGTCGTTCTCACGGGCGTCTTCAAAAAAGTACTGGAGCATACTTATATTTAAAGTCTTTCCGAATCTTCTGGGACGGGTAAACAGATTTACCTCACCCTTTTTATCCAGGAGCTCTTTTATCAGCAGCGTCTTATCCACAAAATAATATCCGTCAGTAATCAGCTTTTCAAAATTATCAACTCCCACTGGCAACGGCTTATACTCGCTCATCTTTCCCCTTCCTGTTCTTCAACGTTTTGTGCTTCAACCTCATATGATAGCAATTATAGCATAGGAGACGAAAAAAACAAACGGTATCTTCATATCAATTTAGGGGCAAGCATAATATAAATCACAATATTTTTATTGACATGAATATATTTTTTATTATAATAACTATATACAAAAATATATTATATGAAGTGGGGTGATTAAATAATATTTCAATGAGATGCAGGAATTCAACGTAGTTATCAAAGAAAGGACGAAGAAGATGAAAAAAAATACGCCTATCAAAAAGCATACCAATGCTAATTCTTACAATTATTGTAGCTTTTTATTCAAGAACCCAAAATATTTATGCGGCTGAAAATGGCTCTGTTTCTGAAAATAACGTGGCTACTAACACAATGAAATTTTCCGATGCAAAGAACCGTAATGATTACTTTAGTGACAAATATTTAAATGTAAAAGAATTGATCAATAATGATAATATTATATCAGTCAATGGCAATATCTTGTCATTTGCAGAAGAGACTTTAATTCATACAAATAATAAATCATTAATCCAAAAAGAAGAAATCATTCGAAAAGATACACTCCGCCTAGTAATGAATAGCGAAGAATCAGCTAAAAGATTAGCCAATTCCCTCCAAGACGGAAGCGTCTATGAAGAAGGTTGGGATAGTAGTATTACCGTAAAACTCTATTCGACAATATACTATGGAAGACGCAAAGGAATACAAAACGCGACCTTTACATATATAAAATCTATGAATGGTGGATATACCATTAGCGGTTCAAACGGTACAACTATCTCAAGCCATTATGTAAGATACTCGCAAACAGGTATGTCAGAAAAAACAGGTTCCCTTGTAACCCAAACAAAAGAAACAGGGAAATATGCGGCAAGCAAGAAGACATGGTCAATTACCCCTCCCTCTACGTGGGTTGCTGTACATACTGGTACTGGAGGCGATATTGGATGTACATACTTTATGACGCTTAAACGTCCCAATGGATATACATATCAAGCAATGCTGGTAAATCATGTGAATGGAGACGCATAAATGAACAAAAAAGTATTATTTACTCTCTTAACATTTTGCACCTTGTTGATATTAGGCCTCATTTATTTCATTTCCCACGACGCTGTCATAATGTATGCAGGGGAAAATGAGTCCTGGGCGGTTACCTGCCGGGCAGATTCTAACGCCAGCGCGAAATTGACCATCCGTTATACCGGAACGGAAAGCTGCAAAACCAGACAAATAGAGGTAACTATTGAACAGGGACTGACAAAGACAACGATTCAGGAAAATTTCGATGAGCCGGAAGTTCTTCAGCACGATTCAGAATTCTCTTTCCTCTGTGCAAAACCGGCGAATGATACTGAACCCCTCAAAGTAACAATCAGCACAGAATCCGGCTCAACTACCATAAATCTTTCGAGAGAGCATAATTGAATCAAACACCTAATTCTTACGCCGTCGCAGACGCTTTTCGATACTGCGACGGCGTACACCCGTAGTTCTGACGGAACGCCCTGGCGAAGTAACTCATCTCCCGGAAACCACATTGTTCACCGATGAGCGAGACTGGCTGCGCGGTAGTTTCCAGCAGTTCAGCGGCACACTGCAGGCGGTAGTTTTTCAGATAGGCGATAGGCGTTATGCCAATTGTATGATGGAAGCAGCGCATACACTCGCTTTCACTGACCGCCGCGCTGTCGGCAATCTGCCGGATGGTTATGGTTTCGCCAAAATGCTGCTGGATAAATGCCAGCATAACTTTCATGCGCTCTCCCTGGCGCAGCGCTTTTTCCGGCTGCGCTCCCGGCTGCCCCGGCTGCTGCCGGCGCAGGATACCGGCACACTGAGACAGGGAACTGCGCGTCTCAATCTCATAATTTCCCTCTTCTGAAGAACAGGCATTCCAAGCTGCCCGAATGAGCGAAAGCATCTCCTTCTGCCAGGGAACCGACTGTTCCAGAAAAATTCCGGGCAGTGAACGGTCAGATATGAGCGGCAGGACATATTTCTGCCAGAAAATACTGTCCATACTGCCGCCTATCAGCCGGGGATGGAAAACAAGTGAATGTTCATCAAAATCCATTCCCGGAATCTTTTCCATAGAATGAAGGATACCCGCATTAATAAAACAACCATCTCCTTCTTTCACTTCTCTCTTTAAAGACGAAATCTGTATCCGGGCGCTTCCTTTTTCCATAACAAGCACCTCCAGCTCATCATGCCAATGCCAGGGAACCGAGTGGTTCTGCTGTGTATTTGAGTAACATGCTGCCGGAAAAGAAAAAGAGCCGTGTTCTTTCAATTCTCTTCTCTGACCGTCAAATATAGATTCACACAAAGAAATCATTTTTTCATCTCTCCTTCAGATATGAATGTTTTATCCTATTATATGATGAAATAGTCCTAATTTTCCTCCTATTTTGATGATATAATCTTATCACATTCAAACCCCGGAAACAAGTGCCGGGAGTAGGAGGACATTATGAAAAATCACGATTTTCACAAAAAGCTGCTGTCACTGGTGCTGCCGATTGCATTCCAGCAGTTCATGCTGTCACTGGTAGGCGCCTCAGATGCTATTATGCTGGGCATGATTAGCCAGGAAGCCCTGTCGGCAGTCTCGCTTGCCGGACAGATGATGTTCGTATTCAATCTGTTCCTTACGGCATTTGCTATGGGAACAAGTATGCTGGCTGCACAGTACTGGGGAAAAGGCGATTCAGAATCAGTAGCAAAAATACTTGCCTTTGTACTCCGTACATCCCTGGCAGTCTCCCTGATATTTTGTTTTGGAACCCTGCTGTTCCCCCGCCAGGTAATGCGCTTTTTTACATCGGAGCAAAGCCTAATTGACGGCGGAATCACATATTTGCAGGTTTCTGCCGTTTCCTATCTGATGTGCGGTATTTCACAGATTTACCTTTGCATTATGAAAAACACCGGGCATGCGGCAAAGAGTACGCTAATCAGCTCTACAGCAGTGGTATTAAACCTCGGGCTGAATGCTATTCTTGTTTTTGGTCTGTACGGCGCCCCGGCAATGGGGATTGCCGGAGCCGCATTGGCGACTGTCATTGCCCGTGGTATAGAGATGGTATGGGCAGTCCTGGATTCCCGTAAACCCGGAAGAATTCGATGGAACATGCACTATTTTATACGTCCTGACAAAGTCCTTCTGAGAACTTATTGGAAGTATTCCCTGCCAATCCTTGGAAATCAGTTAGCCTGGGGATGCGGCTTTACAATGTATTCCGTTGTGATGGGGCATATGGGAAGCGATGCCGTAGCGGCAAATTCCATCGCCAATATCGTAAAGAACCTGATGGTGTGCTTCTGCATTGGCATAGGAAACGGCGGCAGCATTCTCGTAGGACATGAACTAGGCGCAGGACGGCTCAAACAGGCACGTGAAGCAGGAAGGAACCTTTGCCGGCTGGCAGTCATCAGCGGAATCATTACGGGACTTCTCTTACTTGCGGTTTCGCCGCTTATACTCCGTTTCGCAGCCCTGAGCAGCCAGGCGGAAGAATATCTGAAATGGATGTTTATCGTGTGCTCATACTATCTGGTGGGAAAATCCATCAACACTACTACTATCGGAGGAATCTTCAGCGCCGGAGGAGATACGCGTTTTGGCCTGATATGCGATACCGTAACCCTGTGGTGCGTAACCGTTCCTCTGGGCTTCATCGCAGCATTTATCCTGAAATGGCCGGTACTGGCAGTATATTTCGTCCTGAACTTAGATGAAATCGTAAAGCTTCCGGTAGTATATAAGCACTACAAAAAATATAGCTGGGTAAAAAATCTGACGCAAAAGGACGAATCACAGAAAAAGGATTCTTCAAAACCGATTGTATGTTCTAAAAATGCTGCCATAAGCTGACTGAACTAAATAATAAAACAAAGGCGCTTCCGGGTTTCATTCCCGGAAGCGCTCTCCTTTTCAGGGGACTTTCCCCCTGCTGTTTGTTTCATTTTTTATTCTGCGGACTCATCGATTGCCTCGTATCCGTCAGGAACAGTCACTTTCAGCTCTTCGCATCTGGAAGCGACATATTTCTTTGTTACCTGCGGAGCAAATTCGATTGGCATCTGGCTTACATCTGAGCCATTTACCAAGATGTCATATGCCATCTCGCCTGCTTTGTATCCAATATCATAGTAGCTGATGGACAGTGTGGCAACTCCGCATCCTTTACAGATACCTTCCTCGCCTGCGATTACCGGAACACCTGCCGGAACACATACGTTGTTTACAACTTCTGCGTTAGAGGCCGCAGTGTTATCTGTAGGAATATAAATGACATCACTGGAAGAAGCCGCGTTCGTTGCTACAGAAGAGATATCGTTGGAATCTGCAAAGCTGTACTCGGTGCAGGTATAGCCAAGACCTTCCAGCGCTTCTTTCACTACGCCTACCTGGTAAGCGGAATTTGCCTCAGCAGAGCAGTATAACAAACCTACGTTTTTCGCATCCGGGAACATCTCATTAAGCATAGCTGCCTGCTCATCCAGCGGAGCTAAATCGGAAGTACCGGAAATATTCTTGCCGGTCGTACCTGTCCAATCGTCAATTTCCAGAGCTGTTGCGTAGTCTGTAATGGAAGTCCCGAGAATCGGAATGGTGTCGGTTGCCGCTGCTGCCGCCTGGAGGGAAGCGGTAGCGTTTGCCAGAATCAAATCACAGTCATTTGCCACGAACTGGTTTACAATCGTTGCACAGGTCGCAGAATCACCGGATGCATTCTGTTCATCGAAAGAAACTTTATCTCCCAGTTTTTCACTCAATGCAGCTTTGAAACCCTCTGTCGCCTCATCCAATGCCGGATGCTGAACCAGCTGGCAGATACCTACGTTATAGCTCTCTCCATCACCTGCATTATCCGCAGATGTCTCGCCTGCACTTGTTTCAGCTCCTGATGCTGCCTCTGTAGCTGCGTCTGTTGCCGCCGGTTTCTCTGAGGAACCACAGCCGGCCAGTGCCGATACTGCCAGTCCCATTGCCATCAATGTTGCCAATACTTTCTTCATAAACTTATCCTCTTTTCCTTTATTTCTTTGCCGGTTTAACGCTTTTAATCGCTAAAGTACGGCTCATGTGTCTTAATATACACCATTTTGTAGAAAAGGTCAACCCCAAGGAAGTTCAGAATGTTCTATTTTTTTGTCACGGAGCATCAGCTCATTGACTGCTTCTGCCGCGCTCTTGCCTTCAAAAAGCACTTGATTGACCTGGCTGATGATCGGCAGCTCTACCTGATACTTTTGGGCAAGCCCCATAGCCGCTTTCGCAGAATACACACCCTCTACAACCATCTTAACCTCGTCCATAGCCTCCTGCATTGTATATCCCTGCCCAATCAGCCATCCTGCCTTGCGGTTCCGGCTGTGAACACTGGCGCAGGTAACGATCAGGTCGCCAATGCCTGTCAGACCGCAGAATGTTTCCAGCTTTGCGCCCATCTGAATACCCAATCGGCCGATTTCTGCAATTCCACGGGTAATCAGCGCTGCTTTTGTGTTGTCTCCGTATCCCAGCCCATCGGCAGTGCCCGCCGCGAGGGCAATCACATTTTTCAATGCTCCGCCAAGTTCAATACCAAGCATGTCCGGACTGGTATATACCCGGAACACAGGGCTCATGAAGAGATTCTGAAGATACTCTGCCGTTTCCTTCGTATGTGCGCCTACTACACAGGTAGTCGGCAGCCCCTTTCCTACTTCTTCTGCGTGGCTCGGTCCGGAAAGTACGGCGACATCAGCGCAGGGCAACTCTTCCTCTATGACATCAGAAAGCGTATAAAGGGTATTTTCTTCAATTCCTTTCGCCACGTTTACAATTTTCTGATTAGCTTTTAAAAATTCTTTCATCATACATGCCGTGCTTCTGGTAAACGGGGAGGGAACCGCCAGAATCAGCACATCTTTGCCAGACATTGCTTCTTCCAGATTTCCGGTTATTTCAATCGCTTCCGGAAGGAGGACTCCCGGAAGCTTTGTCTCATGCTGCCGTTTTGTCCGCAGCATTTCTACTTCTGCGCCAATGATAGACCAGATGGTTACCTGATGCCCATTATTATGCATCAGAAGCGCCAGGGCCGTTCCCCAACTGCCCGCTCCAATAACTCCGATTTTTGCCATAGTTATTTTCCCTCCGATTCTTTCTGTTTTGAGGACAGATATGTTTTCCGCTCCGTCCCTCCCAGCAGTCTTTTAATATTTTCGCGGTGCTTCCAGAAAGCCATCACTGCCAATACAAGCCCCACCGCGTAAAGCTCATTCAGGTGCATCTGGCTCATGCCAAAATATCCGCTCTGCCCCAGCGCCACCAGTTCAATCATAATACCTACATACACCAGAAGAGAGCCCAAAGATACCAGATGCGTTACAAAAAACGTGGTAAAAAATGTAATAATTCCTAATATGGCCATAATCCAGTTAAAAGAAAGCACCAGCCCGGCCGTAGCCGCGATTCCTTTCCCGCCCCGAAACCCCAGATAAAACGGGAAATTGTGCCCAAGAATTGTTCCCGCCGCCGCATAAAAAGCCAGCAGCGGAAGCATGTCCCCATAGCTTCCTGCAAACAGAATACGGACAAGCGCTACCGCCAGGATACATTTCATACAGTCGCCTGCAAACGTAAGCAGCCCCGCTTTTAGTCCCAAAGTACGCAGCATATTTGTGCTCCCTGCGTTTCCGCTTCCATGCTCGCGGATATCAATTCCGTGCAGCTTTCCATAAATATAACTGGTCTGGAACAGCCCAAATGCATATCCTATCGCCAGACAGATTAATCTTACCATAGCCGGATCACTCCTTTTCTTTTCTTTCCCTATAAATAAATCGCAGGGGCGTGCCCTGGAACCCAAAGGTGTCCCGAAGCTTATTTTCCAGATATCTGGTATAAGAAAAATGTGTCAACTGCTTGTCATTGACAAAAATCACAAAAGTCGGAGGCTTTACGGATACCTGGGTAATATAATAAAGCTTCAGCCGTTTTCCCTTATCGGAAGGCGGCTGCTGCAAAGCCACGGCTTCCGTCAGGATTTCGTTCAGCACGCCTGTCTGAACCCGCATGGCCTGGTTCGCCAGCACCATATCGATTTTTTCAAACAACTTTGGCAGCCTTTTTCCTGTTTCTGCCGAAATAAACATAATTTCGGCATACGGTATGAAAGAAAGCGTCATCCGGATTTTCTCTGTATATCTGTAAATCGCCTTATCGTCCTTTTCAACAGCATCCCATTTATTTACCGCAACGATAATTCCTTTTCCTCTCTCATGAGCAATGCCTGCAATCTTGGCGTCCTGCTCTGTTACACCTTCCGTAGCATCTATTACTACTACTACCACGTCTGCTCTGTCCACTGCCGTCACCGTGCGGATAATACTGTAACGTTCCAGTTCTTCCTTAATCTTGCTTTTACGTCTCAGACCTGCCGTATCGATAAACACATACTCTTTGCCATCCCACACAATATCCGTATCAATGGCGTCCCTGGTGGTTCCTGCTATATCAGATACAATCACCCGTTGTTCCCCAATCAGCTTGTTTATTATAGAAGATTTGCCCACATTTGGCTTTCCTACTATCGCAATCTTCGGCCTGTCATCCTCTTCTTCCTCAAACTCTTCCTGATTGAAATGCTCTGTTACGATGTCCAGCATATCACCGATACCAAGTTTCGCATTTGCCGATACCGGAACCGGGTCGCCGATGCCAAGGTTATAAAATTCATATACGTCAGCCATCATCTTCACAAAGCTGTCTACTTTATTTACCACCAGTACGACCGGCTTCCCGGAGCGCCGCAACATATCTGCCACTTTTGAATCAGAATCTACCAGGCCCTGCCTGACATCCGTCATGAAAATAATCACATCTGCAGTATCTATGGCTATCTGCGCCTGCTCCCGCATCTGCGCCAGAATCACATCGCTGGTGTCCGGCTCAATCCCCCCGGTATCAATCAGCGTAAAAGTCATATTCAGCCATTCCACATCCGCATAAATGCGGTCCCTGGTAACCCCGGGCGTATCTTTTACAATGGAGATATTTTCCCCAGCCAGCGCGTTAAACAGCGTGGACTTTCCTACATTCGGCCTTCCTACAATGGCCACAATCGGTTTACTCATATCTGTCCAACCTCCTATTCCCACCTATCATACTAAATCACTCGCAAAATTGCAATGAAATCTTAATGTTACTCTTCACGCAGCAGTAACGCAATAACATCTTGACTCTCCTCTATCAAAATGATATAACTAGATTTGAAAAATCTTGTCGAAACATATATTATTTTGGAGGTTAGTATGCCAAACTTAGAGTCCTTATATAAGGCAATTCCCGTTGCACCTTTAAAAATCGCTGCGTTGGAGAGCAGCCTTCCCTTTGCGATGCAGGTACATCGGCATCTTCTGGAGTACCGCCACAAAACCCCGACTCACGATATTCAGGATATTGCTTTTAAGGGATATTTAGAAGATAATTATCTCCTGGACTGCTCCTGCCCCCGTTTTGGAAGCGGCGAGGCAAAAGGCGTTATCCGGGATTCTGTCCGGGGCTGTGATTTATTTATCCTTGTGGACGTATGCAATTACAGTTTAACCTACACAGTGAGCGGACATCTTAACCATATGTCTCCGGACAATCACTATCAGGATTTGAAGCGTATTATTTCCGCCGCAAACGGAAAAGCACACCGCATCAATGTCATCATGCCTTTCATGTATGAGGGACGCCAGCACAAACGGAGCAAAAGAGAGTCTCTGGACTGTGCCCTTGCTCTTCAGGAACTGGTGGAAATGGGGGTCTCCAACATCATCACCTTTGACGCCCACGATCCCCGGGTACAGAATGCAATTCCTATCCAGGGCTTCGATTCGTTCATGCCCACGTATCAGTTCCTGAAAGCGCTGATTGACTCAGTACCGGATTTCAGGATAGACAATGACCATTTGATGATGATAAGCCCTGATGAGGGAGCTATGGGACGCGCCGTATATTTTGCCAATATTCTTGGCGTGGACATGGGTATGTTTTATAAACGCAGGGACTACTCTACGATTGTAAACGGTAAAAACCCCATCGTAGCGCATGAGTTCCTGGGTTCATCCGTAGAGGGCAAAGATGTGATTATCATTGACGATATGATTTCCTCTGGGGAAAGTATGCTGGATGTAGCAAAACAGCTTAAAGACCGCAAAGCAAAACGCGTTTTTGTATGTACAACCTTTGGCCTGTTTACAGATGGCATGGAGAAATTTGATGAATATTATGAAAAAGGCTATATTACCAAAGTAGTAACCACCAATCTCCACTACCGCCGCCCGGAACTGCTGGAGCGTCCTTATTACCAGGAGGCCGACATGACAAAGTACCTCGCCAGTATCATTGATTCGCTGAATCACGATATCTCCATCGGGCAGGTACAGGATACTACCGCAAAGATACACAAACTTCTGCAAAAATACAATCAAAATGTATAACAAAAAGGCTGGCGTCGTCACGCCGGCCTTTCTCAGCCGTTTTTCCGCAATCCCAGAAATGCAGCCAGATTCCCCCGCATCCCTTTTGATGCCCTGTGGGAATACAGGATTTCCGGGTTACAGCAGGTACATACATCCGTAACACTGATATGTTCCGGCAAAATACCGGATTCCAGAAATACCAGCTCATTCGCACGCCAAAGATTCAACTGGTATTTTCCATTTTCTTTTTTATAAAACAAAGAATCCCACTGTTTTTTCCCATACTGCTTCTGAAATGCTTCTATCACATCCGCACTTACCTCATAGCAGTCCTGGCAGATAGACGGCCCTACTGCCGCCAGGATATCCTCCGGACGGCTCCCATACTCCCGAACCATTGTCTCAACAGTCACTTTTCCTATTTTCCCTACGGTTCCTCTCCAGCCCGAATGTGACAAACCCACAGCATGTTTTACCGGATCAAGGAAAAACAAAGGCACACAGTCCGCATAAAAAGTCACCAACACCAGCCCCGGTACATCTGTGACCAGTCCATCCACATCCGTCCATCCCAGAGGCTTTGTGATCCCCCTGCCCCGGTCTGCCTCTTTTACAACCTGTACGTTTGTGGTATGTGTTTGCTGGGAAAGCACCATATCCTCTGATGAAACACCGATAGATTCGCCAATTCTCCTGAAATTTTCGTATACATGTTCCTCTGCGTCCCCTCTTCCGAATCCCAGGTTCATACTGGATAAATGCTCCCGGCTCACGCCGCCCAAACGAGTAGAAAATCCATGAACCGCCACTCCCGGCGCGTCCAGCATTGGGTATGCCAGGAACGGAACGGTTCCCGCATTTCGTATCTGAATGACTTCCTGTTTTCCTTTTCTTTTCAGCTCCATGTTTTCCCTCCAGCTATTTACCGCTCTTTTTGCTTTACGCCGGTTTCCTAGAATCCATCCTTCACCAGCACGGTATCCTTTCCCGTAATTCCCACTGCGTCAAATCTGCAGGGCGTTTCCGGCGGCAAATGGCGCGCCAGAAGATAATACTGGGCCACTTTACGGATAACCGTCTGTTTCCGGGCGTCCACTGCCTCCAGCGCATAGCCTTGGGTACTATCAGAACGGTATTTCACTTCTACAAACACCAGGTATCTCCCATCCCTGGCAACGATATCGATTTCTCCCAGCCTGCAGCAGTAATTGTATTCTATAATCTGATATCCCTGCTTTTCCAGAAAGTGCGCCGCATAGCGTTCATATTCTGCCCCGACTTTTCTTCTGTTCATACAATCGTCCTTTTCCTGTTATAAAAAATTTGAAATAAAGGATTGTCTATGGATAGGAGAAGGACCATATTTTTTAATCGCTTCAATGTGAGCGGCAGAACCGTAACCTTTATGGGATGCAAATCCATATTCCGGCATAGATTCATCATATTTTTTCATCAGCCTGTCCCTGGTGACTTTCGCAATTACACTGGCAGCCGCTATGGAAAGACTTTTTGCATCTCCCTTTATAATAGGAATTTGCTGGATATCCAGCCCCGGAATTGTTACTGCATCATTCAGCAGAACCTGCGGACGGACGGACAGCTTGTTCACTGCCTGACGCATCGCTTCATAGGTAGCCTGGAGGATATTTATCTCATCAATTTTCCCCGATTCCACGATACCCACTTCTGCTGCAACCGCTTTTTCCATAATTTCGTCATAAAGTACTTCTCTCTTTTTTTCGCTGAGCTGCTTGGAATCATTAAGCCACAGAATCTCACAGTCTTCCGGCAGGATTACTGCTCCTGCCACTACCGGACCGGCCAGCGGTCCGCGGCCCGCTTCGTCAATTCCGCACACATACCCCATATATCTGTACTGACGCTCATATTCCTTCATCTTCCAGAGACGTTCTTTCTCTTTTTCCAGTTTTTCCAGCTTTTTTTTGTATTGTTTAATCAAGCCGGAAACCCCGGCCCTGGAATCTTCCGCATAAAGTGCGAACAGTCCCCAAAGCTCTTCTGTTCCGGCTGATGCAAATTCGTGTTTAATTTCCGAAATCTTTTTTTCCATGTATCTCCTTATTGATGTTTCAACAGGCCAAAGCGTTCAAACGGCCAGATTCGTATAAATGCCCGTCCGATAATTTCCGAACGCTCAATATTTCCCACATCATCAAAACGGCTATCCTCGCTGTGGTTCCTGTTATCGCCTAAAACAAAATATTCGTCTTCGCCTAACTGTATCTGATCTGCTGCCCGTCCGCTGGTCAGCATCGTTTCTTTTCCATAATCTTCTTCCAGAATTGCCCCGTCAATATAAATTTCCCCGTCCCGAATCTGGACAGTTTCTCCCGGAAGCCCGATAATTCTTTTTATATAGTATGTATCCTCTTTATAATGATAAGGAAACACAATAATATCGAACCGTTTAGGATCTGTAAAACGGTAGGAGATCTTATCTACAATTAAATTATCCCCGTCAAAGAGCGTATTTTCCATGGAATGGCCGTCCACCTGTGTCCTCTGTCCTACATATCTCACTACCAAAAAGGTAATACACAATACAACGGCAATATATAACGCCATGCTCAATACTTCTTTCACCATATTCTTTGCCGTCCGCTCTCCTGTTTTTTCTTCTTTCTCCCCTGTACCCATAGTCCATCCTTTCTTTTACTTTATTATTTATACTCATTTTCCCCAAATTCTTTTAATACTTAACTCTAAGCAAAACTGTTACGGAAATTCGAGCGTAATTTTTCCAAGCCGCCCGATCCGGAAATCATCTATTAAGATTGCAGCAGCTTTGGTGTAGTCCAGTTCATTCCCCTTTAAACGTCCGGCTCTGCTCTCTGCAATCTCGCCCAAGACAGAAACGACATCTCCCGATTCGCTGCAGCCATATCTCTCTTCCAGGCATCCTTGATAATGTTCCTTCAAAAATTTTATTAGTTCCAGGGCTAATTCATCCACATTCAAAATCTCGTCCCTGATGGAGCCTATCATTGCAAGATGCAGTCCTACTGTCTGATCCTCAAATTTCGGCCATAAGATTCCCGGTGTATCCAGCAGCTCCGTATTTTTATTCAGGCGAATCCACTGCTTTCCTTTTGTAACGCCGGGCTTATTACCTGTTTTCGCACAGGCTTTCCCGGCAAAAGTATTGATGAACGTAGATTTTCCCACATTTGGTATACCTACAACCATCGCCCGCACAGGACGGTTTTTTATCCCCCTGCGCCTGTCCCGTTCTATCTTTTCTTTGCACGCTTCCTGTATTGCGCCTTCTACAGCTTTGATTCCCGAGCCATTTCTGGAATTGACTTTGACCGTAAAATATCCTTTTGTTTTAAAATAAGCCATCCATAGCGCATTGCATTCATCAGAGGCTAAGTCTGCTTTATTCAGCAGAATCAGCCGCGCCTTATTTTTTCCCAGCTCATCAATATCAGGATTTCTGCTGGATAAAGGCACCCTGGCATCCACCAGCTCAATCACCAGATCAATTAGCTTGATGTCCTCCTGCATCATGCGTTTTGCTTTTGTCATATGTCCGGGATACCATTGATAATTCATTCTGTAAAATCCTTTCCGTATACTAATCCACTAATCCAAAATGCGACATGGGAGATATAACACACCAGACTTTCCCTTCAATGTCTGATAAACTCACATTCCCCACATCTACAAAACGGCTGTCCTCGCTGCTGTCCCGATTATCACTCAAAACAAAATATTCAGAAGAATTCAATGTAATCTTTTTTTCTGCTATCCCTGCATTCCTTATGGGCATAATACTTTCGTCTTCCTCATACTTTTCATCGTTGATATAGATGGCTCCATCTTTTATCTGCACCGTTTCTCCCGGAAGCCCGATCACCCGCCGGATATAAGAACTATTGCTGCCATTTACCTTAAAGGCTATCACATCGCCTCTTGCGGGACTTTTTAATTTATACGAAAGTTCATTCAAAAGAACCGTATCACCACCGGCCAGCGTGGGATTCATGGACTGTCCCACATTTGTTCTGGTCTGCCCAAAGAAAAACACAACCACATAAGCAATCAGAACTACGACAAAAATCTGGAAAATCCATCCCAGTACTGCTTTGATTGCACTCTTTTTCTCTATTTCCTTGCGTTGCCGCCTTCTCCGTACTCTGCGCATATCTTCTACCTCAAAATGCCACCTTAGTAGAAAACAGGGACAACTACTGCGAAAGTACTTGTCCCTGGTCCATTTTTATTTTACTAATTCTTTAACCTTGGCTCTCTTACCAACGCGTCCTCTCAGATAAGTCAGTTTTGCACGTCTTACCTTACCTCTTCTGACAACTTCCACTTTCTCTACATTCGGAGAGTGAATCGGCCAGGTTTTTTCTACGCCAATACCGTTTGAATTTTTCCTTACTGTAAAGGTTGCCCTGACGCTGCTTCCGCCCTGCTTTTTCAGTACAGTTCCTTCAAAAATCTGTACACGCTCACGGTTTCCCTCTTTAATCTTTGCATATACCTTTACCGTATCACCTACACGGAACTGCGGTACTTCTGCTTTCATCTGAGCAGCTTCAATGTTTCTGATAATTTCGTTCATTGTGTTCCTCCTTATATTTTCGGATGTTCTTAATACAGCTTTCTGTAACAGAGGACCATCTCCTTCTCACAACGCTGTTTATTTTACCATGACTTTCCGAAAAATGCAAGGAACTTTTCACTGTCTCGACAAAATATGGAAATACTCGCACCGGAGTGTCCCTTGCCCCAGGGTGGCAGCAGATACCCAGTCTCCGTAAATCGTTGTCGGCCGTTTACCGTAGATTGCAGAATCCAGTACCAGAAAACATCCATCTGAGCTGCGGTATCCTACAATTGCAATATAGTGTCCGGGAACCAGTGCAACTGCTACTCTTCCTTTGAGCAGATGTTGTTTTACTTTACTAAGGGAATAGGTTTTCCCATTGTGCTTAAAATGATACATCTTTCCGTATTTTTTTGCAAAATCCGGATACAAGGTGTCTGCTGTGCCCTGATTATAGAAGTAATGCCCCCGAGATACTGAAAATCTCGCTATCTTTGCAGGATTAATAAATTCCCCATTTAATGCGTACACTGCGTTTGTCAATGCCACAACCCCGCAGCCCGACGTAGAAATGGTACGCCTGGTGGGCCCCGCATAATAAGTAGAACCGCCCCATTTCGGATCATATTGTGAGAACACGATACTGCTCTCCTTTGTCGGTTTCCTGGAAATCTTTACAAATTTCCACTGCTGTGCCTTATCTTTTCGGAAAGCCGCTGCTGAAACCCTTCCTGACGCATAGCGCAGTCCTCTTCTGCTGTCCTTTGACTGGATATAGAAACATCCGCCGCTCCGCGACAGCTTCCACAGACAGCCGTCTTCCCTTGCCTTCAGCCGCCCCCCTGCATCTGTCAGGTTTCCTTTCTCTTTTAAAGGAGTAACCAGATAATAGCCGTCCGCTACATAACGCAGGCGAAATCTCTGCGTGCCTGCTTTCCTGTTTGCAGCAAGCTTAAACTTGCTGCCTCCCGTCTCACAGGTCAATGCCTTTGTCACAGCATTTCTTGGAGAAATCGTGTAAATACCATTCGCCAGAGGCTGGGTAGTCGTCTCCATAGAAAGCCTTACCATGCTTTGATGAGTGCTCGTTTTTATCCATCCCAGATAATATGCCGAACCGGAACGGAAAAGAACCTCCGTCCAACTGCCGCGCTCACTAACTGTCACACCGCCTGAGAACTGGGGAATCATTATGTAAGGCGCTTTCACTGTAGGACGCCTGTACAGTGTCAAATCTGCATTTGCATAAGACACCTGATGCGCATACTCCGGATTATATACCAGCTTCGTCAAAGGAATCCAGCCCTTTTTCATGGTGTTGTCTTCCTTATACCGAATCTGCGCCGCATTTTTGCTAATTGCCACAACCTCACACTCTCCGTAAGACAAGACGCACATTTGCTCTGTTAATGTTTCATCTGTATAGACCGTGTATTTTTTCGATTGCCATCCGTATGCTTTCAGAGGTCTTGCATCCGATATGGGCGGATATGCCGCCGCAGCATCCATTGAAAAGCATATTCCGAACAGCAGGAAAAGGACTGCTGTCAGCCCTCTGCACTTTTTCTGCATGTTTTCCTCCTAATCCTTCCTCCACATTTCATGTAGATACTTTTTATCTTTTTCACTCAATACCGCTGTTTCCAACAAATCCGGTCTCCGGACAGCCGTCCGGAGAAGGGACTGTTCCCGCCTCCATCTCTCTATATTTGCATGGTGCCCTGACAGGAGCACCTGAGGGACATTCTTTCCCCTCCATACTTCCGGACGGCTGTATTGAGGATGTTCCAGAAGATTGTCACTGAATGACTCTGTGCGCGCGGACTCCTCATTACTTAGCACGCCGGGAACCATCCGGGAAATAGCGTCAATCATGACCATAGCAGGAAGCTCGCCTCCTGTCAGCACATAATCCCCAATAGAAACATAATCTGTAACAATCTCCTCCAGCACACGCTCGTCAATTCCTTCATAGTGTCCGCACAGGAACACCAAATTCTCCTCCCTCGCCAGTTCCTCAGCCATCTTCTGATGGAACACCTGTCCCTGAGGAGTAAGATAAACAACTCTGGGAGGAGATGCCATGTTCTCTTTTACTGCCTCATAAGCCCCGTACACAGGCGCTGCCTGCATCACCATACCCGCACCGCCCCCATATGGGTAATCATCTACTTTGTGGTGCTTATTTTCAGCGTAATCCCGAATATTTACCGCTTCTAGAGAAATCGTCCCTTTCTCCAGAGCCCGGCCGGTAATGCTGGTACCAAGCCCCTGCTGAATCATTTCCGGAAACAATGTCAAAACATAAAAATTCATAATTTTCTGTTCAAAGAAGCCCTTTTAAAAGATGAACCTGCATGTTCCTCTCCTCCATATTTACCTCAAGGATACATTCTCGTATTGCAGGAATCAAGACTTCCTTTTTGTCCTCCATCTCTACTACATATACATCATTTGCTCCTGTCTGCAGTACATCTTTCAGCAGACCTAAATGTCCGCCGTCTTCTGTATACACTGAAAGCCCTATCAAATCCGCAATAAAATACTCATTCTTTTTCAGCTTCACTGCATGCGCCCTGTCTACCAGAAGGCTTTTCTGTTTGTAACGCTCAATTTCATTGATGCTGTCATATCCTTTGAATTTCAAGATAACAAACTGCTTGAAAAACTTTACATGCTCAATTTCCATTTCCTGATAACCGTTTCCGGTGTCCATCAAAACCTGTTTCAACTTTTTAAACCTTGCAGCATCATCCGTCGTTGGGAAGACTTTCACCTCCCCGCGGATGCCATGAGTGTTTGTAATCACACCAACCTGCAGATACTCTTCCATATATCGTACTCCTGTTCCCTAAAATCCCCGGATGCGCATCGCGCGCACGATCTTGCGGTTTCCATACTGTACCCGTTTGAGGCAGACGCCGCCATTCGGATAAACCATTCCGTAATGCCCGGAAGAATTAATCATAAATCCATTCCCTATATAAATTCCCACATGGTCGATAGGTCCGCTGGTATCATTCTTTAGATAAAACAGCAAATCCCCGGGCTTCAGCCTGTTCATCTGGCTTTTAGACAGGGTTCTCTGCGCCCGCTGATAAAAAATTTCATAACACGCTGCCTGAAGGTTATCTGTATGCGCCCAAGATACCAGATTTCTTCCTGCCGCCCGGTATACTGCCGCCACAAACTGCGCGCAGTCGATTCCATGGTCAAGCGACGCCCCCGGCATCACAAACGGAGTCCCCAAATATCGAAAACCTGTCTTAATTGCCGTATCAATAATCCTGTTCCCTGAATATTTCTTATTATATACAACTGCCAGCTTTACTTGCGTAGCCTGGATATATCCGGTAGTCCGTTTTCTTCCCTCATACATAAATACCGGAATCCAAGAAGTTTTTACGCCCTTTTTCAACTTACTCCTGTCCACTGTAAGCGTTCCTCCGTAATTCAGCATCAGGCTCCATCTGCTGGAGTGTACGGATTTTTTCTTTCTCACCTTTACCCATTTATTGGTGGGATTGTATGCAAGAATCGTGTAATTCCGTCCCTTTTTCAAATACTTGTCCACATTTACTTTTTTCAGCTTTGCAGCGTCTGCTGTCATAGGCGTTATCGCCAAGATACACAGCACTGCCAGCAGAAAAATTGTCATTTTTTTCCTCTTCCCCATTTTTGTTACACCTCCTTTTTACATTATAACAAAAAAAATCCCGTTATGCACGAGATTTTTTTCTAAATTACATACTTCTTTCAATTATTGTAAAATGTCCACAATAATCTTCTTATCTTCCTTTGACGCTGCGGCTTTGATAACGGAGCGGATTGCTTTCGCTATCCTGCCCTGCTTGCCAATCACTTTCCCCATATCGGAGGCTGCGACTTTCAGTTCAAGTACGATAGCCTTTCCGGTATCCTTTTCTGTCACCACAACTTCATCAGGACTGTCAACGAGAGCTTTTGCAATTACTTCAACTAATTCTTTCATTACGCTCACCTTTCGTCCTATTTCTCAATTCCGGCTAATTTGAAAAGCTTGCTTACTACCTCTGTCGGCTGTGCCCCGTTTGCAAGCCATTTCTTTGCTAATTCCTCATTTACTTTAAACTCGCTTGGATCCGTATTTGGATTGTAAGTGCCGATTTCTTCGATACACTTTCCATCTCTCGGGGATCTGGAATCAGCTACAACGATTCTATAGAAAGGAGCTTTTTTCTGTCCCATTCTTCTTAATCTAATCTTTACTGCCATTTTCTTTCACCTCCTTGGCTCTTTGTTTATATATTATACTTTATGTCAAAAAGGAAGCCTGAACTTACCTCTTTTCCCACCTTTACCTCCCATCATGCCCGGGAGCTGTTTCATCATCTTGCGCATCTGTTCGAACTGTTTTACCAGTCTGTTCACTTCACTGATATCCACGCCTGCGCCTTTTGCAATCCGCTTCTTACGGGACGGGTTCAGGACATCCGGATTCGAACGCTCCTGCGGCGTCATGGATAAAATAATAGCTTCGATGCGTCCCATTTTTTTCTCGTCTATGGCTGACTCAATATCCGGCATCTTGTTCCCCATCCCCGGCATCATGCTCAGGATGCTGGATATACCTCCCATCTTCTTTACCTGGCTCATACTTTCCAGATAATCGTCAAAACCAAACTGGGCTTTCTTAAGCTTCTGCTCCATATCCCTGGCTTTTTCTTCGTCGATGTTCGCCTGTGCTTTCTCAATCAGGCTCATCACATCGCCCATGCCTAAGATTCTGGAAGCCATGCGGTCTGGATAGAACTGCTCCAAATCTGAAAGCTTCTCTCCCATTCCGACAAACAGAATCGGCTTTCCGCAGGTTGCTTTAATAGAAAGCGCCGCCCCGCCTCTGGTATCGCCGTCCAGTTTCGTCAGGATTACTCCATCAATCCCTATTTTCTGGTTGAACATATCGGATACATTCACGGCATCCTGCCCTGTCATGGCGTCTACCACCAAAAGCGTCTGATCCACATCCAGGGCTGTCTTGATATTCTGCAGCTCCTGCATCATATCTTCATCTACATGGAGACGTCCCGCCGTATCCAGAATAACTACATTGAAACCATGACTTTTCGCATATTCAACTGCGCCTTTCGCAATATCTACAGGGTTCTGCTTATCTCCCATGGAAAATACTTCCACACCCTGCTTCTCGCCATTTATCTGAAGCTGCTTTATTGCTGCCGGACGGTAAACATCGCAGGCTGCCAAAAGCGGCTTTCTGCCTTTAGACTTTAACTTCCCTGCAATCTTTGCAGTCGTAGTGGTCTTACCTGCACCCTGAAGCCCTGCCATCATAATAACAGTAATTTCACTGCCGGGACGGAGCGCAATCTCCGTCGTCTCGGAACCCATCAGGGAAACCAGCTCTTCATTTACAATTTTGATGACCATCTGACCGGGATTCAGCCCATTCATCACATCCTGGCCTACCGCCCGCTCCTGTACCGATTTGATAAACTGCCTGACTACCTTGAAACTTACATCCGCTTCGAGAAGAGCCAGCTTAACCTCCCTGAGCGCCGTCTTTACATCGGCTTCCGTCAGGCGGCCTTTGCTTCGCAGGCTCTTAAATACATTCTGCAATTTATCTGATAAACTCTCAAATGCCATCGCCTACAACTCCTCTAATATCTCGTCTGAAATCTGCTTAATTCGCTCCGGGTCATCTGCGGACATACGTATGTCTTCCACTTTTCCCTTTATCACCTGAAACTTCTCCACCAGATGCAGCTTGTCCTCATACTCGGCCAATATCTTATTACACCGCTTTATCATATCATGGACGCCTTGCCGGCTGATGCTTCTCGCTTCTGCCGCCTCCGTAAATGATAAATCACCGAAAACAACGTCTTCATAAATGATTTTCTGGTGTTCTGTCAAAAGTTCTCCGTAAAAATCAAACAGAAGTGTCTGCTCTACAATTTTTTCCATTACGACTCACCTTTGCTATAATATACGAAAGAAGGATTCTTGTCAAGTATTTTTTCTTGACAAGATTTTGTTACAGGTTCGCACGAATGAGCCTCGGCGCATATCCGTTTTTCATCAGTGCGTCTACGATGCGTTTTTTGTGCTCTGTACCAAATGCTTCCAGGGTGATTTTCAGTTCTACGGCTGCGTTCCTGTTTGTACTCACAAACTGGTTGTGGTCAAGTTTAATAATATTCCCCTGTTCGTTTGCTACCACTGAAGCAACACGCACCAGCTCGCCCGGGCGGTCAGGCAGCAGCACAGACACCGTAAAAATACGATCCCGCTGAATCAGGCCAAGTTGAACTACAGAGGACATGGTAATCACATCCATATTCCCACCGCTCAGGATAGAAACGATTTTTTTTCCGCTGACATCCATATGCTTCAGTGCAGCCACCGTTAAAAGCCCTGAATTTTCTACAATCATCTTATGATTTTCGACCATATCAAGAAATGCCACAATCAGCTCGTCATCTTCTACTGTAATGATATCATCCAGGTTTTCCTGGAGATATGGAAAAATCCTTTCTCCCGGCGTCTTCACGGCAGTACCGTCTGCTATCGTATTGATCTGCTCTAAAGTAGTTACTTTTCCTTCTCTTATAGAAGTCTGCAGACAATTCGCTCCCGCCGGTTCTACACCGATAACCCTGATATTGGGATTCAGCAGCTTCGCCAGCGTGGATACTCCTGTCGCCAGTCCGCCGCCGCCCACCGGAGCCAGAATATAGTCTACCAGCGGCAGCTCCTTTACAATCTCCATAGCAATCGTTCCCTGTCCGGTTGCCACAGCCGGGTCATCAAAAGGATGAATAAAGGTATATCCCTCCTTTTCAGCCAGCTCATACGCATACGCACATGCCTCGTCATAAACATTTCCGTACAGCACTACCTCCGCGCCGTAGCCTTTCGTGCGTTCCACCTTAATCAGAGGCGTAGTGGTCGGCATTACGATTACCGCTTTTACCCCATACACCTGAGCCGCATATGCGACTCCCTGGGCATGATTTCCTGCCGATGCGGTAATCAGTCCTTTTGCGCGCTCTTCTGCTGAAAGGGTACTGATTTTATAATATGCTCCTCGAACCTTGTATGCCCCGGTAAGCTGCATATTTTCCGGCTTCAAATATACTTTGTTTCCTGTCTGCTCGCTAAAGTATTTGCTGTATATCAGCTTAGTTTCCTGTGTTACCTGTTTTACAATTTCTGATGCTTCTTCGAATTTCTCTAATGTAAGCATTCTTCTGCCCCCCATCCTTTTTCTCAGTCAGCTATGTTAAAAAGTGCGTCTACAAACTGATCCGCGTCAAACTTCTGCAGATCGTCAATGCTCTCGCCTACGCCAATGTATTTCACGGGAATCCCCAGCTCTGAATGGATTGCTACGGCAATCCCGCCTTTCGCCGTGCCATCCAGCTTTGTCAGAATAATTCCTGTAATATCCGCTACTTCGCTGAACTCCTTTGCCTGCGCCAGTGCATTCTGCCCGGTCGTACCGTCCAGCACGACCAGCGTCTCCCGAAATGCCTCCGGGTACTCCCGCTCAATCACCCGGTTAATCTTTCCCAGCTCCGCCATCAGGTTTTTCTTATTGTGCAGCCTGCCCGCCGTATCGCACAGAAGCACGTCCGCCTGGCGCGCTTTTGCGGCCTGAACTGCATCATATACAACAGAAGCCGGGTCTGAGCCTTCCTGGGCGGAAATGATATCCACCCTGGCGCGGTTCGCCCACTCGGTCAGCTGTTCCCCGGCCGCCGCGCGGAAGGTGTCTGCCGCCGCCAGTACAACTTTCTTTCCCTGGTCTTTCAGCTTCCCGGCCAGCTTTCCTACGCTGGTCGTTTTTCCTACGCCGTTTACGCCGATAACCAGCACGACGGATTTCCGGTTTTCGAACTCATAAGCCGTTTCCCCCACATCCATCTGCTGTTTGATGCTGTCAATCAAAAGCTGCTTGCACTCTGATGGCTCTTTAATCTTTTCTTCCTTAACTTTCCTCTTTAAATCCTCAATAATCGCAGTGGTTGCATTGATTCCCAAATCCCCCATCACCAGAATTTCTTCGATTTCTTCATAAAAATCCTCGTCTATACTGGAAAACCCACTGAAAATACTGTCGATTCCTGACACGATATTATCTCTCGTCTTAGTCAGACCTGCTACCAGACGCCTAAAAAAACCTTTTTTCTCTTCCATACCCTGCCTCCTGTCTTTGTGCACCGCCTGAATTAAGAAGCCAGCCGGATGCCCTGTTCCTGAATGTTCCTTTCCTGCCGTCAGTCATCAAGTTCATCTTCCAGCAGATTGACAGATACAAGAGCTGATATGCCCTTTTCCTGCATTGTGATTCCGTAAAGACGGTCTGAGGCCGCCATCGTACCCCGCCTATGTGTAATAATAATAAACTGTGTATTCTTTGTCAACTTTTTCAGGTAGTTCGCATAACGCGCCACATTCGACTCGTCAAGCGCCGCCTCAATCTCATCCAGCAGGCAGAACGGCGACGGTTTCAGGTTCTGTATCGCAAAAAGCAGCGCAATTGCCGTCAGCGCTTTTTCACCGCCCGACATCTGCATCATATTCTGCAGTTTCTTTCCCGGCGGCTGGGAGACGACACGGATTCCCGCTTCCAGGATGTCCTCATCTTCCACCAGTTCCAGACTGCCTTTCCCGCCGCCAAACAGCTGTTTAAATGCTTTGTCAAACTCCATCTGAATCAGGGCAAACCTCTCTTTAAACTGAATACGCATTCCTGCGTCCAGTTCGTCGATAATTCCCAGAAGCGCATTTTCTGATTGCACAAGATCTTCGTGCTGTTCACTCAGAAAGCTATGCCTTTCAGACAGCTCTTTATAGTCTTCAATGGCATTTACATTTACGTTGCCTAATGCTTTAATTTCATTTTTCAGCGTCTGGATATCTTTTTTGAGCTGCGCCAAATCCGAGTATGCTTCATTCCGAAGTTCCGCCGCAGTGCCAATTCCCAGCCCGTATTCCTCCCACATATAGTTCGCCTGTGAATCTTTTGCTTCTTCCAGTTTTTCTTTCTGCGCTGTCAGGCGGAAATTTTCTTTATCCAGGAGACGGATTTTTTCTGAGAGCTCCTCCCGTCGGGTAAAAAATGATTTATGTCTGGTATTTAGCTGCTCCCTGCGGGACATAAAGCTCTCCTGCCTCTCTGCGCACGCAGCTTCTTCTGTACCGGCATCTGTTATTTTCTGCTGTATTTCTTCAATGTCTCTGTTTTTTTCCTCAATATCCCTGGCACTGGCGTTTATACCCGCCTCTACCTGGGACTTTTCTTCTAAAAGAACGGTCAACTCACTGCCAATACGTTCCAGGTTCTGGCGAATAAATGCTCCATTCTGACGGACTTCCTGAAGCTTTAAATGGATACTTTCAGAATGCGCGTTCTGGCTCTCCTGCTCTTTTCTCTCAGTTTCCTGCTGCTGCTGGAGCTTACGAATCTCCTCTTCCAACCCCTTTTCATTCTCCACTGAGATCTCCATCTCCTGCTCAATCTTTGCCTGCGCTTCCCGAATCTGTGCCGCCTGTTCTTCAATCTCTAAAGATTCTGCGCGCAGCCGCGAGAAATCATTCTGTATTTCACTCTGCTTTGCTTCCATCTGGGAAATTTCCATTTTTACCGTATTCTGAATGAGATATTGCTGCTGAAGCTTCTCATTTAGCCGGACAATCCTGGCTCTGTAATCGCTCCGGATGCGGCGGTTTTCATCAATCTCCTCCCGTATGGACTCCAAATCCTTTTTCAAAAGAGCTACGCTTACCTCCAGCTCTTCCATTTCACGGCGACGCCCCAGCAGATTACTGGTATTTTTAAATGCTCCTCCGGTCATCGAACCTCCGGGGCTTAAAGATTCCCCTTCCAGCGTAACAATGCGCAGACTATACTGATATTTTCGATTCAATTTAATAGCATGCTCAATGTTATCCGCTACCACCGTACGCCCCAAAAGATATTTTACAAGCCCTTCATACTTCCTGTCTGCCTGTACCAGACTGCTTGCCAGGCCGATAACTCCCGGTTCATGCAGCGCCTTTTCCTGATTAAAAAAATTCTTATTTCCAATGCTGGTCAGAGGCAGGAATGTTGCGCGTCCGAATTTATTGCGTTTCAAAAACTCAATCATACGCTTCGCTGTATCTTCATCCTCTGTGACAATATTCTGAATACTGCCTCCGAGAGCTGTTTCAATTGCCGTTTCGTAGGACTTTTCTACTTTAATAATATCTGCCACTACCCCAAGCAGCCCTTTTTCCTCCGCTTTCCGGCTCATCACCTTCCGTATGCTGTTCCCATAGCCCTCATACCTCTCCGTGATATTTTTCAGCGTCTCCAGCCTGGAAGCCTCTCTATGGTACGCCGTTTGTCCCGTCTCTACTTTTTTATTTTGGGCAATCAGCTCTTTCTGGACAGCGTCTGCTTTCTCTTCATACTGTCTGCTTTCTTCCAACAATTTCTCGATTTCTGCCGTAACCATTTCATAGTTCTGTCTCTGTCCATCCAGTGAATCTGTCTGTTCTGACTCCTGGCTTTTCAGATAAAGAAGCTTTTGGTTCACTTCCGCCTTCCGAATCTGAATCTGCTCCAGCATTGTACCATAACGCTGCAGTTCCCCTTTCGTAGACGCCCTCTGATTTAGCAGGGAAATAATCGCATTTTTTCCTTTCTCAATTTCCGTTTCCAGATGAGAAAGGCTTGCAAGAATAGCATCAGCTTCCAGCCGGGAATCCGCTTCCGCTTCCTCTGCTTCCCGAAGTTCTTCTTTTAACTTTTTCAGAACTGCTGTTTCAGATTGCTGCTGCTGCTGCTTTGTGTCCATATCCCTGTCAATTGCCCGGATACGGTTCTGCAGATGCTCATTATTCAGTCCTGCTGCTTTAATCTGTTCCCGCAGGACATTTACCTGCCCTTCCATCTGCTGTTTCAAAAGCTGATTTTTTGCAGCTTTATCCTTCTCTTCGCTTATATGCCCGTCCAGTGTCTCCAACTCTGCTTCCAGCTTTTCATATTCCAGCTTCGCATCCCCGTATGCCTTTCGGGTATCTTCCATATCATGCTCAGAAATTGCCAGTTTTCCGTCTGTTTCTTTCAACTCACTGCGAATACGTTCCATTTCCATAAGGAACATATTCACATCATAAATTTTCAGCTCTTCCTTTTTCTTCAGGTAAATTTTCGCTGTCTCTGCCTGGCGTTCCATCGGTTCTAACTGCTTTGTCAATTCACTTAAAATATCATTTACACGAAGAAGATTCTGCCGTTCATCCTCCAGCTTCTTCTGCGCGGTATGCTTTCTGCGCTTAAATTTGACAATCCCTACCGCCTCATCAAACAACTCTCTCCTGTCTTCCGGTTTTCCACTCAGGATTTTATCAATCTGCCCCTGCCCGATAATGGAATACCCCTCTTTTCCGATACCCGTATCATAAAACAGTTCATTGACATCTTTCAGGCGGCATGAAGTCCCGTTTAAAAGATACTCACTCTCACCGGAACGGTATACTCGCCGCGCAACCGTCACTTCTTCGTACTCTACAGGAAGCTTTTTATCAGAGTTGTCCAGTGTAATGGCCACATAAGCGTATCCCAAAGGTTTCCTGTTTTCCGTCCCGGCAAAAATCACATCCTGCATGCTGGCGCCACGGAGCTGCTTTGCACTCTGCTCGCCAAGTACCCAGCGGACGGCATCTGCTACATTACTCTTACCGCTTCCGTTCGGTCCTACGATTCCTGTAATTCCATTGTGGAACTGGAAAACAATTTTATTTGCAAAGGATTTAAACCCCTGCACTTCAATCTTTTTTAGATACATCTTCCGACTTTCCTTTCAGCTTCATAATTGCCTGATAAGCTGCCTCCTGCTCTGCCGCCTTTTTTGTCCTTCCTATTCCCCTGCCCCATACCTGGCTGCCAAGCTGTACATCCACCTGGAACTGCTTATCATGGTCCGGGCCGGTCTCTCCTGTCAGACAATAAATAACTTCCTCTCCTTTATAATCGCTCTGTACAATTTCCTGCAAAATAGTCTTGCTATCATAAAAGAGCTTCTTATGCTCAATGTCTGTCAGGATAAACCTGTGCACAAACTCTTTTGCACTAGCAAAACCACCATCCAGATAAATTGCCCCGATCAAAGCTTCCATAGCATCCGATACAATCGAATCCCGAAACCGTCCCCCTGTACGTTCCTCTCCTTTTCCGAGCAAAAGGTACTTTCCAAGTTCCAGCTCTTTGGTACACAATGCCAGCGTCGGCTCGCACACGATACTCGCCCGAAATTTTGTCAAATCGCCCTCCGGCATCCCCGGATATTGAAAAAACAGGAATTCACTGCTGATAATCTCAAGCACGGCGTCCCCTAAAAACTCCAGTCTCTCATTATCGCGAAAGTGCTCCTGTCTATGTTCATTCGCATAAGAGCTGTGTGTTAACGCCTGACGGAACAGCGAAAAATCCTGAAACGTATAGCCTGTCTTTTTTTCCAGTTCTCTCAATTCTTTCATGTACAGCATATTTTTCCCTTTCCGGCGCATTTTCTGCGCCATCGTGCCGGATAAAGCTGACTTCCAAATTTTTCCGCCTGCTGCTTTGTAATCCTTCATGGCACAAATATATGGAAAGGGTGCTGCGCCGCAGCACCCTTTCGACTTTACATAACTCCTTTTAAGCCAGTCCCTTTATCTGTTCTACGGCATCACCGACAGAAACAATCTTTTCTGCCTCTTCATTCGGAATCTCAATGTCGAATTCCTCTTCAATTCCCATAATAATCTGAAATACATCCAGGGAATCTGCCCCAAGGTCGTCGACAAAAGTTGTGTCCATAGTAATCTCATCCGCATCCACATTCAATACTTCTGCAATAATTTTCTGTAATTTCTCAAATTCCATAATGTCCTTCCTCTCTCACTTCTTGATTACATTTTTTCTTTGATTTTTTCATTAATCTTCTGCTGTTTAAACTGCACGCACTGGACAATAGAATTCTTGATTTCCAGTGCTTTGGAACTGCCGTGGGATTTTACTACCAGGCCGTTCAGCCCCAATAACGGCGCGCCGCCGTACTGACTGGCGTCGAAGCTTTTCAGAGTTTCTTTTAATGCCGGCTTCACAAGCAATGCCCCTATTTTAGATCTGAGGCTGCCCAGCATGCCTTCTTTCACTTTATGGATGAGCGTGGCTCCCACGCCTTCATACAGCTTCAGGATTACATTTCCCACAAAGGCCTCGCACACGATTACATCACAGACGCCTGCCGGGATATCGCGTGCTTCCACACTCCCGATAAAGTTAATATCCCCGCATTCTTTCAGCAGCGGGAACGTTTCTTTTACAAGTGCGTTCCCTTTCTCCTCCTCAGCGCCAATGTTCACGATACCGACACGGGGATTTTTCACGCCTACAACATGTTCCATATAGACGGAACCCATCTTTGCAAACTGCACCAGATGAGACGGCCTTGCATCCACATTCGCCCCACAGTCAATCAGAAGCGCAACTCCGTCTTTCGTAGGAATTAACGGCGCCAGCGGGGGTCTTTCTATTCCCTTGATCCGGCCGACAATTAACTGTCCGCCAACAAGAATCGCACCGCTGCTCCCGGAAGAGACAAAAGCATCCGCCTCTCCACGCTTTACCATATTCATGCCGACTACAATCGATGAATCTTTTTTCTTTCTGATTGCCATTACGGGCGGCTCTGCTGTCTCGATAACTTCCTCCGCATGTACAATTTCCACACGTTCCTTCGGAAAAGTGTATTTCCGTAATTCTCCTTCTATGTCAGCTTTTCTTCCAGTGAGATAAACAAAGATATCCTCCTGCCGGTTCACTGCCTCCACGGCGCCCTTTACGATTTCTTCCGGTGCGTTGTCCCCACCCATAGCGTCTACAACCACCTTCACTAAATCCTGCATAATCCTTCCTCCTGTTTGCTATAGATAATATACTAAACATCAAACTAAAGGTCAACATGTTTTTTCAATATGCCTTTGCCTGAAAAAAGCCCCTGCCAAAGCAGAGGCTCCGTTTTATATGTACTCTTTTTTTTCAAAATAGCGCATCAGGATATCCGCACAATTCTCAACGCCAAGACGCGAAGTATCCAGAATCATATGGTAATTATTCACGTCACCCCACGTTTTACCTGTATGCTCGTGGTAATAATCCGCCCTGGCTCTGTCTGTCTGCTCTACTTTTTCTCTGGCTTCTTCAAACGGAATGGACTCCAAATCCATAATCCGGTGAATTCTATCCTCCTTATCGGCGCACACGTATATATTAAATGCATTCCTCTGCTCCTTGAGGATTTCCGAAGCGCAGCGCCCCAGGATGATACAAGGCTTTTTTGCCAGCATACGGATAGCATCTGCTTCCGTCTCATAAGAATGCTCATGAAGACGTTCCTCGATAAATGCTTTATCATATACGGGTATTCCCAGTTTGCCGGATAATTCCCGGGCAACAATACTCGCGCCCGTTCCAAAGCGGCGGCTGACTGTAATTACTAAATTCATATGAATCCCTCCCTGATGTCTTTGGTTACGGTAATTAAGCTGCATTCTGATTATACCACTTACTGCCTCAAAATCCTAGTAGAAAACACAAGAAAAAACCTTTCGGATTTCCCGAAAGGTTCCATGTCCTGAATTAATCAACAGAAACGATTTCTTTTTTGTTGTATGTTCCGCAGTTTTTGCAGACTCTGTGGGACATCATCAGTTCGCCGCACTTGCTGCATTTCACCAAGTTCGGAGCAGTCATTTTCCAGTTTGCTCTTCTCTTGTCTCTTCTTCCTTTGGAAGTTTTATTCTTTGGACAGATTGACATGGTTTACACCTCCTTAAATTTGCTAAAGATATCACGGATTTGTGCCATTCTTGGATCTAAATCTGTGATATCACAGTCGCAGGTCTGTAGATTTAAATTAACGCCGCATGTGCTGCAGATTCCTTTGCAATCCGCTTTACACAGGACTTTTGTTGGCCAATTTATTAAAATTTCGCCATAGACAAGCTTATCCACATCCAGATTATATCCATCTATGAAGTTCTGTTCGTCCAGCTCCTCTATCTTTTCAGATGCACTTAGTTTCATATCCACGGATTTTTCAAAATCCATATCAATCCGCACTGATACATCTTCAAGACAGCGGCTGCATGGGATGACCGCCTCGAATGACATCTTCCCTGCAATCTGCAATTTCCGGTTCCCTTTATTCCTGATCTCCAGCGAAACCGGCGTCTTGCCCATGATAGGAAATTCCCCTAAAGCCGATGAAAACACTTCAGGCTTATAAGGTACTTCTGCATGTATTATCTTTTCCTCGCTATTTGCAATATTGGTTAAGTCAATCAGCATAAGCTCTCTCCTATTCACACTTTAGCTATTATACTCACACTGAAATCTTTTGTCAAGAGGTTTTTCTTGACAAGCATTCCACAATATCTTGTAACTTCGTTTTAGAATACAAAATCTTCTGACTGCGATACAGTCCATAATTTCCCGATTCCAGATAACTGATACCTGCCGCCAGCAGAAAAAAAGGCATATGGTCTGCTCCGAAAAACTCAACGCACAAAAAAAGTGAAGCAATCGGGCAATTTGTCACGCCGCAAAACACGGCCGCCATTCCGCATGCAGCCGCGAGCGATGCCGGGAAACCGGTAATCTGGCCAAAAAGACAGCCGAACGTCGCTCCCACAAACAATGCCGGGGCAATTTCACCGCCGCGGAAACCGCTCCCCAGCGTTACTGCGGTAAATATAATCTTCAAAATAAATGCTGCCGCCGCCACTTTTCCCGCAACCGCAAGCTCTATGACTCCCATACCTGCGCCCAGATAATCTGCCGTATCCAGCAGCTTTGCCATCAATATGATAAGCACGGCTCCTGCAAGAATTCGCAGCCATTCATTCGGAATATATTTTTTGAATAAACGTCCGGTTCCCTGTATTACCGTACAGAATAAAATACTGACAAGCGCGCACAACACTGCCAGTACCACTACCAACAGGAAATTTTTCCAGTCCAAAACTGCTGTGGCAGAAATCGAAAAACTTTCAGCACGGGCGCCCACAAATCCCGCTATGGATTTTGCTGCAAGCGCTGCCACGGCACAGGGCACCAGCGCCGCATACTGCATCACTCCCACGCTTGCAACTTCCATTGAAAACACCGTTGCCGTCAGAGGTACTCCGAAAAGCGCTGAAAAACCCGCGCTCATTCCACACATAAGCATGATTTTATGGTCATATCCGTCAAGTTTCAGCCATTTCCCAAACGCATTGCCGAGGCTGCCTCCAATCTGCAGGACTGCTCCTGCTCTTCCTGCCGAACCGCCGAATGCATGGGTCAGAACTGTTGATATAAGAACCAGCGGTGCCATGCGCAGAGGTATCACTGCCTTCGTCTGAATGCCTTCCAGCAGGCAATCAGTTCCCGCTTTATATGAATCCAGCCGATACAGGGCTACAATCGCCAGTCCCGCTGCCGGAAGAAAATACAGCATCCACGGGTTACTGGCCCGAAATGCCGTCGCTTCCGCAACGCAGCGCCCAAACAATCCAACCAGCAGCCCTGCCGCCAGCCCGACTCCCCCAGCCAGAACAACCCAACGGATAAGGCCCCCGGCTCGTTTAATACATATCTCCATCTTCTTTTTCATATGAAATTCCACCCTATGTCATAGATCACTCAAAAGACTGCCCGTTTACACTGCTTTCCAGAGTAGAAAATTATCTTCAAACACCGTATCCAGCCTCCCGCCGTCTTTTAGCCAGGAAAGATAAGAACGGATGGTACTGCCCACCAGCACATACTGCTCAAAATTCATCACAAGGCCATACTCCTGAAAAATTTTCTGAAGGATTTTTTCATAGTTTACAGGCTCTTTACAGATATTTAAAAGACGCCCTGCAATCTCCAGTACCTTTTCTCTATTGTAGAGAACAAGCGGTTTGATATCCTCTGTCACTTCTGCATGGGCAGGAACAAACACAGACGCATCCATTTTTTCCACCTTGTCCAGTGTATCCAGATATGCGCCTACATCATAAATAAACGAAACCGCATATTTGTCTAATGTTGCTTTACTGCTTATACAGTCTGCCAGAAACACCGTTCCATCCGGCGTCCGAAATCCCACCATATCAAAAAAATGTCCTGGCAGATGAAGAATCTCAAGTTCTTTAGGAAATTCTTCGTCCGAAAAATCTGTTACCGCACTCCCCTGAGCCAGAAGAAATTTGTGCCTCAAATCCTTACAGGGATATCCTCCGTACAGAAACGCCGGTTCCAGAATAGGGTATTCCGTAAACGCCGCTTCGATACCGCCGGAATAAACCTTACACCTGGTCTGTCCCTGCAGATAGCGATTGCCGCCGATATGATCCGCGTTGGAATGGGTATTTAGAATCCCTTTTAACTGCCAGCTATTTTTATCCAGAATCTGCCGCACCTTCCTGCCGGCATCCTTATCATTCCCACTGTCAATCAGATAAACATTGTTTTCTTCCGCCAGATAAACCCCTATCTTCGCCGGACAATTTATGTAGTAACACTTGTCGCTGAGCTGTATCAATTCATACATTATGAAGTCCCTCCAATCCTTGCTTCAATTCTATCATCTAACCCCAGACATCACAAGTACATTTCCCAAAAGTATAGGAAAAACAAGTGCCTCCTCAGTGCTTTTCAAAAATACAGCGCTTTAGATACACACAGCAAAAGTGGCGGTTTCCCGCCACTTTTATCTATTATAAAAAACACCTATTCTTTTGCTATCTATACTTATACCAGAGCCACCGTTTCACGGCAGATAGCCAGCTCTTCATTTGTCGGAATCACGGCAACTTTCACATTAGAATCCGGTGTGGAAATAACCATGTCCTCTCCCCTCTTGCTATTTGCTTCCGCATCCAATTTGATTCCCAAGTATCCGAAATGCTCGCAAACTTTTTCACGCACAATCCCGGCATTCTCACCGATACCTGCGGTAAATGCGATTGCATCCACGCCGTTTAAAGCAGCTACATAAGAACCGACATATTTTGCCACACGATAACAGAATACTTCCAGCGCGTTTGCTGCATACTCATTTCCGGAGTTCATTCCCTCTTCCAAATCACGGAAGTCGCTGGAAAGCTCTTTGGAAAGTCCATATACGCCGGACTTTTTATTCAATACATTCATTACGCCTGCAATATCCAGATTTTCCTTCTTTGCCAGGAATTCCATGATAGCCGGGTCGATATCTCCGGAACGTGTTCCCATTACAAGTCCCTCTAATGGTGTAAGTCCCATAGAAGTATCTACACATTTTCCGTCTTTCACTGCACTGATGGAAGCGCCGTTCCCCAGATGGCATACGATAATTTTAGAATGATTGATATCCAGCCCCAGGAACTCTGCGGCATGTTTTGAAACGAAACTGTGGGAAGTTCCGTGGAATCCGTACCTTCTCACTTTATATTTCTCATAGTACTCATACGGAAGCCCGTACAGATATGCCTTTGCAGGCATGGTCTGATGAAATGCCGTATCAAACACGCCTACCATCGGTACATCCGGCATCAGCTCTTTGCAGGCATTGATACCAATCAGGTTTGCCGGGTTATGGAGCGGCGCCAAATCGTTACACTCGGCAACTGCCGCCATCATCTCATCTGTGATAACTGCGGAAGAAGCAAACTTCTCGCCGCCATGTACGATACGGTGCCCTACCGCATTTACTTCTGCCAGACTTGCAATCGCCCCCGTTTTCTCGTTTACGAGCGCATCCAGCACCATCTGGATAGCTTCTTTGTGAGTCGGCATCGGCGCTTCTGTGGTTTCCTTATCACAGCCCGCTTTCTGGTATACCAGCCTTCCGTCGATTCCGATTCTCTCGCAAAGCCCCTTTGCCAGCACTTCCTCTGAATCAGAATTGATCAACTGATATTTCAGTGAAGAACTTCCGCAGTTAATAACTAACACGTTCATTTTCTTTTCCTCCTAAATTTAGACTTCTATTCAGCCTGGCACTGTACAGCCGTAATGGCAACTACACCCACGATATCCTCAGAAGAACATCCGCGTGATAAATCGTTGACCGGCTTTGCGATACCCTGGGTAACCGGACCATAAGCCTCTGCTTTTGCCAGCCGCTGTACCAGCTTGTACCCAATATTTCCGGCATCCAGATCCGGGAATACCAGGACGTTTGCCTTACCTGCAACCGGGCTGTTCGGAGCCTTGGAAGCGCCTACGCTCGGAACGATAGCAGCATCCAGCTGGAATTCGCCGTCCAGTTTCAGTTCCGGGTTTTCTTCTTTTGCGATTCTCGTTGCTTCTACTACTTTGTCAACATCTGCATGTTTTGCGCTGCCCATCGTAGAGTGTGAAAGCATTGCCACAACAGGCTCTTTCTCAACCAGAAGTTCGAATGACTCTGCGGAAGACTTTGCGATAGCTGCCAATTCTTCCGGTGTCGGGTTCTGGTTCAGACCGGAGTCTGCAAAGATAAATGTGCCGTCTGCGCCATACTCGCAGTTCGGGACAACCATCAGGAAGAACGCAGATACCAGTTTCGTTCCCGGTTTCGTTTTCAGAATCTGAAGACACGGACGAAGTGTATCAGCAGTAGAATGACATGCGCCGGAAACCATACCGTCTGCATCTCCCATTTTTACCATCATAACACCGTAGTACAGATACTGGTTCAGCAGGATTTCCTTTGCCTGCTCCGGCGTCATGCCCTTTTTCTGTCTCAGCTCTACCAGTTTATCAATATAGGCTGCTGTCCTCTCATCTGTAGCCGGGTCTACAATCTTTGCACCTGAAATATCAAGCCCTTCGCTTCCTTTTTTAATTTCTTCCTCGCTTCCCACCAGGACGACATCTGCGATGCCTTCCTTCAGAATCTGCGCGGTAGCTTCGTATGTACGGCGATCCTCTGTCTCCGGCAGTACGATAGTCTTTTTATTTGCCTTTGCCCTGGCTTTGATTACGTCAATAAATCCCATGATTTCTGACTCCTTTCGTAATGTTTTAATAATTTTATTATATCTCTGCCCGGCTGGAATTTCAACTGCTGAATATGTATATTTTGGTATACAAGGTTGCTTGTTTAAATTCTTAAGAACTTTCCTATTGATTTCTATCGCAAAATCAAATATCCCATCCCAATTTCCAGCAGCATAATCAACGGAACGCCAACAGAAAACTTCGGCTTCCGAATCTTATGCCGAAAAAAATGCATCCCCAGAAAAGCTCCAAACACACCGAGAAATGCCGCTCCCAAAAGCGCCTGCTCCGATATTCTCCATTTATGACGCTCTGCTTTCCACTTGTCCACACCATACAAAACAAAAACTGCTGCATTGATGAGCAGGTATAGCCATACAAATATATCTCCCAATCCTTCTATATGCATAGGTTTGTCCCTCCGTTTCCCTTTTCTCTTTCCGAATTATAGCATTTCCTTCCCGCAAAGTCTATTTTTCTTCCCGATTTAGGTATACAAAACCACTTTTTGCAGATATACTTACTTTAAAACTCAGGGGGATATTTTTATGAAAACTGTCGGTGTGATTGCTGAATATAATCCGTTCCACAATGGACATGCCTGGCATATGCAGGAAGCAAAAAGAATCTCAGGTGCAGACTTCTGTGTTGTTGTCATGAGCGGAAATTTTGTGCAGCGGGGAGCTCCCGCTATTCTTGATAAATACGCACGAACCCAAATGGCTCTTGCCTGCGGCGCCGACTTGGTGCTGGAGCTTCCCGTTTCCTGGGCATTGGGAAGCGCTGAATATTTCGCTTCCGGCGCTGTCTCTCTGCTGAATTCTCTTGACTCAGTGGATTTCCTGTGCTTCGGAAGTGAGTGCGGCAAACTTGCTCCTCTTCATGAAACCGCCCAAATCTTAAACAGTGAACCGGATGAATACCGCCTGTTTTTAAAAAAGAACCTGAAAGCCGGAAAGTCCTTTCCACTGGCGCGCGCCAATGCGCTGGAACAGTATCTTCCGAATGCGCCCGTTTCCTCACTCCTGAGAGAGCCGAACAACATACTGGGAATCGAATACCTGAAAGCCCTGCTCCGCTTTGACAGCCGGATACAGCCTTTTACTATTTCCCGTACCGGAAGCGCTTACCACTCCCATACGCTGCACGGAACCTTTAGCTCTGCCACAGCTTTACGAAAGCTTCTCGACTCTGCAAAGCTTTCAAGTTTGAAATCTGAAACCCCTCTTCCTGTATATGAAATCCTGCTGGGAGAACTGGGGAAGTCCTGTCCTGTAAGCATCCGGGACTTTTCTCCCCTGCTCCATTACAGGCTTCTTTCCATAGCCTCCCCCGAGGAATTAACAGATTTCCAGGACGTTTCTGCAGAACTGGCCGACAGAATGTTCCGTCTTATTCCCGGATTTGAGGATATTGAACAGTTTATCTCCTTAGTAAAGACGAAGCAGTATACGGAAAGCCGCATCTCACGCTGCCTATTCCATATTCTTCTGGATATCCGTATGGAAACTGTTCAGGCACAGCAAGACAATGGTTGGAACAGTTATGCCAGGATTCTGGGACTGCGCAAAAAAAGCTCCTCTCTTCTGCGTAAAATCAAAGAGAGGAGCTGTATACCCCTGATTACCAAGCTGGCTGACGCCAAAAAACTGCTCTCGCCGGAACAGATGGAATTTCTCAAAAAAGACATCTACGCATCAGAAGTATTCCAATGCGTAACTACCGGAAAATTCAAGCAGGGCGCCTACAGTGAGTATCGGCGTCAAATTATCCTATGGGATGAACGTTAAATCTACTCTCCCCAATTACCGCAATTCCCTGCCAAGTTTATTTTGAAATATCATAGTCAATTTCTTTTTTGTTTCTGCTGGCAGCGGCACAGCCCCTGAAGCCTGCTTTAATTTTTAAAGCTGTGGATAGGCGCCGGAATCCTCCCTGTCCTGTTTACAAATGCATCACAGCCAAAGGAATTCACCGGCATGATAGGAGCGTATCCCAGCAGCCCGCCGAATTCCACGATTTCACCTACGCCTTTTCCAATTACAGGAATCAGGCGAACAGCCGTCGTTTTCTGGTTTACCATTCCGATGGCCATCTCATCCGCGATAATACCTGAAATCGTAGTATCTCTCGTATCTCCCGGAACCGCAATCATATCCAGGCCTACAGAGCATACACAAGTCATAGCCTCCAGTTTTTCCAGCGTGAGCGCTCCCGCCTGTACTGCGTCAATCATTCCCTGGTCCTCACTGACCGGAATAAACGCGCCGCTCAAACCGCCCACATAAGAAGAAGCCATCACACCGCCCTTTTTAACCTGGTCATTTAAAAGCGCCAGCGCCGCTGTAGTTCCGGGCGCTCCCGCATGCTCCAACCCAATCTCGCAGAGAATGTCTGCCACGCTGTCTCCGATAGCCGGAGTCGGAGCTAACGATAAATCTATGATTCCAAACGGAATATTCAGCATCTTCGATGCTTCCTGTGCCACGAGCTGCCCCACGCGGGTGACTTTAAACGCCGTTTTCTTAATCGTCTCGCAGAGCACCTCAAAACTTTCACCCCGCACCTGCTCCAGCGCAGTTTTTACAACGCCCGGACCGCTGACGCCTACATTGATGATGGCATCAGCTTCCGTCACTCCATGAAATGCTCCTGCCATAAATGGATTATCATCCGGCGCGTTACAGAACACTACCAGCTTCGCACATCCCAGAGAATCTTTTGCCTTCGTTAGCTCCGCCGTCTCTTTGATAATCTCTCCCATCAGGCGTACCGCATCCATATTGATGCCGCATTTTGTGGATCCTACATTTACAGAACTGCACACACGTTCCGTCTGCGCCAAGGCCTGGGGAATCGAACGTATCAAATATTCATCACTTTTCGTCATGCCTTTCGATACCAGAGCCGAATAACCGCCGATAAAGTTTACTCCTACTTCGTGCGCCGCTTTGTCCAGAGTCCTGGCAATGGACACAAAATCTTCAGGACATTTACACGCATTGCCTCCCACCAGAGAAACAGGGGTTACAGAAATCCTTTTATTCACGATAGGGATTCCGTATTCCTGCTCAATATACTTCCCGGTAGAAACCAGATCCTTTGCCACTGTCGTAATCTTCCGGTAAATATTCTGATTTACCTTTTCCAAGTCAGAATCTACACATTCCAATAAACTAATGCCTAACGTAATCGTGCGCACGTCCAGATTCTCCTGGGTAATCATCTTATTCGTTTCATTTACTTCAAATATATTTATCATGATGACATTTCCTCCCGTTTATCGCAGCTATCATCCATCCCAAACATCCTGTATACAGCTTATATTCTGTGCATCTTATTGAAAATGTCCTCATGCTGGCACCGAATAGTTACGCCGATCTCCTCGCCAAGCTGCGCCAAATCTTTTGTCAGATCCCCGAAATCTTTTGAGGCTTTGTTTGCATCTGTTATCATCATCATGTTGAAAAATCCCTGTACAATCGTTTGCGAAATATCCAGGATATTTACATTGTTATCTGCCAAATACGTGCAGACCTTTGCAATAATACCTACCGTATCTTTTCCCACCACAGTTATAATCGTCCTTTTCATATTTTCCCCTTTCTAATCACATAATCTTGCCGATTTGGAAGTTTACTTCCAAACGTTATATTTTTTATCCTATTTGTACAAATGCGGACGCTTCATTGCGCTTTGCCACGCTAATAAAAAAATCCTTCGCCCGGTAAGGATTGTCTCCCATGGTCACTTCCTGACATACCGTCTCGAACGCCAGCTCCGCAAAATTATTTTCCTGGCTTAAATGCCCCAGAAACACAGATTTCATGCCATCGTGGAGAATCTCACACAGCAGTCTCCCCGCATTTTCATTAGAAAGGTGCCCGCGCTCTCCCAGAATCCTCCGTTTCAGATAATACGGATAACTTCCCACCTGGAGCATATGTATGTCATGATTCGCCTCCATCAGCACCGCATCCAGATTCTGCAAATGTTCCACCGTATAATCTGTATACTCCCCCAGGTCTGTAATGACTCCCACGGACTGCTTTCCATGATTTACCCGGTATGCCACCGGATCGGCAGCATCATGCGAGATTGAAAACGGCTGTATTTCCAAATCTTTTATCATAAAGCGTTCGTCCGGCACAATCTCATGAAACAGCCCCTCATCAATCTTCCCCAGGTTTCCCATTCCCCGGATCGCCTGCAGCGTACCGCCTGTAGCATAAATAGGGATATGATGTTTTCTGGCTACTACGCCCAATCCTTTGATATGATCTGAATGCTCATGGGTAATCAAAATTCCGTCAATCTCCGCAGTTTTCCTGTCTATAGAATTCAGCCCGGCCTCAATACGCTTCCCGCTCAGCCCCACATCAATCAGGACGGCTGCGTTTTCTGAGCCTGCATAAATACAATTTCCGCTGCTTCCGCTGGCAATACTACAAAAATCCATGTTCCACCAATCCTCTGTCTATTTGTCCATAAGTATTTTCTATAAAATCACTGTTGTTGTCAACCACAAACTGGCAATGTTTTAAAAACAATGCATCCGAAAGCTGGTTCTGCATAATTTCCCCGGCTTTTTCCGCCGTATATCCCCGGGACGCCATGAGCCGTTTCCGCCGAATTTCTTCCCCGGTACGCACATACCACAGCTCATCACAGATTTCATCATAATGTTCTTCAATCAAAAGCGCTGCTTCAAGCACTATAAACGGAGCCGTTCCTGCCAGCCGCTCCTGCCGGATTTCCTGTATGATATATTCCCGTACTGCCGGATGTACAATATCATTGAGTTCTTCCAGGCTCTTCTTATCCGAAAACACAATATTTCCCAGCAGACGGCGGTCTATCTCGCCGCCCGCACTCAGTATTTCTTTTCCAAATGTCTCCACAATCCTGTGATAACACTCCTGTCCCGGCTGTTCCAGCACATGGGCTGCCTGATCCGCCTGAATCACCCTCACCCGGTATTTTTTTGAAAGATACGCAAGAACCGTGCTTTTCCCGGCTCCTATGCCCCCTGTAATCCCTAAAACCTTCATCTATTTTGCCTCGTACCAGCTCTTTCCTGTATGCATATCAATCTCAAGCTTTACGGAAAGTTCTGCAGCTCCCTGCATCTCTTCCAGGAGAATCCGTTTCACCTCGTCTGTCTCCGATTCTTCTGCTTCTATCAGCAATTCATCATGAACCTGAAGAATCAGGCGGGATTTCAGGTTTTCTGCTTTCAGCCTGTCGTTCACCCGTATCATGGCAATTTTTATAATATCTGCCGCCGTACCCTGAATCGGTGCATTCATAGCCACCCGCTCTCCAAAAGAACGCTGCATAAAATTCCCCGCTTTCAGTTCCGGCATGGGACGCCTGCGTCCGAACAGAGTTGTGACATATCCCTCTTTCTTGGCATTTTCAACCGTATCGTCCAGAAATTTCTTAATTCCCGGATAAGTTTCAAAATATTTTTCAATATACTGTGCCGCTTCTTTCCGGGTAATGCTCAAATCCTGACTCAGTCCAAAAGAACTAATACCGTACACAATTCCAAAGTTTACCGCCTTGGCATTCCTGCGCTGCAAGTCTGTCACTTCATCAAACGGAATATGGAATACCTGGGACGCCGTAATCCTGTGGATGTCCTGAGCCTCGCGGTACGCATGTATCAGCGTCTCGTCCCCTGAAATCGCTGCAAGCACCCGCAGCTCAATCTGTGAGTAATCCGCATCTACAAACACATAGCCATCTTTCGGAATAAATACTTTCCGTATCAGCCGCCCCAGTTCCATACGGATAGGGATATTCTGAAGATTTGGCTCTGTACTGCTGATTCTTCCCGTAGCGGTAATCGTCTGCTTAAAAGTGCTGTGGATTCTTCCATCCTCCGCAATATAATTCGCCAGCCCATCCGCATAGGTAGATTTTAGTTTCGTAAGCTGGCGGTATTCCAGAATCCGGGATACAACAGGAGCTTCATCTGCCAGCTTTTCCAGCACGTCCGCTGCGGTAGAATACCCTGTTTTCGTCTTTTTTCCATAGGGAAGCTTTAGCTTTTCAAAGAGGATTACACCCAGCTGTTTCGGAGAATTGATATTAAACGTTTCTCCCGCCATTGCATAAATTTCTGTCTCCAGTTCTCCGATACGTCCGATGAGCTGTTCCCCATACTGCTTCAGAGCCGCCGCCTCCACCCGTATTCCTTCACGTTCCATATCATGCAGAGTGTATACCAGCGGCATCTCTATTTCCCTGAACAAAGTATCCATTCCCGTGTCCAGCAGCTTTTTCTGCATCGGTTCCAGAGCCGCCCATGCCACATATCCTATATAACAAGCGCAGTCTGACACTGCTTTCTCATCCTCCGCGCCCTCAAATCCTTTCCTGCCCAGCAGCTCCTCCTGTGAAGGAATCATCATGCTCATATGTTCTTTCGCCACATCTTCATAGGTATACTTATCTTTCAGCGGATTCAGAAGATAAGCCGCAAGCGCCAAATCATACAGCTTTTCTCTGGCATGGTTTGCAAAAAACGGAAGCTGCGCTTTCAAATCCAGGGTAGAAGCCGCCGCCGTCTCATTCAGCAGCATATCTATTTTCCCGCACAGATAAGCTCCGCTGATAAATCCTTCAGCCGGAATAAAATAAATATCTTCCTCACTAAAGCACAGTGCGCACCCGCGGACACGCTTCCCGGCAAGAATCAGTTCAAAACCCACATGAGCCGCCTTCGCCGCCGTCTCAAAGATTTTCTCTGCTTCTGCCAAATCTGAAACCTTGCGAAAATTCTCTGATACCCGATTTACCGGTCCCTGGCACTCAAACCTGGACAGCATATTTTTGAATTCCAGCCGTTTACACAGCTCAAATGCCTCCTCTGTATAAAGGACTCCCATACTGGCTTCCTCCAATTCAAACTCCAAAGGAGCTTCTATATTGATAGTTGCCAGTTCTTTTGACAGCTGTGCCAAAGCATAATGCTCTCTTAAAGACTCTTTTGCCTTATTCGGCTTAATCTCTTCTACATGGGCATAGGCATTCTCAATAGAACCATATGCTGCTATAATTTTCGTGGCAGTTTTCTCACCTACTCCCGGAATGCCCGGAATATTATCCGACGCATCCCCCATCAATGCTTTTAAATCAATAATCTGAAGCGGCGTCACCTGGTATTTCTCAAGCACATCTGCCGTATGGTAATTCTCAATTTCCGTGCCCGTCCGTTTCGTTTTCGGAATCCGAATCATAATATGCTCTGTGGCAAGCTGCAGCAAATCCCTGTCTCCCGATACCACGCAGACTTCCAGTCCTTCCTGCTCCATCCGCTTCGACACTGTCCCTAACAGGTCGTCCGCTTCATACCCCTCCAGCATCAGCAGGGGAATCTCCATCGCACGCAGCATATCCTGTATCACTGGTACCTGCTGGTGAAGCTCCTGAGGCATGGGTTTCCTTGTACCTTTATACTCCGCATACATCTTATGCCGGAAAGTAGGAGCTTTCAAATCAAATGCCACTGCCAGATAATCCGGCTTTTCTTCTTCCAGGATTTTAAACATAATATTCAGAAAACCGTATACCGCATTTGTATGAAGCCCTTCTGAGTTCGTCAAATCCGGCACTCCATAGAACGCACGGTTTAATATGCTATGTCCGTCAATCAATACTATTTTTTCGCCCATTGCTTTCTCCATCCATTCCTATTTCTTTGATACGGCTTCTTCTTGCCCGTAAAGCGCCTGATATGCGAACGTTTCTCTAACGCCGCCTCCCGCCCACGCCTGCGCCTGGGTAATCAGCATCAGCACCAGCATGATTTCCGCCATCAGCATAATACCGTAGCTGCATATCCGGAATATTTTCCTCCTGTGCAGCTTCCTCTCTGTACTCTCTAAATTATCCAGCAGCATATCCACGATACTGTCCGAATTCTTATCCCGCACATGGTATGTTCCTGAGTTTTTTTTGATTTTTTGCTTTCCAGGATGTTTCATTCCCTGCTGATATGGCATAGTATATGAAACATTCTGTTCTTCATCCAGCTTTTTTAAAGCAAAATGAATCGTGAAGTAAATTTCCAGCTCTTCGTAGCACTCTTCGCAGTGGGTGATGTGCCCGATGAACTCCTCTGTTTTCTTTTCATCCAACTGACGCTTTATATAAGCCGTTACCAGACTCTGTGCTTCCCTACAGTCCATCGTTTCTCTGACACCGCCCTTCCGCTTTTTTATTTCCAAAATCTTCTACGAGTATATCATATTTTACAAACTGAAACAAGCAAAACCAGAGCATCCCAAAGGATACTCCGGTCTCTGCAAATTCCCTTTCGGGAAAACTGTTATTTTACTTTTATTGCTTTGGAAGCTTTTGCCGGACTATAGGTTTTTCCTTTTACTGCTACCACACGGTAGAAATATTTCTTGCCCTTTTTCACTTTCTTGTCTGTATACTTAACAATCTTGGATTTCTTAATGATAGCAATCCGTTTAAATCCGCTGCCGGACTTATTCGAGCGGAAAACCATGTACTTCTTCGCATCTTTTACACGTTTCCAACTTACTTTGACAATCCTTTTACTTCCGGATTTTGCTGCTTTTGCAGTCACTTTCTTCGTAGCCTTCGGAAGCGTAATGCCTTTTCCTGTACCCTTGCTGCTGACATTCGTTCCGGAAGCTGCTTCTGCCAGATACGTCGCCTTTCCGCTTACCGGCTTCATATCATAGAAAACCTCGCCTGTCATAGTGCCCAGCAGAGTAGTTTTACTGCCTGTCTTGCGGTAAATCCGATAACTGGATGCTCCCTGTACTTTGCCAATCTTTACCTCCACTGCCGAACTACCGCTGCGGATAACACTTTTCACTGATTTAACTGCCGGAGCTGCAGGCACTACGGGTGCAGGCGTCGGTTTTTCAGTACCTGGTGTTTCAGTACCTGGTGTTTCAGGTTTCGGCGGATTCGGAGTTTCTGATGTATTCCCCCATGCGCCGTCTTTCAGATTTCTCGGAACCACTGCCGCCCTGATTTCTTCCGGAAGCTTGCTGTAATTCAGCACTTCAAAATCTTCTGCATTCTGGTCTGTGTCAATAAAGCTGATTCGGCGGATGGATTTATTTTTTGAAATAATTTCATCTCCCACAGGGTTTGTAAGCGGAGTCCCCTCTGCTGCCTCTTCATTGACGGACACACCGTCTACCTGCTCGCTTCCCTTCATCAACAGCACGCGGTATTGCTTATTACTGATTTCCTGCGCCCAGTCAATATCCCCATCCTTTACTTCATACAGATATTCTGCATTTTCTGCGCAGCGAATCAGATACGATGTATTTGCAGGAATTTCCCCTGTAAGCTCCAGGGACGCCGTTCCCTCTCCTGACTGATAGGAAAGACTGTATCCTTCTAGATTAACTTTGTCTGCGGTCGGGTTATACAGTTCAATAAAACTGTGGGACAGCGCCGGTTCTTTCTTTCCGCCTGTTCCATACACCTGGTTAATAATCAAATGTCCTGTCTGTGGCTTTACTACCTTGACTGCCGCTGTCTCGCCGCTGTCAACATTCCCTTCCATCACGCTGCTTGTAACGCTCACGGAAATCTTTTTACCTTCAAGCGCTTTCCCCAACATCAGGAACGCGCTGGAAGCTCCTGGTACCTCTGTTCCGTCTGCTTTCCACTGATAACGCAGCGATGCCTCATCTGCTTCGCTTATATTTGTTTTCTGATCTGCATACAAAGTGGCTCCTACAATGGCATTTCCACGGATAGCCACCTCGCCGCTCAGCGTCTGAACCTCCGGTTCCCGCCCCCATTCACCGTCCGTCAGGCTCCTAGGGTACTTTGACACTGATGCAGCTTCACGGTAATCTACGGTTTCAAAATCATTCCGGTTAATATCGGTATCCCGGAACTCTGTCCTGCGGATAGATTTCTGCTTGCTGATTGCACCGTCTGCGAGGGCAAAGCCTTCCACATGGCCTTCATTCACGGATACTGCGTCTTCTACAGTTTCTCCTCTATAAAGTACAAGACGATACCGCTTATTGTCAATCGTCTGGCTCCACTCTTTATCAAACGTATCAACTGTATACTTAATCAGCTCCGGCGTAGATGCATCCTGGGCTTCGCACCGAACAAGATAAGAAGTGTGTGCCGGAATCTTCTTATCCAGAGGCAGCTTCACTTCCTCGGCCGCTGCGCCGTTCTTTCCATTTGACAAATATCCTAAAGAATAACTGCTGAGGTCTATCTCGGCATCCGTAGGATTATACAATTCGATAAAGCTATGGGATACCGGCGTCCCGTCGTTTGCCCCGCCGCCGTATACCTGGTTGATAATTACATGGTCATTTTTCACTTCTACAAGTTCTACCGCAGCAGTCTCCGCACTGTAGATATAATCAGCCTCCATAGTGCTTCCCACTCTAACCTTAATCTTTTTCCCGGCCAGCCCTGCAGTAAGCTGCAGCTCATTGCCTGTTGCACCCGTAATTGCCACACCGTCCGCCATCCACTGGTATGTAAAATCTCCGGTATTATTGCTTCCTTCTACTGCTGCTGCCAGCACTTTGCCTGTCTTCGCTTCGCCCAAAACGGTTGCTGTCCCGGTCAATGTATCCACCTGAACTTCTTTTGAGAAAGTCTTATAATTTGTCACACTCCCGTTTGAAAGCAGCCTGCCCGCCGCATCCATGCCGCGAACCTGAACCACATTCAGCTTTGTACTGTCTCTTTCCAGATAAGAATCGCTTGCCGTAAAGGACGCCGTCCCCTCCGTCACATCTGCTGTTCCGGCCAGGATTCCATTGATATAAAAACCAACCTTTTCCACTGTGCTGTCCGTCACGTTTACCGTGTAAACTGTTGTCTTTTCACCCGATGTATCTACCGCCGCCGTTAAGTTTCCTGATGCCTTGAATTTCCCAAAAGAGGCAAGAAGCCCGTCTACAGACGCACACTGCGTGTCCATCCAGTTTTTCCTGTTTGACAGGAAGGTACGCAGACGCGTAACTGCTGCATCAAACCTTGCATCGTTCTCCCATAACAAATCATTCCTTAGGAATCCTGCATTATAATTGCTATTGGCAGATTCTGTCAGATACTCAATGTTTCTGTCAATAATTCCGCCGGTTTTAATAATATCTTCAAAGTTCCCTTTATTCGCCTGGTAGCATTCATATACTTTTGTTACGAAATAAGGGTCGGCAATCAGGTATTTATACCACTGTTCTCTCTGTGCGCCATCGTTACGGTCATTCGTTAGCCAAACCTGATAATTCCATGTCTCGGTTTTGCTCACCAAACTGTTCGATGTCCAGTCCATATCCCAAACAGGGCCGACATACAGCTTCTTACCCAAGTCTTTGTACATAAAAGTACTTTTTTTCATAGTTTCTGTATTCCAGAAAAACTCATTAAGCACAAAATAGCGTACCAGAGAGTCCAGATCCGCCAAATCTGTGTAATGCACGGATTCATTCTGATATGTCGTATAAAAGTCAGAAGCATGAATACTGTTTTCCAACGCCTGTATATAGTTCTGTGCCGTGCTAAATAATTCTTTGTTTGTAATTACAAACTCCGGGCTTTTAAACATAAAGGGCTGACTATAGGTGGTCTGGAACTTTGACGCCTCGTCATAATAAGCATCCAGCTCAAACAAAAATCCGCCCGAGAGGTCTACATTCCCCGATGCATCTGTCGGGAGTACACTCCCGTAGTCTTCCCTGGGGTAAACGCTGCCATTATAATTGATACCCTGCTCACTGGTAATCCACTCCATATTTTCTACCAGGTAATCCTCAAGGGCATCCTGCTGATCCTTGGCCAATCCATGCTTTTTCGCAATGGCCTTCGCTGCGTCTCCCGCCGCGTCCTCCCAGTCAAAAATATTGACGCGGCTTTCCTCTACCCGCACATTTCCTACCAACTGATAGTTCCCCGCATAATTTCCGTTCAGTACCACTTCTACATGGGTGGAAGGCAAATAAGATTCCATTCCCATCTCTTTTGCCAAATCATAAGAAAGCGTATTCCTCATCAGGGATTCATCCATATAATTCGCCAGAAGCGCCCAATGCTTACTCTCGCCAAAACCAAATAGATTTGTCTTTTTGCCGAGCTTTAGTTTGTATGGAAGCTTATTGTAACCGGTGTTCCAGGTACTGTTCCCGCGCCCGCGGATTTCTGTAGCGCCATCATACAAAGTCGTAGTCGTACTGTTATATGTGTCATTTCCCTGAATACGCATAGACGCGTCTTTATAAACCGTCTTACTGGTAATTCCGTGTCCGTCTGCCGTATCAATATACACTACCGGAAGCTTACTGCAATAAAGCCGGTAAGTATCTACGACAGCCCCATCTGTCATCGCTGTAACTTCAATAAATTTATTCAGAGCACTTTCTGTCGGCGTATAAGATGCGCTTGTTGACACTTCTGCTCCGTCAAGTGTCCATCGGTATGTAAAGGTGACTCCTGCCGGAACTTCGCCTGCGTCGTTCTGTACAGAAGCCTGAAGCGCCGTCCCTGGTTTTGCGTATTCTCCGTCCAGCTTCAGGGACAGATTTGAAAGCACCGTAACTAAAACTTCCTTCGTCCTGCCATCCCCTGTCGTAGCTGTCAAAGTAACAGAAGTTGCTTTCATCACCGGATGCACCGTTGCCACGCCCGTACTTCCGTCAACGGAAATAACATCCGTGTTACTGCTCACCCACTGAATTGTCTCCGTACTGCCGCTAACCTCGTAAGATGTAGGTACTGTAAAATTCTTTGTAACCGCAGACGCCCTGTCCCCCTCTGCAAATACAGGAGAAGGAATCGGTGTAAGTACAACTCCATCCGTAACCTTCGGTACAAGTTTGCCGTTAGATACCATCCAATAGTCAGATCCTAATGCTGAAACCACTGCGTCTCCCGCCAGCTCTGCCTCTGCCATCCCTGCCACTGCTGCACTTCCCATACCTGTACCATTCAGATAATAACAATTCCTAATCCTGTCCGTATAATCAGCCGCACCTGCCCGATCGATTCCGTTAATCGCATATCCTTGTCCACTCTGATAGGTAACTGCCCCCACGTTTACACAAGAAGACAATTCTCCAATCCTGGCCGTTTGATGCACCCTTCCGAGAATTCCTCCGCATCGCAGGGAACCGGACAAGGTATTTAAATCGCCGCTAAATGTCACATCTGCTCCATTATACAGATTGCTGAGCTGTACAGCTTCACAATTTGTCCGTACCTGCCCTACAATACCACCCAGTCCAATCAAATCTGATACGCCGTCGGAAGCAGCTGTAACCCGGATACTTCCGCTGGCCACAGCAATATTATCCACTTTCACATAGCCATTCGCATCGCCGGCCAGAGTTCCGATAGAATCACCGCCCCCCAGTGTATGCGTGATGTTTGCTTCTGAAAATACAAGATTCTTTACTTCTGCATAATCTGAAGCGTCATCGCTCCCAATCATGGCAAACAGCCCTGTCTGGTTTGTCTTTTCCGCAGACTGCTGTCCATTAAACGTTATCGTCAAGTTCGAAATCACATGTCCCCGGCCGTCAAACGTGCCGCTGAACACCCTGTCTCCTTCTACAAGACCATACCGAGGACCGCTGCTTCCTCCAATCGGTACCCAATTCACTCCATCCAAATCAATATCCGTCCCAAGTACATAGTCTCCGTTCATTGGGTAATTGGAATCCTTTCCGATTTTCCCCAATTCATCTGCACTGTTGATTGTAATCACGCCATCTGCCGCTTCTACCGTCATCTTTGCAGCAGGCACATAACTGATTCCTGATATGCCCATTGCAAAAGACAGCAAAAATGCAAATCCTCTTCCTGTAAAACTTTGCAATCTCCTTTTTTCCATAGTTTCCTCCATTCTTAGTAAAAGTAACAATTTTTGTCGTTACTTTTACTATGTAATTAAAAGAATTTTACCATAATTGCTTCATTTTGTCTCTGCTTTTTTTGCAGATTTCACAAATTTTACATTTTCACACATCTTGCTTCTATACTGCAAGCCGACACATGGAACTGTACATAAAAAAAAGAGGAGTATATGCATTTTTATACATATTCTCCTCTTTCCGGCAAAAGCCTTCGCTCTCATATTTCCGCTATAAAAGCTAAGAGCAAGGGTAATAAAATATATCCCCCCTTGCTCTTATGCCGCTGGCCGGACTCGAACCGGCACGGTTGTTCACCGCTTGATTTTGAGTCAAGTGCGTCTGCCAATTCCGCCACAGCGGCCAGTCCTCTTTTGTTCTGACCGTAGACTATTGTAACACACCATCCGACACTATGCAAGCACTTTTTTATTTTTTTAGCACTTTCTGATAAAAATCAAAACAATCAAACGTAGCAAAGTAATCTGCCGGCGTCTCCGCACGCCGGATAAGCTCTGTCTTTCCATCTTCCCTGAGCAATATCTCCGCTGATTTCAACTTACCATTATAATTATATCCCATAGCAAAACCATGCGCCCCTGCGTCGTGGATAAACAGCAAATCTCCTTTTTCAATCTCCGGAAGCATTCGGTCAATGGCAAACTTATCATTGTTTTCACATAGAGACCCCGTCACATCATATTTATGATCACAAGGCATATCCTCTTTCCCCATTACTGTGATATGATGATATGCGCCATACATAGCCGGACGCATCAGATTTACCGCACACGCATCTACGCCGATATATTCCTTATGGGTATGTTTCTCATTAATTGCCCTGGTTACTAACGCACCATAGGGACCCATCATATATCTTCCCAACTCCGTATAGATTGCCACATTGCCCATTCCCTCCGGAACCAATACCTCTTCATACGCTTTTCTCACACCTTCGCCAATTACAAAAATGTCATTCGGCTCCTGCTCCGGGCGATACGGAATCCCGATTCCGCCAGACAGGTTAATAAACGTAATATGCGCCCCTGTTTCTTTTTTCAGCCGCACTGCCACGTCAAATAAAACCTTCGCCAGCATCGGGTAATAATCATTTGTCACCGTATTGCTCGCAAGGAATGCATGAATACCAAATTCCTCCACTCCTTTTTCTTTCAGAATACGGAACGCCTCAAAAAGCTGCTCTGTAGTCATGCCATACTTTGCATCCCCGGGATTGTCCATGATATCATTGCTGATTTTAAACAAGCCTCCCGGATTATAACGGCAGCTCAAACGCTTTGGCAGTTTCCCCACTGCCTTTTCCAGCACCTCAATATGTGTGATATCATCTAAATTAATCGTCGCGCCGATTTGCTCTGCATACTGGTATTCTTCTATTGGTGTATCATTAGACGAAAACATAATATCGCTTCCTACTACCCCGATTGCACGGGAAAGCATCAGCTCTGTCATAGAGGAACAGTCGCACCCACAGTCATATTCTTTTAAAATATTTATCAAAAATGGATTTGGAGTCGCCTTTACTGCAAAATATTCTTTATATCCTTCATTCCAGGAAAACGCTTCTTTCAACGCTTTTACATTTGCCCGAATCCCCTTCTCATCATACAGATGAAATGGCGTTGGGTACTCCTGCGCAATTTTATCAAGCTGTTCCTTTGTTACAAATGGTTCTTTTTTCATTTTTGTACTCCTCCTTAAAATGCTTAATCTCCAAAAAATCCTGCCAAGCGATTCTTCTTATCCACCATATCATTGTATTGAAGAACCGCATATGGATCCAGTCCAGATTTTTCTTCTGAATCAGTATAATCATGGAACACTCTGTCTGCGGTTTGAAAGAAATTGGCAGTCACCACCGGATAATCCTCCTGCAGTTCTAACAGATAATTCTGGTATCCTGTTTTTGGCAGCCCTGTTTTATCCATTAGCAGTGAACTTAAATAGTTCACGCTGATTGCATCAATCTCTTCCTCCTCTATATCATAATTTGCCCACATTACCATCGGAACCACATAGCCTTTAGAAAATTCCTCCGGGGATTTTTCCCTGGAATCCTCACTAATTCCCAGCTCACGCAGCACCGGATTGCAAATATAGTCCGAGGGCTGATGGTCGCCGAACATGACTACGACCGTCTTTTCTTCTTCCCCTGCAAAATAACTGAGCAATTCCTCAAATGCCTCGTCTGTTCTGCGAATCAGCGTAAGGTATTTTTCCGTAGACTCTACCTGTGTGCTCTTATACTCTGTTTCTGTAAGAAAAATCTCTGGCTGTAAATCCGGGTATTCCTTGCTGTACCCGCCATGATTCTGCATTGTCACTTCAAATGCGAAAAGCTTTTCCCCTTCTTCCTTCTCCTCATAGAGCTGTATCAGCTTCCGGAATGCAGAAGTATCGTCGACATAACCTCTCAATGTAGAAGCATTGATAAAGTCTTCCCGAAAATATGTATGTTCAAACCCAAGATCCGGATAAACCTGTTCCCTATTCCAACCTGATGCATAATAAGGATGGAGAGCTGCTGTCCGATATCCCAGGCTTTTCATATGAGAAGCAAGGCTTGGCATTTTACTCTTGATAAACTGCTGGTAAGGAACGCTTCCCGCAGGCATAAATGCCATGCTGTTCCCTGTTAGAAATTCAAATTCTGTATTTGCAGTATTGCCTCCTTTTACAGAAACATACAGATTCGCTTTCACTGTATTTTTATCCAGGGAGCGTATAAAGGGCATCGCGTCCTCACTTATCCCAAAATCTCCATACACCGACAAATCAGAAAAAGCTTCATTCATAATAACAATAATATTCGGACTATCGGAAATATCCGTCGGCTCTGCATCCTCCTCCCAGGGATGTGCGATTTCCTCTGCTGCCTCTACCGAATATCCATCAGGCTTTTCCACATCCAGATAACGGAGATTTGCCAAAAATGCCGCCATAAATCCGTTATTTCGGTACAGTACATTCGGCGTAAACAGAATATCGTCCATTCCAAAAGCATCTTCTACTGCTTCCACCTGGATTGCCGTCACATACCCTGCCATCAGCGCCATAGAAAGACAGATAGCCGCGAGGCGTACACGCAGTTTCCCGATTTCAAGCCGCGTTTTCTCTCCCAAGATTATCAGGTATGCAAATCCTATCAATACAAACACTACCCGGTAATTCAATGTAAACGAATAATTATCCGTAATGCTCGTAGCCGTTCCTATGGAAAAAATATCCCAGGGCACGATGGGCGAAGAACGGAAGCTGACCACAAAGTAATTGACCAGCCCTGTAAGCATAGGAAAAACAGGCGCGACAGCACAACCTATTTGGCTGCTTCCAAAAAGAGCCGTAAAAATCCCATATAAAATCAAATAAAACAGATAATTTAATATAACAATCAAAAAAGAAAGATCCCACGGCACATGCGTATAAAACTCCATACAGCACAGCGCCGCAAAAGGCAGGAACAGGCAGACTGCCAAGCCTGCTTTCTTCTTTATCTGTATATCCACCGCTACAATCACACCTGCAAATACAGACAAAAACAGTGCCAGTGCCAGCTTACCACCCTGTAAGCCATCACCCCACACTGCACTGATGCTCAATGCCGACAAGGCTGCCGCCGCTCCAACCGCCGCCGCACGCCTTGCCCTTGATTTACTTATGACTCAAACTTCCCACATTAAAAATGGGATTTGCTCCCTGAAAAATCAATACTTTA
>SRZB01000029.1 GCA_004793585.1 Hominisplanchenecus murintestinalis | reverse complement strand
AAACATATGTTTTTCTTTGTGTGTCAATAGGTCGGAATTTCCTATAAAGTAAAAACACCGCCGGAACAAAAAGTTCAGGCGGCAGGGCTGCCAGGGTCGGCCGGTGCTTCCAGTTCGCACACTTCATAAGTATCCTCCGGTTTCACTTTCAGCCGGCGTTTCACAAATTTTGCCACATCAAAAGTGTTTTTCGGGTCGGCATCAGACAGATACCTGTACTGCGGGTGTTTTGTAATGTCGAATTTGTCGCTGAAAAATGGCCTTACCCCCTGTACCTGTAAAATACATTTGCCGCCGTCCATAACAGCAAGTTCATCGGGCGTCATAAGTTCCTTACCGAGTTTCTGATAATTCAGCCCATAGCTGCGTTGGCTTCCCCGCGTATCGGACGTGTTAAATGTGTCTATGGTCTCCTTTCCGAGCATGGCGGAAATCTCTTTTAAAGTGCTTTGCTCCTTGCCGCCCAAAAACAGGACGCAGGAGCAGTTGCCGATAATGGTTTCCGCATGGTCTTTGTATACCGCCTTTAACTGGCTCTGCGTCTGGACGATCACATGGGCGGATATTTCCCGGCTCCTGATCACCGAAATCAGGTGTTCAAAGTTGGGGATTTTCTGGTTCGCAAATTCATCCAGCAGGCAGGTCACATGGGTTTTCAGCGCACCGCCGTTTTCCAACGCCTTATCGCAGAGGGTATTGAACATCTGCGTATAAACCATAGACGCAATGAAATTAAATGTCGTATCCGTATCGGACACGATGCAGAACAGGGCCGTCTTTCTGTCTCCCAATTTATCCAGTTCCAGCTCGTCATCCATCATCATGTCCCGGACTTCCTTAATGTCAAACGGGGCCATCCTTGCACCGCAGCTAATAAGTATGCTTTTCGCCGTTTTGCCCGCCGCCATTTTGTACTTTTTATACTGGCGGACGGCAAAATGCTCCGGATTGCGTTTCTCCAGGCGGTCAAACATCATATCCACGGCGTTTTTAAAGTTTTCATCATCTTCCCGGACTTCGGAAGCGTTCAGCATCTCCAGCAGGGTATTTAAGTTTTTCTCATCCTCCGGGGCCTCATACCAGATATAAGCAATCAGCGCCTGGTAATAAAGCGCTTCCGCTTTTGCCCAGAAATCCTCCCCGCCTTTGCTGTCCTCCCCCTTTGTATTTTCCATGATGCAGTTGACCAGCTTCAGTATGTCATTCTCGCAGCGGATATAGCGGAACGGGTTGTATTTCATGGATTCCTTAAAATTGATGGTATTGAGGATTTTTATCTCATACCCGCCCTCTTGCAGCATTTTCCCGCACTCCAGAACAACGGTGCCTTTTGGGTCCGTGACAACATAACTTGCGTTCATCTGCATTAAATTGGGCTTAACGTGGAAGCGTGTCTTGCCGGAGCCGGAACCGCCGATAATCAGCACGTTCTTGTTGATGTTGTATTTTGGTATCTTATTCCTCCCAAGCATAATCCGCTCCGTCTGTGTCAGGAGGATATTGTTGTCAAACTTCGGGTCGATAAAAGGCTTGATGTCCTCCTGCGTCCCCCACCGTGCAGAACCATACTCCACGCCATGACGGTATTTTTTAGCATTTTTTCCCTTAAAGTACACCACCGCCCGGACTGCCGCCGCGCCTGCAATGCCTATGAGCAGGTCGCGGGGATGGAAACTCGGAAGCGGGTTTGCGGTAATCGTCGCCCCCAGGCCGGACACTGCCGCCATAGCCTTTGTTACCGCGTCCGTGCCCGCACTGAGCCGGTAGCCCTCCGCGATCTTCGAGAAAAACCAGAACATCATTACATAGGGCAGGTTTGGGACAAGGTATTTTTTTATGTCAATATTGCCTTTCAATGCTCAATCCCTCCTTTCCCACGGTGCTTCTCCCTGTCCACGGACTGCCCCATAACAAGCTGTTTAAAATGGGAAAGCTGCTTTTTAATAGAAGGCTTTCCCCTCTGGCGGTTCAGTGTTTTCGCGGTATATTCCGCAAAGGCGGCATTTAGGGCATCCGCGTCACGGGCCTTGAAAAATACAAGATACCTGCCCTGTTCCGGGTCTTTTTTCAGCGCAAAATCCACGCCGTACTTTCTTGCAACCCGCTCAAAGGATTTGATATTCTTATCTGTGATCTCGATATTCTGTACGCCGTCCCCCTGCCCCACAAGGCTTTTTACGCTCTGTTTCCCATGCTGTGGCGCGTTTGCCTGCCTCTGGTACTGGCGTATCGCCCATTTCAAAAGGTCTGCCGTCAGCTTCCCTCCGTTCTTTCCCATCCGGATCACAAGCGCGACAGACTTATCCCTGACTTCATCCTGCATCCGACAACCTCCCTTCTTCTAATTTTCTGTCAGCTTCCCATGCACCACATAACGGGCATTTTCAAAAGAATAGGCGCAGGTGGAGAGCGTCACGATATGGTCGCCCTCCCCTACCTGCACATCCGAGGAAAAATCCGATCTCCCCTTAATGCGCACAAGCCATGCGGCAAAATCCTCTTTGGAAGCAAAGCGCAGGGTATAAGCATCCGAATCCACCGCCGCCGTATACCCCGCAAACAGTTCCAGCCGGTAGTCTTTTTCTTCCGTAACCAGATATACCACCGGATGGGCCTCATAATATTCCTGCCCTGCATAAAAGACCAGGCTGGCAAACATTTTCCCGCTTGCCATGTGGTGCCCGTAGATCAGGGTATTCTCATCCGACAAATCCCTCCGGTTTTCGCAGTCCATAAACAGACAGCCGTTCCGGTTTTCGCTCCCGTCAGCCAGATGGGACAGGTAATAGGAATTGTCCTGCCCCTGCACCAGCGGGTAGCTGACAGCCGTATCCGGGCAGTAAAGCCAGCCCACAAGGTCAGGGCTGGCTTCCTTCAAAGCAGCAAAATCAATATCGAGGATACGCGGTGCATCCTCCTGTAACCCTCCGCCCGGTGACGGTGTTTCCGGCACAGCAGCCTCCCCCGGTTCTTTTTTGCAGGGTGCCACATACTGCGACATCTCTCCGTATGCCCTCTCACTCTCCGCATCCTGCCTGCATGTGTCATAAATCCGCAGGCCAAAAAATGCGGCTGCACCGATACATGCCACCGCCAGTAATGCCGGGAAGAACACCGCAAGCGCCTTACGCATCTTCATCATCTTTCTTCCGGGCTTTATAGATTGCATAGCCGGCAGACGCGCCTCCGGCAAGGAGCGCAAGGACGGCGATCACCGCCCACAGGCCGATATTGGAATCATCACCGGTCTTTGGTGCATTTGCAGACAGGGAAGTTCCCCCTGCCTTTGCGGACGTATTCCCGGCAGCGCCCGTCTTTTCCGCACTGCCCCCGGATGAATCTTTCTTCAATGAATCCTTTAAAGGCGTGTTCTCCCCAGAAGCGTTTCCTCCCGCCGCCTCGTTTTTATTAGAGTTATCTACATTTACCGTCACACTTCCGGAATTGTCAGGGAGGCCGTCAATCAGCCCTTTTATGTCCTCAAGCAGGGTGTCCGGCTTTTCCACATAAGTCCTCACACGGTTGCTTGTGAGCGTCACATCATTTCCCGAAACGCTGGCAACGTTCTGGATGCAGCCCCCTTCCGCTTCTTTCAGAACCTGCACCAGGAAAGTGACTGTCCGGGACTGCCCGCCCGCAAGCGTGACCGTCCATGTGACAACCCCATTCTCACAGGAACCGCCATTTCCCGCAGACACAAAGCTGCATCCTTCCGGCACTTCATCCGTAACTTTAAATACCCTTTCTTCCACTGCTGTATTCTTTACGGTGATCTGGTATTGCAGTTTGGTTCCGCTCCCCACCGTCTCCCCGTTCAAATCTTTTTTCCCGTTTTCACTCTTTACGGATTTTAACAGTTCCTCCAGCACATAATTGATGACCTGGTTGGTGCCTGCCGTTTTGGACTGCCCTGTTTTCCTGTCGCTTACTGTGACGGCGGCACTGTTGGCAAAGGCTTTGCCGGACAGTTCTGCGCCGGCTTTCACACGGACAGTCACAAAACCCTCCGTGTCCGGTTCCACATCAAAGCGCCAGCGCACGTTATCACCCTTGACAACGCTGTATACCCTGCCGTCATTGGAAGCGTCCACAAAAGACACACCTGCGGGGAGAATATCATTGACCTCCACGGTACGGACTGTATAGCCGTCATTCTTATAGGTAATCTTATAAGTCACAATATCCCCGGCAGCCACGTTCTCACCGTTTATATCCCTGCCGTCCGCATCCAGCACATATTTCGCAGGCACATAATTTCTGGTATGTCCGTCCTTTTTATCACCGTTCTCCGCTTCTGTGCCGATATGTGCCTCATCCATATCCACATAAGCCTGATTCTCCACCGTCTTTCCGGCCGCGGATTCCAGGACTTTCACTTCCACAGATACCATCCCTTCCTCATGCGCCCCGGTTTCCATTGACCACCTGACCGTATGGGTTCCCTCATCATACACACCGCCGTCACTTGCGGAAACAAAGCCCACATCTTCCGGAAGTCTGTCCGTGATCACCGCTGTCTTTGCGTAATCCGAAGGGTTCTTATAGGAAATGGTATAAATGATGTTCTCCCCGGCCTGCACCGGATAAGTGTTGATGGACGGCTCCCCAAGTTTGGAAAACACATCTTTTTCAGGTGTCGGGATAACCGGCGTTTCCACCTCATTTGTCTCTTTCCGGGCAAAATCAACCGACACGGCGGCACGGTTTTTCAGGATGGTGTCCTCCGCCTCCTTCCGTATCTTAACCTTTACCGATACGGTTTCCTGTGTATTCTCTTTTACTGCCACTTTCCATGTAACCGTATGGGTGCCCGTCTCATAGCTTCCCTCATGGTCTGCCGCGATAAATTCCACGTTTTCCGGCAGTGCATCCGTGATGGTAAACTCACGCGCATCATCAGCAGGATTCTGGAATGTGATCCGGTACTCCAGAATATCCCCGGCCTGCTTTACGGTCTGTATGCTGCCTCCTTCACTGTCCGCCCCTATATCGTGGCCGTCCACGCATAAGACCGCCTTGAAAGGCTGATCCAGAACATAAACCGGCGTTGTATCATCCAGCACCGAATCAGAGGAAATGGAAACCTTCTGCGTCCAGTCCACAAAAACGAAAGCCTGATTGTATATTTTGGTATATTCCGTGTCAAAAGACGGCACATATGCGTCAAAGGAGACTGTCTTTTCCTCTCCCGCCGCCAGCGCCATCTTCCAGGTGATTTTCCTTCCGTCCACCGTGCCGCCGTCTGATACCGTCCCCTCCACAAGGGAAACCTCCGCAGGGATTTCATCTGTTACGGTAAATACCTTTTCTTCCTCTGCCGGGTTTCTGAAAGCAATGGTATAGGTAACTGTTTCCTCCCCGTTTATCACTTTGTTTGTAATATCCGCCCCTTCCGCATTCCACACGGATTTTACTGGGTCTTCCAGAATGGGGGAGCTTGTCACATCAGACAGGGGCACATCCTTTTCCGAACTGTCCGGGATTGCCTTAAAGCACACTGTCCCTGTATTTTTCAGGACTTCCCCCTGCGCCGCTGCCTCCACCTTGCAGTGAAAGGACACTTCCCCCCTGCTGTAGGCGGCCATCGTGCCCTTCCATGCCACCGTATGGCTTTCCGCATCATACACGCCGCCGCTGCCGATGGAATTTGTGATTACCTCCATCCCCACAGGCACCCTGTCCGTAATCTCCACTTCCCGCGCTGTCCCGGTCGGGTTTTCAAAACTGATGGTGTATGCCACCACATCGCCGTCCTTAATCACGGCCCTGTCGATTGCCTGTCCGTCACTGTAATTGTGCAGGCAGGCGCTGTCCTCTATCGCTACTTCCTTATCCATAGAGGGCTTCACATAGGACACGATAATCTTATGGTTCTGTGTCACATCGCTGAATGTGTAGGAAGAAGGGTACTGTGTAATATCCACTTTCTTCCCATCCACCGTGACGGTATCCAGCAGATACCCTTCGTCCGGCTCATAGCAGACAGTACGGTCATGGTGGAATTTCACACGGTCATCCACCTTGATATCGTCCTCCCCCTTAACCGTCTCATTCCCGTCCGCGTCATAAATGCCGATCCTGCCGTTTATGACCTGCGCCTCCACCGTCCTGTAAGGGGAAGCCGCCTTTACCTCGTTGCTTTCCACCGACATACTGTTGAAATACACCTTGCAGCTATTGTAAAAATAATCGGCCTCTGCTGTCCCGTTCACGGCAGTGTTGACAACAAGCGTATACGTCTCCCCCTGATATGCCATAGAGCCGGCCAGATAGGAAGAGGAAAAGGCGTATTCCACCTTATGGCTGTCTTTGTCATAGGAAACCGTACCGGCGTTCAGCCTGTTCCCTGCCGCATCTTCCAGCCATGCGGACACATAATCGACCTCTGCCGGAAGTTGATCAACAAACCGCAGCGCGGAATATCTGCTGACCGTCTCCACGCCCAGCGTATGCACCTTCTGGCTGATACGGTAGGTGATCTGCTGTCCCTCCTCTGTTTCCTCCAGAAGTGTCACCCCGTTTTCTGTCTTACAGGGATTCTCCGGCCTGGGGATTGCTATGGATGCGGAACTGGGGGAAATCCAGTATCCCGTATGGGTGTTGCACCCAAGATAAAAAGTGTTGCCTGTCGCATACAGAGGTATGGAAACACTGTTTTTATAAAAAGTGGAGCCGCCCAGGTAATCCGTGAAATTATTGTCGCTGCCCCGAAAAGACGGCACACCGCTGACCTTTGTAACGGCCACATTGGTGGAACTTGCCGTGTACCCGGTGGTAGTCCCGCTCAAAGGCGAAGCGTATTCACCGGTATTCAGGCTGTTGAACGTCATAAAGGAATTTCCGTCAAAGCGTATCGGCTCCTGTGTATCCACATAGAAATAATCTACTTTGACCTGCGCCCTCGATGCGCTCTCATTGCCTATGAACCACCACCCGTTATAAAAACTGGTTTCACAGTAGTAAAGCGCCGAGAGGGAGCCAAGTTCTGTAAACGTCACCCTCGCCCCCACTGCCCTATCGTTGTATGTGCCGATATTTGCATAGGTGATCTGCACCACGCTGGAATTGCTCAGGTTCGTGAAACGGGCCGTGCTTGCCCCTGTGTCCGCGCCGCCGTAAGAGGCTTTCCCCCAGGAAGCCCCTGATACACTGTAACTTGACGTGGTATTCTGCCGCCTGATCTTCAGGCCGTTGCCCTCTGTAAACTGCCCCAGGTCAATCTTTGAGATTTCCAGCGTCCTGGGGACAGAAGGGGAAGTATCAGGGTAATAAACTTCGATCTCCTCCTGCAAAAGCGTCACATAAAACTGCTTCTTCATGGTGGAATCCGTCCCTTCCGCCCGGTAGGTCACTTCATAGGTGATGCGGTCTTTTAAGGAGCCATAGGCAATACATACCCCCTGCCTGCCATCCTCGATCAGCTTTATTTCCTCCGGTTCCCCACTCACCCGGCTGACATCCTCCACAAGGACATCCACCTCGTCCCCGTCAGCTACAGCCTGTATGCCGAATACTTCCGGGTCGATAGACATACCTATGCTTCCGTATTCCACAAACATCTCTACGGGGGATTTCAGGGAATCCACCTCTGCCCCGTCCTCATACCAGACCACAACAGCGGGCGTTTCCGGTTCTGTCCCTGTTTCCCCTTCTGTACCGCCTTCCGGCGTTTCTTCCTGCCCGGAGCCAGTGCCGGAACCGGCATCATCCCACACCTCCGGCTCCGTTTCTGTTTCCTCATTTTCCGCCGCATCAGGTATATCCTCTGTCCCTTCCGTGCCCATCTCCGCCGCATAGACGACCATTCCCCCGATACTTCCGGAGCCGATGAGCGTTGCCGCTGCCACCGCCGCCGCAAGCAGGCGGGGCAGGAATTTACTCAGTTTCTTTTTTCGTGCCATAGTCCTCTCCTTTCCCGGATAAATAAAAGCCGGCATCCTCTCCGACACCGGCCCATTCCATACACTCTCCTTTTCCGGCATAGGCTGCTTCCGCAATTTTCCATGCCTTTTTATCCTGTCACACGGCTACGCCCCGATCCTGGCCGCCCCATTTTGTCAGCACCACGGTCTCCCCGTTTTTCAGGGTATCCCACAGGCTGTAAACCTTGTCCGCCACATCATCCGGATCAGCATAAGTTTCACTGCCGACCATCATAAACTCCCCCGGCCTTGCAAAAAGTTCCTGAAACTCTTTCTGCTGTCCGGGGGTAAGGGAATCGAAAAGGCATCCTTCCTCCGGTATGCCGCACAAAAGGAAAGTGCCGCTTACAAACCCTTTCCCTCCCGGCATACAGCGGTTGGGGGCAAGCCCGCCCGTATCCTCCCGGCTGATCAGCAGCACCCTCTGCGGCAGGAAACACCCCACCTGTGCCGTGCCCCCTAACACTGCTTCCACAGCTTCCAGCGTGTTGTCCGGCAGTGCGGCAGGACGCGGGACCTTCCCCGGCTCCACGATCAGAATGTCCATTTTTTGCTTCATGTTTCGTTATCCTCCTTTAAAATTTTTTGTCTATGTGCAGCCCGTAAAAGGCTTCACAGCTATAAAAAAATAACCAGCGGAAAGAAAAATACCCAAGGGCTTAACCGCTTCCAAAACCTGCGGCCATATCGTGGCTCACAAGGCTTGCATAATACTGGCTGATGGTCACAGGCGCATTGAACAGCGCCGACAGGGTATAAGCCCGGATATTGCCTATCAGTGTTGTGTTCCTGTCAAGACAGTCCATGACATACTGGATATGCCCGCTGTCCAGCTTCAAAAAACGGCTCTTTACCACCTCCGTACTCATATCCCCCTGGTTGATGCGAATGCTTTTCCGGCTGCTGCAACAGGTTTCCGCCATCAGTTCCACAAAGCCGTCCAGACGCTCCCTGTCATATGGGTGGTCATGCAAAAGATAATCATAATCAATGTTCTCTTTTATCAGTTCACGGTAAGCCTCCATCTGATCTGTCCCATCCAACCCATACCCCGCAGGAGAAGCGTTATCCACAGGAAAAGCCCCGGCCTTTGCCGGATAGATGGATGGATCAGTATCACTAAAATCAGTATTATTTAAGTCAGTATTATTAGTTTGTGATTTCCGCATTTCTTGAATTGTGATTTTCACATCCCCTGATTTGTGATTTTCACAATTCTTGATTTGTGATTCCGGCTGCCCCGGTTTTGCCCTGCAAATGAAGTTCTTGACATATATGACATTGGGTTTCCCCAGGCCGCGCCGGACGCGCTCAATCAGCCCAACGCCCTTTGAGCAGTCCAGTTCATTCAGGAGCTTGTTTGCCTTCTGCTCCGCGCATCCAAGCGTCTCCATCACATCGGCAATCGTGAAGATGATATACACGCGCCCCTCCCCGTCTAGCCAGTTGTTCTTTACCGAAAGCCCCATGCGGTCAAGCAAAAGCCCATAAAGCACCTTTGCTTCTACCGATACCCCCTTAAAGAGCGGGTCTGTAAACAATATTTTCGGGATGCGGTAAAAGCTGTACTGTTCCGCTTCGTTCCCATAGTAATAATCCAGTTGTAACGGCATTGCTGCTGCCTCCTTTTCCTGCAATTTTGACAACAAAAAAAGCCCCGGCATGGTAAAAGTCGCCGGGGCATGATCTGTCTGGTAAACGCAAAAAAGCCGCCCGGTAACTGTCATTAGTCAGTCGCCGGACGGCTTAATGCGTTTTATGTATTCTGTGTTTTCCACGTTTCCAGGAGGGAGAAAATGACTTCCTCCATTTGTTTCGCGGTATAGGTCTGTGGGAAATACTGTTGCAGCCTGTCATTTTTAAGCGTCACCTGAACAGGCGCGGGCCTCTCCTCCGTCAGAATGGCATCCATTACATTCCTGTCAAGTTTCCCCTCCTGGCTGTACTTTTTCAGGCGTTTCGCCTGCTCCAGCGAAGGGACAGCCTGTAATTCCCCCATAATCTCCATAAGTTCCCCCTGCTGCTCCCACGTCAGATAGGACAGTTCCACGGCAGGGTTAAAGGACAGCTTTTTATCGTCCACCATCTGGAGCAGATCAGGAAGAAGTTCTGTCAGACGGATAAACCGGTGGATGTTGCGGGCGCTGTCATTGGAATTTTCACTCAGCGCATCCACGCTGTACTTCTCGCCAAGTTGTCGAGAAGTGTCCTTCACGCCCTGATGCTTCAATGCGTCCAGCTTCATCTTATACGCCCATGCCTTTTCGCTGGGGAACAGGTTTTCCCGCTGGATGTTGCTGTCCACCATGAACAGTACCGCTTCATCATCGTCCAGTTCCCGCACGATCACCGGCATCGTAGTTTTCCCTGCCAGTTCCGAAGCATGCCTGCGCCTGTGCCCGGCAATCAGTTCATAGCCGCCCTCCGCACGGGGCCTTGCAATGCCGGGGACAAGGACGCCATGTATCTTTATGCTTTCCACCGTGTCCTGCATGGTTTCATCATCCAGCACCTTAAATGGGTGGTCCTTAAAGGGAAACAGTTCTGTAAGCGGGATTTCCTGCACGTTCCCGCTCCCTCCTGTCTCCGCAGGATTCCCAGCGGAGAACAGGTCGTCAAATTTAGTCACCTGGATATTTTTTGCGCTGCTTTTCATCCCATCATCACCTCTTTCGTCAGTGCGGCATAAGCGGCTGACACTTTACCGGCGGGGTCATGGAGATAGATGCTCTTGCCCTCTGCGCTGGTTTCCGCCGCCCGCACGGAGAGGGGGATAATGCTGTCAAATATCCGCAGCTTCCCGTCATAGTTCATGTGCAGAAGTTCCACAATATCCCTTGCATAGTTGGTACGCATATCCGCCATTGTGACCACTATCCCTGCTATGGAAAGGCGCGGGTTGATCTGCCGCCTGACTTTCGCAATCGTGCGGATAAGCTGCTCCAGCCCTTTTATGGAAAGGTACTGTGCCTGCACCGGGATAATGACCTGATCCGCCGCCGCAAGCGCATTGATAGTCAGCATACCAAGCGAAGGCATACAATCCAGAATGATCGCATCGTATTCCTCACGCACCGTATTCAGGTACTGCCGCAGGATGGTCTCCCGGCTCATGGTGTTGACCAGAGTAACCTCCATGCCGGCCAGTTCAATGTTTGCCGGGAGCAGATCAACGCCCTCCGCATGGTGGAGAATCCCGCTTCCGGGCGGAAGCGGCTTGTCCGTGATTATCCCGCCCAGGATAGCCGAAAGCGTGGTTTCCATCTGGTCGGGCTGCTGATATCCCAGGCTGGCGGTCATGGAACCCTGCGAATCCACGTCCACCAGAAGGACACGCCTGCCCTCACGGGCAAGGCCGATCCCGATGCTGATGGAACTGACTGTTTTTGCACAGCCCCCTTTTTGGTTACATAAACAGTAGATTGTTGCACTCATACTCACACCGCCTCCCTCACCCGGACAGTCAGGCCGTCCAGCCGTATATTTTTATGGCCTACCAGATAGTAGTCTTTTCCGTCATGCTCCACGCTTGTCCACACCCAATAAGGCACTTCCTGATAATCGTCTTTTATCAGCGCCTCAATGCCGCTCCCACTGGTATAATAATGACCGCCTTTTGTCTCATACCTTCCGCTCCGGTTCTTATGCAGGCGGCTTGTTTCTTTTACCGGGCGGGAAAGATATGCAATCCTGCCCGCCACGTCCGAAAGTTTCTCCATGATCTCCCTGAGTTCGGTCTGAAGAAAAAGCTGCTGCCCGTCCTCGTAGTCGATATGCAGCCCGCTCAGATCATCGTAATCGTCATATGTAGACAGCCTCAGCAGGCTCCTGATGCTCCCATTCAGCTTTTGGGTTTCCTTTAATACCACGTTTAAATCTGCCATATTTACACCGCCTTTCCATCGCATATCCCGGCTTCCTCTTTCACAGCCGCAATCCCTTTCGGGTCAGACCAAACCCGGCCTGTCCTCTCTACCACAAGTTTTCCATCCTGCAAGGTTACGGATACCCTGTCTCCAACGGCAAACCCCATATCACGTAGCCACTTTCCCTGCATCATAATCATTGGAACCGTGAGGTCTTTACCGTTCCCCCTTGCCCTGTAAACCGTCATTTCTCTTGACTTCATTAGTGCCTCCTTTTCGCCTGAATTTGAAGAAATAAAAAATAAGCATAACCGGTGAAAGCCGCTTGTTTCCTAGCTTTTCTAAGGTTATGCTTATTATAACTCAGGCGTTATCCAGCACCAGTTTTACAAAATGCGCGCTCAAGGCTGGCATTGTTCCATTTTGGCGGACGGTCTTTGTATAACCATGCTCATTCAGCCATTTTGCGATTCCATTTGCCCCCATGTTTGTATTTACGAATTTATCATAAATCAGCCGTACAAGCTCTGCTTCTTTTTCGTCGATTTCAAGGACTTTCCCTTTTTCCCCGTCTTTGTGTACGAGCTTGTAGCCATATGGGGCAAATCCGCCGTTCCATCTTCCGTCACGGGCTTTCTGCCGCCGCCCGGCCATTGTCTGCTCTTTGATGTTCTCACGCTCAATCTCCGCGACTGCCGCCAGTACGGAAATCATCAGCTTGCCAGCCGCGCCTGCAGAGTCTATCCCGTCTTCCACGCATAAGAGGTTAACGCCAAAATCTTCCATGTACTGCAGGCTGTTAAGCGTGTCTGCGGCATTGCGCCCAAATCTGGACAGCTTGAATACAAGCACATAGTCAACTTTGTCTTTTCCGTCTTTGATGTCGCCAAGCATTTTCTGGAACTCCGGCCTGCCTTTTATGTTTTTGCCGGATTTTCCCTCGTCGCTGTATTCGCCAGCAACTTTCATGCCACGGTGTTCCGCTTCTTTACGCAGCCGCTCTTTCTGGGCTTCAAGTGAATATCCATCCACCTGTATTTCTGTGGAAACTCTGGTATATAAGTAACATCTTAATTTCTTTGTCATAGTTTTTTCCTACCCATCTTCAACATTTATTCATCGGTCGTATTTAATAACCTTATTGTACCTGATTTTTGCTCATTTATCAACGATTAAGCGTGCGTTTTCCCCACAAAACATTTCCATACATTCAAGCTGTACACAAAACTATGAGACAAGCCAATGCTCAATAAATGCGTGACAGCTTTGGCACAGAAAATTAAGCCAACAGTCTTTATTGTCTGTCGGCTTGTCTTCTTTGTTGCTTTGCGGCTGCCTTACCCTGTATGCTCCGTTATGCAATATCCGGGAGCTGCTGAAAGGCAGCGTCGCCAAAACCAGCCATGAGCTTCTCGGCAATAGCCTGAATCGTTTTCACATTGCTGCAGCTGGCGCAGACGGTATTGCCATTGCAGATTTCCAGCTTCTGCTGCACATCTCCTTTTTTAGTCATAATACACACGAAAGCCTTCTTTCCCGCCATTTTGTCATTGAAAGTGTTTGCCATAATCGCAATCTCCTTTTCTTGGATTTTTCCTAAGATTGCTCCCGCTTTTTAACTGCAGCCTTTTAGCCGGAATCTGTATGGCAGGAAAGGGGACAGAATTAAATTCTGAAAATAATAAATAAAAAAGAAAACAAATATCAAAATTGAAGGAGCATTTAAGCTCTTTATCTTTCTGATATTTGTTTTCGGATTTTTATTGGTTGGCTGTATGGGCCATCGGCAAGGCCGCCAACGTCTTCTATTTTATCACCTTGCATTCAGTCCATTCACAAAAGCCAGATAGCAGGCAAAATCTCCTATCCGTTTCCTGTCATATGGATTTTCTTTCTCGTCTCCCAGACAGTCACGCCATCCTGCCTCCTTCCCCTGCTTTTTCAAGTACCTCGCAAGCATATTGAATTTCACAATCACGGAATCATGGCAGGATGTCCGGCGGGAATCAAGCTCTGCCTTTTCTTCCCGGTTAAGCATCGGCCATTTGGCGCATATCGCCGCATATTTCGTGGCTGCAGCCGTCAGTTCCTTATAGATTTCCCCAGCATCAGCATCTCTGCCGATATCTGCAAGCATCTGACTGTGTATATTCTGCATCTCTTTAAACGTAAGGCTCCGCTCCGTATTCAGATATTCTTCGTAAGTCGCTGTCATTTTATCATCCTTCCTTGTCCTATTGTGGCGTGTCCATATATTCCTGCAGTTCATACTCACAGGGGACATACAGCTTTCCATTTTCCACACACCGGAAAATATCGCATGTCTTATCCGTGGATGCCGCATAAAACCCCGTATGGCTGTAATCCGCTTTCTGCCCGTCTTTCCCATAGCAGTCTGCCCGGAAAAACCCAAACCCCAAATCTCTGCGGAGCCTGCGTGTAATCTGGTAAAAATCCCCGTCCTTTTTTTCAAATTTCCTTACCGGGGCAAAATGCTTCCCGCCATATTCAAAAGTTGATTGCTGCATATCTTTTACACCATCCTCCCCACTGTTAGGTTTAATCATAACTGGTTACAAAAAGTTCCTTTCAATTATTGTCTGTACTGTCCTTTTTCCAGACTGACAATAAAGCACCCGCTGCTTTTTTACACTCGCATTGGGCGGAAAAGATGACGTTTATTCACAGCCGACACACTCCTGGAATCCGTCTGATTGTCCTTTAGGGAGCAGAAGCCGGAGGCTGTAACCCAGCCACCCGCAGGGCTTGCCCTTGACGGTGCGCAAAAGAAATGCTATGCTGCCCATCTTTCGACGGGATTCCAGCTGATTGTCCCCCAGTCCTTCGCCGTCGGCATATGGAAACAGGCATTTCTTTTGTGTGCAGTCAGGGGTGGCGGCTTTATGTAATCTGCCTGCTGTAAGCAATTATCCCCTTGGATAAGGGGAGCAGGAGGTGTTTATACAAAACGAAGTCCTGGTATTTTCTGCTTTCTAAAAATTTTTGCCATTCGAGGCGTTCTGTATGTATTATGTTGACATTTCCCAGCGACTATCATCCATATCATTTATGTCCCGGCAGTCGATTTTTCACCAAAAATTGAATCTGAATCTAAATCTAATTCAAAATCATAATCCCAATCTTCTGGGACCGGGGAATTTTTCTCGCATGAATCCTCACAAACTTCCTTATGCTTCTCCTGTTTGCCGGAGTCATCTTTGCCGTCTTTCTTCTCATCCTTTTCTATAAGCCCGGCTTTCTGGTAGTCTTCACGCAGCCTCTCTTGTTTGCCGCCATTGCCTTTTATCAGGATGTCCGGGTTTATTATCCAGACGCCGGTTTGTATTTTGCGGATAAAATCCTGCTCCTGTAGGATTTTCATGGTTTTTGCTACCGTCTGCCTGCAGCACTTGGTATTTTTCTCAATCTTGTGGGGTGTTGCGATGAAGAGGTTGGTGCTTGGCTTGACATTTTCAATAATATAGATGAAAACTTCGAACTGTTTGTAGCTGAGTGATTTCATCACTTTAAGGAAGTCTTTCATGTAGCATTTCCAGAAATGTTTTGTAGTGTAGAATAATTCTGCTAACTGTTCCGATTCCATAGTCTGGTTGTTATCCATAGTTCCTTCTCCTTTTATGAAGCAGATGTTTTAGATAGTATATCCCATCCGTATGTTAATGTCAATTAACTGAAATGTTAAATTAAATTACCATTTTCTAATATGATATATTTTTTTGATATGTTAATCTGAATTAACAATATGTTGAATAAAATTTACTTTTATATCAAATTAGATTAACTGAAAATTTAGGACAAAAAAATCGTGAAAAGCCGCATAAATACTGGATTTTTTTGATGTTTTATTGCTCTTTAAATTTTTCAGGTCTCTTTTTTCTTAATATCTTTAATATACGGGAGTATTAATGTAAATATATTATATATAGTATATAAGGTGATTAAAAAATTAAAGACGCGGGTGCGTTGCTTCGCATTGATTTTAAATATGCGGGTGCATTGCTCCGCAACAAGAGCCACAACAGAAAGTACAACAGAATAAATACGACAACAAAAAAGTCAAACAGAATAAGTACCACAACAAAAATTACAACAGAATAATTAAAAAAACAGCGGGAGCTGAAATGACCAAAAGCTTTTATAGCTGACGGGAATTCAGATTCCGGGAGTTATTCTGTGGCTCTTGTATTCTAAATATAATCAATATTTCTGCATCCAAATGCAGGAACGCTCTGTACGAGCGTGAGCATCGCTATGGCATACGCCATTTCTACAAGAGACAGTACAGTACAACAAAATATAGACAACAAAATACGAACTAACAGTTTAATAATCGGGAGATGAATTGACCAAAAGCTTTTAAAGCTGACGGGAATTCAGATTCCGGGAGTATGTGTTGGCTGGCTCTTGTAGAATCGCTGTACGCACGCTGCCGCTGAACCCGGTAAAACTCCGGGCAACCTCCTGAAAGGAGATTTTGCTGACAACAAAAATAACAACAGAAACAAACTAAAGCAAAATTGCGGGTGAAGATTTGGAACTGAAAGACACAACAAAATGTCTGGAAGTGGAAAATTGAGCTGCAGCGTGCTGTGGCTGTTGGTGTGGATATCTACAACAGAAAATCAAAAGAACAAAAGTTCCGGGTGAAAGAATGAAACTCGGATGCTAAAGGCTGTGCTAACAGGATATCTACAACAAAAAGTCAAACGAGCCAAAGGCTCCGGGATAAAAATTGTAAATTAAATATTAAATTTGCTGTCCTAGCGGCATGACGGGGAGAACAGGAGTAATTTAAATGAACAATTACATTATCAAAACAAATACGACTAACGAAAAAGGAGGCATAAACGCCATGGCAGAAAATTTACGAATAGTAAAAAACGTAGCTATTGTTTTGCTGGAGGTTCCGGTAAAGGTTAGAAAGCTATCTTTGAGTAATGGGAAAACAGCAAAGCTGATTAACCATCCGATTTTACCGGACTGTGGCATAATAAACGCTCCGGAAGATAAGGAGCAGCCGTTTTACAGCATTATGAGCAGTGATGCCAACATGCAGAAAGCAATCCAGCGGTATAAAGGCTTTATCGAAGAAGCGGAAAACATAGATGCTATCTTTCTGCTTATAAACAGGCCTTACCGCTTGCAGTTTTTGGAACTCATTCAGAGGGGGCTGTCCCCGGATGAAATGGGCGAGTTGCTGGCGTACCTATGGGTAGACAGTGAAAACCCGAACAATAGCGCGGTTTCGTTACCTACCCTAATCAAATGGTTCAAAAAGGCCAGCAAGCAGTCCCTGATGGATGCGGAAGAGCTTGCTTATTACAATTCGCTGCCGGACGAATTTACGGTATACCGTGGAATCGGTTCCAAGACTAACAAAAAAGGGATTTCCTATACATTGAGCTTGGAAAAAGCGGAATGGTTTGCAAACCGATTCCAGCAGGACGGCTATGTACTGACCGGAACTGCCAAAAAGAAAGACGTCCTTGCATACCTCAACGGACGGGAAGAACAGGAAATCCTGATTGAGCCTAAGAAGATAGCAAGCCTACATAAGATGTAGGCCAAAGGGGGATTGCCACATCCTCCCCCTTTGGCTTCTTTAGCCCTGTTTCCCTGCACATGTCGTTACTGACAGCCCACGTTCTTTCCGCTCCACAAAACAGCCCCTTAGAGCGGAAGCCGGGGCTGCAGTGGGCTGTTGGTGTGGATATCTACAACAAAAAATCAAAAGAACCAAAGGTTCCGAGGGAAAGATTGAAACTCGGATACTAAAGGCTGGGCTAACAGGATATCTACAACAAAAAGCCAAACGAGCCAACGGCTCCGGGCTGAAATTTGGAACTCGGATGCTGGATGTTGTGGTGATGGAATCTAACAGAACTATAACAAAAAGTTTAATGAGCCAACGGCTCCGAGTGAAAAATTGAAACAAAAATATTTTTATAAAAGGAGGACATTCAAATGTCAAAGAAAATTTATAGCAATAATAATTTAAAATTCCAATCAAAGGAGGAACTTAAAATGTTCAACAGAATCAAAAGAATTCATCATTTTGAAGCAAACGGCCAGTCATATACGGCATACATCAATTTGGATGCTGATATGAAAGTCATTGATACGACACTGCCGCCAATCAGCATTAAAAATGATGATAATCCAACTGAGTATTACAATGTCTATGGCGATGGCTGCGATGAGTACATAAGCCTTGAGTGTTATATCGGCTCTCTCAACGGAAGTACCTGTAATTTGAGAACCATTTTCTTTGATAAGCAGCACAACGCCCTCCCGCTCAGCGTAAGTGAAAATCTGGTTGACGAGGAAGAAGACGATATTGCAAATGCAGAATACTATAAGGTGCCATGCGACAAACTGTTGGCTGCTCTTATCTGCTACTATTGTGGCATTTTCGATGTAGTTTCTTTGGTTGACTTTGATAAAGAGCATGAGGTCACGGATGACCTATTTACTATCAAGGATTTTGTTATCGAAGATTAAAAATCCCCCCTTCTAGGGGGGCTATGCCCGGAAGCGGAGCGGGGTCGCGGCGGTGAGCGTTCCGTAAAAGGAAATGCTCATACAGCCGCCGCTGCCCCGGCCTGTAAACAGCAAAAGCATACCTGCAACAATCATTTTTACTGATTTTCTATCGCTGGTGCTGGTGCAAATCCAATATTGATGTACAGGGTGCCCCCAAGCGCATTTGCAATAGCCGTAAGCTCATTATATGTGAATTTCCCTGTGGTCAGCCTCTGGTAAAACGCTTGTGGCGTCATTCCGAGCCGTCTGGCAAGTTCTGCTTTTGTGATACCAGCATCAACACAGGCATGCTCAATCATTATATACATTTGATTCTTTTCTTTCATTGTATGGCCGGCTCCTTTCCTAGATGTTTCTTATATAAGTATTATACTACAAAATTCTGTCATTGTCAAAAATTCTATAAATCTTTTTATTGATTTATAATAGAAAATCATTGACAAATATAAGGAAATCATTTATAATCCATTTGTAGCACATAGTAGTTTCATTTTTAGAAGAAAATATGAAAAGTCTCACAAGACTGCAAGTCTGGTACGGGTTTGGATGACAAGATGGTGTGACCCCAGTAAATTTATCCCCGGTGGAAATCGTGTGGTGGGAAAACACGGTGGAAAAGTTTCATGCTCCAGATACAGCTACCCATCTGCCAATGTCGAATAGAGTAGATACGCATACATAGCGTTGAGCGCATTTATACAAGTTATGATTACTTGTATAGGTGTGCCTATCGCTTTTTTTGTTTGATTTTTAAACTTATTTCCATAGAAAGGAGATTCCAATATGCAAAAAATTAGCATGGTTTCCCATGATGACTGGGTAAAAATGGGCGCAGGGCTGAATACAAGCTGCAATGCAGCGCTTAACTTGTATACTATGCTGGCGAACAGCCTTGGCAGGTTCCATTCAGATACTAAGAAGTCATTGACGGTATATAGCAAGCTTGTATGCCTGAAAGCCGACATGCGAAACCTGGCAAAAGAAAATGCCAGCAACTTGTTCGAGCAGAAAGAGCTTGACAGCCTTTTCCCTGATGCAGACACCAGGGAATGGGATAAACATTTCAAAAATTAGAAAGGATTATTTACATATGCAACATACATTAAACGATGTGTTGCGTGTCACAACTGATAATTACCTCGCATCGCTTGACCCTGCGAATCCGCCAGAACCGTCTGTAATCGAAGCAGAACTGTTAGACAACATTCAGATTGAACTGGCACTGGAAAACGGTACTCGTGAAAAAGGAAATAAATTCAAATGCCCCCAGACATTAGAATTTCAACAAATCGCAAAGATTGTTTCCTATTTATATCCTGTGTACCGGATTGAAACAGCAGGGACGAACGCTGACACTACGTATGACCTTTTAGCCATCTATCAAAGCGATGGACCAGATGAAGGCATCTATGTAACGTCAGACGAAGTATTCAGAACATTGGCTCGTCAATACAATTACAAATTAACGACACGGGAATACAATGAGTTCATGACGGTATTACGTGACATGGTTCCAAGAAAGAGCCGCTGTCATGAACCAAATTTAATTGCCGTAAACAACGGAATTTTTGATTTCGACACAAAACAGCTCCTGCCATTTACTCCAGAATTGGTGTTCATGGCAAAATCAAGGATTAACTACAATCCAAATGCACAGAATATCACGATTCACAACCCTGATGACAACACAGACTGGGATGTGGAAAGCTGGATGCATTCATTGTCTGATGACGATGACATCGTTAATACACTTTGGGAAGTGCTCGGAGCTATCGTAAGACCAAACGTGCCATGGAATAAATCAGCATGGTTTTACTCTGAGACTGGTAACAACGGAAAAGGAACGCTCTGTGAGTTGATGCGTCAGCTCTGTGGAGACGGCAGCTACGCTTCTATTCCTCTGTCAGACATGGGAAAAGACTTCATGCTGGAACCGCTCACCAGAGCAACCGCCATTATCGTAGATGAGAATGACGTTGGTACATATATTGATAAGGCTGCAAACTTAAAGGCAATTATCACAAATGACGCTATCAGTATCAACCGTAAATTCAAACAGGCATTGCAGTATCGGTTCTACGGTTTCATGGTACAATGTTTGAACGAGATGCCACGTATTAAGGATAAGTCTGATTCGTTCTGGAGACGGCAACTTTTCATTCCGTTTAATAAGTGTTTTACCGGAGCGGAACGTAAATATATCAAACATGATTACTTGCATCGCATCGAGGTTCTGGAATACATCTTATATAGAGTGCTTCACATGACAAACTACACGCTTTCTGAACCGGATGCATGTAAGGCTGCATTGGAAGAATACAAGGAGTTCAATGACCCAGTTCGGCAATTCGTAGAAGAAATTCTTCCAAAATGCGCATGGGACTTACTTCCATTTACATTTCTGTATGATTTATACAGAGCATGGTTTGGAAAATGCAACCCGAACGGTTCCCTCGTGGGCAAAAATATTTTCCTCAAGGAGTTCAAGAACTTGGTGAAGGATAACCCAAACTGGATTTGCAAAACTCATATCGCAGATGGGAAAGTCAAGGACGACAACATCCGTCCTCTCAACAGAATGGACGAGCCGGAATATTTGATTGAGGAATATCAACTGACCGATTGGATGAACCCGTTGTATATGGGTGGCTGTAATGATTGGAAAAGGCGATGTGTACCAAATCTGAAAACTACTTATACTGGTGTCTTACGGGCAACATCAAGTGTAAATGAAGACGAATGTGCGTAAAAAAGTGGCTCTGAGAGCGTGTATTTGCCTCTCAGAGCCATTTTAACGAATGATGTGTACATTTCCCGTCTGATTGTTTAGAATGTCTTAAATGGACGAATATATATTGATTCACGAATGATTTATGTGTATTCGCTGTATCTTGATTAAAGATTATTCGTCATCAGAATTTATTTTGGTGAATGTATGATTTTTTCTGTCAAAGGAAACATTTATTGTTAGATAATTTTCCTTTTCAAATATTTTTACCATTCCTGTATGGTCTTCACTTGGCATCCATATGATATCTTCCCAGTATCGCGGACTAATATTTGGTTCTGGCAGTAAATGTATTGCATTATATTTTTTTGCTGTAAACATGCTCAACTTCGGTGCTTTCTTTGCAGCCGCCTCGGCAGTCACAGGCATAGCCAGTGTAAGCATGATTGCGAATACAGTAATAACTGTGATTGATTTTTTTCAGGGAAAAGTATATCATAAAAAATGTTGAAATACCAGTGTTGTAGTACTTGTTTACAAAGCTATTTTATAGCAAATATGCGGTATTTGTGATATAATACGAATAGATATTTTGATAAGTGAGGTGTTGAAGTTATGAGTAATGATTGGAGTTCTGGTTATCAAGCTTGGCTTGATGCTCATCCAGATGCTGATATGGATACAAAAATGAAGGTGTATAATCAGTGTTGGGGTAGATTTGATAGCGATAAGTTTTGTGAACATTATAATAATCTTTCTGTTGAAGAATGGGAAGATGTAATTGTTGATATGATGAATAAGGGTTACGATATTCGTTCGGTTTTGTGTTATAAAAAGCGAGATGGTTTGGATTTTGACGTTAGTCATTATGATGAGATTTTGGACCCTTTGTTGGTTGTTGATGGTTCAAAAGATTTTTTCTATTTTGGTATGTTGGATGGACCATATGCGATATTTGGTCAGGAAAAACTTGATATGCAGAAGTCTGTGGTGGATAGATATAAGCAGTTTGAGCTGCCAATTCCTCAGTATTGGAGGAATTTGTTATGGACTTGACATATGATGTTGTAAATGAGCAATTCCATGAGTTTTGTGAGAATTTGTTTTCTTGTGTTGGTGTACAATGTGATTTTGTTAATAATAGCCGTGCAGGTGGGTATAATCATATTCGTAACAAAGTTACTATTGGTTACAAGGGTATACATGATTCTCAGTTATTCGGTGTTGTTAACCCAGTTGATTATGTATCTGTATATAAGCAATGTTTTCATGAATATCGACATTTTATGCAGTATGATAAGATGTTTGTAGGAAAAGATAATTGTGGTCTCTCTGATGATTTTATTCGTCTGATGGCTGAGCAGGCAATGATAGCCGATATCTTTTTTAATTATGTAAGTCCTCATTTGGCTATGAATAATTATTTGAAGGCTTCTTATGAAATTGATGCTGAAGAATATGCTGTCAGGCGGGTTCGTGAGTATCTTTCTGATAAAATGTCATTGTCTGTTTTAGACCGTTGTATTTGTGAGAGTATTAATCAGAGGCATGGTTTTTGGTGGGGTTGTACACCTATTTATTCTGTGGATGATGCTATTGATGATTTACATAGTCGTAAGTTTTCTTGTGAACATTTGATGTTGAATGATGAGGTGGATTTATCGGCATTAAATACTTTTTCTTTAACTTTTATGCAGAATGCTAAGTTGCTGCATGAGTATTGTAATTTACCAACATCTGAACAAAATAAATATTTAATACAATACATTTGTCGAAATGCTGGAGGTATTTCTAAATATTATCCTGTTATTGCAGATGAGTTTCCAAAGGTTGAAAGTCAAAAGTCAAGATTGTCCCGTTTGAAAGAATCGTTTGGAGAAATTACTGGTTTGTATGATGATGTTCCAGATATACAGTCAGATGTTTCTAATGGCAGACCATTACCCAGTGTTAGTGAGCATATGTCTGATGATGGTGATTATGGAAATAGTGGACCTGATAGCTAAGTATCTTTGTACATATAAAAAATATTAAAGGATAACCCTTTGTAAGAGGGTTATCCTTTATTTGCTTTACTTACGAACACCGCATTTTTCACAGTATTCGTAATCACATTTTGTAATTGTTTTCGGAATGTCAACAGATGCTACGCTACCATGACCGTATTCACGGTTCAATCCCATTTCAATACTGTGAGCTTCCCATTCTTCAGCTGTTTCAAATATCTGTCCGCAAGCACATTGGCTGCCTGTTATGGTCACAGTTTCTTCAACATAATGTTTTACCCATTTATGCTGACAGGTAACAGGTTTATTGCTGGTGTTCTTGCGAGTGTCTTTTACTGTTACCTTACAGCGCAACGTCTTACTGCCTTTCACTTTCACTGTGATGACAGCAGAGCCTTTCTTCTTCGCAACGACTTTTCCTTTCTTGCTTACTGTAACAACTTTCTTGTTAGAAGAAGTCCATTTCACTTTCTTCCCAGCAGTGTTCTTCACTTTCAACTGAACAGTCGGCTTTGTCTTTTTCTTCGTGATAGTCAAAGTCACTTTGGACTTGTTCAACTTCGGTGCTTTCTTTGCAGCTGCCTCAGCAGTCACAGGCATAGCCAGTGTAAGCATGATTGCGAATACAGTGATAACTGTGATTGATTTTTTGATGATGTTTTTCATAATACATACTTCCTTTCTTAAATTCGATTTTGTATTGATGAACGAAATCAGTTTATCAACCAAATTTAGTTCACTTTTCGTTAGGATTTTCTATAATACAGGGAACATACTATCCCCAGTATGTTCCCTGTTTTTGTGTCTTACCACGGAACGGTTATTTTCTTACCGCATTTCGTACATGTCCTGGATTTGATATATTTTGTTGTCAGTGTGATGATTGTTTTGTCACCAACTGTACGTGAGTCAGTGACCGAGTTTGCTTTTGTTCCGTGTATGCCTATTTCTCTTGTTTTAGCTGATGGGTTTGTAATACCGATTTTTGTGGATATTTCGAATATATGCTGTTTATATTCGTCTTCTGATTGGAAGTTGCCACAGTAGCAAAAGTAAAATGGACCATCGTTTTCGTCATATTCTTCTTCGAGAACTGCCCAGTTTTCTTTCCATGTGTGGTTACATTTGATAGTCGGTGTCTTTACCACATTCACATTCAATGTAGTCTTTTTGTTTTTGTATGTGATTGTGACTTTGCATTTTCCGGCTTTCTTGGCTGTCAGCTTGTTGTTTTTCATGCTGACAATTTTCTTGTTTGATGATTTGTATTTACAGCGTTTGGTAATGTTCTTTTTGTTGTCTTTGACACGGAGAGACACGTTTTTTGTCTTCTCGGTTAATTTGACGCTGTATTTGTTTGTGCCGGATTTCCTGATGGCAACGTTCGGCGAGCTTGTGCTGACAGTAAGATTTTGTTTTTTCTTAGGTGCAGCCTGCGCTGAGATTGGCATTGCAAGTGATAGGATGAGTAATCCGAGGATGAATGTGAGTTTTTTGTTGAAGATTTTGTTCATAGATAATTCCCCTTTCTGTTTTTCCTTCTATATACTCCACAACTGGAGCATAAAAGTTCTTTAAATCCCATTATACTTCTCTCGTCGAGTATAGTCAAGAAATTGCGTATGTTATGATTTTAGAAAAACCAATGGAGTGATTCAGAATGATATCATACCAGCCATTTTACGAAACGTTGTACCGCAAGAATCTGACAGAGTACGCGCTTATTTTTAAATTTGGATTTCCCGCCGCAACACTCCACAGAATGAAGCATTCCAAGCCGATTAACACGACTACTTTGGACACGCTATGCGAAATCCTCCAATGCCCCGTGTCGGACATATTGGAATATGTGCCGCCGGAAGATATATAAGCAGGACAGCCGCCGGATACAGGTGACATGCCCTGCTTATTTTTTTATTTGCCTATCTTTGATTCAAAGAATGTGACAATATCGGCATTCTCCAAGCCAAGAAATTCCTCGGTCCATTCTTCCATCTTGGTTATAAAATTTTTACTTTCCAGACAGTCAAACGGCTCCAGTGTTTCGGCTACGCCGTACATGCGGGCTAACATCACCCCGGCTTCAAAACGTTTCTTATCCATCTTCCGCGCCCTCCTTTCCATCATAATACTCATCTCTATGCACCTCCTTCAATTCTGCACCCGCTCTCTTTATTACGGAAAATTACCGTCCTGCACAGATTGCGCGTGAATGCAAATATGGGATATCTGCGAAACATGCCTTACATGGGAATGGCATGGCGCATCTTATGGGCATAGAGTGGCACACGATATGGGCATTTTATGGGCATAGCATGGCACATGATATGGGCATTTGGGAGCATGGCAGGCACATTTTATGGGCATTTTATGGGCATAGCATGGCACATGATATGGGCATTTTATGGGCATGGAAGGCGCATAGGATGGGAACGGGATTACGGTTGCGGCATACAGGTATAGGATGGCTGGTGACGGGTTCCATGCCCTGCCACAAGGATTTCGATACAAGAATTTTTTGTTGTAAGAAATTTTTGTTGCGGCTTTTAAAAAGGGAGAGTCCAGAGGGGGAACGCCTATGGTCCACGTTAGTAATGAACAAGTTAGCGCAGCGGTTTGTGCGTTACTATTAGTGGAGTATTAGCGTTAAAAACGCTGATACTCCACTTGAACAGCCAGCACCCTATGCTTATAAAACGGCAACGTAGAACATGCGGGAAACAGCGTAAAATTCGAGAAAAAAGTGCCGGGGCGAGGTTGCATTCCGGCATTCCTTTGATACAATTATTATATAGAAGGATTATGTACAAATCATATCCATAGCAAAAATACAAGCATTTTTTAATTTGAAAGGATGTGATTCTATATGGAAAATGCAACAACAAATTCCCCTATTTTTTATGAAACGACTACAAGGGTTCATATGAACCCGAAAGAGGCCTTGGGGAGCCTGGAGCATGTGAGGTCAAAGGATTTTAGAAATAGAGAGGCGCATGTGGATACATATGGCGGACGGTTTGAAGTTTGGAAAGACGAATCTGTATATGACGTCTATGACGAATTATTTGGCGATTATATCACGGAATACAATAAGAATCAGAAAACAAAATGCAGACGGATTTTAGATGCGAACGGTGACGGGGTAGGCGGGTACATTGAGAAAATCCAGACAGGAAAACGGGGAAAGAAAGAACGTGCCGTCTACAAGAACATGCCTGATGGCACGAAAGAGGTAGCCGGAAAGAGGGAAATGTCACAAGGGCAGCGCATTTTGTATGAGCTGGTGGTGTCGGTTGGAAACTGTGAGAAAAAGAGGGACGAGCATGGACGGATTATCTACACAGACGATGGGCATGAAATCCATCCCATGCGGCTCCCATATGAAGTAAACAAAGCTGCGGTCAAGGCGTTCTATGAGCAATTTGAGAATTTTTATCCACACTTTAAGCTGACAACGGCGTCTTGGCACGCTGATGAGTTCTATTTGAACGCCAACAGCGTAAAGGAATATGGAATCGAGCACGCCCATCTGTGTTTCGTGCCTTGGGCGGACGGATACCAGCGGGGGCTTCCCGTACAGGCAAGCGTCAGCAAGGCGTTGGAGCAGATGGGCTTTAAGAACGGCAAGGATGAGCACGGCGTATACCATAATGCATATTGGTATTTCACGCAGGACGCACAGGAGCGTTTTGAAGATATTGTATATTGCGAATATGAGAAATACCAGAAAGCGCATGGCGTAACGATTGGCAGCGAAGGTTTTCTGGCTGCTATGGGATGTGTCCCGCTGCTCTTTTTCGAGCATCCGGCAGAAGGGAAGAATTTGCCGAACCTGGACCCGGAACAGTACCGGGAACTGAAAGATGTACAGCGCCAGTTAAATGTGGCAAATGATGAACTGAATGTTGTACAGGGTGAACTGGAACAGGCGGAAAAGACGATTGCAGATGCAAAAGAAAAAGAAGAAAATCTTGATGATTATATCGCTGCAAAAATGCAGGAAGCAGACCAGTACTATGCAGAACGCAAGGAAGAAGCGGCTGGGCTGATTCGCGAGGCAATGGAAAAGCACAAACAAAAAGTAGAAGAATCTGAACTTCGGTTCGGAGACATCGTAAACGTTATGAAGAAAGTTTCAGAAGACTTGGAATTTTGCAAAAAGCGCTGCTTGGAATTACTGAATAAAAAGCTGCCAGTCAATATTTCCGATAAGATGGTCGAATATTGGCTGAGGAAAAACAAGATTGTGCGAAACAACAAATGGGTTTCCGCTTATGATGCCTGTTCTAACGATATTTCCCGCAAGGTCCGGGCAAAGGCAGAGACACAGTATAACCAGGCGGATACGCTGAGTGTTGAAGTGCGGAAGCAGATGGAAATTGCAGAAGAATACATGGAAGAGCTTGAATCCGACAAAGATGAAACAAATACAGAATATGGTCTGGTAGTGTGATTTAGAGGGGACGCATCCGTTCCCTCTTTTTATATCTCTCATAAGGTATTTATTTTACAAAATATATTTGTTAATTTTTTATGAACTTTTAGCTTGATTTAAACCATTGCCAGAACTGGATTTAAAAGCCCCTATCCCGTATGGTATATGGCGGATAGTTGCATTAGCGGCATGTCATGTTAAAATAACACTATAAAAGAATATAAAAATTTCTTTACAAAAAATATTGCATTACAAATAAAGTATTATATACAGAAAGGGTTGATAAGTATGACTTATGAAACGTACACAGGCAGCGGGGAACCAGATACAAACCTGGCTGTGCTGGCAATGCTGAATAATTTGGTTCGTGAGGCAGCAGAAAATTTGGGGGAAATCAATTTCAAATATAAAACGATGTGTGAAGAATATGGAAAGCTTGAGGAAGCATTGGAAGGTTTCAGGGAAAGGGTCGGACATATTACAATTACAGAAGAAGAATATGAACTTGATATTCCATTTAAAGCTGTTTGTGAGTGGATGGAAACACACGGAGTTAAAGACAGGAAGACCGGAGAAAAGACGCCATTTTCTAAACTCTGCCTTGCAGATACGCTTAAAGCCAGAAAAGAGAAATTAAATGCAAATATCAAAGCTGCTGCGGAGCTGCAGAAAGAAATCAGGCAGCAGAAAGAAAGTGCAGAAAAAAACTTATCATAATAATGAAGAGGATATGGTATGTATCTTATCATTATATACAGAGGGGGAACGGTTACGTTCCCTCTTTTTCTATACATCAGCAGTACGCAGTACAGAAGAAATACGCTATGCCATTTATGTTTCTGTTCTATGCCGTTTACAGAGTAAGACATGGGCAAATGTGAGAATGTGAGAAAACCTGTGAGACTTTCAAAACATGTTTTCTCACACCTAAAAGCCTGATAAATCAAGGAAAATAGGCAAATGTGAGAATGTGAGAAATTATTTTATATTAAAGCTATAGAAAAAATATATAGTATATATTATGTGTATATTTATATATATAAGGTTTGAAAAAATATTCTCACATTCTCACGCCGTTTAAACCCTTGCCTGTATTGGATTTAAGAGCAGGTATTTTTCATTTTCTCACACCTCTTAAAAACCCTCATAAACCAAGCTTTTTCTGTATGCTATTTCCTGTATTTTCTCACATTTTTTCTCACATTCTTCTCACATTTTCTCACACCTTTCCTAAACCATCCCTTTGTAATGCAAAAGAAAAATAATCCATCACCAATTAATAATTGTTGGTGATGGATTATTTTCATGCTGTTCTTATTCGTAATACAGGCTGTATGTATCTTTTTCCGGCTCGTCAAACATCTGCGCATCAAGCATGAATTGCAGCTTAGAACGTATGTATCTGCATCCCAGGCCGCTTTTTGCAGCATCAGAAGCAAGTTTCCTGCGTGATTCCTTATCTATAGACAGCGATACATTATGCGCCTCTTCCATCTTCTGTATGGGCGACATTTCACTTTCCAGTATTTTCTCAAAATCGTCCCCATCAAGAGTATCAAGAGTGACTATCTGGCTTATGCGTCCTGCAATCTCACGCCGGACGTTGCCATACTGAATCAAATCTTCTTCCGTACACTCGGCAACAACGCTTTCCTTCTTTTCACGCCTGCCAAATCCAATACTTTCAGAAGATTCCGATTTTGCCTGCAGCATCCGCTCAAAGCTGCCGCACAATACCACGGATACGCCGGAGCAGTTGATGGTAGTTTTGGTATCCCTGTTCTTTTCATCCGTAAAGGTTAATGTGTCACCGTCCATCACTTTCAATAATTCATTCTGTATCATTTTCGCGTAGTCGGTGCCCCCACTTGCAACCTTGGGTTCCATCATCTTATCGCTCTCATCTATGACCAGAACGAGATGTTCAGCCAGCTTTTTCGTTTCGCAAGTGAAAATGTCACTTATTTTCAGAGAACCTTTCCAGCCATCGCATGAAAGCTGTGGACCGTTGATAATCCGAATGCAGTTATACATCTTTGACAAAGTGCGCCATATTTCTGTCTTTCCACAGCCTGTCGCCCCCGCCATCACAATGTTGCGGCTGTTTCCGCGTAAATGATGGTACATAAGCATGGAGACGGCTCTTTTTGCCGCATCCTGCCCGTATATATGCTGGTTCAGGTAATTATAGATGCTGCGGGGAGTCCAGCCTGCGCCGTCATCAAACGGTGTTGGCCCATCTACCGGTGAAAAACCTAGGCCTTCTTCATCACATTCCTGCTCTTCCGTATAATAATCAGTCCTTACGGATGCATCCGCCAAAATTCCGGCAATGCCGTCAATTTCCACGTCGGAGATATCCGTCTTTGCCAGGGCGTTTAACAGGATTATTCCAGCCATTTCCGAAGGCTTGTAATCCCAGAACGAAGCAACCTCTTCCGCATCCGCTTCCTTCCGGTAATACTGGTCATCTGTGAGCTTATCAAATTCCCCGGCGTGCGCACGCGCCTTGAAATCGTCCACTGGGTTAGACATATTCACATGCGCGCCATCCTTGCCTGCCATCCCTAAATATACATTCCAGAATTGCTTTGCCATATCGTGTGTCATATACAGTCATCTCCTTTTCCCATGCAGTTAAAAACGCTTCCCGCCCGCAGGCTGGGAAGCGTCATCTGTTAATTGAATGGCAGCTCTTCGTCAATCCCGTCCGGGATATCCATAAATCTGTCATCGTAATTGTTGGCATTGTCAGGGCTTTGCTGCCCGTTATCGGCTCTTTTCTCCAGAAATTCCTGCCGTTCCACCACAACGTCCGTCGTATAGATTTTCTGCCCTTCCTGGTTGGTATAGCTGCCAGTCTGGATGCGTCCCTCTACGGCCACGCGCATTCCTTTGGCAAGATATTTTTCAGCAAACTCTGCGGTTTTGCCAAATGCGATACAGGGAAGAAAATCCGCCTGCTGCTCCCCGTTTTTCCTGAACGGACGGTTTACCGCCAATGTATATCGGGCAATCGCTGTATTGTTATCGTTCGTAGAGTAACGAATTTCAGGGTCACGGGTAAGTCTTCCAATCAGCATAATCTTATTCATGTTTTTCTCCTTTTTGTAAATATTCTCTTTGTAATACAGCCGCTTTTGACTGTTTTCTCAAACTTTCTCCCGGTGCGTCAGCACATTTATATTTATGTTGCAAATATATTACTGTAAATAAAAAACGCCACAACTGTACGGATTTGTATGTTATGGCATTTCATTATTAGGCTGTATTGTTTTGAGCTGAAAAATAGCCGTCCTGCACAGATTAAAACCTGTAGGACAGCTATTTTGCATTTTAATATTCATGATTGGAGAGTAACCATTATGCCAGCTGCAGTTCTTTTTCTAATTCAAGCACTTGTTCCAGCGTAAGCCCGGAATACATCGCGATTTTTTCCAACGGCAAATCTCCGTCTTCTATCATTCTCACTGCGGAATCTATTTTTTCCTGTTCAATACCCTTTTCAATACCCTGCCCAATACCCTGCTCATATTTTTCCTGATAATGCATCTGCAACGTCATATACTCATGACTCCATTCTCCATCCTTTTTGGCAGACTGCGCCGTTTCACCTGGTTTTCCAGTAAAGTCCTTTTTTTTTCATAGCATACTCATAATAAAACTTTGCATCATCATTAGTGAAATGAAATTCATCCTGTATTTTCACTATTATGGTATCATCACTTGCATTTATTTTCTTCAAATCTGATATTATTTTGCATAGTTTGTCCATAAAAGCCGTGTACTCATTCATTCTTTTTATAGTTTCTTCTGCTTCTTCAAGGTACACTATTGCACTTTCTTCAGACAATCCCTCTTTTTCCTGTAATATTTTTAAAATTCTTTCTTCTGAAATATTGCATTCTCTGCACGCGCTAATGATGCCATAAATTTTTCCTTCTTCCCTCTTTTCCCTATACCGCATTTCCAATGTCATAATCTCAGCTCCCATCTGCATTCCATTTTTTAGTGAATCATCCACATTGAAAATTTTAAGGCAAAACATTTTGTAATGCTTTGCCCGTGACTTTCCTTTCTAACTGATATGATATTCCTTATAAAGTTCCTGACGGTATCCTTCATCCTGCGACACTCTGACAATATCAGATAGCCTGCCGTCTTCATTTAGTAACATTATCAGGTTGGCCATCTTGTTCTCTCCATATTTTTCTCCTATTTCCCAATTTTCCTGGTCACGCATTAACAATGTCATATACCCATGCCTCCATTCTCTGTTTTTCCGGGCATTTTCCACTGCCTCTTCCAGTTCATCCACGAACGGGTCTGCTGGTTTCTTCCCGGCTACATAATCTAAAAACGCTTTCAGTTCCGGGCTGACATCATTCATAGTTCCTGTATGAAGCAAATTTTAAATATACTTTTTAGCAGCTTCTAAACTCAAATTGAATTTTTCCTGTAGCTTTTCCAATATCACCTGAACAGGTACGTCCATATCTTTCAGTGTAGATACCAGAACAGTAATGCCTTCCTCGCGTCCTTCTTCGCGTCCCCGATTCATTATTGTCTTCGCTTCATATTCTAATATCTTTCCGCCCATAACTGATTGCACTCCTTTCTTTACTGAATCATATTTTACAGCAATGTGCTCCAGAACCTTATTGGACATATCACAAATCGTACATTTTGCATACTCAGTAATATCTCCCTGTTCCATTAGCTTTTCCAGCTTTGTCTTTATCATTGCGTATTCTTGTTTTAACGACTCCAGTTCTGCTCCATTTTTCTCATATTCCTCAAACCTCTTCTCATGGGAAAATATATAGAACGGGATTAAAAACAGAAGCTTCTTATCAAATATCTCTTCTATCGTGTACTGCTGTGACTTCATTAAAGGAATGCCATAAGTAACACCTCCGCCGGGAGTGACCATCTTGATTTTTAACTTATCCGGCGTCGAAGCATTACATCTTAAATACAATACTGCTGAATGCGGGAATGTCACAGTAAGGATATTCCCCTTAATCTCTCCCTCATCAAGCGCAATCTGGGTGTCGTATTCAAACATCCTTACCAACATACTATTATCTGTGCTGCTCTGGCATTCCAAATGGTACTTTTTCGTTTCCGGCCCTACTATTATAAAGCTTGCGTCTGTAATCCGTCCGTCTTCATTTCCGCCTTGCTGGTTCAGAAAATGTTCATTGGAAGAGAAAATAACCTTTTCCTTTCCAGAGTATCTTTCACGAAACACTTCGTTAATCACCGGAATAATCAAGCTGCTGCAGTCATTTAATAATGTACGGAACACATCGTCATACGGCGTATTCGTCAGTTTAACCTCACTCATTGGCATTCTCTCCTTTCCAGCCTTCCCTTACTCTGATTATATCATGTTTTGGCAGCCGCATAAAGAGTTGATTTCTGTATCAGCTGCCATTATGGTATCTTGTATCTCTTATAGTGTGGTTTTGATAATTACAGAAAAATCATACTATATTTATATATAATTTAGCATTGACCGACTTTGTAAGCGGTATTATTCGGAATCATGCCGCAGCAGCCGGAAGACGGGCACTAAGCACCCTCTGCTCCCAGTCTGTGATAAACGCCTCAACTTCCGGCGTCATGCTGCAGTTTCCTGTGCCCCGTACCTGTACCGCTTTTTGTCCCCGGACTTCAATCGTATAAAATGGTTTGGATTCGTCAGAACTTTTCCGCAGGAACAGTATGACACATTCTTTGTTAGCCGCACGTTCCACATAGCCGCCCACACAGTGATGCAGTGCATGCCCTTCTTTTATAACATCATCCGGCGTATCAGGATACACGATTTTCAAGCCGTCTTTCTCAAAATCCAGCTGCCCGGAAAGCTTCTGGTATACAGCGGTAAAGTCACGTTTTATTTTAGCGTCTTTCCTGTGCTTTATCCGGCGGGCCGCTTTATCGTGGGATTTCTGTAAATCTTTCGGGTACAGGACAAAGCTGTTCTCCATGTCGTATCCCAGCTTATGGCACATATCCAGATAATCCCTGTACTCTGACACCAAATCCTGCATATCTTTATAACGCATTGTGCCATTAGGCGTTTTCCGCAAACGCAGGAATCCATATTGATTATCCATGTACCGGATAAACTTATGTACAGTCATATGCTCAAGGATTGGCAGGACCTCCCGGTTCACTTCATGTTCCAGCTGCCACAAGAGCAGTTTTTGTCGGTCTTTCAATCCAACATATCCTTGGAATATCTGCAATGTGGATATATCTACGTTTAATTCCTTTAGGAACTGCACATCTTCGGCTGCTGCTTTCAGTATCCGGTGTGTCCGCTTTTCTGTTTCGTCCAGGCAGTCCGGATGATGGCGGTATGCCAGGTCTGTTACAATTTCATAAAATCCGGTTTTCACCAGATGCTCCAGACGCGGATGCTTTAGATATGCGGCAAGAAATGGCAGCGACTGCATCTGTTCCCGGAAATGGCTGTAATAGCTGTCAATAGGGCAATACTGCCATACAGTGCCATTTAGTTCGTCTGGAAGGTTCCTGGTGTATAAATGGGCGCATGTATCAGCCTCGAAACTATACTGCCATTGGCTGAACAGAGCCGGACGTTCTCCTTTCTTCCAGTCCGTCAGGATTCCGCTGCCATACTGGTAATAATAACATTCAGAGTTAATCTTTCCATCGTCGCTATTTTGCCGGATAAACTGCCGGGCATTTTCGTAAATATTTATTTCAGGCATGTCATCTGTGTATGTGTAATACACTTTTACAATCTGTATCACCAGTTCGCCGTTGCCGACATTCTGGATGACCTGGCAGGTGACACGGTCTGTCATACAGCATCCACGGCGGCTCCGTGGCTTCATGATAAGCTCATGCCTGCAATGTGGGCAAACTGCTTTGTTTCCTTGCTTTACCCCAGATAATCGTATTTCATGGCCGCATGCAGAGCATACGCCGGGAACATCCTTTCCGCCACGTTTATAATCATAAAAGAAATATGCAGGCATAACGGATTTGTGTATCCAGCCTTTCAGCCCACGGGGCAGGGCTGGCACGCCAGACATACGGCTGATGATTGTATTTTCGCGGATTCTCTGGCGTTCCTGTCTGCGCTTTTCCAGTATGTCATTCTGGGATTTGCACAGCAGCCTCAAGCCATTGCTGGAAGTGGTTTTAAAATACTGGAAAAGGCGTTTTTCGTCCGGTGTGGAGTAAAAAGCGCACTTATAAGGAAAATCCCAGCTGTATCCTAAATTTATAAATGCCGCTGTGCTCCATGCTGTACTGCCATCTTCCCGGCGTACCAGAGTTATATAATCATCTTTCGTCTGGAATACTGTACAGCACGGCTGGGAATTTCCCTGTACAGCCTCTGTGCGAGAATAGACATATAATATCAGTGTTTTGTGATGGTCAATCATCTTTACTGCTGTACGGATGATATAGTCAATCTGCCCTGCATGGAGAATCCCATTGCCTTTTTTCATTTTTAAACAAGGGTCAGCGAATCTCCGGCATTCTCTTTTATTTAACATTTAAGACACCCCCGGTAAGCTCATTTGCTGGTAATCATTTTTCTTCGGTTCCTGCTTTTTCTCTGTTTCCTTTTTGGCTGTTTTCTTAGACTTTGTACTCCCTTTGGCTTTGGATGCAGCATTGACATACGGACGTGGAGTGAACTTTTCTTCTTCCACATGGTCTTCCTGTGCGTCCGGGTCATTAAAATAATCAATACTCCATTGATATACTAAATCGTCTGGGACATCGCCGCCGTAAACTCCATTTTCCGGCTTGATGTCATTATCTTTCATTTCCTGTTGGAGATAATCTTTTGCCATACGGTTGATATAATGGAAACAATGAATCATAGTTTTGTTCGGATTCATAGTCTGCCGGGCAAATGAAGGGTCTTTGCGGCACAGGTTTTGTATATGTTCAGCAACGCATTCCTTCATGTTGCGGCGGGTGAGTTTTTCTGTATCTACACGGACACGTTCTGTGGATGCGGATACTATGTCAGCGTCGCTCATGCTCTTAATTTTCTCAAGGGCAGCTTCCCTCTCCTGCTTTTTCGCAAGCTGTTTGGCTTCCCACTCTGCCCTGCGTTTTGCCTCAGCTTCTTCATGAGCCTTTCTCTTAGCGTCTTCTGACGCATCCAGAGGCTTTCCTGCTGGGATAGTGCGGTCAGACATATCCATTGTCAGTTCTTTTACAGGTGGTTCTGATTGTGCCTGTGCAGATGGTTGTGCTTTTGCAGGAGCCTGTGCCTCTGCTTGTGATTTCTTTTCCGGCTCCGGGGATTTATCCTGTTCCGTCTGTACAGTAGGAGCCTTTTCAGTTGGAACAGGCTTTTTCAGGATATTAGGCTCCTGTGTCTGGATTGCCGGAGCTTTTGGCTTTACAGGCTGTGAAGCTGCTGATTTTGGCTGCTGTGACGGAGAAACAGAAGAGTTAAGCTGTGAAGTTGTAGCTTTAGGCTGTTGCGGACGGGATGCCGTAGCCGTTCTGGAAGCCTGTGCGTTGCGAAATGGAGCTGTGAATAAATCCAGTCCAGCCATATTAGTAGAATAGCTCATATAATAAATACCTCCCTTTGTACTGATGTGTTGATTGGTTAAATGAAATCCCGTACAGACATTCCGGGCGCATCCCAGGGATTGCTTGGAGAATAATCGTGTGCCGTGCATGACGTGTACCGCATGTTTTCTTCAAGGAATTCCAATTCTTCAAGGAACTCCGGTTCTTCCCCGAACCCTGGCCCATCATCTGGACTTTTCAGTGCCTCAATCCATTCATCAAGCTCTTTGTCACTACAATTCTGCTCAATTTCTGCAATCTGTTCTTCCTTGCTTTGATACTGATTTACCTGACGGAGCAGAAGAACCCCTTTCAAAACCTTTAATTTTCTTTCCATATGAATCTCCATTCCCTGCCTGTACTCTGGCAGAATATTATTATTAAGGCACCCGCAGCCCCCAAACGGGGGCTATTGATGTCCATAAAGCATGGTATTACGCTGCACTCTCGGACCCAGATACGCCGCCGATGTTAAGCTCTGCGTCCAGCTCTGCCAGACGTGCGGACTTAACGCGCAGCTCTTCTTCGTACTGGAACGGCTTATTGATTTCTGATTTAGCCGCTTCCTGCTGCTGGAGCAGGTTAGCCAGAGTTGTTTCATAATCTTCCAGACGTTCCGGGATTTTATCCAGTGCATTGTCAATTCGTACCAGATTGCCGCGAGCATCCGTTCCCAACTCAACATTGTAGGCAATGGCTCCTTTCAGGCTCAGTTTGTGGGTGAATCCGGTGAATTTGACGGATAAGCCAAATCCCCGGTAACTGCCAATAATCACTGGCTCTTCATCCGTTACATCCTGTATAGCGTCAAGCAGGGCAGTTCCAGCCTCTGCCTTATCTGCATAGGCAGCACCCAGTATCTCTATACCGGCGAATCCTTCTGCTAGGCGGGGATGCTGGTTTAATGTCTGGATATCGTCTGTTAAGCCAGCAATAAAGCCTTGCGCTTGTTGAATCTGCTCTGGGAAATGTTTTAGCACATTGTCTTCCAGACGGTATTGTTTGCTCTGGTGGTCGGCTTTCATAATCTTCAAACGCGACACTTCCACATCCAAATCCATACGTTCTTTAATGCGCGGGTCGCCAGCGCACAATGCTTTTATCTCAGCGAATGAGAGCGTGGCTTCATCCACGTCCTCACAAGAGCGTACAGGGGATTTGCTGGTCATAATCTGGGAGATAAACTTCTGCTTATTCTCCACGGTTTGCCAGAGGTACGCATCAAATGTTGCGTTTGTAACGTATCTGAAAACGTGTACTTTCGGGTTTCGGTTGCCCCTGCGTTCGATTCTGCCTTTTCTTTGAATCAGGTCACGGGGGCGCCAGGGGCAATCCAGGTCGTGTAATGCGATAAGCCTGTCCTGTACGTTGGTCCCGGCGCCCATCTTCTGAGTAGAACCAATTAAGACACGCACCTGTCCGGAGCGGACTTTTGCGAACAGCTCTTTCTTTTGTATGTCCGTTTTTGCACTATGTATAAAAGCAACCTGTTCCGGGGCCATGCCGCCAGAAATCAGTTTCCTTCGGATGTCGTCATAGATATTTGTAAACGGAGCATCTTCCGAACCGCCTGCTGGCTTTCCAGATGGCGTCGCAATGTCACAGAACACGAGCTGCGTTAATCTTTCAGAATCACCTTCTTTCCATATCTTTAAAATATTTTCAACGCATTTATTCACTTTTGTTTCCGGCTCATCCAGCAGCATGGGGTTAATGATACGCTGGTCAAGCCCCAGCTTCCGCCCGTCTGATGTGATGCGCAACATGTTATCAATGTGCGGGTCGATTCCGCCGTGGACTTTCTCTGTGCGTTTGGACAGTTCCTTTACCATAGCCTGCTGAAATTCTGTTGGCTCTGATACGATATTATGGTATTCCACTTCCGGCGTGGGCAGGTTAAGCTGGTCTGCAGTTTTTATATCCGCAATTTCTTTGAACATATTCATCAGTTCCGGCAGGTTGAAGAACTTGGCAAAGCGTGTACGCGCCCTGTATCCGGTGCCTTCCGGAGCCAATTCCAGAGCTGTAGTGGTTTCTCCAAACCGGGATGCCCAGCTGTCAAACTGCCCCATGCCCATCTCCTGCAGGCGGTCATATTGCAGGTATCTCTGGATAGAGTACATTTCCGTCATACTATTTGAGATAGGAGTTCCGGTAGCGAACACAATGCCCCTGCCGCCTGTGATTTCAGAGAAAGATTGTCAAGTGTGTTTGTAAATTTCCCTTACTACTAAAAGCAAAATACTCTATTACCTTTGCTAAGCCTGTGATTTCTCGCTCTGCGTTCCTCAATGGACAGCTTCTGCTTGATGATTTTCTCCCGATTCTGGTACTGCCAGATTTTCTTTTCGCTTTCCTCAATCTCAGCGGTCAGTTCCTTACGGTTTTTCTCTCTCGTTTTCGTCATAGGTAGTCGCTCCTCGACCGTAGGCAAAAGAAAAGAGCAGCCATTTTCTTGGTTGGAAATAACTACTCTTGGTTGATATATTCAGTTGTGGGGTTAGGATATCTGTTTGGTAGACTGTAATTGTATGGATGTGTTTACCTATTCCCATTTTGGAATTTCCTCAAACGAATAAAAGCTATATTCGCGGTAACTATCGTAACCGTTTATGTTTGAATGACTGGAAAGCAACAATTTCTTATTTTCAATAGTTCCCCAATAATCTACCGTTCCGTTTTCAGATATGCCAGTAAAAGAAATATCCGTACCATCAATTATGTACTGACCAATCAAATCTTTATATCTATCAGCATCTTTACTGAACCATTTCTTTATAGGGAAATAACCTCCGCCATCCTCAGTTTGCTCAACAGTTACAGTTATAACACTTCCATCTTCATAAAACATTAAAACATAATTATCTATAAGTTCATTACTATTAAAATCGCTAATGCATCAATATAACCCATCAAAATTAAGCTTAGCTTCGGTTGAGACATTTTGTTCTTCCGTTACTGTGTTTTCATCACCAAATGCTTTTTCATTGGTAATAGTTTCTTCACCATTTTGATTTTCAGCACAGCCGCTCATACAAATTATAAAAGTTGTCAAAAGAAAACAACTTTTATATTTAGCATATTTGCTTTCTTGCAAAAAAACTCCATCATATTATCTCCAATCAAACAATGCCACTAAATTACTATAATCATTTGGATTGCTCAAATCGTAAGAAGTATTCACTTTCATCGGTTCACCACCATTGATTGATACAACAAATAAAGAAGTAGATGTATCTGTCCCACCTGTCATTTTTGATAAAAATGCAACCCTGTCACCATCTGGGGAAACAACAGCGTTCCAGTTTTTTCTATTTTTTACTTCAGGAACAAGCGCAATTCTTTCATTATACCAATCAAAATATTTATATGAATCCTTATCTTCAAGCACATATTTATAAATTATATCATCATCTGTCCCAACACATTCTGTTGTTGAAATCCAGTCGTTAAAGAAATTAGAATTAGCTACATAATTCATAGACTCGTCAGAAAATTCTTGCATTGCATTAGCATTATCTACAACGCTCCCATCCGGATACGGATAAATTCCAACACCTTTCCATGATACATCGTCTACAAGAATATCCACAGATGCCTCGGACAAATTATTAATAGGAACTCGTTTAATCTGCACGTTATCATTTGTAAAATCCATAAAATATAAATAGTCATTATAAAAACATGGCTTCTGGTGATTTGTCAGTCCACTAAATTCACTTGAATGAGAAATCTTTGCTGAAACATCCGTAAATTGACCATTTTCATCAATCCAACCGACATGGATTGCACCATCCTCCATTGTTAATGTAGCAATCATCTTTGTAAAATCCGAATTAAAATAATTTCTTGTAACACTTGTGTTGCTTCCAATACTAATCGCACCAAACGCACCAGAATAACAACCCGGAGAACAACTATATGTTTCCATACTGGAAAATGTTTTAAAATTGCTCACATCTCCAGTATCAGGATTAATCACATCGAGATATAGAGTAAATGGTGTTGAATGGAATGTGCCTGTACTATTCCAAGTACGTTGCTGACCCAGAAAAATTTTTGCTACAACAATACCCGAAGCGTTCCTTGCTTTCTCTGCTTCAAACTCTGCTACAATATTTTCCACTTCATACAAAATATCTTCTGATTCATTAATTTCCCCACTTGCAACTTGTATATAAACATCATCGAGGCTTAATTCTCCTGACATAATCATCGTTACAAGTTCATCCACAGTGTATGTATCCTCAACTTCATAAACCTCTGTTTCACTATAACTATTATTCTGAGTCTCCGAAGCAGCATTATATGTTGCGATTCCGCTATCTTCGGCAGGTGCTGAAGCACTACCACTGCCACACCCACCTAATATCACTAATATCATAACTAAAACAATTGAAATATTTAAAAACCTCTGTTTCATATCCTTTGTTCTCCTTTCTGTCGTTCACTTCTATTGGCACATTTGGGATTGCTAAACAAAAAAGTTTTAATGCGGTACAACAATATCCGACCAATCAGACACGTCAATATCTTCTGAGGAACTATAGCCCTTATATTTTGTTGACAAAATTGTCCCATCTGTTTTTAGACCGAAACTTTGATTCGTGCCAGCAGCAATTGCGACAACATCCGACCATGTTTCCACATCACATTGTCCTTCGTTATTCCTTCCCACTGCAACTACGGTACCATCTGATTTTAGGGCAAGTGTGTGACCTACAGCAGTTGAAATTGCGACAATATCTGTCAGATCGCCCACATTGCATTGTCCAGAACGATTACGTCCGGTGGTAGCAACAAGCGTACCATCTGCCTTAAGGCCAATAGTCCATAGATTCCCAGCAGAGATTGCAACAATATCTGTCCAATCGCCCACATTGCACTGCCCAAATACATTTTGTCCAGTTGCCACCACTGTACCATCTGATTTTAGTCCGACTACGTGGCTGTCGCCGACAGAAATTGCTATAATATCCATCCAATTCTCCACATTGCATTGTTTATTTATGTTTTCGCCTACTACTACAACCGAACCATCTTCCTTTAACCCAGCAGTATTATGCGATCCTGCAGCGATTGCGATAATATTTGTCCAATCGGATACATCGCATTGGCCCAATTCATTGCCTCCGGTGGCAATAACAGTGCCGTCATCTCTTAAACCTATAGTTGTAGCACCAGAAACTGCAAGAGCAACAATATTTTTCCAGCCAGACACATCACATGAACCTCTTATATCATGCTCATCTGTAATTACGGTACCATCAATTTTTAAACCTGCAAGGTGGTTACTGCACGCTGCAAGCGACACAATTTTAATGTCATTTCGTTTTTCTCCAGAATACTCCGACTGGGTATGCGGAACCTCGATGCCCAATACATAAAGGATCTCTTCCGAGATTTCTCCATTTTGATACATATTTTGAATATCCTCAATGGTACAAATTCCATTGGCAAGTTGATTTTTCAATTCATTAGCCAATTGTTCATCTTCATTTATAAATTCTTCATGGGAAGATGGGGTTGTAACCGTTTCTTCCTGCACTGGCGGTCGGGAAGGGGTACTACTGCCACAGGCTGAAATGGTAAACACAATGCTGACATCCAACAACAGCACAATGCCACGTTTTATTCTTTTTATCACTTTTTATCTTTCCTCTCATTGATTTTTTTACGAATCGCATCATCAATGGCATCTCCGGCATGATCTGCGGCACGCTCCAGTGAGCTGATCAGTACCCAGCCAAGGACACTGACACCCAATCCTGCGAGAATACCAAGAATCACATTAACTTTAACAGCTACCAGAAGTCCGACAAGAAATCCGATAACAATGGCGTTTGGGGCATATGTTTTTCTCATAATACATTTCTCCTTTTATTCAAATATTTTTGATTTCCAATTATTGATGTTTGTGCATAATCAATGACGAAAACGTTCTGCCAGATTTTCTGTTTTTTCTTCATTGGCAGCGTTCTTCTTACGCTTCAGAGTGTTTTCAATGGCATCTCCTCCCTTGTCAACTATTTTGTTTCCAATATAGCTGACGACCAAGTAAATCACGCCGACAACCGCAAAAAACAAAACCGTCATAATCCAACTAGGCATATAATCATCTCCTTTAGAAAAATTTGTGGCTGGTTTTTGTTTCAAGCAACCGCGTTTTGACTTGTGTGTCAGGGTCAATACTCAAAAACATCTTTTCAATAGAGGTCAACAACATATTCATATAATCCTCATACATGATTCCGCCATTATGAGTTTTCCAATTTAGATATTGAAATGAATAGATTGTTTTACCAGCCTCGTCATTTTTCCTGTATAATCTAGCACTCCAAGTACTGCCGGTAAATAAGAACGACTGTCCACCGCCCTCGGTTCGCATAGAAACTTTCATTTCCGCATAGGGCAATGTTTGAATCTGTTTTTGTACTTCATCAGGGACTCCCTGCGAAATAATAAAATCTTCCGCTTTTTCTACAAAGTTACTCTCACGGTCAATAACCTTTCCGCTATCAACCAGCTTTTTGTGTCGCTGATACATATAGTAGAAAAGTGCGCCGCTGATTAAGAAAATAAGAATCCATGTTCCCATGTCTGTTTCCTCCTCAAAGTATGATTATTTGTGCTTAAAGCTTTAGGAACTGTTAAGAAATTACTTTTAACCCGAATTATTCACGGCAGTATAAACTCACATAAAATCCGCCGTAGTTACCATTA
>SRZB01000028.1 GCA_004793585.1 Hominisplanchenecus murintestinalis | reverse complement strand
CCTTTTTCACGAAAATCTTTTTCATTTTCCTCTTGACATATTACCAAATTGCTTTCTGTTGTTTCATCACATCTTTTAAGGTCTGGTACGACATACCAAACACATACTTTGAAAAATCTTCTAACTGTCTTCCTTCATAGTCGGCAGGGTTCAGTCGTTTCATTTCATGCCACACCTTACGCTTGTAAGAGGGCAGGTCGGAAATGTATTCACAGCCGACGTTTGCCTGCATATCCTTAAAAATATCGTTCATGTAATCACTCCAATCTGAAATTTTAGGTAAGAAAAAAGCAGTCAATCCTAAGACCAACTGCTTTGCATATAAATATAAATTTGGAAACTAAAATTTTCGGAAGTTTTTTTGTATTTTGTGTAGCCATAGTCCAGCAATACCAGCTATAATTGCCAAGAAAAAAACTGCGGTAGGAATAGAATGATTTTTTACTATAATCGCAATTACCCCAGATACTAAAATACCAATCCCTACGAATAAAACAGGTTTTCCTAATTCTTTTGCATATTCTTTTTTGTTATCAGTAGTATCAAATACTTTACCATGAACAAAAGAGTAATTTCCCTTTAATAAAGAAATACTCACGAATATAAGGATAGCAGAAACAAACCACATCATTATACTAAATCCTAACATAACATATCGCTTCCTAAAGTTGTATTTTTACATCCATATTATATCACCCAATTAACAACATCACAATAAAAATTTATGCACCGATAATCTTGTTGAACAGCTCTAACAGTACATCTTTCACACCACCAGCATTGAACACCAAGCCAACAGCAATCAAGGCAACTACCAAGAAGCCGATAAGTTTGGAAAACTCACGCTTGAACCCTAAGTAGATACCGATAACCACAATCGCCATAAGCACTAAGCTCTGTGCGTTTGATAAAAACCATTGATATAAATTTTGTCCGAAATTCATTTAATTGTCCTCGCTTTCTTCTAATTGTTTCATTTCATAATCAGCTTCTTTGCCAACATTCAAAATACACATCAAGACTACGCCAATACCCATTCCCATAGATACCAGCAGGAAGTCTTTTAATAATACCCACATTTTTCATCACTCCTAACTTTCTACTAAATCTTTTGTAGGGGTCGTCTGCTGTTTGATTATCATTTCATGCTTTTCTGTGAGCTTTGCCTGCTGTTCGATTGTTTCCATGTAGTCTGTACCGTTTCCCTTATCAATCTTTTTCAGCATTTTCAAGGTCGGTGCTACCTGCCGTTGTACCCACCGCAATGTACGGTCTAAGGTGTAAGGCTCTGGCTTTGTCGTCAGTTTCAAACTCTGTCTGTTATCGCCGATAAACCAAGCCCAGCGGTCATTGAGTTTCCAGTCATTTTTTCGCTTGTCTGGTTCTTCATCAACAAACCGCACATACTGGTTGATGATAGAAAAGGCGGTCTGCTCTGCGTCATAATAGGTCAGCAAATCTCGTACTGCATAGTAGGCACGTTCATTGCGAAGCCGTATCTCAAAACGATTGATAATATCCGCTTCTTCCAGAGGTGTCCCTAACTTGACGTACTGCTCATAGTCCTTTTCATAGATACAGAAATATACATCTGATTTCAGCGACCCAAGATAAAGAGTACGTCCCATATATTCTCTGTCGTCCTCTCTGTGCTTGATAAGCTCGCCCGACTGGTAAAACTTATAACTTCTGCACTTTCCGATATATTCCCGTTTCCTGCATTTTTCCGCAAGCTCTGGAATATCCAAAATGCCCGTATGATCGTTGATAGCAAGGTCGATACGCTTCATCACGCCACCGTCTATGAGTGCGTCCATAAGAAAGTCATACCAGCTTCTTTGCTGTGCCAGCAGGTAACTTTCAAACTGCCTGCAACCACGCCCCTTTAATTCTAAAAGGACACCTTTTTCTTCGTCAGTCGACGTATAGATAAAGATGTCCCCTAAAGAATAATGCTCCGTATAACTGTAATGTCCGTAATCTTCATGGAGCATATAGTTGATATTCAGTTTTAATATATCTTTGATGATGTGCTGTATATCCAGCGTGGGAAAACGAATTTTTACATAATCAAACAGCATGGTAAGCGGTGCTTCTGGATTGAACCTTGCCAGTTCCTTATGCAGAGTTTCCAGAAGTTCTTTTGACGGCTTCATTTTTCCGCTTTCTATCTTGTTGAGATATTCCCTTGTGATACCAGAAGCTACCGCCAGCCTGCCTTGTGAGATACCGTAAGCAATCCGTTTCTCCCGTAATTCTTTTATCCATTGTTCTTCATTCAGAACCATACCCCCAATCTGTCAAGTGTGAAGTTTTTTTAGACGACTTCACAACTGAATTTTGCTAGGAAATCATGCCAGAAGCCTTATGTTTCCTATGTTTTTTGTCTATTGTCTATTTGCAAACGTACCCCTCTGTTAGATACCGAGGGGTTTTACCTGCTGGCGTGGCTTACGCCACACCAGCAACGGCTAGTCCGTGCCGTCGCCTTTCGCTTCGCACGTCGCCGTCCCGTCCTGCCTTGCTCGTGCAAGAGAGCCGATAGTCTGCAAAAAATCATGTCCTTTCGGGACTAAAGGCGTGTAAAATTCGCTTATCACGCTTGTTCCCACATCACAATAGCCACGCCCCTTGATACGCTTCTGGAAAAACTGCTTTTTCACATCTGAACCAAACAGCATACCGTAACCTAATTCGCTGATACGCCCCAACCCCACACGGAAATTGAAGTTATCTCTGATACCGTCGCTAAAATACTTTGCGTCTGGACGCTGGCAGGCAACGATAAGGAAATAACCTGCTTGTCGTCCTAACATAACGATTTTCTTTAACTGGCTAAGTAAGCTCACGCTTTCTTTCGTCCCCAGCATTTCAAAAAATGCCACATATTCATCAAAGATAAGAAAGCAGGGTGGAAGTCCCAGATAGGCGTAGTTTTCGCCCGTTTTATAGTTCGGGTGTCGCTTCATTTCCTCACTTCGCTGTACCATGCCCTCATAAAAGGCATTGACGCAGTCAATCATTTCTTCTTTGGTGTGGTACACATTTCCCATAACTGTCCCTAAGTCTGCAAGGTCAGCGTTCTTCGGGTCTAAGATATAAAGGACAGCGTTAGTATGCAGTAAGGCTTCAATGAGCGTCATCAGAAAATAAGTTTTACCACCACCCGTCCCACCAGCAATCAGAGCGTGGGGGAGTGCGTCATATTCCCAGACAAGATTTTTCATCAGTCTAAGACAGCCGTTTTCTGCCCGTACTTCATCAATGGTAATGCGGTTCGCTATCATATCATAAAGCAGGGTATATTCGATATAGCCGTCATGTAAGGTCTTGTCGGTCAGTTCGCAATACAATCCACTTTCCAATTTATCCTCTAACCGTAAAAGCTGGTCTTGATATTTCCCCAGCGTAATTTCACAGCGGATATGAAGCAATCCTTTTTCCATTTGATAATAAATCTTTGGAAACCAGACGATTTTTTCCCTTGATCTGCTTTGCAGGTCAGTAAAAAAACCGCTTTCTTGTACGGTATCGGCTTCATACCACTTATTTTCCAGTACCATTCGTGCCAGCTTTTGACGGTGCAGGAGCTTCTTGAAACTATCGTAACAGAAGCGGTAATACAGAAAAGCGACCAATGCACAAACACCAGTCGCTATCAGTATGGTTATGAAGTTGTAAGGTGAAAGCGTCAAGCCGTTTTCTAACAAGCTGAAATGCTCCCAATCGGTACGCATGAACTGTTTCATATTCAATAGCAGGAGAACCGCCACGAATAAAAACAGAAGCGTCCCTATGGAAAAATGATAGACAAGGTGCTTGTCGCTGGCTCTGATACGGTGTCCTTTGTTCCAAATCTTACGCATAAATCACTCACTCCTTTCTGGGTATGAAAAAAGCAGTCAATCCTAAGACTAACTGCTTTGTGTGTATGGGTATGAAATATAAACTGTGGTAAAAAAAGTAATTACATTTTAGCCAGTTTTCTAACTGTATTTGCTGTTCTTATTGTCAGCTTTCCACTAATATTTGTACTTGCTGTCTTAGACCACCAATTTGTTTTTTGATAATCCTTTCGACTAAAAGACCAGAAAATAACATCTTTATAATTTCTTATCTTTTCTAATTCTTCTTTCGGTTCTCCAATTTCATTGAAAACATCAGAAAACGTGGCAGGGGGCATAATAAAAATCAAATTGTCATAAATTTCTTTATTTTCGTTGCCCCACCAATCAGGAGCATTTTGTAAAATATCTTCAAGTTCTTCTTTGGATATACAAAAGATAGGTATATCAAATCCAAAATATTCCTTTATCATGGTTTCAATCTGAATTGTTAATTTTCCTATATTTTCTTCATCACTCAAAAAAATCACATTGCCACTATTTAGGTATGTTTTAACTTCCTCGAAACCAAGTTCTTCAAAATTCTTTTTTAGTTCTGCCATTGAAATTTTATTTTTTCCGCTGATATTTATACCTCGAAGAAATGCAATATACCTTTTCATAACACCACTACCTTTACATGAATTTAATTTGTTTTCATTCCATATTATAACAGTTCCACATATCCGCTACAATGAAAATCTATTCAGCAAGCCTATTTTTTCGGTTGTCCCTGCGGTGTAGGGGTCTGTGGATTGCCTGCGTTCTGATTGCCTTTATTCTTCAATACAATGTCCTCTGCTTTTACATACCAGTCCACATCTGCACCCGTATAGGTTTTTCGTGATACCGTATCGGCTACTGGATTGACAAGCTCCACGACTGCATTGTACGGAAATTCCCTTAACGGTACTTCTGGCGGTACAGACACGGGGATAATTCCACCATGCAGACTGCACTTCAAATCATAGATACGCTTTTTAAGCTGGGCACTCGGTGTCCCGTCCTCATTCTGCAAGAACACATCACGCACCGCTGTAAACTTTAATTCTCCAAATGTTTTCTCTTTGTCAATGACAAACCCGTTTGATAATCTCATAAATTCTTCACTCCTTTACTTTTCTTCAACTGCTACAATATCATCAGCAAGCAACACATAATCGGTATGTCCCATATCCCCGATTGCGTAACCTCTGCCGTATAACTTCGGATTGACAAGTTTTACTTTCTGTTCATATTTGAACTTCTTTTCGCCAGCCTGCACGGGAATTTCCACCACCACATTTTCGCCTTTCTGTACGTCAGAATAAAGGTTATAGCTTCGTCTGGCTAAGACCCTGCGGTTATTTTTATCTCTTTCAAAGATAGGCTCACTTTCGCCTGCAAATTCAAGAGTTCCAAAAGACTGTGCCATATCTGGCACGACATATTTCATTTCCATATTGTTTTACCTCGTTTCTTTCTATTTTTGATAAGTTGATTGATTGTGATTTCTTATTCTGGCGGTTTGGGAAGTACCAGCAATCCCCCAGATAGTAAAGGGTAAAATCAATGCTTACGCACCCTTGACTATCCGTGTTCTTGCAGGTTGTTGGCAGACAAGCCAGAATAAGCGGAAGTCTGCCGACACGGTATCGGCGGAGAACGTGATTTTTCTTTTCTCATACCGTTACCACCTTATGATTTCTTCGTTTGACGGCGTTTGTAGAAGAAGATACCTGCCAGTCCAGCACCAGAAGTCAAAAGAAGTGCAAGCAGTCCGTAAAGGTTTGTGCTATCGCCAGTTTTTGGACTGTCTGTTTTATGCGGTGTATCTGGTGTCTGTGGCGTTTCGGGTTTCTCTGGTTCTTCTGGGACTTCTGGCTTTTCCTTAAAGGTAATCGTCTGTCCCTTGTCCTCAATGTCTTTATGCTCGGTAACTTTCTTCGGCTTGTCTGGATTGCTTAAATCGTATAATTCCTCAAAAGTTACAAGCTGTTTGCCGTCGAGAGAAGTAGCGTCAAAGGTAAAGGCAACTTCCACTTTCATAGTTTCGCTGTCTGCGGTAAAGGTGTAATCACTTTCCACACGTTTTTCATTGATAAGAAGCTCTGCATTTTCTTCTTTCAACATCTGCCAGCCTACAAGTTTGTACTGTGTGCCGACTTCTAAGCCCTCTAAAGTTACGGTATCAATGATTGTTACCTCTTTTCCTGCTTCAATCTCTTTGTTGCCGTCCTTATCCGTAGCAGTCGTATGTATTTTGATGATACGCTCTGTGATAAGTACCGTCTGTCCGTCGTCCTCAATGTCTTTGTGTTCCGCAACTTTTACGGGTTCGTCTGGATTGCTTAAATCATACAATTCTTCAAAGGTAACAAGGTTCTTGCCACCTAAAGCAGACGCATTGAATGTATAGGAAATTTCCACTTTCATTTCTTCATCATCAGCGATAAAGGTATAATCATTTTCTACACGCTTTCCGTCAATGATAAGCTCGGCGTTTTCTTCCTTTAACATCTGCCAGCCTTTGAGCCGATATTTTGTGCCTTTTGTAAGTCCGTCTAATTTGACGGTATCAACAATCGTAACCTCTTTCCCTGCAAGGATTGTCTTTTCGCCGTCCTTGCTGGTCGCTGTGGTATGGATAGAGATTTCTTTTTCGTATTCATCAGTCAAAGTCCCTAAATCAATCACAAGATTGTTTCTTGATACTACGATTTCAAATGGTGGGATAAGTTCAAAGCCTTTGTTGCTGTCAGAGCGTAATTCCTCAATGATATAAGTATCATAAGGCAACGCACCTTTGCTGTCGTCTGGTTCAGAAATTCCAAACCATACACCGTCCTCGCTGGTTTTTCCTGCGTTGGTATTGTGTTTGTGAGAAGCCCAGTCAGCAGAAGTAGAGAACTGCCCGTTATCATCAGTTACCACAACATGACTTTCTCCCGTCGTCTTGCTTGTGATCCTAAAGGGAACATCAGCAAGACGCTTGTGTGTGCCTGCACCGATTTTCACGCCCTCAATATCCCCACGCTTAATTTGATTGTAGATAGAGTGGGCTTCGTCGGTTAAATCAGCGATTTTGCCGTTTTCTGTGATTGCAAAATCAATCGGTTTTGCACCGTCTGTCAAGTAACCGTTTGGAGCTTTACTCTCAACGATACGGAATTTTCCATAAGGTAAAAGGTCAGCAGACGTAGAAGCGACACCCTCAATGTCTGTATGGATTGTCTTTACCACTTCATTTTTCTTGTATAGCTTGCCCTCAACCAGTACCGCATTATCATTTAAGGAAATGATGTCAAAGGCAGTATCTTTCAAAGTGGCACTTCCTTGTGGTTTGGTATCGCCCGTTTCTAAATCTCGTTTCTGAATTTTCACACCGCCACGGATAACCTTGTCTGATACAGAAAACTGGTTACTTCCAGTAAGTACGGCAAGGTCGCCGTCCTCGGTAATCTGTGTTACATATAAGCCCTTAATCTGTTCGGACTTATCGCCAGCCTGCATATATGCACCGTCTAACAAGTAACCATTTGGAGCTTTTGTTTCCTCAACGGTTAGTGTTCCTAAAGGAAGAACGGCTTTACCGTCCTGCATATAGAAGTTATCGCCAGATACCTTGTATGCGTCCGCTAATTTTGTGATGTAGTGGGTTGTCCCATTACTGTCTGTTTCAGCGATTGTCTTTGTAACCCATGTACGAGTAGCTTCGGCAGGGAGATTGTCTTTGTTATAGAAGCCTGCATAATACTTCCATGTAAATTCCGCACCTGCTAGAGAAGCGTTTCCCTGCGGATTGTCTTTCTGTGTTTCCATATCTATTTTGAAAAGCTCAATCAAAGTGTCTGTTACTTTCGGTGTATCTGATACTTTCAAGGTTGCTGTTTCACCAACTTTGATTGTCAATGGATAGATTATCTTATCCAATTTATATCCTGCTGGTGCAGATAATTCCTTGATATAGACTGTGCCAGCCGTTACCTCTACAATATCTGTATTTCCGTTTTTATCAGTCGTAAGGGTGGCAAGCTGTTTCGTGCAGTCCTTATCAACAAAGACACCGTATGTTGCACCAGCGATAGAGTAATTCCCGTTACCGTCTGTAATACTGGCATTACTGGAAGTCTTTTGAAGTTTCGCATTTCCGACATTCAGTTTCGCCCAGAATTGCCCTAATTCCTGCCCCTCGCCAGAGTAGATATAACCGCCACATTCATAGCGTCCTTTATTCTCTTTGACAAAGGCTTTTGCACCAGCAAAAACTTCGTCCTGCGTTGCCTTTGGAATTTCATCATAAGAAGCTCGCACGTTATCACATTGCCAGCCAAGATGTACGCTCAATCTCTGCCAGACAACAAGCTGTCTTAAAAGGTAGGCGTGATTTTTGCTTATTCCGCTGTGGTTGTCTGTGTACTGTTTCACATATTCGATAGATAAGGCAACGTCACTTATCTGGTCGGCACTCATACGGGTGCTTGCGTCAGCTCTGGTCTTGTAGCCGTTCTTAAAGTCTGTGTTAATGTCGATACAGTAAGCGTCCTCGCCCTCGACGGTCAAATGTCCCTCATTAAAGGTAGAACCAATCGAACCGTCATTCATTACTTTTTCAACGATACCGACACGCTCTTTTGACTCCGTCCAGTATTGCTTACTTTCTGCATGAACGGGTGTAGTCGGTAAAGCAGTAACGACAGTCGCAAGAGCTAAGAAGCCCGTACACAATCGTTTCCATGTCTTTTTCATAAATCTAATGCTCCTTTCATTTTGAGTAATAAAATAGCCGTCCAATAAGAACGGCTGGAAATAGAAAAGGAACGTCATTTTAGGCGTTCCATAGTCTATAAGTTATTCAATTTTTTCTTGTTTCAATACTGATGTGCTGTACCATATCTTTGCATATCTAGGAAAACTTGCGTATCAAGGCTCATTCGTTAGTAGTAAATAAGTAGTAAATTGATGTGTTTGTTTCCTTGAAAATGCTGATAGATACTGTGTTTTAGCGGATAATCAGATTTTTATTGTGTTTTTGAATATAAAAAAGCGATAAAACTATGGCAGTCTTATCGCTCATGATTTGAATCAGCAACAGCCCTCTTGCCGAGCGTGTACCACCGTGCCGGCGGCAAACAGACTCAAAAACATACAAAGACTGCCTGGATATTTCATGCAATATCTTTTCTGCTATATCTATAAAACGCCATTCCTATTCCGATAACCGTCAAAACCAGCCCCACAGACAGATACCCCATGTTGATGCTGCCATTTGCAATAATATCAGCCCCTTCTGTATATCCGAAAGGCGTAATATACTTCAAAAACTCAGCGTTCTCTGTCAGATTTGAGATAATGTTCAGGAAATACAACAGCGCCGCTATCCCCAGGCCAATCCCCAGCCCCCCTCTGCTAATGAAAGCAGAAATACCAAAACAAATAGCCGCAACTTCAATCTGCAGGACAAAATATGCAAGAAATAAAAGTGCGAAAATCTTTGCCTCCGGCATCTCTCCCACAAAAAACGCCGATAACACTGCAACACCTATGACCACTACATTTAGCACGGCAATCTGCAAGAATACTGAACAAAGCTTCTGTACTACGATTTTTCCGCGGCTGACAGGATGCGTCAGCAAGAACTCCGCCGTATGTTCCTTTTCCTCCTTCGCCAGTGCAGAAATGCCCAAAAGAGCTGCAAAGAAGGCACCGCCAAGTCCGAGCACATTTCCACATTCAACACCAAAATAGCCAATGAATTCACCAAAGTTAATCTTATCCATTCCAAAAGCGGCTGAAAAGCTCCCCATATCGGCAAACATCCCGCTGATTTCGCTCATCTGCTTCTTCATTTCAGGATAAATCAAAACGCAGACTCCCAACATAAAAGCAATAATACCAGTCCATATAACCAGGGCATTCCTTCCCTGTCTTAACTCATGCTTCAATACCGCCATATCACTTTTCCCCCTCTCTATAGTAGTGCATGAAAATTTCTTCTAAATCCGGTTCGGTTATAGTAACATCCGTCAACGGAAGCGCCGCCAGGGCATTCAAAAGCACCTCAGGGCTGCCGCTGTACAGGAAATTCACCGCATCGCCGCCCTTCTTTACATCCCGGATACCCTCAAGCGCAGGCGGCGCGTCAACTCCCCTGAGCGTCACTCTCTTTGCACGGGTTTTGCCCAGATGCTCCATGCTGTCCACAACTAAAATCTCTCCCTCACGGATCACAGCAGCATGCCTGCAGTGCCGTTGTACTTCCGAAAGAACATGCGACGACAGGAAAATGGTAGCCCCTTGTGCATTGCGCTCTTCCAGGATAGCGTAAAATTCACGCTGCATCAGCGGATCAAGACCGCTGGTAGGCTCATCAAAAATACAAAGCTTCGGCTGGTGCTGCAACGCACAGACAATCGATACTTTTTTGCGGTTCCCCAGAGAAAGCGCACCGATTTTCTTCCCTGTGTCCAGCTCCAGTCGTTCGCAGAGCCGCGCCGCTTCCACACTGCAGTCCCGCCCTCTAAGCTCCGCTGAAAATCTTATAACCTCCCGCACTTTCATAGCGGGATAAAAATTAGCTTCCGATGGCATATAGCCGATGCCTGACAAAATTTTATCCTTATGTCCACGGATATCCTGTCCGAAAATCTCCGCTGTTCCGCTACTAGGTGAAATCAGCCCCAAAAGCGTGCGGATCGTTGTGCTTTTCCCCGCCCCATTCGGACCGATGAACCCGAAAAAATCCCCCTCCGGCACCGACAGATTAATGTCCTTAATTCCCCTCGACTTTCCATAATATTTCGTCAAAGAAATTGTCCTAACCGCTTCCATATTCTTCTGCTTCTCCTCTCACAAATATCATTTTTCCCTGCCATGACGTTTCTCATAAATATAAGAATAAAACATTGGAGCCGCCGCTGCGGCGAACACAACCCCAAAGAAAAACCAAGGGTTATGCCACAGCGAAGTAACTATAATAACAATCCCGGCAATCACCATACACCAGCCGCCAAACCGGTTCGTATGTTTCCAGTTTTCCGAATCGTTCAGCGTCCAAGGCAGCTTAATGCCAAACGAATAGTTCTGCCCCGCTTTGGGAAGTATATTTCCCATCATAACAAAAAGAACGCCCAGAAACAAGCATACCAGAAACCCTACATCCATCTTCACATCCATAGCATTTCCATATATTACTGTACTTATCAGCAATGAAGTACACGGTAATATCCAAAAGAAAATCCCCAGCGGCTTTTTCCCGATATTTTTCTGTTTCGGATCCGCAGACATAACAACCAGGCAAAACAAATGCACCACTGCTATCATGGCAGGAATACCCAATACAGCAAAAAGCTTGCTGTTCCACCCATTTGCCGCACTATCCACCCCAAAACTGGTGGCAATCGTATCGGGAAGCCTGTTCCACAATATGCATCCGACAAGTATCGGAATCAAAATTATCAATGTCGTAAGCAATATTTTCCATTTATTTTGTCTCAGCATGGCCATCCCCTCCTCTAAGTTCCGAAATCCAGAGCATAATTTCCTCAAGCACGGACGCATTCAAATCATAATATATAAACTTTCCCTCCCGCTGGTCTGTGATAAGATCAGCTTCTTTAAGCACCGACAAATGTCTGGAAACCGCGGCGCCGCTTACCGAAAAACGCTCTGCGATTTCCCCGGCGGACATCCTGCCCTTCTTTAACATATTCAATATCTCCCTCCGGCTAGGGTCCGCCAAAGCACGGAGAGTTTGCTGCATTCCCATGACATACGCCCCTTCATTTAACATTTAACTTAATTTTTAAATGTATTATAGACCTATACTGATATCCTGTCAAGAAAAAATGACTACTGCCCGCCAAAACGGAATTGAAAACTGAATAGTTACTGGTCTGCCAAGAATCAGAACTTGCGACTTTACATTAAAACTTTAGTGTGTTAAAATAGATAACATCCGCTGTAGAATTGCAGCGTCTATTCTTTTCGCATGTCGGTAATCGTTCCAGGCTGTCCGATATGCTATAGAACACGCACAATACGTATCTATGAAGGGAAAAATCATGAGTAAGAAAATTAGGACTGAATCCGTTGATCATTTATTTGAAGCAATTTTAAATTTACAGAATAAAGAAGAATGCTATTTATTTTTCGAAGATGTATGTACAGTGAATGAACTGCTCTCTCTTTCACAGCGCTTTGAAGTGGCAAAAATGCTGCGTGAAAAGAAAACTTATCTGGAAATCGCCGAAAAAACAGGGGCGTCCACTGCAACAATCAGCCGTGTAAACCGTTCGCTGAACTACGGGAATGACGGATATGAGATGGTCTTTAACCGTATGGAGGCATCCAAATAGACCGGATTGGAGACAGAATTATAAAGAGGGTGTCGCAAAATCATCAAAACAGATGATGGAGTGATACCCTCTTTCTATGTGTAAGGACGATAGAAATCTCCGGATGAATACGGATTTTCATCCAATGCCGATGCCGAATAGTTTATCTGAACCTTATCGCACTCCAAATCGATACAGAAAACGTTTTCCGAGCAGCCGGAGCAGCTTATCTGCCAGCAATCCGATGATTCCCAGTGTAAATATCCCCGTAAAAATCCAGTCTGTCCTATAATACAGGCGCGATGTATAGATCAGATAGCCGATTCCTTCCGATGCCGCCAGCATTTCTGCGGCCACGATACAGATAATAGCTCCGCTGAGTCCCAGGCGCACTCCTGTAAATATATTCGGCACAGCAGACGGTACGATCACCGTAAAGAACACTTTACTCCGTCCTGCTCCCATAGACTGTGCTGCTTCGATCAGGGAATAATCCACACTCTTCACTCCGGCAATCGTATTGACCATAACCGGAAATATCACCGCATAAAAGATCAGGGAGACTTTGGAGGATTCCCCTACGCCGAACCACAGCAGAAACAGGGTGATAAAGCCAATTGCCGGTATAAAACGAAAGAAATTTAGAAACGGCTCCAGTACATAGCCTGCCGGTTTAAAATACCCCACACAGAGTCCCGCAGGTACCGCAAACAGAAGCCCCAGAATCCAGCCCTTCAGCACACGGATCAGGCTGAACATAATGTCTTTTTCCAGTGTGCCATCCGAAATCAGGCCAGCCATTCCTTTTAGAGTTACAAACGGTCCCGGCAGGAAATCATCCGTATAAAACATTGCTCCGAAACTCCACACCGCAAGCAGTAACAGCCATGTGATAAGTCCGCTTTTCAAAATTATTGTAATCAGTTTGTATTCTTCTTTCATGATTTTCCTCAACATTCATTTTTATTGTATGTGCATTCTATGTCTGGCATATTTTGTTTCTTTTACAATCAGATATAGTAAATATTTTCATTCTTCAGACCCAAATTCACCAGATTGTAAGCCTGTTTCGAATCAAAGGCAAACAGCCTTGAAACCATGACCTTCACAGCATCTCCTTTTTTCATATTTCCCTCATCAATCTGCTGTTCTGCCTTCAGTTCAATATCCCCGATCTGAACTGTCAGTTCTGTATATCTTCCCCTGAATTCCTTATGCCGTATTACACCGTTCATATAGATACTTGGAAACTCTGGTTCCTGGCCAGCCGCAATCACCTTCACGAATTCCGGCCGGATTGCTGCACTGGGAGCGCCTTCTTGACGCTGGAAACCACGCAGTTTTTCGTAAGCATAATCATCCAGGATCACCGATTCTCCGATAAACTGTGCCACAAAGGACGTCTGCGGATTTTTATAAATATCAATCGGTGTACCGACCTGTTCCACGCACCCTTCATTGGTGATAATCAGCTCATCTGCAACTTCGACCGCTTCCTCCTGGTCATGTGTAACAAATACACTGGTAATGCCTACCTGCTCTATCATGTCCTTCAGCCAGTGGCGAAGTTCCTTGCGCACCTTCGCATCAATAGCTGCAAAAGGCTCATCCAGCAGGAGCACCTGCGGTTCCGTCGCCAGTGCCCTGGCAAACGCCACTCTCTGCCGCTGCCCTCCCGAGAGCTGAGCAGGAAAACGGCTTCCAAGTCCCGGCAGCCCAACCAGTTCAAGCAGCTCACTGACTTTTGATTGAATCTCATGCTTGCTTTTTTTCCTGAGCTTCATACCATAAGCGATATTATCATGCACCGTTAGATATGGGAATAGCGCATAATTCTGAAATACAAACCCGATTCCCCTGTCTTTCACTGATACGCCATTCATCAGTTTTCCTCCAATATAAATATCTCCCTCATCCTGATGCTCCAGACCGGCAAGAATTCTGAGAATTGTCGTCTTACCGCTGCCGCTGGGACCAAGCAGGGCGACCAGCTTGCCCCGCTCAATCCCAAATGATACATCATCCGATACTTTAAAATTTCCAAACGATTTGCTAATGTGTTTCATCTCCAGATACATTATGATACCTCTCATCATCTATTTGATTGTAATCGAATCAGGATATACAGCTTTCAGCGCAGTAAAATCAGAAAATTTCAGAATATCATAATCCGAAAAACGTCCGTTTTCTACAGCCCATGTTTTAACATCGCTCAGATGATCCAGCGTATCCTGTGAAAAATCCGTCACAAGCAGTGTTGCCGCAAGATCGCTGTGGAACTGTTCCTGACTCGTCCCGGATGCCTTTTCAAAAATCTCCGCCGCCTTGTCTTCATTTGCATAAATCCAGTCTGCCGTTTCTTTCTGTGCTTTAATAAATTCTTCCGAAACTTCCTTATTCTGTTTCAGAAAATCACTGGTAGAGATATAATACGCATCGGTATACAGCCCCAAATCATCCAGTTTCAGCAGTGAATGGAAACCTGCATCCTCCAGTTTGGCTGCATTGGTACCACTTGCCCAGAACGCAGACGCCTCGCCGGAAATCATCAGCGCCACTGCTGAAGCCGCACTGTCCACGTTCAGAATGTTCTGAGCTTCCTCTTTGATTCCTGCTTTCTCATATGTTTTCGCTACCCAGTAGTCCCATACGGTTCCTGGCTGCGTTGCAAATCCTTTGCCTGCCAAATCATTTAAAGATTTGATATCGTCGCTGACGTACAGGCCGCCATTATTCGCACCCTTACTGGTACTCAGACGATCTACAATTCTTAGATTGGTGTTTTCCTGTGTGCTTCCAAGACGGTTGACACATGCATAATCTGCCAGATTGCCAAAATCCGCCTGCCCGGTCACTATAGCGTCTACCGTATTGATACCGGCCGCAAATTCCGTAATTTCCACATCAAGCCCGTGCTTTTCAAAAATGCCCGCTTCCTTGCCAATCACTGCATACCAGTGGGAAGCACCTCCTGTCATAATGGCAACCCGCACCTTTGTCAGCTTCTGGGCGTTTTCCTTTGTATTCGTGTCACTCGCTGTATTCGATGAACCAGCATTTCCACATGCCGCAACAGATGCTGCCAGTGCCAGTGCCGTAAGTATTGCAAATATTTTTTTCATAGACTTTCTCTCCTGTTCATATATTATGTGTTTTCTGATTTAATCACATTTTTTCGGTTTATTTTTTCCAGCTCACTCTTTTTAACGGATGCAACACAGAAATCAATCTGTACATCATCTTCATCTTCCTTGTCCTTGCTGCCTGTCATGGGGATTCTCTCCGGGTCAATACCTTCAATAACCGTTGTCTTTCCTTTCCCCTTGCCCACCGGCGCCCCCGGTACACGGAAGCTTTCCACATCAACAGGCTCAATGGATGTTTCCTGGGGTTTCTCCAGCTGAGGCACCCATTCATATGGGACGCGGTACGCACGATAAATCATATTGTTAGTGAATTTCCCCGCAATCTTATGAAAATAAGGATTGATATATTCCCAGACAATTTCATGTTCCGGCGTCACTTCTAGCAAATGCCCATCTGACCCTTCTGTAATCAGCGTGTTGCCATTTGGAAGTCTCTGGGCGGCGCTAATATAGGAACTGTAAAACTTCGATGCATCCGTGAAAAGCAAAAAGCCTGCTTCCAACGGTGTATACTGCCATACAATTTCCAGTGTAACCGGATTGAATTCCAGAACCCTGGTATAATCGCGCAGTGCATTGTTATTGCCAGTGGGAGAACCAGGGTTCGGATTGCCATATCCGCCGTAACCGCCATTATCAAATACAAGGAGATTTCCTTCCCCGGGAAGTCCTCTGGGAATCATATGTAAATGGTGCTGGCCGATAATCCAGCCCAGTTTTTTCGTCGCTTCATTCTCATTGTAATCAGGTCCGACGCGCCAAACGATTTTTCCTGTTTCTTTACTGATGATTGCCAGAATGTTGGAATTTCTGGCATCGAAAATAATGTTATCCGGATGGAAACGCCTGTCGCCTTCTTCATACCAGTGATTAGGACCCAGCGTGGAAATGCTATTGATATGCATCCAGTCGCCTCCGGCTTCTCCGTGAAGTCCGGGATTACGGAACAACACATTTTTTGCCGCCTCATCAAACCCCAGTTCATTAAAATGATCGCTGGCTCTCCAGCTCCAGAGGATATTCCCCTCCCAGTCTGTTTCAATAATCTTATCGTCAATCAGAAGCTTATCAGTAATCTCATGATTGTAAAGATTCTCATGTGTCAGAATCAGGGTTTTTCCGCCATCCACACACGGTTCTGCTCCCGGTGCGTAATAACCTGTAGAAGAACCTTCTCTTTGAAAATCGTGATGCTGCCTTGCCTGCCACTGTGGTTCTTTCCCCGGATCAGCTACCAGCTCTGTCCGATCAAATTTCCAGACAATATTGCCGTCCCAATCCACTTGAATCAAATCCAGCTGATCCTGGAATGCATATTTGCTGTTGCGCGTCCCGCTGGTGCCAAGTACATATCCACCTGGCAGCAGCTTATTGGGAAATCCTCCCAGCCCGGCCCAGCGCTGCACCTCATTCCCATCCATGTCAATCAGAAGCGCGCCGCGGCTCGATGGAAAGAGTGTATAACCATTCCATGCTTTTTCTTTGTCATATCTTAACGTACCTGTAGGAAATATCGTAGGGTAACCCATTTTTCATCCTCCTTCAATCATCTCTCCTTATGAATTGCCATATCACCGTTGTGCAGCATTCTAAAAACGCTTAATGATTCGGCCCTGCTAATTTTCTGATTTCCTCCTGCAGAATCAGTTTATGTGTAAAACCAGCCTTCCTGTTTCTAATCTGCCCTTCCTGGATAAAAAGCAGTGTGGGCAATGCCTGAATTTCAAGCCTCTTTACAAGTGCAGGTTCCGACTCAATATTGCATTTTGCGAATACAACTGTATCTGTCTGAGCCTTATCCAGTTGCTGAACCAGCTCCCTCAGTCCTGCTTCCGTCCGCTTACAATGCGGACAGGTCTGCGAATAAAACTCTATGACAGCCGTTCTCTTTTCCTTCAAGATTTCTTCATACCCTGTATTATTCAGTTCTTTTATCATGTTTTCGTTTATACTCCTGTTTTGTTTTTCATATTTATACACTTTTTCCTGCTAATCATCTATGGATTATATGTTTTACTTTTTCCATGGGATAAAAGTTTAACAAAATTCACAGGCTCTATTACATTCTCTATAAAAAACGCCTCCAATAACATTTTCCATGTCATTGAAGGCGAGTTACCATTCTCTTACTTATCCTTTATCAAAAACTCCCATGGACAGATACCGTTCTCCACTGTCCGGCAGCAATACTACAATCGTTTTTCCCTCATTCTCAGGCCTTTCAGCCAGCTTTTTCGCGGCATACAAGGCTGCCCCGGAGGACGCTCCGCACAAAGCGCCTTCTGCTTCCACCAGTTCCCTGCAAGTCATATATGCATCTTCATCGCTTACAGCTATAATCTCATCATAAACCTCTGTATCCAGAGTATCCGGAATAAATCCCGCGCCGATTCCCTGAATCTTATGCCCGCCAGGTATCCCATCTGATAAAACAGGCGAGCCGGCAGGTTCTACAGCGACAATTTTCACCGCCGGATTTTTTTCTTTCAGGTATTTCCCAATTCCTGTAATGGTTCCTCCGGTTCCCACTCCGGCAACAAAAATATCTACAGTTCCCTCTGTATCTTCCCAGATTTCAGGTCCCGTTGTTTCGTAATGAGCCTGAGGATTATAAGGATTCGTAAACTGGCTGGGAACAAATCCGCCGATTTCTTCTGCCAGCTCATTTGCTTTTTTAATCGCACCCTTGGTTCCCTTTGAAGCAGGAGTCAGAACAAGTTCCGCACCGTATGCGGACAAAATCCTTCTTCTCTCCACACTCATCGTTTCCGTCATGGTAATGATCAGACGGTATCCGCGTGCTGCCGCTACACAGGCCAGGCCAATCCCTGTATTCCCGGAAGTCGGCTCGATAATCACATCTCCTCTATGCAGGATTCCTGCCTTCTCTGCTTCATCAATCATTCTTACCGCAATCCGGTCCTTTACAGAGCCTGCCGGATTCATATATTCCAGCTTCGCAAGAATCCTTGCCTTACATCCATTTGCAGCCCTATATTCCTGAAGCTCCAACAGTGGAGTAGCTCCCACCATATCCGTAATTTTCTGATAGATTTTTGCCATGATTTCTCTATTACCTTTCTCCAATCCACAATATGCCATCGGTATCTGGATCTAAATCTGAAATTCATATGCCTCCGGAATCCGGTACTGGGACGGTGTTACACCATACTTTGCCTTAAATCTTTTTAAAAAATATCCCATATCTTTATAGTCCAAAGCCCCTGCAATGTCAATTACTTTCATTTTCGTATGCTTCAGCAGATATGCTGCACGTTTCATTTTTACTGTATTGACATAATCAACAAAATTAACCCGAATCTGAGCGGCAAACACCGTACTGAGATAAGAACGGTTTATGTAGAGTTCTTCTGAAATTGTCTTCTGCTTTAAGTCCCCTTCTGGTCTGTTTAAAATATAGAGAAGAATGTCATCCAGCCCCTCTCCATGCGCCGGATACAACTCCGAAAATTCAAGAAAGAATGCATAGAAATCCTCTATACTTTTTTGTATGCTTTCCTCATAATCTGAAAAGCCTGCTTCCTGCGGCAAATAATCTTCTCGCAGAAAGTAAAAACCCAGCCACTCATAACGTTCAAAAAGCTCAGAGAGCACTCCGTCAATAATCCGTTTCAGGTAAGCAAACGCCTCTGACAGATTCATATATTCAGAAAGCGACGCATATAGCAGTTTATCCAGATAATCTTTTATCGCAGCATCTACATGTTCAAAATAGCTTAACAATTCTTCTTTCCTGCAGATTTCCGCCTCTATTTTCCCATGCTCGGCATTCTCTATTTTGCTGAACAGGGCAATAAACTGACTGATTTCAAAAGGGGGCACAAAATAATCATCCACCCCCAGCAGAAAGCTTTTTCTCACAGTCTTAAAATCCGCATTCTGACTGACTATAGCAACAGCCTTACAGAGCTTTTCTTTTTTTATCGTCCTCAAAAGAGTCAGCGCATGATTATCCGGCGCCGCTTCCAAAATAATCAGATGATATTTCTTCTCTTTTAAGTTTTGAATCAATTTCTCAAAATCACAAATAATTTCACAGATTTGAAAGCCGGTAGAATCTCCCCAGATACGAAGCCGCTTCAATTCCTGCATAATCAATCCGTTTTTTACTGCCAGCAATACTGTGTACACATTGATTACCTCGCATTTTATCTATTCAATATTTCCAGAGATTCTTTCTCAGTTTCCCCGTTCTCCACATGAAACGAGTTCAGTACCGCTTCCTTCTCCATAAGTGACAGAATCAGATAACTGGCTTTTGAGTCATAAGCAAGCCTTTTGTCTTCCTGGGATGGGCGCGAGGGAGATTCCGGATGTGAATGCCAGTTTCCAATCGGCTTCAGCCCCCTGGCTCTCATATCCTTCACCGCCTGAAGCTGCTCTTTTGGTTCCAGTGAAAAATGCTCATTAGAAGCATCGATGTTGGTCAAATAATACACTTTCTCAATGACCCTCTCATCCCCATAATCACTTCCTGCAATCAGTCCGCAGGCTTCCTGCGGCAGCTTTTCTCTGGCATAGGAGATCATTTCTTCCACATCCTGTTTTTTAATGATAACTTTCTTCATATTTCCACCCACTTTTCACTTTATATCTTATCTTCGCACACATTCAGTTCATAGTCAACAGGCTCCGTGATCGTAGGATGTTCTCCACATACAGCACATCTGCGTGTATCCCTGGGGAGTCCTACCTTACGAAACTCCATCGTCAGCGCATCATAAGTCAGCAGATATCCAGTAAGAAGCTCACCTTTTCCGATAATGTATTTAATCGCTTCCATGGCCTGAAGGCTGCCGATCACACCTCCCATTGCGCCAATCACACCTGCCTGTTTACAGGTGGGCACCGCATCCTTTGGCGGCGGCTCCTTAAATACGCAGCGGTAACAGGGGCCTTCTCCCGGCACATAAGTCATAAGCTGTCCCTTAAAACGAATGATTCCCGCATGGGAAAATGGTTTTTTCTCCAGGACACAGGCGTCATTAATCAGGAATTTTGCCGGAAAATTATCCGTTCCGTCAATGATAAAGTCATACTCCCGGATCAGTTCCCGGATATTGGCGGCATCCACAAACATATGATAGGTATTCACCTTCACACCCGGATTCATTCTTTCCATGGTTTCCCTGGCTGATTTTACCTTCGGCTTTCCCACGTCCTCTGTAGAATGGATGATCTGTCTCTGCAGATTGGAAAGATCCACATCATCGGCGTCTGCAATTCCTATCGTTCCAACGCCTGCTGCTGCCAGATACATGGCTGCAGGAGCGCCAAGACCGCCTGCACCTATGATCAGAACCTTTGCATTCAAAAGCTTTTTCTGCCCTTTTGCTCCCACTTCTTTCAGTATGATATGACGGGAGTAGCGTTCAATCTGTTCATCTGTCAATGCCATTTAGCATCCCCCTCCCATAAAATAAAGAAATTCCACATTGTCCCCATCCTTTAAAACCGTACCCGCTTTTTTATCCGCGTCAAGAAACTCATCATTCACAGAAACCGTTACATAATCCGGCATTTCCACGTTTTCAAGTTCTATCAGTTCCGGTAAGGTCAGTCCGTTTTTTACTTCTTTTTTGTTTCCAGAAACTGTAATATACATACTCTTACTCCTTTTTGCTATTCAGAAATGTCTCAAAACGCTCCTATTGTTACATCAGAATGCTTTCAGCCAGTCTATGAATTCCTGAAGCCTTTGCACTCCTGTTTTTCGCCCCGCTTCCCGCCCGTTTATAAAAACAATCAATGTTGGCCTGGACAGAATCTCATATTTCTCCGTAAGCTCATTCTCATAATTTGTATTTACTTTATAAAAGTAAATGCTCTCCCCGAGAAGTTCTTCCGCCTGGCTGAGAACCGGCGCCAGTTTTTTACAGGCCATGCAGGAATCCGAATAAAAATCCACCAGCACAGGCAGGTCACTTTTCAATACTTTTTCTTCAAACTCTTCTCTTCCGATTCGCTCTGCCATTTATCCTTCCTCTACCTTTCGCACATACAGGGTATAGGTGCCGTCTTGATTATTGTGAAGTTTCAGGATTTTGTGCCCTTCTTCTTTCATGCTTCTGGGAACATTCTGAACCGGCTCACCGTCATTCATACGAATAGCCAGCACCTCCCCATCCTCCAGCTCATCGATACTTACCTTCGCCTTTACAAAAGTCATCGGACAAACCTGATCCGTAATATCCGCCTGTTCATTAAATTTAATCTCATCCATGATATGCCTCCGTAATTACTCTTCTAAATTCATCCTCACCGATTCTTTGCAGCATCAGGCGGAAACGTTCTCCCGGTCTGGCATTTTTCTCAAAAAATCCAATGGCCGCATCTGCCACCCGAAGCAAAGTGTCTTTATCTCTAATAATTGGCAGTAGTGTCTCACCCTGATAGATTTTATTCCCAAATAAACCGCCAAAAGAAACAAGATAGCCGCTTTCCCCTTCCCATGCATCCGTAGGGCAGGATTTCACGCATCGCCCGCAGTGATTGCATTTCCCCCTGTCGATTACCACTTTTCCGTCCTTCATTGACAGTGCGTTCTCCCGGCAGGCTTTCGCACAGACGCCGCATTGAATACACGCTTCTTCTTTGTAATTTACAACCATACCGCCTTTGATTCCCAGATCATTTTCCTCCGCTTTCAGACAGTTGTTCTGACATCCTGTCACACCGAATTTGAACTTGTGGGGCAGGTCCCTGCCAAAATAGTGCTCATCCAGTTCTTTCGCCAGTGCATAGGTGTCAATGCAGCCGCTGGGACAGACCGCAGCGCCCTGGCATGCCGTAACCGTCCGTACCCTTGGTCCGCAGACACCAGGCTTTACGCCGCCCTCTGCCAGCTTTTCCTTCACCTCTTCAATATCCCCAAACCGAATAAACGGAATCTCAATTCCCTGTCTGGAGGTCATATGTACATACCCTTTTCCATATTTGTCCGCCACCTCTGATACAGTCCGGATGTTTTCCGCAGTCAGATTTCCTCCTACAACCTGGAGACGAAGCGAAAAATATCCCTTCTGCTTCTGTCTCATAAATCCGCCCTTTTTTAATGCTGAATAGTCTGGTTTTTTTTCTGCCATTGCTCTTCTCCTTTACTGTTTTTCCATCATTTCTATCGCCTGGCGAAAATCCTCAATCAGATCTCCCAGATCTTCAATACCGACGCTGACCCGGATCAGATCATCATAAACCCCTGCTTCTTCCTTCTGCTTCTGCGTGCTATGCAGGCTGATGGTCGATGCCGGATGTATCACCAGTGTTTTGGTGTCTCCAATATTAGAAACCTTCAACGCAAGCTTCAGGTTATTAATCAATGAAAATGCCCTTTCCCTGCTTCCTGCACGCAGGGTAAAAATTCCCCCGTATCCGTTTTTCAGCTGTTTTTCAGCAATCTGGTGCCAGGGGCTGCTTTTCAGTCCTGGAAAATTCACCGCTGCTTCCGGATAGTGCTCCTGTATCCATGCTGCCAGCCCCAGTGCATTCTTACATTGGCGCTCCATACGAAGCCCCAGGGTTTCCAGCCCTATCAGGTTCAAAAAAGCATTCTGAGGCGAAAGACAGGCGCCAAAGTTCCGAAAAATAGTTGCCCGCATTCTGGAAATATATGCCATTGGGCCATACTTCAGATAGTCCCTGAGAAGCGGATATTTTTCCCTGGTCCATTTAAAACGCCCGCTGTCCGTCAGTATACCGCTGATGGCGCTGCCGTTTCCATTTATATATTTTGACGATGAATTTACCACAATATCCGCTCCCATATCCAACGGACGGATCAGATAAGAGGTCGCCGTCGTATTATCAACAATAAGCGGAATCCCATGGGCATGTGCCAGTTCTGCCAGCCTCTCAATATCTGTAACATCCAGTCCGGGATTTCCGATCGTCTCAGCAAAAATCAGCTTCGTATGTTCATTAATTGCCTGTTCAAACGCCCCCCAGTTATTATTTTCCACAAAGTTTGTCTGAATACCAAATGCCTCCAGATCCCGGAAAAGATCAATGGTTCCTCCGTAAAGGCTGGCGCTCGTTACAATTTCATCTCCAGATTGGAGGATATTTAAAAAAGCATTAGTTATAGCTGCCATCCCAGATGCACAGGCAACTGACGCCATGCCGCCCTCAAGCTTTGTGATTCTCATTTCAAATGCTGCTGTCGTTGGATTGGCTACCCTTGTATAACAATATCCCGGCGCTTTATTATCAAATATTTTTGCCAGCCCTTCCGCGCTTTTCTGTTCAAAAGCGCCAGACTGGTATACAGGCGGCAAGGTTGCGCCGTATTTTTCCAGTTCTTTATTTCCTGCATGAAGCACTGCCGTTTGAAACTTCATATCTTCACCTTTTTCTGCAAAATTTTAGATAATGTATCGCAGATGCCGCTGCATTTGCTCCATCAGAAACTGCAGTGATCACCTGCCGAAGCTTTTTGGTTCGTACATCCCCGGCTACAAACAATCCAGAGGATGAGGTAAGCCCATCTTCTCCTGCGATTACATATCCATTTTCATCCCTTTGGACATACTTCTCTATCAAATCCGCCGCCGGGAGTGAGCCAATCGCGACAAACAGTCCGGTGACACTGATTTTCTTTCCATTGTCAAGAAGTATCTCCTCCAGTCTTTTCTGCCCTTTTATTTCCCGGACAGAAGTTTCTAAAATAAATTCTACATTTTCCTTTTTCTTCAAAATCTCAACCGCAGCCTCATTTCCCTTGAATTCTGCTCTTCTGTGGATCAAATATACCTTCCGGCATAGTTCAGAAAGATACATGGCATCGTCCAGGGCAGTATCTCCTCCTCCAATCACTGCGGTATCTTTTCCTTTATACAGAGAACCGTCACAGTACGCACAGTAGGACATTCCCTTACCCTGATACGTTTCTTCTCCGGATATTCCCAACTTTCTGGGAGAAGCTCCTGCTGCATAAATTAGCGTTTCCGCTTCAACAGTTTTTCCGGATAACAAAATAACATGCCAGGTATCTTTATGTATGATTTCTGTCACTTCGTCCTCCAGAATCGGGACATACTCTGACAACACATGCCGTCTGAATCTTTCTCCAAGCTCTTCACCTGAAAGCGGCTGAAACCCCAGATAATTCTCTACACAAATACTCTGTACAATCTGCCCTGTCCCTTCATATTCCTTTTCAATTACAATAACATTTTTTCCGGCTCTTTTTAGATATAATGCCGCATTTAATCCTGCCGGACCGCTTCCTATCACTACTGCCTCATACATTTTCTATCTTCTCCTGCAGACAAGCCATTTCGTTACGGTATTTTCAAATTATATCCGCAAATTCCTACCTTGCCCATAGGATTTTTGTTTCATATATTTCAAAACATATGGAATTTTGTTAGTAATTTAATTTGATTTTTCAATCTCACGGAAAATGTAGGATTATGCAGAATTGTTTGATAGTGACCGTAAGGACAACGAACAGCCTAGCGGGCGCTTTACCACTATAAAAGAAAAGAAGAATCCCCCAACTGTGTTACACCACGGTTGGAGGATTCAATTCTTTGTCCACATGGACTTATTACTGCCTTTTGCTATTCTCCCGGAAGCTGATCAATCAATTTTTCTATCATCTGCTTTTTCACATAAACGTCAAAGCTCAACATACAGATAAATGAAAAAAGCTGAAGAAATTCCTGATCCTTTTCCACATTCTCAAAGGTATGCTTCGAGGTATTATACTTATCTACGATATCCTTTGCCAGCTTATCTGCCTGGCTTTTTTCCAAACTGAACACTTCGTTGTAAATCGTTTCTATGCTAAACTTCTGGTCATTCTGAAAATATTTTTCCGTAATAGGGTTCATCAATGCCTGAATATCTGTGATAGAAAGAATTCCTTTAAAATAATAGATGAAAATCATTACCAGCAAATGTTCCTTGGAATATTTCTTTTTCACCGGGGGCGGAAGCAGCTTATTCTTAGCATAATTATTAATCATGGTCTTAGTCAATATCTTATCCTCCGGATGACGCTTCGAAGAAGACAGGCGAGTATCCATAAAAGTTGTCACCTGATCCATATATAAGTCAATGTTCGGAATATCCTCCGGCTTAATATGCTCAATGCGGGACAGGCTGTTCAAAATACTTTTGAGCATATCTTTGGTATCTATCTTCATTTTGTCCACCTCTCGTTCATATCTGATTTTCTTCCGGCCACATAGCCCAATCCGGCGCCCATACGTCTGAAAAGCAAAACTTTCCTCTGATACATCACATTATATAGTTTTGAAAACCATATGACAAGCCTTTTTTATCAAAACTGTGTCCACTCCCCGACGAACCGCAATGAAAACATTAAATCGTTACCCCTGGCACGCAGCCCCTATAACCTCCACGCACCCTTCTATCCCCAGCTTTCCGCTATCAAGCATCAAATGATACTCTGATTTGTCATCCCACTTTTTTCCGGTATTCGCGCTGTAGAAATTCCCCCGGCGTTTGTCGCACCGGCGCAGTATCCCATCTACATTCTCTTTGGCATCGTGATAAATGGTCACTGCGCGCTTTGTACGAAAATCCCTGTCGGCATGGATGTAAACTTTCAGCACATCTTTCCGCTCTTTCAGCACCCATCCGGCACACCGCCCCACGATGACGCAGCTTCCCTGATTTGCCAAATCCCATATAATTTGGGCTTCTTCCAGATAAAGCTGGTTTTCTTCGCTCAGCCCGCAGCTCTCTCCTGCCGCCAGCTTCGCTGCCAGGGCGATGGTATAGAGGAAGCTCCCTGTCGTCGCCTCCTCCATATGCACAATCTGTTCCGGCGTAGTTCCCCGTGCCTGCGCCGCCCTCTCCAGGATTTCCCTTCCATAACAGGGAATCCCTAATTTCTCTGCCAGCCGTTCTCCGATTTCACTTCCTCCGCTGGCATACTCTCTTTCTATCGCAATAATCTTATACATCACACCGCCTCCGCTTTCTCAAACTGACTGTTGTACAGGTTTTCATAGAAGCCATTCTGAGCCAGCAGCTCTTCATGGGTTCCCTGCTCAATGATATCTCCATCTTTCATAACCAGAATCAAATCCGAGTCTTTAATCGTGGACAGCCTGTGGGCAATCACAAAACTGGTTCTGCCTTTCATCAGGTTATTCATAGCCTTCTGAATCTGTATTTCAGTCCTGGTATCGACCGAAGACGTCGCCTCGTCAAGAATCAATATCTTATTATCCGCCAGGATAGCCCGGGCAATAGTCAAAAGCTGCTTCTGCCCCTGGGAAATGTTGCTCGTCTCCTCATTCAGCACCATCTGGTAACCGCCGGGCTGCGCCATGATAAACCTATGAGCGTGCGCCGCTTTCGCCGCTGCGATAACCTCCTCGTCGGTAGCGTCCAGCCGCCCATAGCGGATATTTTCCATAATCGTGCCATGAAAAAGCCAGGTATCCTGGAGCACCATGCCAAACAGTTTCCGCAGCTCGCTTCTATCGTATTCCTTAATGTTGTGCCCATCCACCCGGATACACCCGGAATTTACATCATAGAAACGCATCAGCAGCTTCACCATCGTCGTTTTTCCTGCACCGGTAGGCCCTACTATCGCCACCGTCTGTCCTGCGCCCACCTCAGACGAAAAATCATGAATGATAATCTTATCCGGCTGATACCCAAACGCCACATGCTCGAAGCTCACCGCACCCTGGGATGTCTCAACATCCATTTCACGTACCGTCTCCTGCTGCTCTTCCTTTTCCTCCAGGAACTCAAACACACGCTCAGAAGCTGCCGCGGAGGACTGGAGCATGTTCGTCACCTGGGCAATCTGCTGAATCGGCTGCGTAAAGTTTCGGATATACTGGAAAAAGGACTGGATATCTCCTACTTCAATCGCTCCCCGAATCGTCATATAACCGCCCAGAATTGCCACCATCACATAACCGATGTTTCCGACAAACTGCATCACCGGCATCATAATTCCCGAGAAGAACTGGGACTTCCAGCCAGATTCGTAGAGATGATTGTTCGTTTCCTCAAAGACCCTGACTACGTCCTCCTCTTTATTAAATACCTTCACTACATTGTGGCCGCTGTAGACTTCTTCTACCTGCCCATTCACTTCACCCAGATATCTCTGCTGATCCTTGAAATATTTCTGGGAATGTTTCATCACTGTCCCGATAATTCCCATAGAAATAGGGAGGATTAACAGCGCCGCCAGCGTCATCCATACATTAATAGAAAGCATCATCACCAGCACGCCGATCAGCGTCGTTACAGAAGTAACCAGCTGTGTCAAACTCTGGTTCAGGCTCTGCTGCAGCGTATCCACATCATTCGTCACCCGCGAAAGCACTTCTCCATGCGTCCGGCTTTCATAATAATCCAGCGGAATCCTGTTGATTTTCCTGGAGATGTCCCGCCGCAGGCTATAGGTCATATCATTGGAAACTCCTGTCATGATAATTCCCTGGATAAAACTGAACAGCGCGCTCACTGCATACAACCCCATAGCCATCAGCAGGATTTCCCCAATCTTTCCGAAATCAATCCCGCCAGCCCCCTGAATCTTTGCCACCAGCCCGTTAAACAGCTCCGTCGTCGCCCTTCCCAGGATTTTCGGCCCTACAATATTAAAGACCGTCCCGCCCACGGCAAAAAGGATAACCCCAAACAACCTGATTTTATACCGGCTCATATAGCGCAGCAGCTTTCCCATCGAGCCTTTAAAGTCTTTCGCCTTTTCTCCGGCCATCCGGCCGCCATGCCCCATAGGGCCTCTTACCCTTCTTCCACTATCACTCATTGGCCAATTCCTCCTCTGACAGCTGAGACATGGCAATCTGCCTATATACATCGCATGTCTGCATCAATTCTTTGTGAGTTCCCTGTCCCGCCACACATCCGTTATCGAGCACGATGATATTGTCCGCATGGAGGATGGTGCTGATACGCTGCGCTACAATCAGGGTCGTTGCATCCTGCGTCTCCTGCTTCAAAGCCCGCCGCAGCACTACGTCCGTTTTGTAATCCAGCGCGGAAAAACTGTCGTCAAAAATATAAATCTCCGGTTCTTTCGCAACCGCTCTGGCGATAGAAAGCCTCTGCTTCTGCCCGCCCGACACATTTGTGCCGCCCTGGGCAATCGGAGAATCCACGCCTTCCGGCTTTTCACTGATAAACTCCCATGCCTGTGCAATCTCTGCCGCACGCTTTATCTGTTCTTCTGTCGCATCTGTACGCCCGTAACGCAGATTTGAGTCAATCGTTCCCGAAAAGAGAACCCCCTTCTGCGGTACATATCCCAGCTTCCCGCGCAAATCCTTCAATTCCATTTCCCGCACATCCACTCCATCTACCCGGATGGAACCTTCTGTCACGTCAAAAAGCCGCGGAATCAAATTCACCAGTGTGCTCTTTCCACTTCCTGTACTGCCGATAAACGCCACAGTCTGCCCTTTCCCAGCCGTAAAAGATATGTCGTTTAAAACGTTCTCTTCTGCTCCAGGGTACGCAAAGCTTACGTGTTCAAACTCTACCAGCCCTTTCACATCTGCATCTCCGTGCTTCGCGGTCTCCGGGTCATGGATAGATACCTCTGTACGCAGTATTTCATCAATACGCTTCGCAGACACATTTGCCCTTGGAATCATAATAGACATCATCGTTATCATCAAGAACGACATAATAATCTGCATCGCATACTGAATGAACGCCATCATATTTCCTACCTGCATCGTCCCGCTGTCAACCGCATACGCACCATTGTATACAATCAGCACACTGATTCCATTCATAATTAACATCATCAACGGCATCATAAATGTCATGACACGGTTTACAAACAGGTTTGTCTTTGTAAGTCTCCGGTTCGCCTCCTCAAAACGCTCCTCTTCATGCTTTTCCGTACTGAAAGCCCGGATTACCATGATTCCGGTCAGCGTCTCCCTTGTCACCAGATTCAGCTTATCAATCAGGTTCTGCAGAAGGGTAAATTTCGGCATCGCCACGCCAAAGAGCACCGCTACCACCAACAGAATCAGTCCCACCGCCAGGGCCAATATCCAGGTCATCGACATATCTGTCTGAAATACCTTTATCACGCCGCCCACGCCAAGGATCGGCGCATAGAGCACGATTCGGAAAATCATAGTCGCCAGCATCTGAATCTGCTGGATATCATTCGTGCTCCGGGTAATCAAAGATGCCGTGGAAAATTTGTTCAGCTCCGCCCCTGAGAAAGAAATCACTTTCCGGTATACCTGATTTCTCAGGTTCCTTCCCATATAAGATGCCACACGGCTGGATAGAAATGTGACCGTAACTGCTGCAAGCATGATGAGAAGTGCCATTCCAAGCATCTTCAACCCTGACATCACCAGATAATCCGTCTGCATTTTATCCAAATCCCTGCCCATCTGTGCATACTCATTCTGCAGATAGCCCACTGCCGATTGCGTAACAATGGATTCCGGCATTTCTTCAAACTTATCTGCCTGCTCGGCAAGCATCTGCTGCCGCTGCTCCTCCGGCATCTTTCCCAGAGCTTCAAACATATCTGCATCTTCTGGAAGCCCCATCTGCGTCCTGGCATCTGCCGCCTCTTCGCTCTCCCCGGACAAGCCGGAAACAGCCAGCATCGGGACACCGAATATCTGATTTAACCTCTCCCTGCGTTCTGCATCCGTCTTATTCCGCACATAAATTCCGGATTCCAACGTGTAGCTTTCCTCCACATACGCCCGCTCTTCGCTGTCCATAAAAAGAAACAGCCTCTCCATAGAACTTTCCCGGATTTCATCCGGCACTCCGTCCTCTATCCCTTTCTGCTGGATTCCTACATTAACGATTTTTGATGTGTAATCGGGCAGCGCCAAATCACAGCTTGCCTGTAGGAACAGCAAAGCGATAATCAGCACAATATAGTACCATTTATCCTTCACATATCGAAACATTTTCAGCATTTATCCTTTATTCCCTCCATTTCCATGCCAATCTGTCCGCTCTGGACATCTGCCATATTTTCTATAATCTGTATCAGGAAACGCCTTAGCAGGCATTCTTCTGTCTCATTAAATCCGCGAAACAAAAGTTTGTCATTCTGCTCAAAGATTCCCTGTATGTCTTCCAGCATCTTTTCCCCTTTCGGGCTCAGCGAAATCCTGCTTATACGCTGATCCTTTCCGTCCGCGGCGCGTACCACCAGGCCCGCATTCTCCAGACGCCGGATAGATACCGCCACACTGGGCGGCTTTACATGAAGTTCTCTGGCGATTTCCCTCTGGCTCATTCCTCCCCGTCTTGCAAGAAGATTCAGCATCGGCATCTGCCCCGGATGCATCCCTTTTGCCGTAAGCTGCTCATAATTCATTGCAAAATACATATGAGAAGCCTTTAAAAGCAGAGCCTGGAGATTGTCGCCGCATATTCCGCAAAACCTGCCATCCTTCATAACATCACCTCACTTTAATTAATCGGCTAACTTATATTACGTCCATTTCCACAAGATTTCAACCTTATTTTTCCTTTTTAATACTTATTTTATAAAGTTTTTACCAAAATATTCGTTAAATATCTAATTTTTATATTCTCCCATAGGCCCATCCTGGTATAAAAAACTATCCGAATAACTTTGACCTCACAAATGATTTCTATAACAATTCCTTATAAAGACAGAACCGGAAATGGCCTGCACCATTTCCGGTCCTGTCTTTATAGATATCTAATGATATTACACTGCCTTTACAGTAATCTTGCTGCCCGCTCCCTTACTCTGGAACAAACTCTTATAAGAAGATACTTTTGAGGACGGTACGCTGAACGTCACCGTTGCTTTTATACCTGAAAATACTTTCCTTCCTACATTCCCTGTCGTCAGCTTGCTGGATTTCACGATAAATGTTTTCAGCTTCGGCGTTTTATAAAACGCCAGCTTTCCGATATGCGATAAGTCCGGTGAGGAAATACTCATTTTCGTCAAATTTGAACAGTAACGGAACGCCCCTGTACCAATCGTTGTCAGCTCTGCCGACGAAAGCAGTACGCTCTTAATTGCCCGGCATTTCATGAATACCCCCTGTCCGACAAACTCTGCCGATGGAAGCGTAATCCTGTTCGTCGTACCCCCAAGAGTCACAAGCTTCGTACAGTCGCGGAAGGCATTCTTATAGATTTTCACCACACCTTTGCACCCGCTGACTTTTTTCAGCTTTGAACACCCATAAAATGCTGCTCTGTTAATCACCGTCACTGTCTGCGGTAGTGTAACTTTCGTCAAGTTGCTGTTTTTATAAAACGCCTTAACTGCAATAGCCGTTACTTCGTATCTATAGCCATCTATCTCTACCTCGGAAGGTATCGTAACTGTCGCGGCAGACGTGTTTACCGTCCCCTGATAAGAAACCTTCAGCCCTGCCGCCGTTACCTTATAAATCCCCTCTGTCTTGCTGTCTGTCAGCACAGTTCCTTTTGCCGGGGCGGTAAAGCTCGCTTTCATCAAAGAAAGCCCTTTCAGATACGGATACCCGTCATTCTGTGCCGCATTGATTGCCCACACTCCGGTAAAATCAAAGTTTTTAAAGCTGGCTGCCGTCTTTGCCTGTGCTGCACTTAAAGCTGTCGCCGTCCCTGAAACACGACTGTCTGATACAAACGCATACTCCCCTGTCGCGCTGAAATAATAACAGTCTGAAAGCGTGCAGTAGCCTGTTCCTTCCCCGTTGGACGCTTTGTCAATGATTCCTTTTGTAGCGCTTCCATATATCTGGGCGCCAAAGCATTTACTAATGAGGACATTTCCAGACACACTTGTTATTTCTCCTGCGATATTTCCGCCGTCCTTCATGCGCCCAAGATTATAGCAATTTTCAACCTTCACTGCCTGGGATGCACTGGCCGTCCCCGGAACTTGAATATGTCCCGCCAGTCCTCCTGAATAACTGCTGATAGAATCAATCAATCCTGCATTATAGCTCTGTGTCAGTGTTATTTTGGCATCATATGCGCTTACAGAATCCTGCAGATATATATAACCGGCTACACCGCCTATCCGGCTTGTTCCCTTCACCGTACCGGAATTCGCCATGCCTGCAATATCAACCCCCGCGCCTGCTGTGGTACTGTCACACCGCAGATATCCAATAATACCGCCGACACCATTCACTCCTGTGATATTTCCTGTATTCGTGCAGGTACTCATTCCCATCTGCCCATTCAGGCTGTATGCGCTTCCGACAATTCCCCCGGCGACGCTATTGCTGCTGACTGTGCCATAATTTGCACATTTTGTATAAGAAGAAGCAGCTCCTGCTCCATTTTCACCAATAACCCCTCCGGCAGTTCCTGCACTTGAGCTTACTGCTGCATAGTTCACTGCACTGCTTACCATATTTTTGCCGGATATATCCCTTCCGGCAATGCCCCCAACTACACCTGCGCCCGCCACAGTACCTGTCACATATACATTATGAATCTCGCACGCTGCCGTTCCCTGGGCATCCAAAGTAACTGCAAGCGCTCCTCCATTTCCTGCTGCCCGGATATTCACATCTACCAGCGCCAGATTCCGTATAGTTCCTCCTGCCATACGTTCGATGAGCGGAACCTTAAGTCCTTTTATCGCATATCCGTTCCCATCCAGGATACCGGAAAATTCTGCGATACTGCTCCAGGAAGCCTCTCCTGATAAATCAATATCATTCATTAAAATATATTTCCCTGTGCCATCCGGTGCCGGCAGCGCCGCTGTCCTGCTCACTGCTCCGCCCTCTACTTCCGGTTCTGTCTGCTCCTCAGTCTCCAGCTCACTTTCGGACTCTGACTCGCTTTCCGTAGTCGACTCGCTCCCGGACTCTGTCTCGCTCTCCGTTTCTTTTTCATCCGTATCCGGTGTTTCCGGCTTCACAGTTTCTCCTGTTACCAGCTTTTTCAGTTCCGCTGCCGTAGTGATTGCCGTATATCCCTCCGGCACCTGCGTCTGATGCTGCACCGCCTCCGGAAATGCCGCTTGCGCCTCCGCCTTGTACGCTGAATGAGATGCGACTGCGAACATCATCAAAAACGTAAACACTATACGAGTTACATGTCTCTTTTGTCCAGTCATAAATACCTCCTTACGTTTTGTTACATATTTGTTAATTAATTGTATCATATCATTGTAGTGTGAGGGAAATGTGTGTAACAATTATATATTTCGGCAAAATAAGAGAGCCGGCTCAGCAGCTCTCTTATCTATATCTCTCTAACGCTCTTCCATCGGTACATACTCTGCCTCATCCATCACGCTCTTATAGGCAGGACGAATGATTTTGTCCACATTTATCAACTCCTCAATGCGGTGCGCGCTCCATCCTACAATTCTGGCAATTGCAAACATCGGCGTAAACAGTTCTTCCGGTATATCCAGCATACTGTAAACAAATCCACTGTAGAAATCCACATTCGCGCTGACTCCTTTATAGATTTTCCTCTCCTCCATGATGACCTTCGGCCCTAAGCGCTCAATCATAGAATAAAGTGCAAAGTCTTTTTCCCTGTGCTTTTCTTCTGAAAGCTCTTTGACAAATGTCTTAAATACCTCCGCCCTTGGGTCGGACGCAGAATAGATTGCATGTCCCATACCGTAAATCAGGCCTTTTTTATCAAAAGCTTCTTTATGAAGCAATTTCTTTAAGTATTCCTCCACCTGAGCTTCATCTGTGGTATCTTTGACATTTTTCTTCAAATCCTGAATCATCTCCACGACCTTGATATTCGCGCCGCCATGCTTCGGTCCTTTCAATGAAGAAAGCGCAGATGCGATAGCCGCATAAGTATCCGTTCCGGAGGAGGTTACCACATGGGTAGTAAATGTAGAGTTATTACCGCCGCCATGTTCCATATGGAGAATCAGAGCCATATCCAGTACATGCGCCTCCACCTCTGTATATTTCATATCCGGCCTGAGCATACGCAGGAAATTCTCTGCTGTAGACAGCTTTGGATCCGGACGATGAATATACATGCTTTCATCACGCTCATAGTGATTGTACGCATGGTAGCTGTAAACCGCCAGCATCGGCATGGTGCTAATCAGCATCATACACTGGCGAAGTACATTTTCAATTGAAATATCCGCCGCCTGCGTGTCATAGGACGCCAGCGTCAGGATACATTTTGACAGGGAATTCATGATATCGCGGCTTGGCGCTTTCATGATTACGTCCCTGGTAAAATTCGTAGGCAGTTTCCTGCAGTAAGCGAGAGCCTTTCGGAATTCTTTTAACTCTTCCTCACTGGGAAGCTTACTGAAAAGCAAAAGATATGCCACTTCTTCAAATCCATACCTGTGTCCCTCGACTTCTCCCCGGATTAAATCCTGAATGCTGTATCCCCGGTAGTAGAGACGTCCGTCACATGGCTTCTTCTGCCCATCCACCACTTCAAATGCTTCAATTTTCGATACCTTTGTAAGACCGGCCAGCACGCCGTTTCCGTTCTTATCACGAAGCCCCCGCTGGACGTCATATTTTCCATACAACTCCAGGTCAATCTTTCCGTTATCTACGCAGGTGCGGGCCATTTCCCCTATGTGCTCTAAATATTCTTTATGTCTCATAATACATCTACCATACCTTTCTTTGATTGGCCGGACTACAGTAACCATTTCACATTCCAATCATTCCGATTGTCTATTTTTTAACCATATGTCTGTAAATTATACATGAATCACTTTCCAGAAACAATAAACAAATTATGAACTTTTTAGGAAAAAAGTTATATTGCTTTTTCCCGCAGAAGAGATTATACTAAAATCCAAAAGAAAACCAGGAGGTATTTCATGAAAAAAACAAAACGTATCCTTGCGATAATCGGAATTATTATCCTGGCCGGAATGTACCTGTCTACCCTCGTGTTCGCCCTGATGAAACACGAAAATGCTTCTGACATGCTAATGGCCTCCATTGCATGTACCATTATCGTTCCTGTGTTCCTCTATGGCTATGTGTTGATGTACCGGGTTTTAAACCGAAACAAGATACAGCCGCCGGAGGAATAAAACAGCATAAGAAAAGGAGACACCCTCAAGTGCCTCCTTTTCTCTCTATAGCATATTCCTAGTTGCATTTAAGAAAGCGCCTCCTGGGGCTGCTCCTCCTGGCTGTTGAACAGCTTGCTGAAAATTTTCGGCAGCTTCACATCTCTCTGATAAGTCACAAGCATTTTCCCTTCATCCAGGCACGGTATCACTCTCTTCGGTTCTTCAAACAGACGATTTGTAATTCCCACTCCACGGTTGATTTTCTTGCAGAAAATAATGCGGTGTCCTTTCTTTGAATAATTAATCTCCCGGTCATAATCTGTCAGATATCCCGGGCTGAGGTGATTCAGTGTAATCTGGCGGTAAAAATCTGCCAGCAGACTCTTCTTATGCCCTTTCATCCATTCCAAATCCCCATCCAGTATCCTCCGGCACTCTTCCCCTGAAATCTTCAGGATGCTTTTAAAGTACATCCCGTTCTGTATGTATTTTTTCTCCAGGTAAACCTGCTCTTCATCGCCGTTCTTCATGCACAGAGAATAGTCTGCCTGTGAATCCTGTGACTCATTTCCGATGAATTTCAGTTTACGCAATGTGATTCTTTCTGTCTGATATGATTGTCCTTCATCCAGCATCCTCTGTTTCAGCTGCTGATATCTTCCTACCGTAATGGTATTTCTTTCCTCATAATAAGTTGTGTATTTCATGTGATACCCCCATTTCCTTCTGTACATCCATACTAACTGCCATATATGCTTTTCCCCCTCAACTTATGCATATATTGGAATTTCATTTTACAGCGACAGTATATCCCCCATTTATGAATATCGGGTGACAAACTTCTGAAAACTTTCTTAAATTGCACTTTGCAGCATTGACAAGATTTCCATTCCCTGAATTGACAGGGCGCCTTCTCCCCATGTATACTAAAAAAAATGTGATTACAAAGGAGATTCCCATGATTGACACGATTATCTTTGACATCGGACGGGTACTTGTCAAATTTGACTGGCAGGAATATATCGCCAGTTTCCATTTTCCAAAAGAAACCGCAGATATCTTAGGGCGGGCCGTATTTTTAAACTCTGCCTGGCCTGAATATGACAGGAGCGCGCTTCCCGATGAGGAAATTCTCACCCGTCTTTGCCTGGCAGCACCCGGATACGAAAAAGAAATCCGGCTGGTCTTTGATAATTTTCCTTGCAGCCTCTCCCTGCTCCCCCATGCCATTCCCTGGATTACATCCCTGAAAAAGCGTGGCTTCCATATTTACTATCTCTCTAATTATGCAGAAACCACCCGACGGAAAAACCCGGATGCCCTGGCTTTTATCCCCCTGTGTGACGGCGGGCTGATGTCCTGTGATATAAAACATATCAAACCGGAGCCGGAGATATACCAGGCGCTGCTCACCCGTTTCCAGATTAACCCGGAAAACGCTGTTTTCATTGATGATTCCATGCCAAATCTGGAAGCTGCCAAAGAGTTCTGTCTGCATACTATCTTATTCGAAAACTACCCAAGTGCTTCTGCACAGCTTGAACGCCTGCTGGCTCCTCCGGATGCCTGTTGATACACGGCGTATGCCAAAGCAGCCGGCCATAGCTGAAACGCCATGACCGGCCGCCCGTTTCCAGTTCCTATGTTATTTTTCTGCGTTCGTTTCGCCGCTCGTCTCTTCCTGGGAGGCCATCGGTGTAATAACGATATTTTCGCCGGAAATTTCCGTCTTTCTCTTAACGATATCCTCAATCTGGGCTCTCTGTGCATCTGTCACACCCACCTGGCTGATAACCACATCTACAGTACCGTCTGTAATACTTACCACTGCATCCGCAAAACCTTTAGATTCCAACAACAGCTCTGCCGCCGCTTCCTTTTCAGCGATTTCTGTCATCTGATTCATACTGTTTAAGGCATCCTGCTTCTGTTCTTCTGCTATGTTTACATTATTGATGATTTCCAGCAGCGTTTCTTTGTTTTTTGCACGGACCTGTTCTCTCGAGAGCCTGGCCTCGGCCGCAAACCCGGAACTTCCCGGAACGCTGGTAAGTACCGCCTCACCCGGCGTATCAGTTATCTGTCCTTCTGCAGAACCGTCTGCCGACAAATCTGCCGCCGTACCGTCTGTGGCTGCAGAAGCATTCTGTGCCGCCGCCGCATTTTCTGCCGCTGCCGCGTCTTCCATACTGAAACTGTCATCCGTAAAGTCCATATCCAGGCTGTCAATGTCAATCAGGGCGCTGTCATTCCCGGTTTCCGTAGACAGTTCCGTCTCCTTCTTCACACTGTTCTCGTCAGCCGCCGTACCGGACACCTCCGTCCCCAGTTTTGAACCTGAGTAATTCAGGTAACCTGCTACGGCAATCATAACTGCCAGTGCTGTGATGATGATTTGATTTTTCTTAAAGATTTTTTTCACGTTTCCCCCTCCTAATTCATCTTCATTACTTTGATTTTATGCGCTTCCACTCCGAATAATGCCATAACTGCCTCTGTAATATTCTGAACTACCTGAGAATTATCTCCGCCCTCCGCCACTACAAGGATTCCCTGTATCTGCGGCTCCATTTCTTCTATTACATAGGGCACCCGGCCTCCGTTTCCATCTTGTGTGTACACCGTGGACTCTTCCTGAACTTTTTCCACGGAACTCCTGTTTCCATCATCGCCCTCCTCTGTAGTGCTTCTATCTGTCACGGGCGTATCTTTCTCCACAATTTTTTCTCCGCTGGATTTTCTCATAATCATGACTTTGACTTTCCCTACTCCCGCCACATGCCCCAGGGCAGTTTCCAACCGCTCCTCCAGCGCGTCCACCCCCTCCTTTTGCCGGGATTCTGTCTGCAGGGCATCTGCGGTTTCTGTCTCCTCTTTCCCGGGCACAGGCATTGCTATGACCAGAAGCAGGATTCCCGTCAGCACCAGAATCAGCCATTGACTCTTATCTATATGCTTTAGTTTTTGCCGGAGATTCCCGATTCCCTTTTCCATAAGCTACTCCTGTATACTGATATTTATATGTCCTGCTGAAATATGATAGACTTCCAGAAGCTCATTTTTTATATCCGAGGCTTTTTTTTCAAAATCTTCCTCCCCCCCGGAAATTTGCAGATCTGCCCCGGAAATTCCCCGGATTCCCTCTGCATTCTCTGAAAACTGCAGCTCAACCTTCACTGGTTCCATCCCGTACGCCCGCACTACATCCTCCACCTGCCTTTTCAGCTCTTTCCGATACGCTTCATTGATTTTATCCTCACGCAGCTCTTCGATGCCCTGCCCTGTGATGCGCATATCCTCTGCCTGTTCCCTCAGGCTTCCCAGCCTCCATGCCTGCTCAAAGCTTTCCGACAGGTTCGCCATATCCGCCAAAGGTCCCAGAACCATCACGATAAGCAGCAGCCCTCCGAAAAAGCGGACATATTTTTTAAAGTTCTCCCCCGGAAGCGCCTGCAGAAAAATATTAAACAGACAAAGATAACACACGATATTTCGAATCCAGCCGTAAACCGCTTCCATTTTTCACCTCCCGATTCCCCTTTTTCAGCCTAAAAGATACTATTCAGCTGCCAATTGATGCCGCCGCCATAGCGATGGAAATAAAGAACAACGCGCCTACCATCAACAGTACTTTCATCAGCAGTCCCAGCCCTTCTCCTACACTGCCCACACAGTCTACCATACGCCTGTCCGAAACCGGCTGTGCAATTGCCGCCAGCAGCCGGTAAAATACCGCTCCAAAACCCAGTTTCAAAAGCGGCACCAGACACAGCAGCGCCAGAAAAATCATTCCTGCTGCCCCCACCGCATTTTTAATCAGCACTGCCGAACCCAGAACTACCTCTGTCACTCCACTAAATACATTTCCAATCCCCGGTACCGCTCCGGCTGTTTTCGTAAGCACGGCTGTTTTCAGGGAATCTACAGCCGGAAGGATCAAACGCTGTATAGTCTGAAATCCAAGAGCGGCTGCCATAAGTGTCTTTAACATCCATTCCACAAATGTTTTCAGAATTTCCGCCAGTTTTGACAGATAGTCTTCTTTCGTAAGATGATTTACCATACAAAACAGCACGTACAGATTTACTGCCGGCATAACTGCGTATTTCAAAATCCACTGGATAATCAGGATTACGCCAAGCGTTACCTCATAGAATCCGGCTCCCGCCACAGATCCTGAAGCAAACACGGATGCCAGAAAGTAAGAAGGCATTAAAAGCTCCATAAAAGTAATCACGCGATCCAGCGCATCCATAGTTATCTGCTGCATCATCTGAAAGACCTGCATCAGCAGCGTAAACAAGCAGAGATACATCATATAAAAACCGGTAGACGCCGCCTGGCTCTTTTCAAATACACTTATAAAATTTGTAAACACCCCTGCTACCGTAAGCAGAAGCATGATCCGTACTGCCGTCCGGCGATTTCCATCCGCCTGGGATAATAGCGTGTCCTTCAAAAGCTGCCGGACACCCTCCCCGGTCATCGGGACTTCTCCCTGAATCAGCTTTTTTACTGCATCCGTAAAGCGCATTCCGCCATTCTCCTGCAATTCCCGAAAAGAAGCATCAATTTCATCCAACTCCAGCTCGTCCAAAAATTCTTCCGTCAAGCCTCCGTCCGCTGCGCAAACCTTCACTTCCCACGTCCCCGTCAGAAGAAGTACCGCCATCCCAAAAATCACTGCAATCCTTTTCATACCCACCTCATGCCAAAAATCCGGCGATCGTATCCAGCAGCGCCAGGATTATGGGGGTGCTAATCGTCAGGATTGATATCTTCCCGAAAAACTCTATCTGCCCTGCAATTGCCAGATATCCCGCATCCCTGCACAGATTTGCCGAAAAGTCAGAAATATATGTGATACCCATAATTTTCATCAGGGAAGCCAGATAGGAATCCCCCAAATCCACATATTCCTTCAGCCCCGACAGTGTGTCCTTTAAATATGACAGCTTACTGACCGCATAGAAAAAAATCAGCAGGCAGACCGCCATACTAATAAATACCGTAAATGCCGGCTTGACCTCTTTTAAAAGCAGAGCCGTAAGGATTCCGGCTATTCCAAACATAGCTATTTTCAGCATACCTTCTCCTCCTTACAGTGAAAACAGGTTTTTCACGCTTTCAAACAACTGATTGATATAGGGAAGTATCCAGAAAAGCACTACCAGAAGCCCGGCCAGCCCGGTCAGGAATGCCGTTTCCTCTCTCCCGCTCTGCTTTAACACCTGGCTGAGCACAGAGACAAGAATCCCCACAGCCGCTATCTTAAAAATCAGATTTACACTCATGCCTTTCCCCTTCCTTATATCAGGCCGCCTTAAGCCTCTTACGAAATATTCAGAAAAAAATTAATGCCAAAAACAATCCTCCCATCAGCCCCAGGCAGCGGTACAATTTTGAATTTTTCCGGCACTCCTCCCTTGCCCGGACATATTCGTGAGTAAGCTGCTCCTTATAAAGCCCAATGGCCGCAAGCTGCATTTTTACATCCAGATACCCAAGCTGTTCTCCAAATCCTGTCAGCGCATCCAAATCCTTCCTGCACAGCGCCGTTCCTTTTAAATCTTCCTGCACGTGACGCATAAAAATCTCCCCCAGCGTGTCCCCCCGAAACTCGTCCATATGCTCTGCCATATGCTCCAGAAAACCGGAAAACGGTTCTGCCATGCGCCTTGCTCCATGACGGAACGCCTCTGCCAGCGCCGCGTTCGCATATCCGATTTCCCCTTCCAAAATCTCCAGCAGCTTCAATAATTCCCTCAGTTCACGGATACGCCGTTCCATTTCGTTTCCCGCAGAAAGACCCATTGCCGTACAGCCGCAGACCACCAGCAATAAGCCAACAATTTTAAACATACAGTACCTGCCCGTCTCTGTCCAAAACGTTCCGGATTTTTCCTACGCCGCCTAAATTGTGAAGGACAATATAACATTCAAAAATCTTCTCTTCCACCAGTCTGCCAAGCATCGGCCTTCTCTGAATATCTTCTATGCCATTTCCATGAACTGTAGCTAAAATCCTACATCCACAGTTCACCGCTGTCTCAACCGCACGGATATCCTCCTCCCCTCCTATTTCATCTACAGCGATTACCTGTGGCGTCATGGAACGTATCAAAAGCATCATTCCTTCTGCTTTCGGACAGCAATCCAGCAAATCTGTACGCATTCCTAAGTCATTTTGGGGAATCCCTCTGTAAGCTCCTCCCAGCTCCGAGCGTTCATCTACCACGCCTACCGTACGTCCCCGGCAATGCTTCCCGCCATTTGAAATCTGGCGTATCATATCCCGCAGCAGCGTGGTTTTCCCGCATCCCGGAGGCGAAATAATCAACGTATGCCGTACGTCTCCCCTGCCTGCCACATACGGCATCACCGCATCTGCACATCCTCGGACTTCATGGGCAATCCGCACGTTTATGCAGGAAATGTATTTCATACTCCTGATATGCCCGTCCTCCGACACTGCTTTTCCCACAACTCCCACACGATGCCCTCCTCCGATTGTCAAAAACCCCTGGCGCAGCTCTTCTTCGTATGCATACATTGAATAATTCGCCACATATTCCATCGTTTCTTCAATCTCCCGCTTCGACACCCTGAAGCTTTTCTCCGAATCAGATGTAAGACTCCCTGACAAAGTGACAAAATATTCCTTTCCGGCCGCGGACAGCACCAAGGGCTTCCCCGCCCGCAGCCTGATTTCCTGAAGCCTCCCGGAATCTATATTCACTTTTGATAATATGTTTCTAATATTTGTTGAGAATATCTTGATGAACTCGTCCTTTTCCTTCATGTCCTCACCTCTTTACACAATATATGTGCGGACATGCGGTTTATGACTTTAAGATACTAAGAATCTGATTTTTCTGCTGACTTCCTGAACACCTGCTTTTGGATAAATCCTCCCTAAAACACGCAAAGAACGGATATGCGACACCTTATTGTCTGCATATCCGTTCTTATTGTAAATGAAAAAACATAATTTATATATTTATAGTTGATATTCGCTTATGCAAAAATTCACTAAAGGATCTTTCTTTTCCTATGTAAATCTGCAACCTTATGCCTGTCGACATAAGATATTTGTAAATGAATTTAAGATTTCACTTCATGATCTGGTCTTTATAACCTTACTCAAATTATGATTTTTTAATGGTCGTGCCGAATCTCCTTTCTTCTATAATCTGAGGTTTACGGGTTACAGTCGAAAACAAAAGCTTGCGGGGATGCGATTTGCATTACTCTTTCATCAACAACCCTTTCATCTTCCGTTTTCTGCCAAATCTTTTGTGCACAATTATTTGACTCTTTCATTATACTTTTCTATCTTTTATTTGTCAACAGCTTTTTTAATTTCCAAAGATTATTTCTTCCACTCCAAACATCCGATTCAATTACCAAAGACAATTTGAATAGTATTTTTCTTTTCATTGCTACAGACACAGATTTTTAAAAGGATAAACAAATATGAAAAAAACGGAAAAATATGAAACAATACAAAGAAGCACTCTTTTACAGAGTGCTTCTTCAAGGACTTTTCAAAACAAAAACCTTTAACGTGCGTTAGAGGATTCGAACCCCCGACCTTTTGGTCCGTAGCCAAACGCTCTATCCAGCTGAGCTAAACGCACACTTCCTAACAACAAAAAGAATTCTATCATACTTTCCGGGAATTGTAAACCCCCTTTTTTAATTTCTACAATCAATTTACCAATGCTGCAAGTCGCCAGGACACGGGTTTCTATTTTTCGTCCATCCTGTCTCCAATCTTCACTTCCTTCCCCCGGAACGCAAACCCATACTTCCGTATCCGCTCCTCCGGGATTCCTTTCGCCCGCAGCGCGGCGGCATAATCCTTTTCTTCTATCTGCCTCAGCGCCGCCTGGACGGTGTCGGAAAGCTCCTTTT
>SRZB01000027.1 GCA_004793585.1 Hominisplanchenecus murintestinalis | reverse complement strand
TCTTCTGCATGACTTTCTTAATTCCCATTTCTGTAGTATACTCCTTTCAAAGGAGGCTGTACTTATGAACCCAAACACAGAGAAACTACGCAAAAAATATATAGATAATCCACCCGAAGGCATGACATCCGGGGACATTCGCCGCATGAGCGAGGATGACCTTCTTGATATGGATTATTTCTTAAATGAAGATGACCCATTTGACGACGATTTTGGAGAGGAAGGTTTTTATATTTTCTAAATCCTTGACCGTCTGTTTTGAATACCTGAAACACATATCTATCTAACATATGTTCGGTAAACATATGTTTTTCTTTGTGTGTCAATAGGTCGGAATTTCCTATAAAGTAAAAAAGGCGTAAAGCTCGCGCTCTACGCCTCCCCAAACAATACCCATGATCCGCCTCCTACTCTCCGGCCTGGTCCTGCTCCGGGTCCTCAGCCTCAATGTTGGCCACGTCCGTCAATCCTTCCCCGATAATGTAGGCAATCACGGAAGCCCCGGCCATAATAAGCGCCGTTACCTGCGTCGCGTGGTTTTCGGTTCCGCCGGTGGCTACGATCATCATGGAAACGAAGGAAGCGACCGCCGTCCAAAGTTTCCGGCTCGTAAGTTTTCTTACCCAGTTAATTTTCTTCATTGTGTTGTCCTCCTTTAAGGTTTTTTTGCGCCGGTGCTGCTCTGCAATCCGGCGCGGCTGCTCTGTTACATCCCGATCTGCTTGAAAACAAAACCGATAATAATGCCAATAATGGCGGTCGCTATGTAGCCTACAACTTTCCGCCACATTTCTCCGTCTTTGGCTTCAAGGTCCCGAAGCTGCTTTCCCTGCTGCTCCTGCTCCCTGGCCATGCTCTCAATGCTTACGGCCAACTTTTCAACGGAAGCGGTAAGCGTCCCGATCTGCCGCACGGTTTCCTCCAGCTCGTCGATCCGCTCATTCTGCCGCTTGTTTTCCTCGTCCTGCCGTTTTGCAAACTCCTGATGCTCCGCCCTGGTGATGGGTGTGTCCATACGTCCTTCCCTCCCTTCCTGCAATAAAATAAGCCCCTTCCACGGCACGTCCTGCGCCGTTTCCTGGGCCTTTTGCCTTTTAGTGTAGAAATATTAGTCTAAGCCGATTCCCGCCCGGATTTCCGCCGCCTGGTTTATCCTGGCAATACACGGAAGGCCGTCCGCTTCCTCTGCGCTTATGTGCTGCATAAGAAGTAAGAAAAGCTCGTCAATAACGCCGCTCTGGATTCTTATAATGGCGTTCTGCTGCTCTACTATCTCCAGCGGGCCGCTGCTCCTACTCTCCATATTCCTCCCCCGTGATCTCCTGGTAGTCGGCTTCGGTGATGGTTCCCTTCTCCGCCCTCTCCGCGATCTGCTCCTTCGTCACTCTGCCTGCTGCGTAAAGCCGCTTAAGGCTGTTTACTAAAATGTTAGCCATTATAAAAGCCCTCCTTCCATGAGCTGCATGGTGTACTCGTCAATAGCTGCCGTTACTGCTTCCTCCGTCCGGATTTCCTCAATGCTTTTAAGCATCTCGTACTCGCTTACGGGGATCTCCCTGCTCTCGCAGACGTAATCGGTGTAAGCTGCTGCTTCCTCTGTCGCTGCGTGTTCCTCCTGCTGAATGTTCCGGCGCTGGATGTAAGTGTCAGGCGCCACAAGCTGCAACTCTGCCGGTCTGCTGGCGCTTCGCTCCTTTGTCCACTGCTTCATTTTTGTTTGCCCTCCTTGTCAATTTTGAAATAATTTTCTTAAGCCGTCTTACGTTTATATGCGGCTTAATATAGTCCTGGTATGCGTCGTATGTGTCCGTACAACTGAACCACCCTATATAGCTTAACATTGCTTCTAAGTGCTTCTTAAAATATCCCCTCCCGGCCTCCTTAGCCCTGGCCAGCTTCTTTGCCAGCCTGGTAGCTGAAAGCATAATAGCCTTCCGCATGGTCGTCCGGTTGCGGAAGAAAAGAAAGCCCATGAAGTCAATTACGCGCCCTATGACCTTCCCGTTCTTTTTCTGAAAGTTGAACTTGAAAACCTGGTAATTTTTCTTTAGCTTCAAGCGGAACCGGCGCCCTATAAACTGCCTTATCTCAGCTATGGCCTTGTGCAATTTCTTCTTGTTGTCGTCGCCCATGACTATGTCGTCCATGTAGCGTATAAGGTTTTTAATTCCTAATTTTTCCGTTATGAAACGGTCTAAAGGCTCCAACAAATAATTAGCCAGCCATTGTGAAATATAAAAGCCCAGGGGTATTCCCTTCTTAAAGCCTTGTAAGCAAAGCTCAACTATGTAAAGAAAAAGCTCGTCCTTTATCCTTATGCGAAGCTCCCGCATAAGAATGTTCAGCCGTATGCTATCGTAAAAGTGGCGGATGTCTATCTTTGCAAAGTTCCGTATATTCTTTCCTTTGCGTATAATTTTTAAAAGTGCTTTCTTTCCGTAATGGGCGCCCCGCTTCGGGAAGCTGCCGCAGGAATATGGGTAAGCCGTGGCCGTTATAATCGGCTCCAAAATAAGGACTATTATGTGGTGTAGCCACTGCTCGTGTATCTCCGGCATAAAAATCTTTCGGAGCTTTCCCTTCTCTTTTATAAGTTTCGGGGTTCGTCTTTTCGGTCTGTATGCCAGCTTCGGGTGTTCGACGGGAACGTCCGGCGGCTTCGTATTCTCTATCATCCGCCGCATGGCGGTTACTTCGTTATCAAGATCGGCGTCAATCTGTTGTATCTCTTTTCGCTTCGTTTTGCCCTTCCGCAGCTTCTTATATGCCTTCCGTATAATGTTTTCGTCAAGCATTTTGCGATACAAATATTTGTATTGTTTTACGCCTCTTTTCTCCGTGGCTTCCGTTGCTTTTAGCCACAGCTCTTTCCTCCGCATAAGCAATACTCCTATAAGAATATTTTTTCTTCTATCCTCTACGCACGGCAGGCGCGACCGCTTTACCGTGCGCCCTGTATCAAGTTAATTTACCACTTACCCTTCCAATTATGGCGGTTAAGGCGTATTTCAACGCCCAGGGGTGTAGGAATAGGGACGGCTTTAAGTTAATGCTCCGTATGAATAGAATAAAGGCGGCGCCGATGTTCCAGTTCGCATTCCCGGCTGTGTTGTACCAATTCCGCGCCCGTGGGCCGCAGTTGAGGCCATTGTTGCAATTCCCGAACCGTAGGCAAACGCCCCCAGGTGACGCCGTCCCTATCCCCTTATATTTTTTTTATATTTTACGCTGCTTCAAAGCTCCGGTATCTTCTGGGGGAGTGCTTCGCGCCCCCAGGCCCCCCTATACGGCTACGCCGACAGGTGGTAAAAGAAGATCGGCGGCGCCGATGCCCCAGCCCGCATTCCCGGCTGTGCCGTACCAACCCCGCGCCCGTGGGCCGCAGGTGAGGCCATCGTCGCAATTCCCGAACCGTAGGCAAACGCCCGTAAACGTCTGCTTCGGGTCTTTTCTCCATAAGCCGTCGCAGCCTCCGGTCGCGCTGCTCCCTCCGTTCATTCCTAAAGCCGGGATACTGCCGTACCCCGGCACGGTTCTGAAATGGGCCGGATAATCCAGGGCGTTGTGGTTGCTGTCCCAGGTCTTGTTATCCGGTACGGCGATCCCGCTGTCCGTATATTTTGCCCCGGTCGGATCGTAAGTGTAGTTTTTGCTTACCTTCACCCGCCCGTTTACAACTACCTCGTAAGGGTCGCGCATCCACTGCTGGTAACTGCCGATCACAATGCTATGGAAAATCTTGTTAAGGCTGTGCTGATCGTCGGTTCCGTAGAACTGGCCACCGCCTACTACGGCATTCCGCTTTACTCCGTAGGTCGGGGCCTGGCTGGCGTCGTAGCCTGCACAATTTCCGTACCCATAGGCTTCCTGCAGGTTCGTGGTCTTTGCGAACATAATAAGAAGGTCGGTAATGGTTTCTACAATCGGCCCGCCGTAGAACACCGCCCGGTTGCTGAAATTCGTAATAGCTGCCTTTTCTTTATCCGTGGTATTGTTATATGTGGGCTGCAAGTTCGCAAGGCTTACCATCTTCGGGCTGCTGCCGTCTGCTCCCAAAATGGAACCGTAGAACATGGGCAGCCATACGCCCTCCAGCTCCTGGTTGTTCGGGTCAATGAAGCCCACCGGCTCGTAGCCGTCGCGGGCGGTAAGGGAAAAGCGCACGATCCGGTCGTTGCCGACCATTTCCTCGTTTTTATAAATCTTCATAAGCCAGGAAAAGGCGCCGCCGTTGTAGCTGCTGTTTGCAACGTCGGAAGCTCCGCCGTCCTCGCGCTGGGTATAGTCTGTTTCCTTCAGTCTGTAATCCGGCGTACCGTCCGCCCGTACCATGTAAGGCTTATTCGCCTTAATGATCGGGAAGTCCGCCCAACTGTTCAAGGCCATTCCGCCGCTCTGCTTATTCCTTACCAGGGGCGTAAAATTCTTATTAAGCCCGATATACTCGATCCGGCTGCTGGGGCTTAAAATGTCGTTATGTTCAATGAAGCCGTAAACCGGATCGGAAGCCAAAATATTATAAACCTTGTCCAGCGTTTCCTTGTCTGCAATATAAATCTTTTCTCCTGCCATTACTCGTCTACCTCCTGAATATAAATCAAGCCGTTATCAATTCCCAGCTTGTACTTCTGCTTCGTGGCGTCGTCCCGGATCTTGTTGGCATCCTCAACAAGAAGGGCCGCGCCGGTGCTGTTGATCGTTACCTCCGCGCTGTTGTTTACGGTAGCAAAATAATCCTGCGTAATCTGCGCCGGATTATATCCGTTGTAGGGCGGCATAAAGTCGCCGTTGTCCCCGGCGGTCGTGGTGATGCTGTAAAGCACTTCGGTGCTGCTTGCCCCGTCCTTTACTTTGGCGTATAAGCCCATCTCGTTAATGTAATACCCGGCGTTTACGAGCGTCTGCCCCGTTACGGGGTCCTGGTTCGTAATAAGCGCCGTTACCTTCACGCTGTAATCGCTGAATATGTCAATATCCGAAAGGGGATAGCTATTCTTAAGCGATTTTAATGCCGTGCGCTTCTGCAAGGCATCCAGCGTTTTTTCCGCTGCGGTGTAGCTTCCGTTTCCGGTGGCGATCCGGGTAAACTCTATTTTTATTTCCCCGGCCTGCGCCCTGGTAAGAAGCCGCGCCCCCGCGTTGGTCATTACTGCGTTGTTAAATGGCTGTGGCATCTTGTTTCCTCCTATTCTCTTACTATGTTTTTATATTTACTACCAGCCGCCGCTCCGGCTGAAATAGTCCCTCTTACGGTCTGTCCCTGGGTGCTTAAGCCTTCCCGTACTGCTGCCGGTTTCTGTGGCGCTCCTGGGCCTGCTGCAGCTCCGGCGTATGCCTGGGCCTCTATCGATTCCGCGTGTTCCTCCAAACCTTCTATAATGGCCGCCTGGTGCTCTGTGGCCGTCACAGCGCCGCCTATATATGCCTCCCCTATAACTTGCTTACCCTCGAAGCTAAAACCGTCCACAATGGCCGCCTGGCGCGTCCTGGTGGCTCCTGCTGCGCCCGTGAATACTTCGCCGGTGATTTCCTTACCCTCAACCTTAAAGCCGTCTAAAATGGCAGCAGGGCGGTTCTCCTGGCGCGTAGCTGCTCCGGCGTGTATGATCTGCTCCGCCCTCCGGTCTACGCTGTAGCCGTCAATAACTGCAGGAGGCCGGTAGTTTGGGAATTGTCCTACGCCTGCGAAAAGCTCTTGCTCTATGGTCCGGTGGATATCAATCGCCCGAAGATGTGACCGGGTATTCTTTACCCGCCGGATCATGATTGAAAAAAAGTCGTTCATCTCCGGCGTTAATATAGCGTTGGTGGCAATTTTGAAATAATAAGGCTTGTCGGCGTACTCGTACCACTCTTTCACTTCGCCTTCCCCGAAAACAACCGCTACAAGTTCCTCCACGGCCTCCGGGGTTCCTGCGCTCATATACCAAATAAGCGTATTTTTTACAAGCCGCCGTTTCGTGTCAAGGTCCAGGGTACTCCGGTAATACTGGGTACGAAGTTCCGAAGCTAAAAGGTCTATAACTTCCTCCGGCTGCTCGTCCAAATTTGTATAAATATATAAGCGCCTGCTGTATCGGTAAAGAAGGCGGCAGGCTTGCTGCAGCGCGTAGCTCAACGCCTTTACTTCCGGCTTTTTGGTTATGTTTCCGGGCAGAATGTCTGTTATTTGCCCGTCGTAGTAACTAATCATCTTCAAGCCCTCCGTAAATTACGTTTACGCCGGTACACTGGGCTTTTGCCGTTTCGCCTATAACGCGGAAAACCGGCGCCCTTACGACCGCCCTTTTGGCTCCTGCGTCGTTTATGTTGGCGATCAGCTCGTCCGGGTTAATGTCCCGGCCAACTTTGGAAGCCTGCCATAGCTTATACTTTTCTACGGCGCTTTCCACCTGCGCCTGGATGGCCGTGGCCGCGTTGCTGTCGCTGGTGTTAATGTAATAAGTCACGTCTATACTGTATTCCTCAATTTCCGGCTTCTTTACTTGTACATGGTCTGTAAGCGGGCGTTTCCCTCTCTGGGTTACTGCTGCCGTAGTCGCTGCTATTGTGGTATCGTCCGGGACCGTCCCGTCTGTCATAACAAAGCGTATATCTACGACGCCGGGTGTCGGGCTGGTTATTTTAACATCCCCTATGTTCGGGTTGCTGTCCTTTACCCAGTACTCATAGGCGTCGTCCGGTCCTGCGGTTGAATAGCTGGAAGGTGCAAGGTAAATTCTTTCTGCCATGTTCTGGTCGGACTCCACCTCTGTCCCTCCGGTGCTTTTCTCCGTGTTGGATACTTTTGAAATAAAGCCTATAGGGTCCACCAGCGTCGTAAGCTCTCCGGCTGCAAAGTCGTTTCCAATCGTCCCGGCCTCGGTGCATTCCGTCATAACTGTTATTTCCGTTTCCCCTGCCGGGATCTCCGCGTACTCAATCGTAGCAAAGTAAACCTCGTAGGCCGCCGTTACCCTGGTCCCCTGGGGGATACTGGTGGCCGCCTCCCTTTTCCCGGAAAGCGTGAACTTGACCGGAACCTGCGCGAACTTCGCCGGGTTCCTCGTTACCTTCTTAAGCGCCCCCATATTCTCCAGGTAATCGTCGTAGGCGTATTTAAGAAAATTCATCTTGCCCGCCTTGTCTACGTTCTGCAAGCCCTGGTAAATTATTTGAGCGCAAGAAAGCATAATAATGCGGTTCGGGTCCGATTTTGAAAGCTGTATTTTCTTCCCGGTGACCTCCTGGTACTTCTCCATGAAGTCGCTTAACATCTGGCTCTGCAAGTCCTCCAAAGTAAGCCCGTCTATAAAGCTGATATCCGGTAAATTATCTATTGTGTTAAGAATGTCCGACAATGTCTACCACCTCCCTTATTCCTGGTTTTCTGCGTCGGTGTCGGCGTCCTCATCGGTGTCGTCCGGCTCCTTTTGGCCGATGGTTATTTTCGGTGTCAGGTTCCCGTCCTCAGCCTGCGTGTACTCAATGCTTAATACTTCCGCCTTGTTTTCGTATATCTCCGTTTTCTCTATTACTTCCAATGCAAAAAGATTTTGCGCCACGTTGGTCGGGCAGCTCTCAAAGGTCTGCTCCAAACCAAAATTACGGTCGCCTGGGCAAGTGCCAGCCCTGGTGCTGTAAAGTAAATCAAGGTTTCTTCGCATTTCCTCCAGCTCCGTCGCGTTAAGGTAGTCGAAGCCAATTATAGCCACCTCCGGTGCGTTGAACATCTGGCCGCCTCCTTCCCCTTATAAGTATTCCTCCAGGGTAATGTCGCAAGTAATTTTTACGACCTCGCCCTTGTTTAGAATGGTTTCCCAGCTCTCGCTGATCTCCGTTATGGCGTATTTGTTGGAACCGACTTTTTTGCTGCCAATAACTACGGTCTGGGGCTTCCCCGTCCGGATCAGCTTCTCTATGTTTTCTATGGTCTTTCGTGGCCGCACTCCGTGCTCCGCGTTCAATGTAATGCTGAAAGTTAATTGATCGGCGTCCGGGCCTAAAAACTGTTTTTTCGGTTTCTTGCCTATGCGGGAATGGGAAGCCCAGCGCCCCTTTACGGTTCGCTGCATCTTTGTAAAATTAAGGATTTTCCGGTCGCTGGTTTCAAATACAACCGTTTTCCCGATGTGTCCTATGGCCATTCAACTACCCCCTTCCCTACGCCTACGGCCTTCTCTAAAGCTGCAATCCTTTTTTCGTGGTCGTGGAGCTTTAAAAGAAGTTTCTCCGCCTCCGCGTCCTGGTGGGTTTCGCTGCCGTCTAAAGAAGCTATGACCGTATGCTCCGCCGCCAGGGTCAAAACGCCGTCTTTATAATTGATATAGGCTCCGCCGCCCAGGTCCTTATGGAAGGTTCCGGGATTCCTTGCTGCGTTGTATTCGTTCCAATAGGTTCCTAAGATGATCCCCATCTCCCCGCCGTTGCTTAAATGAATAACGACAACCTTTGCCCCCAACTGCGGCAGCTTATATTCTTCGTTAAAGGTGGCGTATGGTAATAGCTCCGTGACCTCGCCGTCCCGGTCCTCAAAGACAACGCTTACCATTCCCGTTTCTGCGTCTACGCTGCTTACGGTTCCGATTCTGTTTCCTCCGTCGCTCAATACCTCCCGCCTCCTTATGCTTTCTTAAGGCTGCCTTTATCGCACCAGCCGTACCGGGTCCCGCCCTTACGCTTGGCCACGCCGTACTGATACTTATAGCCGCTTCCTAAAATCTGCGTAATGTACATCGTCATGTTGCTGCACTGGTTCGCCTTGCCGCCGTTGCCGCCCCAATATGCCGGGCCATTTACGATAACTTTATCGCCTACGGCGAGCGCTTCCGTTGCTGCTGGCTGCGTGGTTGCCTTCTTTGTAGCAACTGCTTTTTTCTGTCCCTGGTACTCCTTCATGACCGTTGCCTTCGTTATGCGCTTTTGGCAGCGGTGTAATTCCAGGGTCATTGTGTAGGCTGCGTCCGGCCCTATGTTGTGCGTTGCTTTATCAACAAAGTATTTCCCGGAAAGCTCGCAAAGCCCTTTAATCCTTATCGTGCTTCCTGCCGCGATCCGGTTATTCGCCATAATAGTAACGCTCATCGTTACTGCCTTCTCGTTTTCGGCGTTTACTTTGGCGCAGGCTTTAAGCTGCGCCTCCTGCAAGCTCTCGACCTTCTCGTTAATGTTAAGTATGCGCTTCCCGCTGCCGACAACGCATTTCATTTCCTTGTCGTCTTTGCCGGAAGTGTACTTTATGCGGGCGCCGGTGTAAGTGCCTACAAGGGTCGTATTGTAGGACCAGTCCTGCAGGTCTACGGGCTTTAAGGTTGCAACGGGTTTCTTTGCCTCAAATGCGCCCTTATCGTAAATTACAATTTTCCCGCTATAGATTTTTATGGCCATCCCGTAATCTTCACAAACCTTCTTTAAAAAGCTGCTGTCGGCCTCGTTGCTCTGTTCAATGGTTCCGAGCTTAATCGTCCCGCCGGTATAGTGCAGCTTAAGGTGGTACTTTTTAGCAATCTCCGCGCCTACCTCCTTAAGCGTTGCTTTCTTCCAGGTCTTACTCCTGCCGGTGCTTCTGAAAGCGTTACCTTCCGGGACGGATACTCCGCCAATCGTGCAGGTAAGCTGTGGGCCGGTGTAGCTCAAATCGTCAAGGCAGAACTTCCCGCAATAGAAAGTTTTCTTTTTCCCTGCCTTGTCCCAGCTCTTTTCAATGATTTTGGCTGTCAACTTATCGCCCTTTTTGGGCATCCATTTATTCGCCCAGCGTAAGTCTATATTTGTTAAGGTTATGCTTATAGTATCGCTTTCCCCGGATGCCGGGTCGGTATAAGAAAAGCCCTCGTTATACTCCGCCATGACGGAAGCGGGGCGTTTCTTTGCCCCGCCCGCCTTTTTGGATTTTACCTTTTTTTGGTATGTTACGTTTACGCTTGCCTGCCTGGGTGTTTCTTTTGTCATTCGTCGTCCTCCGCTTCGTCCTCGTCGTTAAAGTCGTCGTAAGGGTCCGGCTCGTCCCCGTCCTCGTCGTCCTCTGCTCCGAGCCTCCACGGTGGCAGTTCCCCGTCCTCGTCCTCCGGCAAGCCTGGAGTATTAAGAACGGTTCCCGCTGAAAATACAAGAATATCCAAAAAAGGGTAGTTGTTAGCCATAAGGAAAGCGGCGTATTCCTCGCCGCCGTATACCTTATATGCTATCTGGTCCCAGGTTTCCCCTTGTATCGTGGTATATGTTGCTGCCAACTTTGCCACCTCCTATAATTTCCGCCTCTGCTGATCTCTCTCGTACTGCTTCATCAGCTTGTTAAATTCTGCCTGGCTCAACTTGTCGGCCTCTGCGATCTCGTCCTTCCCGGCGCTCCCGTAAAGGTTGTAGACCGGGCTGTATTGAATTGTCGGACCGCCTGCTCCTGCAAGCTCCGGCGTACCCTGGCCGCCGCCTCCGGTTCCTATGCCCTTCAGCTTTTCTATGAAAGCGTCAATAAGGGAAGCTCCGCCGCTGGCCGCTATGGCCTCGTTTAAGATTTCCTTCATCTTCGCCCATAATGTATCAAGCGGCAGAATTGCCTCCGGTCCCGCCTCTCCTACGCCCTGCATTCCTGCGGACGTGTTAAATATTGTCGGCTGGTCTATAATGCCGCCCAGCGCGTTCCAATTTACGGAAAACTGCGGTACGCTTACGCTTCCGCCGTCCCCGTAGGATACCGAGTTCGTTGAAACGCTTATAACCGGTATTCTTGGCTTCGGGATCGTTATGGTCATATTTTCAAATGCTGCTTTTACCGCGCTCGCTGCGGAGCGGGCCGCATCCGTGACGGTCGTTGCAAGGCGCTGCATTGCCGTCTGTGCGTTTGTGTTGGCTTTTTGCCATCCGCTGTCTAAAGCGGTGTTTATATCCGTCCCCAGGGTCGTTGCTGCCTGGGTTACTGCCTGGCTGTTTCCGGTCATGCCGGTTCCTATCGCTGCGGCTCCGTCCGTTCCTGCTGCCGTCATGGTAGTGGTAAGGCCGGAAGTATCAACCGCAAGCGCTCCGGTGTTTATTGTCGCCCCGGAAAGCCCCGTATTGAGGCCGAGCGTTAAGGCTGCCGCTCCGTCCGTTCCTGCTGCCGTCATGCTTGTATTGATCGCCCCCGCGTCTAAAAGCCCGCTTGTGTCTATCGGGGTAGCAAGCCCGGCGGTGAGGCTGGTGTTTAGCGCTGCCGCTCCGTCCGTTCCCATACTGGTCATGTTGGCACTGAAAGCCGCCGTATCAAGGCCGCCCGCCGCCATACTCTCTGTTAAGCCCGTAGAGAAGGCCGTCCCCGCCTGGGTTCCGGCTGCTGTCGCGCCCGTGGTGTCCATGGTGCTGAAAGCGTTTGTTGCCATGCTGTTTGCCGCTGCTGTTACCGTTCCGGCGTTGCTGCTAATACCGGATGCATAGCTGTTTACAACTGCCGCGCTCTGGCTGGAAGTGTCCGGGATGTCAACCTCTCCGCCCGTGAATAGGCTTTTTATGGCGCTCCACAAGCTCTTTCCCGTGCTGAGTATTCCATCAATCAATCCCTTTATAATCTGGATTCCAACGTCAAGCCAGTTTGTATTTAAAATCGTATCAATAATCGCCCCGACAAGCTGCGGTATTGCTGCTATAAGCTGCGGTATTGCCTGGATCAATCCTGCCGCCAGCGTTATTACAATCTGGACGGCTGCCTGCACAATGTTCCCCAAATTCGCTATAATTCCCTGGATAAGTGAAATTATTAGCTGTATGCCGCCCTGGATAAGCATGGGTAGCATCTGCGTTATGCCGGAAACAAGGCTTATAATAATCTGGACGCCCATCTGCAAAAGCTGGGGAAGGTTCGCAATTATCCCCTGCACCAAACTCAAAATAAGCTGGATTCCCATCTGTATAAGCTGGGGAAGCATGGAAACTATGCCTAAAACTAAATTCCCTATAAGCTGAATAGCTGCGTTTGTAAGCATGGGGGCGTTCTGCCCTATACTGTTTACAAGGGTCTGCACCAGCGTAAGGGCCGTCGATATAACTTCCGGCAGCCGTTGTATAATGCCGCTTACAAAGTTTACGATTGCCTGCGTTCCGTTGTTTATAAGCTGGGGAAGCTGTGCGGTGATGCTCTGTGCAAGCTGGACTATTATATCAATGCCTGCAAGTATAACCTGCGGAACCAACGAAAATAAGCCGTTAATAAAAACAGCCCCAACGTCTGCCGCTGCTGCTGCCAATGTCCCGGAGTTGTCCGTTATCCCGCTTATGAAATTCTCCAAAAGGTCCACGCCCATGCTTACTACCTGCGGGGCGTAGTCCGCTATCGTGTTTACTACCTCGGCCATGCAGCCGCCTACTGCTCCGACCATGCCCTCCATGCCGCCGCTCTTGTACGCCTCGGAAAGCTCCCCGACCATGCTGGTGGCTAACTGGGTCATTTCCCTTAAAGGTCCGTTAAGATCCTGGTATATGCTGATTCCCAAATCGGAAAGCCCGGATTTTAAAATGTCAATATCTCCGTTAAGGTTGTCAAGCTGAATAGCGTACATATTTTCGCAAGCTCCGGCGCTGTTCTCCACTGCTGCGCTTAATTCGTCGAAGCGGTCCGTACAATTTGAAAGCATGGCGTTTGCTGCCGTAAGGTCGGTTTTATTGAATAGCGTCGATAAAATGCTATCTTTCGAGGCGTTATCCATCCCGGCCATGGCTCCCTGCAAGTCCTTAAATACGTCGTTAAGGCCGCGCATATTCCCCTGGGCGTCGTATACGTCAACGCCTAAACTCTGCAGGGAAGCTGCCGCCTTGTCCGTCGGGTTCTGCAAGGAAAGAATAATATTTCTAAGGTGTGTACCTCCTTCCGCGCCTTTTAGTCCGTTATCGGCCAAAATGCCGAGCGCTGTGTTAAGTTCCGTAGTCCCTCCGGCGAGTCCCTTTGCCGTTCCGCCTACTGTTAAAATGGCTTCGCCCAACTGCGCGACGCTGGTGTTCGCCTTGCTGGCCGTCTGCGCCAACTGATCGGAAAACTGCGTAAGGTTCGCTTCGGTCGCTTCAATGCCCAGGGCGCTCATGCTGTCCGTTACCATATCGCTGGCGGCTGCCAGGCCCATGGCTCCCGCCCCTGCAAGTTTTAAAACGGTCGGCAGCGCTGTCGCTGCCTTGTCCGCGTCGTAACCTGCAAGGGCTAAATAGTTCAAGGCTTTCGCCGCCTCCGTCGCTGAGAAGGCTGTACTTGCCCCGCACTCCCTGGCGGCGTTCTCCAATGTTTCAAAAGCCTTTTGCCCCTCCGCCGTGGTCTTGTCGATCAGCATGGTGGCGGCGACCTGGCTCATGGCTCCTTCAAACTCCCGACCGGTATTTATGGCAGCCATGCCTATGGCTCTTACGGCTGCCGCCGCTGCTGCTGTCGCCGCGCTGACCGCTTTCGTAATGCTGCCCAGGCCCTTTGTAGCTGCTCCGATGGCGCTCTTAAAAGAACTTTCAACCTTGCCCGCTATTTTAATAGCGATTTCCATTTCCTTGCCGCCGCTCGCTGCCATAAATCTCCGTCACCTCCTTCGCTATCTCCAATAATTCAAAAACGGACAGGCTTTCTAATGCGTCTAAGCCTGTCCGCAATATGATTGACAAATGTATAGCCAGTTTCCGGATTCTAGAGCCATCTGTCGGATTTAGTCCTCGCTGTACAAAAAATTTGTCACACGGTTTTTAATTTTAAGCGCCTCCTTCGGCGGCAATGCCTTAAAAAATTCCACTGGTTTCCCGGTAGCCCTGGCAGAAATAAGGCAGGCGTATTCCAGGGACATCTCCGGTAATACGTTTACCGTTCCGCCGCGCTCAATGGTCTTGTTTACTGCGATCATGTCTGCCGCGCTTAAGCTCTCTAAGCCACTTAAGTCCACGCTCTCGTAGTCTACGCCCTCAAAGGTAAAGTGCTTTTTAAAGAATACCAGAAATTGGTTGTCCTCCATCTCCTGCTTTTTTCTTGCCTCAACTGCTGCCGCCTCTGCCTCTGCTGCCTGGGTTAAATTTTTCTCCTTATCCATCAACACATTTTCCTCACTTTCTCTAATAAGTCTTTACCGTGTACCTTGTAAACAAAGTTGAGCTTGTCAAGCTCAATCTCCGTTACGTTGTCGATCTCAATCAAAATATAAAGAAGCTCCAGCTTTATGCTGCTTCCCGTCCCGGTCCCCTGCTTCGCCTTGCCGCCGGTGATGCCCTTATTCTTTCCGCGAACTACCACGCGCATGGGCTTAAAGGCCGTTGCTCCGGTGTCGTTTACGGTGTACTGGATCGAACCCCTCAAAGTAACCGTAACGCTTGAAATATCGTCCGAAAGAATAAATAAATCCTTGTCCATCTGTCTGAACGGGATCTCCATCTCCATGCTCTGGAAGTGTCCCAGGGTGGGGTCGTCAACCTCGCCCAAAATACCGGGGCCGCTTAAAGTTTCCGTTAAGCTCTCGAAGTCCGGCAGCGTTACCTCGTCGGAAATGCCGACCAGCTTCGTCCCGTCTTTGTATACGTTGAATGAATTTATTTTTGAAGGAATATTGTAAGCCATATTACTCGCCACCTCCTAACGCTGCCTCTAACATGGTCGGATCAAACTCCAATACGTTTAAAATATCCTCCGCCGGAGTGTATGGCGCCAGGTACTGGTGAAACTGGATTTTCCCGTTTAAAATATCCGTGATCGGGTTCTCGTCCTCGCTGAAAGTAATTCTTGCACCCGCGCACTTCCCCTGGGCTGCGTAAGAATTGCCCCGGATGTTCTCTGCGTCACAAATCGCCTCAATAAGCCGCGTATTTGCGGGATCGTCTACCTTCTGGAAATAGCTTAAAATAAAGCTGTTTCCCCACCAGGAAAAGAAGCGCCTGCAACAAAACCAGCGATCTTTCGGGTCGGTGGTTCCGGGGTAAGCTGCGCTATTGTTTCCCCAGGAACGGAAGCCGTTAAAATTGATCGCCGTGGAAACTCCGAAGCTGTTTACCAGGTTCGCCTGCTCCTGGTCTACTACGATCTCGCTGTCCTCGGCGTCATCCAAACAAAGGCCGGTGATGGGAATTGCCTTATTGCTGGCTGAAAGGTTCGGCACGTCGTCGTTGCTGGCGTCAACGTAAGCGATCAGCGCTGAATAAATGGCGCTGAAATAGTAAACCTCGTCCCCGATCCTTACCTTCGGCCATACCACCGACATATGCTCGCTTATAAAGCCGGATTTCTCCTTTACGGTCTTTACGTCTGTATACCTCGTCGCTCCGTCCTCCGTGCTGTCAAGGTCCGCGATACATTCGCAAGTGAAAAGCCCGTTAATTTTAAGGCACTTCGCCGCCATAACCGAAGCAACAACGGGATCTCTTGAATATCCGGGCGCGGTAATAAGTCCGGGCGTCATGCCAAAAAGCGGGTAAACCTGCCGTACAAGCTCCAGGCCGCTTTCCTTACCGGTGCTTACGTTGTAGCCTCCCACAATGTCGTCCCGCGTTACCTGGGACGGGTCGATCTTCTCGCCGGAAACGCTTAAGGTTGTCGCGTCTTTCCCTGCTCCTTCCTCTAAAAGCGTAATAACCGCATAACCGTCGTTGTCGAAGCCGGTAACGTAATCCGCATCCGGCTGCAGCGTGGTTTCCCCGCTCTCAACAACTAAGGTATCAAGCAGGACTCCCTCAACGTCTACGGTCGCCTGCAGGGCGTCTACCTGGTAGCTTTTTTTGGGGATTGCGTCCTTATGTTTCTTCGGGTCCAGGACGTTAATAAGCGCAATCGGCGCAACTGCAAACTTTTTAAAAGTCGCGCTTATGCTCTGGTTTAACGTGTAATCTTTTAAGTTGTTAGAATACCCGACCGCCGCGCTGGCTTCCGCGAAGCTGTAAGCCAGCTTCACTACGTTGGTAGCGTTATAGGGGTCCTCAGCCAAATTTACCGGGGAAACGCCTACTACTACCTGGAAAGCCGCCGTACCGAGGATCGGCGCCGTGAGGCTGGTGGGGTTTTCTAAAATTCTTACACCATGGTTGTAAGCCATCTCTTTTCTCTCCTTCCGTTATTCTTTGCTTTCTGCTGCTCTTTTGAAGAAAACGCTTAAGGCGCTTCCCTCCTTTGCCAGCTCTGCGTTGGCCTGCGCCAATCTCTCAACCGGCACAATAAGTGAATTAAAAAAGGGCTGCGCTTTTGCGCGGTCCTTCAATGCATCCGGCAGGCCGTTGTTATATGTCGTATACTGCTTCGCTCCGGGAATATCCGGGCCAATATAGACCACGATCCCCGGTTGCTTCTCCGGCGCTTTTGCCGCCGCCTTCTTGGGCGTCTGCTTTTTCTCTGCTGCTTCGCTCATGCGTATGGGTCCTCCCTTCTTACTGCCGCAATCTCAAAAGTTAAATTCATGCCCCCAAAATAAAAGGGGTAGGATTCTTCGTCTTGCAAAGTCCATAATATGGGGTACTGTATCGTATACTTGCCGTTAAGTACCGGGAACTTTGCGAACCTCTCATAAATTTTGGCTATAATGTTTAAAATGTCTTTGTGTCCCTGCTTGTCGTAGTCCGGTTCGTATGTGCCAAAAAGCAGGGTTATGTTGGCCTCCTGGGCGCTGTTTTCGTCTTTTATTTCCCCGTCTGCAATCCGGACAACTATATACGGGTACGGGTCCGGCGCTGTCTGTTCTTCGGCCAGGCCGTTTTCTAAAAGCTCCGACGGGATTTCCTCCTGCTCCGCCGCCGGTTCCGGCATGGGTAAAAGCTGCTCAAATATATTAAGCTCGCTTTCCTCCCCCTGCGGATTCTTAAGCCGGAAGCCCTTAAAAATCTTCTTAAGCTCGTCGGACAGCTCCTGCTGCAGAAATGTAGCAACCATCTTTTTATCCCTCCAAAATCTTTCTAACCTGGGCTTGTACGTTCCGCTTAAGGTTTTCTTTAATATGCGGCTTTACTACGCCGTATACCCGTTTTTCGTTCCCCAGCATAACCGGGATAGAGTTGGCGGAAAAAGCCTTAATCGGTTTACGCTCGCTTCCGCGCCGCTGCGCTACTGCAACATGGCCGCTTGCGAACTTTGTAACGAAGGCTTTAAGGCTGCCCATCTGCAGGGGCTTCATGCCGCCGGATTTTAATACTTTCGCCTTTACTACCTCCGGGCGGTTTTCTCCGGTCCGCATGGTGGCGGGGCTTACCTTAAAATCTTTCAGCCCCATAACCTTACCCGTTGCCTTTATGGTCGCCTCCAACCTAGACGGAGTTGCGTTTTTGATTTTCATGGCCTTATTAAATCGCCCCGTTTTTACGGTATAGGTTTTCTGAGCCTCGATTGCCAGTTCTTTCCGCGCCTGCTTGGCAGTCTGATTGATTGCGTTCTTAAGTGCTTTCGGAGCCTCGTTTTTCATCTTCCCCAGTTTCTTCTCAACCTGCGCCAGCATATTCCGATCGTAGCTTATTTCTATCAACTCTTATTCGCCTCCAAATGCAAGGAATACACGCCGCCCTCATTCAAACTGTCGGTAACGATAAAGGTTGCGCCGTCTATTCTGACAGGTTTGCCTACTCCCGGAAGTGGGCCGTAGTCCAAAGCGGAAACGTATATAAGCGTTTGCTTTTTGTATATCCCATCCATGTTGCTTTTTATCCGCTTTTCCCTCTCTGTAAGCTCGTTATCGTCAATAATAATCAGCATGGATTTTCCATTGACCGTGTGTTCTTCCCCAAACTCTGCCGGGTTAAGGAATACCGTTTTTACATCCTGCCTCAGAAGCTCCTTAAATGTCAGCGGCTTACGCACTGCTTTTCCTCCTTCCTTTGGCCGGCTCCGTCTGTGCGCCCCTGGTTTTCCTGGACGGCGGCTTCCCCACTAAATCCTGCTCCGGCCCGGCGGAAGGGTAAGCGTCGCCCGTAAGCCCTGCGGGCGCCGTCCGTGCCTTCCCTTTTACCGGCTTTTTCTCCGGTTCCTCGTCGTCCTGCCAAATGGCCGCGCCGTTCCCGATCCACGCTTCTACAAGCCCAGCGTTATGTGTCGGCAGCTCGTCGCCCGGCTCATAGTTTACGCTTTCAAAAAGGATCGGGGAAACTGCTATAAGCTGCTTCATCAGCCGCCCAGCTTTACCAGGATAACAGTGTCGGCTGCGGCGGCTGCCTGCACCGCATAGCCTGCAGGGATAGCACTGTCGCCCTTAGTTGCCGTGATCCCTTCTCCGTCAAAATATACCTCCGTCCCCATCTCAATGGCTGCGGCATCCGTCTTGGGCATCTCAAAAACGCCCGTAACATGAAGCGAGCCAACTTCGCCGGGTAAAATGTCCGTTCCGGCGATCCCGATATGCCCTCCGAAAGAAATAATTGTGTTCGCCTCAATGGTCTTTGTCCCGGTGTTCGTATAGTCGAGGGCCTCCCCTCTCTGCCAAAATGCGGCCTTACTCATGGTCTTGTCCTCCTTTTCTCTTTTATGCTGCTACGATCTTTTCTCCGGGGTTCTTTGCAATCCCGCGGAAGTCCCTTACGGCGATCCCCCAGTCAAGATAAATGTCCCACTGGAAGCCCAAAACGCCGGGCGTTTCCATGCGTCTTACGGTCGGGGTTTCCTGCCCGTTCAAGTAGTCCACCTGGATGTGCTTCGCGCTGGCGGTATTCGCAACCATGAACCACGGCACGGCGTTTTCCCCTGCAAGGGCGTTAAGGACCGGCGTCTGAATAATATTGATCGGGTAGTTGTACAGCGGGTTAATATCGTTGTTATTGCTGCCTACGACCTGGGCGCTGTGCAGAATAACTGCAAGCTCAAACTCGTAGCCAACCGGCACAATAATGTGCTGCGGCGTAATATAAATCGCCTCTCCGAACTGGTCTTTCTGCCGCTGCATCTGTAAAATAATGCTCTGGATCGAAGCCTGGGAAGGCTTGCAGCCGGTCTTGATCAGATTGTTGTGCTTCGCGTCGAAAAGGTTTACGCCGTCGAAAATCTTCCCGTTATTGTAAAGCAAGCCGTACACCTGCTTATCAATGGTTTTTTTCGCGGCCTGGGCGTAAAGTCCGGGAACCTCCGTTAAAAAGCCGATATCATCGTTGATGAACGCCTGGCGGGTCATGCTGAATGTACGCCCGTAAGTGTCCAGCTTGCGGTTCGGCAGTAACTCCGTTTTCGGGATCATGGGCTTAAGCTCTCCGTTTTCGGGAACCAGTAAAAAGTCGCCCATGCCTCCGATCACGTATTCGTGGTCCGCCGTGGTCTTAAAGTCTTTCAGGCTGCCCTTTGTGGTCCATGCCTGGAAGGTCGTAGGTACTGCGTTGTAAAGCTGCACAATGCTTTTCCGGATCGTATTGTCAAGGATCGCCGGGAAGGCTGCCGTAGGGTTGTAGAACTGGCGGCAAAGCTCGCCGTACATCTCGTCGGGGTCCATTCGTAAAAGGGTTCTTACGTCGCGCCCGTCCCTGCTTAAACACTCAATACCCAAATCGCGCAGGCTCATGGCTCTAAGCTCCTGCGCTCCGTCCGCCGGGTTCTCAACGGTAACGCCTGCCCGCATCATAAGGGCGTCGGTTGCCCTCTCTCTGAACGTGTCCCCTTCGTCCCTTGTAACCTGGACGCCCACCGGGCTTCCGGTCTGCCTCATGCCGTCAAGGATCGCGCTCCGTACCTGGTCCAGGCTGGAACCGTTGCGGACGTATTCCGTGGGGTCAATATCAAAATCGCGGCAAAGCGCCATAATCTCCGCTGCGCGGGTACGCTCCGCTTCTGCTGCGGCTCTCTGGCCGTCCTGGGGCGCTCCTGCTGCCGCTGTAGCTGTCTGGACGGGGTTTCCCTGGGGTATTGCCGCCGGGGGCGCTGACGGCGCTCCTGTGCCTCCTGCAAGCCCTCTTTCCTGGGTGTTGATCTCTGCCTGGGCTTCGTCGATCTCGCGCTGCAGGTCGTTAAACTGTGCCTGCTCCTCCGCCGTCAGCGCCCGGTTCCCGTCCGCCTTGGCAGCGTTCACAATGGCCTGCTGCTTAAGCATGGCGGCTTCTTTTCTCTGTTTCGGTGTCATGTGGTTTACCTCCTATTTTCTGTTTTTATTTATTTGAAGCTGCGCCTCAAAACAAGATAAAGTTTCCGGAGCCTGGGGGTTCCCCTTAAGCTCCCGCCCTACTCCCACGGTAGCGTCCGCCGGGACGCTTACTATGCTTATCTCGTAGGGCATCCATTCCCTTGCGACGTCGCAAGGGCCGCTAAAGCGTCCGTCGGTGGATATCTTATTCGCCATTACTTCTTCAATAACGCCGATCTTATATCCTACGGAAACGCCTTTAAGTGTCCCGCTTTTTACCTTCTGGAAAATGACCTCGCTGCTCTCGTCTGCGTCAAATTCAACCTCGGCCATGCCTCTCTGGTTTTCAATCCAGGCGCGGTTTATTCTGCCGATAACTTTATCGCGGTTATGGTTGAAAAGAAGGACGCCTATACTGTTAAGCCTGGTAAGGTCAACGGCTGCCGGGTTGTGGTCTAAAATCTCCTTCCCCCAGTAACGCTCGTATGGTTCTTCTGAAGAAAAAGAAAGAATGAACTTCCGCTCATTCCCTTCGCCTTCCATGGCGCGTATGGTTGCCGTACTAAACGCCCTTATTTGATTTTCCCTCCTGCTGTCCGTCGCCGGCTGTCGGCTGCTCTGCCGGCTGGTTCCCTGGCTGCTGTTCTGCCGGCTGCCCTGGGGGCTGGTTTCCGCCGCCCTGGTCTGCAGGTGCTGGTACGGCTGCCGGGTCCTGCTCGTCTTTTTCGTCTGCAGGAGTAAGGTCTGCTTCTGTTCTGTCAAATATAACACCTCCCATCTCTAAGCCTTTTTCCCTGGCGTATTCCAAAACGGCGACGGTTTCGTCTATCTGTTCTTTCCAGTCTTTGCCGTTCTCCGCCGCGATCTGCGGGTATGTCTTTTGGCCGGTCTGCAACGCGATCTTTGTTGCCATGGCCTCTTTGCTGGGGTCTATCCACTTTTTCGGTGCTGCCACCCATTCGTGCTTAAAATATTTCTGCTTATCCTCCCAAAATCCGGGGATATTGAATAAGCCGGAAAGAACGCCGGAAATTATGAAGGTTTCGTATACTTCGTCCATCACAACCTCCTGCAGCAGTTCTATGTCCTCTATGTAGGTCTGGCCATCCTCAATAATTCCCTGGCGGGCGCTGCTGTAATTGCTCTGACTCATGTCGCGGCTCGTGGCTTCGTAGCTTAAGCCCTGCCCGGCTCCTATAAGCCGCTGCTGCAGCTTGATATAGCTGGCGGCGTCCGTTGCCTGCCCGGTCGGGTTTACGACCTGGATCTCGTCCCCGGCGTTAAGCTCTTTTATCATGCCGGGGCTGATCCGCTTCCCGTCGTAGTCCTCACGCGGCCTGCTGTCCTGGTTTATTCCCCTTGCAAAGTTTCCCGTTGTAGGAATAATCTTTTTTACGAAAACCGCAAGGCAGGCGGCTATGCGCTCCTTTACGCTTACCGCCGTCATAAACTCATTCGCGTCCCTTACCCTGGTAATGGTCGGGGCCAGGTCGCTCATCTCCCGAACCTGGGAGGGGCGGTCTTTCGTGAAGAAATAAATAATATCCTTCGCCGGAACATATACGGGGTCAATCTGCCCGAAGCCGTCTACGTTATACTGCCTTATCCAATAGCCGACCGGCTTGTTATAGGTGTTAAGCTCTATTCCTCCAATAACGCGGCATTTCGGGTTATGCGGCGCTACTCTGCCGGTGTCCAGCTCGTCAACCTCCAACGCCTGCAACTTAAAGGGCAGCAGGCCGCCTCCGGTATAGCATTTCTTAAAAAGGATTCCGCCGTCTACTTTCTTCCGGCGCTCCGCCATTCTAAGCATCTGATTAAAGCTCTGCGTTTCGGTTACGTCGCAATTTTTACGCTTGCACCACTCCGCCCAGGCTTCCTGGATCTTCTTATTAAGGGTTTCGTTGCTGGTCCTTGCCCGAAGCGTCCAGCCGTGTCCTACTACGTTCCGGCGGTAAGCTCCGATTATGCTGTTAGCCATGTCGCTGTTTCGCTCAAGGTCCCGCGCCCTTGCGCGGATCGTGTCCCTGCTGTAGCGATCCGTTTGCTCCGCGCTCTGATTGTAAGCCACCCACCCGGCGTTAAGGCGGTCGTAGCTTCCGGCGTCATAATGGCGCTGTTCGTCTAAATACTGCCGCCACGCCTCCCTCCTGGCTCCGGCTGCGGGAGAAATGAAGCCGATTATATTGTCTAATACGTTTCCCACTTCTTTCCCTCCTATCTCCGGTCAAATACTGCGACGTAGCAATCATCCAAAAAGCCCGGCGTATCTCCGGCGACCTGCGCCGTAAGGTCATTTTTAATGTCGTAAAGCGTCTTAAGGTCTGCCCGGTTAAGCTGCCGGGAACCGATTTTATAACTTTGCCCTCCTACGCAAATAGCGTAAATAGCGTTATTTACTTCGGTAAGCATTTCCTGCGCTGTCATCTGTTGTTCCACCCGGTTTCCTCCTTCCTATAGCCAGCTCTCGTTTTGGCTGATCCATTCTTCCTCCGGCGTGTACTGCTCCTTCTTTTCTGGCTGGGCCTGCTGCTGTTCGCCCTGCAAATGAAGCATCCGGACGCCCAGGGTGTCGGCTGCTGCCATGGCGTATACTTCGGCATCTAAATAATGGTTGTCGGCGTGGCTGTGCTTCGGCACCCATTCAAGGCGTGGCTTCGCGTTGCCGTTCTTAACGAGGATTTTATGCTCCGCCGTAACCTGCGCGGCGTATTCCTCGTCGCAGCCCTGGTAAACCATCCAACTTGCCCGCCCGTTTTTCTTGTGCATCCTGCTGGCGATCATGTCCTTATATTTTCCGCCGTCAACTATAACAAGCTCCATTCCGTATGCCCTGGATGCCTCTCTGTTTACGGTGCTTATTTTAAAATGGCTCTGCATGGGGTTGCTGGAACCTTTAGCCGGTTTCGCCCAGTCCATATTGTCGACGCAAAAATCGTAAACCGCGTCGGCTTCGTAGCCGGAGTCTATGAAGCAAAGGTTTACTACTGCAACGCCGCCGCCCTCTATCTTATATTCAAGGTTCATAATGCATACAACCTCTGCCAGGTTGTATGCCTGGCCGTGGGCTATATTCTGGCTTGTAACGTAATCGCCCCAGGCTCTTATGGTCCAATATACGCAATTTTCTTGAACGTCTACGCCGCCGGTAAGAAGTTTCGCCCATCCTGGGACTATAAACTCCGGCAGCTCCGTCTGCCTCTCTAAAACCAGCTCTTTGCTGGTCTTTAGCTTGGTATCTTCCCACGGTTCCGCAAGCCAGGAATTTACAAAGTTTTGCAAGCGCTCCGGGTCGTCTTTGCTGTCCATAAATTCCTTCGCAATTTCGGAAAACCGGACGAAGGGGCTATAAAGCACGTTTATCCAAAAACAAACTTTTTTTACAAACCGAGTTTTTTTCTTTACTATTTCCCAGCGTCCCTTCTTTACGGCCTGCTGTTTCTGCGCGTCTGAAATAACGCAGCCGCATTCCTGGCAAACGTAAAAGGCAAATTCCGCCCGGTCTGCGTTGCTTAAGCCTTCCGCCTCGTCTACCGGCTCCAATGCGCCGAGCTTCTCCTTTATGGCGTCCTCGCCGTAGGCTTCCACCAGATCCTTATCCTTGCCCGGCCACTTAAGGTTGTCAAATTTAAGCTCTATAAACTCCCCGCAGTGTGGGCATGGTATGAAAAAATGTTTTTCTGCGTCCGCTCCTTCCTTGGCCTTCCATATATGGTTCGTGCGTATGGTCGGGGTGCTGGTTATATAGACCTTGCTGTTTCGGAAAGTCTTTGTACGCTCTTTCGCCAGGCTGATCGGATCCGCCTCTTTCTTGCTGGCTCCTGGGTATTTGTCCACCTCGTCAAGAAAAAGGTATTTCATGGCGAAGGAAGCAAGCCCGGAGGGGCTGTTGCTCCAAACAAGTTTTATAAACATATCATCAAAATCAAGTTCAAGGTTCCCGCTGTTTTTGTCGTACTTCTGATAAAGAGTCGGCGTATTCTCAATCATGGGCTTTATACGCTTTTCCGATATGCTGTTCGCCAGGGTTTCCGTCGGGTATACCACTTCTATGGGTGCCGGGTCCTGCTGGGCGGCGTAGCCTAACATATTAAGCTCTACTTCCGTCCCGCCTACCTGGGTACACTTGCAAAAGATTATTTCCTCCGTTTCGTAGTTCAGAAGCTCATCCATAATCTCAACCAGATACGGGGTCCGGCTGTTGTTCCATGGCCCCGGTTCCGCGCTGGTCTTGCTGTCAAGCATCCGGTATCGCTCCGCCCACTCGGATACCTTCATATCTTCCGGGGGATTCAAGTATTCAAGCGCGGATTTCTGGTATGCCCTGCACTCGTATTTCCGGAGGCGGAGCTGTTTAGGTTTTTGCACGGCGCCTCCCTGTCTTTTCTTCCCCCGATTCCGGCGTATACCCAGAAACAACAAAAGCCCGAAGCATACGCTTTACTTCCGCGCCCATCTCCTTTTCAACCCGCCGGGCTTCCAATGGCTCCAGGCTGTCGCTGATCATGCTTACAAGCCGGGACGGGATCCCCAGGGCGAACCTCTTGAAAGTAACGAAAAACTTCTGATAGTCTAAAGCCACTTCCTCAACGTCTATATATTTCCCGGCAGCAATCTCCGCCCTCATGCGGTGCATCTCGCCCTGGCTCTCCTTCAAGGCAATTTCCGCCTCCAGCTTCTGCTGTCTTAACTCCGTTTCCTTTTCGGACTTACCCTTGCCGTATGCCTTGTCGGACAAATACTGGATATATGTTTTAATGGTCGGCACCAGCTCGTAGCGTCTGCCCTCCCCTGGGATCTCCGTAGTCTTAACTACGCCCTCCTGAGTAAGCTGCTGTACTCTCCGGACGGTAACGCCGAAAATCTGCGCTATAACCTCAACCTTTACGAATTGGCCACCGCTCTTTTCTTCTGCCATTATGCTCCGCCCTCCCTTACTCTTACGGCCTTCTGACCGGTGTATTCCTCCCAACGGTCAATAATAATATCGCAATACTTTTCGTTAAGCTCCATAAGGTACGCACTCCGGTTTAGCTGCTCGCAAGCGATCAGCGTCGTCCCGCTCCCTCCGAAAAAGTCAGCGACCGTGTCGCCGTACTTGCTGCTATTGGTAATAAGCCGGCCGAAAAGCGCCACGGGCTTCATGGTCGGGTGCATATCGCTCCGGGCTGGCTTCTTTTCGTACAAGACCGACGTGTTCTCCTGCAGGCGTTCCCGGATGCCCTCAATGTAGGCGACAAGCTCCGCTTTCTTCATGGCTGAAAAGTCTATATCATCTTCTATGAAAACGGTATCTTGTCCGCGCCCTCCGCCGAAGTAATGACCGCCGCCCTCCTTCCAACCGTATAAGATCGGCTCGTGGCGCCAGTGGTAATCCTGGCGGCCTATGACAAACTGGTTTTTCTCCCAGATCAGCGTCTGCGCCTGGTAAAAGCCTGCCTCCTTCATGGCGGTTCGGAAGTTTATACCCTCGCTGTCGGCGTGGAATATATAAACCGAACAGCCGGGGCGGGCTGCTTCGTTGAAATTACAAAACGCCTTGTACAGAAAACTGTAAAAGGCGTTATCGCTCATCTTGTCGTTTTGGATTTCGTTGCTGGTCCTGGTCTTATTCCGTTTATAGGAACGCTCCAGGCTCTTGTCTTTGGTTTCGTAATCTACGTTATAGGGCGGGTCGGTGATGATAAGGTCCGCCGCTGCGCCCTCCATAAGCCGCTCAACGTCGGAAAGGTCCGTAGCGTCGCCGCACATCAGCCGGTGGCTGCCTAACTGCCAAATATCGCCGGGGCGCGTCCGTATCTCGGTAAGCTCCGCCAGCTTCTTTTCGGGATCGTAGCCGTCGTCGTTTGCCTCCTGGGTAAGCTCAACGGCTGCAAAGAGCTTTTCGATCTCGTCGCCGTCGAAGCCGGTAAGGTTCACGTTGTAGTCTGCCTTATCCAAATCAATCAATAAATCTTTTAAGGCTGCCTCGTCCCACTCCCCGGTTATTTTGTTCAAGGCAATATTAAGCGCCTTTTCCCTGGTCTTGTCCATCTCCACCAGGATGCAGTCCGCCTCCGTATAGCCTAAATCAAGCATAACCGTGCGGCGCTGGTGGCCGCCTATGATGGTATTGTCTGAATTTATAATAATCGGGTCAACGTACCCAAATTCTTCTATACTGGCGGCTATGCGCTGGTATTCTGGATCGCTGGGCGTCAGCGCTTTGCGCGGGTTATACTCCGCCGGTTTAAGGTCTGAAAGGTTCCGTTTTATCAGCTCCATGGTTCCGTTTTCCCTCCTTCCTATGCTTCGCGTAACGAAAAGCAAAATTTTTTTTCGATTTCAGCGCCGAAAATACTGCGCCTTCCCCGCCCCGCATGGCTTTTTAGGTCTTGGAAGTACCTTTTAATTTTTGTGCGGCTATGCCTCCGCGCTGCGCTGTCCGCCTGGCTGCCTTGTGTCCTGGCTCTTTGCTTGCGCTGTGCGCCGTGTGCCGTGGCTGCCCTTGCCTCCCTTGCCTCAATGCCTGCGCCGTGCTGTGCCTGCGTCGCCTGCCTTATGCCATGCTCCTATGTATGCCTTGCCCCTTCTCTTGTGCCTGGCCTGCTGTGTCCTCTCTGTATGCTGTGCTGCTATGCCTTGCTCTGTATGTATAATAATAGGCGTACTTTATACCCTGCTATTATGGGGGTGTGCATAAATAATGCCCCTATAATACGCCTATATAATAGGGGGTGTATAAAATAGGGGCTTATTTCCTGGCTTATATGTGGGGGTGCTGTTCTTTATTTCCCATGCTACTATAATAGCACACTTAAAAGTCCAATAGAGTCCGAACTTTAAAAAAGCCGCCGAAGCCTTGTATATACTGGCTTTTCCGCGCTTTTGCCTGGGTAAAAAATACCCCGTATAAATTCCCCTTGTAAAAAATGCGGGGAAAAATACGGGGTATTATATGGGGTATCATAGGGGGGCTATATTTAACCGGCCTTTTTATACTCCCTCAAAATCTGGCGGACCTTTTTATACTGCAATAATTTTTCAAGCCCTTCGTTCTGGTACTGAAAAAGCGAGCTTCGGCTTAAATTCAACTCGCGCTCAATGGCTGCCCAGGGCTTGCAATCAATAAAGCGAAGCTCTAAAACCATCCGCTCCGTGCTGCTTTCCTCCAAAAAGTCCATAATATCCATGACTTTTAAAAGGGCTTTTTCTACCCGGCTTTTTTGGCTCTCTATCCGGGTTTCGATCTCGCTCATGCGGTAAACGAAAGAAGCGGCGCCGGGTCCGACCTTGTTTGTGCCTCCGTAATTTACCGGAGAATATCCGTAGCCGCCTATGGGGGTAGCCATTTCTTCGCGGATATTTTTAAGCCGTCTTTCGAGCTGCGTCCGCTTAATCCGGCCCGCGTAATACTGGTTTAAATATGCTTTAAGCAGCTCCTTGTCCTCGTTTCTTTCGTTTTTCCGCTGTTTATTTTTCTGATCCATCGGCTTTGTTCTCCTTCTCTGTTTTAATGCTCGGATCTGTCTAACTCAGCCGCCAAAAAATAAACCTTGCCGCCGAAAACCTTAAGCCGATACAATTCCCGCTTTTTCTGGTCCCAGTCTGAAATGGGAATACCTCTTTTTTGAAGAATTGCAAGGCTATTGTTAATTCCGGCCACCAATGTGGCAATAGGTAAATTTTCAAGCATTTCCTGCGCCTGCCTGGGGTCGTTTAGGTTCGGCCCCTTCGCCTTCCCGTGCTTCATGGCTCGTGCCTGCTTTCTGTTCACGCTTTTCCTCCTTCCTTCGCCGCTTCTCCTGCCGCCTTACGCTGGCGATTGCTGCTCCGGCGGTCGGGTCCTTATATCCTTCTTTATTCCTCAACTTTCCGGATTGCCTCCCTTTTTCTTCAATTTCTGACCGCAAAACTGGCAGCAGGCGGGTTGCTTCCGTCCGTAATAATTCGTAACGGGATTTCCGCAATATGGGCAGCATAAAGCGGTATCTCCGAAGCAATCTTCCTTGTTTACTGGCTCAACAGCTACAGCCCTATAAAGTGCTGACCTTATGACTAATAGGTCGCTTTCTGGAAGTTCTAAGCCGTAAAGGCCGCCCGCTTTCTTAATGTGTTCGTTAATTTCTTTTATAAGCTCTGATTCTCTGCTCATGGCGTTCCTCCGATCTCTTTCTGCAATATCCTTGTTACCTCCGCCGGATATGTAACAACGTAAGCCTTCCCGCCTGCCTCCTGGATCTGCTTTATGGTCCGCTCCTGGATTTTGCTCAATACTCCGACAAAGGGCCGCTTTACCTCGAAGCCGTAAAACCTGCCATTTACTATGGCGCAAACGTCCGGTATTCCCTGGCGGCTGTATGGTCCGGCCGCCGCTTTCCAAACGAAGGAAGAGGGTATAAGCTCCCTTATATGCTTTATGATCTTATCCTGGTAATAACTTTCTTTTGGCAAGTGCGCCCGCAGGTACTTCTCCGCCTGGGCGGTCGTCTGGCAGGATATGTCCTTCGTGGTCTTAAGGTACTTTATGACCTCGGCCTTGGTTTTGAAATGTTCAAAATCAATCATCTTTCCTCCCTTTTTGTTGCGACGTCGCAACGGTTACGCTTTCTTCTCCCCGTTGTACTTGTCGTAGATGGGTTCCAACTTCTCCAACATCTCCATAGTGATTCCGGCTATTGCCATCTTGTCCTGCATCTCCAGCTTATTCTTGTTTACCTTCTGGAACCAGGCGTTAATCTGCTTCATTTTCTGCTCTGTCATGGTTGCCTCCTTCCTTTTCCCCAGGCTCCGGCTGCTGTGCCGCCAACTGTGCGAAGAAAGCCGCTAAAGGGTTTACTGCAGGCTGCTCTGGGATATTTGTGTTAATAACCATAATAACCGCCGTTGCTATCTGTGCCGCAAGGTTCGGATTTTTTACTTCCTTCAATGCCAAATTGTAGGAATGAATATAAGCCGTAGTAAGTGCTTGCGTTCTCTGTGAAAAGTCCATCTTATCCTTCCTCCTTATCTTCTCCGGCTCCTTCAAATACTGCCTCCTGGAAGTCGCACCCTTCGCCCTGGCCTGCTTGGTTCCTGCCCTCGTCCGCGAGCCATGCCCGGTTGTCCTTCTCGTCCTCCAAAAGTGTGCTTGCCTCCTGGTCCGCTTCGTGAAGGGCAAGTATAAGCGGGTATTTGTTCATAGCCTGGGTAAGCTGTAAATGCAGCTCCTTCGGTTCTGAAAATCCCATGTGCCAGCGGATGGCGAAGCGTTCCGGGCCGGTAAGCCTCATAAACTGCTCAATCATCATAACGCTCTTTTCCCCGTGTCCGTATGGCACCCGGTCGTCTACGGTGTAGCAGGGAACCGATTCCCAAATGAAAGCCCCAGCGTTATCTTTCTTTACCTGCCAACGCTCCGCCGCCTTTACCTTCTCCGGGTCATAGGTTTTCTGGTTCTTAAAATCGATCTTGTAAAAATGCGTTTTGCAGAGGTCGTGAAGCAAGGGGCAAATGATAAGGGCGTCTTTCCCGGCTGCTGTCAAAATGTCGTGCCATACGGTGTCCGCCTGGGCTTTCCTCTGCAGGCACTCGTACACGTTAAGGCTGTGCTGCAATAAGCCGCCCTCGGTGCTTAAGTGGAAGCGGGTAGAAGCTGGGGCCGTGTAAAAGTCGCTCTTGTCCCGGATGTACTCCAGAAGCTGGGGCACCCCTTCCCGGTCTACCTGGCTTAAAAGTTCCTCAAATTTCTTTACGTTCTCCTGTCTGTTCATGCTTATCCTCCTTTTGCTCGGTTGTTTTATTCATCTTCCTGCCATTCTTTACTGCCTACTATAACGCCTTTTGTTATCGGGGCTTTATGTGGTGGGCATGGTATGTTGTGCGCCCAAAGCTCCGGCTCAAATTTTTGTAGCTTTTCCGCTTTATCCTTTATACCCTTTACGCTCTTAATGCAGTCCGCTATAATAGTCGCTATAGAAATAACGGTTATGCAGATGATCAATAATGCCCATGTTCTTTCCGTCACTCTTTCTTCCCTCCTTCCTTTTTTTCTGAAATGAAAATCAATATTGCCGCCCCTGGGGGCTTCTCTTTGCTTATCCACCCGCCCGCCGCCTCGTCGTAAAACTTATCCACAATATCGTTGTAAATAAGCGGCGGCTGTGGATTGTCCGGGTCCCAGGAAGGCCCGGCGGCGTAGAGGCAAGTGTGGCGGTCGAAGTATGCTTTATATATCCCCTCTACCTTCTGGCGGTGTTCCTGGGCGATCTGCTTTATCTTCTCTAAGTCAAATTCCCGGAAGGCTGCCCGCCCCACTCGCTTTCCGATCTGCCCCTCCCTAAAGGCCCGGTTAATCTCGTCTACAAGCTGCCGCCCTTCGTCGTCGTCCCGGAACTGCAGGCCATCCAAAATAAAAAGCCTTAAAAATTCCTCTAGTTCCTCCTTGAGCTGCTGCTTCAATTTCTCAAAAGGTTTTTTATACCTCCCGGCCAATTCCTCCGGCGGGACAAGCGTTTTGTTTTTCCGGTATTTTTCAAGCGTTACCGCCGCTTTTTCAAGGGATTTTTCTGCTTTTTCCGTAGCCGCTCACCTCCTATCGCCTATTCTTCCTATCGCCTTTTTATTTCTCTTTGGCGACATGAATAAAATCTTGTATTTATGGGGCTTAAATGTATTTCCTATCGCCTATCGCCTAATTTTCGGAAATATACCCGTACTTTTTGAAAAAGGTCTAAAATTTCTTACCTTTTTTATTTTGCAATAAAGCCTATATAATAGGCGATAGGGCGTAAGAATATATATAATAGGCTTAAAAGCCCGCTTGTTTTCGGTGTTTTTTACATATCGCCTAACCTATCGCCTAACCTATCGCCTATTTTTTAGGCGATAGGAAGAAGGTATAGTTTAATATGGCAGCTCCGTTTCTTCTTCCTCGAAAGGCGACTTTGTGTCAAAGTCTAATTGCTGCCATTCCTCCGCTTTCGGTTTTTCCTTAATTCCTGCGGCTTCTGCTGCCTCATCTTCTTCCAATGGGTCAATAGCTTTTGAAAATCTCCCTATATCAAATTCAACAAAGCGGCTTGATCTGTTATCAAACCATTTTGAAATACTGTATTCTCTGCCGCCGTTCTTTTTGGGCTGGGAAGCAATAATATTTTTATCCGCTAAATATTTCATGGTTTTTCGCGGGCTATATCCTGCTTTTGTCAATGCCTGGTTAAGAAGCGAAGGAAATATATAAGCCTTGTCTTGTGTCGAACTTATGAAGCCCAGGCAGGTTCCGATTGCCTTGTCCCCGAACTGGGCGCGGTTGCTCAATATCCAATCAACTATAAATTGTGTCGCGTTCTCGTTTACGTCGCTTACTCCTGCGGTAAGCTGTTCTTGTATAATTGCTTTCGCCATCTGTACGGCCCGCTCCCATGACTCCTTCCGTATTTCAAGCGCTTTCTTACGCTTTTCGCCGTTTTGATAACAATTTTCGGCTTCCTGGTCACAATTTTGGCCGTTTTGCTCCGCTTTTCCCTCTCTGAATATCCATGTATCTATGATCGCATCCGCAAGGGCGACCGCGCTTATCCCGGCTATGTGGGCGCCGCTGGTTCCGTTGGCTGCTGCGTAAATTTCTTCTACCATCTTTTCGTATTGATCCGTTATGGTGCGCTCGTCTGTTTCAAGAAGCCGGGTTATAAATTCCGGCCCCGCCCAGCCGCAATTTACGGGCGCCTGCTGGTGCATAAGGCTGGCGGACTTCTCGTCGTCGAAAGGGCCGCCGTATATCTCCAGAACACGGGTACTTACGCCGGTCTGCGTGGTGTCTGTGCTTAAGGGTTCCTCGCCGGTTGCCAGGGCTACGGTGCGCCATGTATTAAGCGCCTGCAAGCCGCCGCCCTTGCTGCCCCTGGCGCGTCCGGTTCCGCTGGCGATCATGTAAACAATCTTTTCCAGGTTCTCCTGCTTCTGGCCTGCAAGCTGCCGCTCGTCAATGCCGAGTGGAAGGTCGTTATAAAAGCCCGCCATCCTTTCCAGGGCGACCTGGGTGGCGTTAAAATTTACCATAAGGCGCTCCGGGTCGCCCCAGGCCGAAAGCGCCGCCTTAAGTGCTGCGGTCTTTCCGCCCTTGCTGCCGCCCCAGTTATATACAAAAAATATCCGCTGTTGTAATATCCGAAGCAACGGGGCCGCGAAGCTGGCCGCCAAAATAAAGCGGAACTTGTCCCGGCTCCGGTGTGGCTGCATGGTGTCCACCCATCCCTCGAAGGTTCCGGCGGCGTGGTATGCTGCCGCCCAGCCTCTTAAGGATGGCTCAATATCCAGGACTATGTCGTCCCCGTGTCCTGGAAGGAAGCGCCCTTTTGTCTGCCAGCCGAAGGTGGACGTTGAGTCTGCCTTCTGTATGATGTCTATGTTCTCCGCCTCCAATGCGGCCAGGAAGCTCACCACCTGCTTTGCGTTCTCGCTGGTGATGGTGCATCCCAAATCTGCAAGGGCTGTTATGTTCCGGGAAGTAAAAACCGTAGAACGCGGGTATATAGCGCGGCTCCACTGGCCGTCCCGTTTAAAGGCAATCTCTATTTTTTCCTCGCCGGTTTCCATGCTCTTTAAGCGCTGGGTTAATATGATCGGCGTCCTGCAGACCGTGGTCGGTATCGCCTTCTTTTCGTCTATGTGGCTTATGCCCTTTTCTGAATAGATCCAGCCTTCCGGCTGTCTAAGGTTTACGGGTGCGCCCTTTATGGCCTCCGGGATCGCGCTGGATATGTCGTCAAGGTCTATCTTCTGCGCCCGTTTTATTGCCTTCTGTATTTTCTCCGTGGCCTTCTCTGCGCCCTCTTTAAGATAAAGCTCCGAAGGGTCCTTAACGCCGTACTGCTTGCAGCTCCAGGTGTAAACCTCGCCCACAAACTCCGACTCCTGCAATATCCGGCAAATTTTAGCCAGGAACGTCTGGCCGCCCTGGTCCGGCTCCTGGTGGATGTATAGTTTCAAGTCCTGCAATTTTGGAACCATCCGGGCGTTAAAATTGCTTGCGCCCGGAACGCCCAACGCCGGGACCTTCAAATACCATAAAGTCTGGGTGTCGCTTTCCCCCTCAACCAAAACGGCCCAGCCGGTCTTGCGTAGCTCCGGCAGCCTCCAATCTCCGTATAAAATCAATTTCCCGGAACTGCCCCAGCTCCATCTAAATTCCTTGTCGCCGTAGCGCTTGCGAAAAATCGGGGTTGTGTTTTCTTCGTTGAAGTAAGGCATTTTAAGGTATTGTGAGCCGTCTTTGTCTTTCGCCGTGGTGATGCCGCAAGTGTCTTTTAAGAAGTCCTCCGGCAAATGCTTTGTAAAGGTGTATTCTGCAAGGCTATAATTTTTATATTCCTGCTTCGGCTTTTTATCCTGCTTCGGTTCCTCCAGCTTTCCGTACTTCTCTAAAATCTGCTTATATGCTTCTTTGGTGTCTACGCCGTTAAGCTCCGCCCAAAAATCAATAAAATTTCCGCCGCGATCCTCTGAGAAGCAGTGCCACTGGCCGGTCTTTAAATTTACGCTAAAGCTGTTTTTTTGGTCGTCGTGGAAGGGACAGCGGCCTACAAGGTTCCCGCCGCTTGGTTTCGCGCCTTTTATGATTGCCCGGTATTCTGTTTCGTAATTTACAAAATCGTCAATGTTAAGCTGCTCGGCGTTCATTCCATCACTTCCTCAATCTCTTTTCGGGTCATGCATATTATTCTTCCGCGCTTCCCTTCCTTCGTCGCCTCCCGGATCTCTGCGTACATCCCTTCGCTGATCTTCCCGTCAATCAAAATTAAAAGAAATTCGTCAGCTTCCCGAAGCTCTTTTATGCCTATCTGTGTTCCGATCCGCCGCTCCCTCTCGTCCCCGTCGTCTAAAAACTGGGTATAGTAAAGGTGCGGAGCTATAGGCTGCTTACCTTCTAAAATAACCTTCCTGCAGAAATACCGCGCCACCCTGCGGTTAAACTCACGCCCCCGTTCCGTAAATGCCCGGTATCGTGAAATAATGTATACCTTTTCCATGCGTTTATCCTCCAACCGTCTATTTTGGCCTGGGGGGGGGTAAGCGCCCGCGCCCCCAGGCTTTTGTGCCTTAATTAAAGGGTAAATCCTCGGCGCCCTCCGGTACGTTCATAAAGCCCGCTTCGTCTGCTTTGGGTGCTGCCGGTCCCTCCTGGGTACTGCTGCCGGTCTTTGCGTAATCGTCGTCGCCTATGTCGATCTGCCGGTGCTGCTGCTTAATAAAGTCCTTCATGACTCCGGCCTCTTTTTCCTTTTCGGGGCTTAACTTACCAACGAAGGAAAATACGGCGCGGCTGTATGCAATTCCGGCGGCGTTCTTTTCTTTCTTCAGCGTAATCCTGGTTACAACCTGCCAACAACGGAAGCCCTTTAAAATAACGCGCTTTGCGATATAGTCCCGCATATATTTAAGGCTGGTCGGCGGAAGGGAAAGCACCAGGGGTACGGGGTTCCCTTCCCGAAGAATGAAAACGCGGTGTACGTTCTTACAAGCCTTCCCCTTGTCGTCGCTGCCGAACTGGTTATAAGGGCAGCTCGCGCAGTCCTTAATTTCTCCGGTTTCCCGATCTACTCCCTGCTTTCCGTCAAAGCTGGAACAGTCCGGCTGCTCGTTTCCGCCTGCGAACTTCTCGCGCCAGTATGCATTGACCGGGTGGTGGTCCAAAATAACGCCTACGATCTCCGTTGCGCTCTCCGGGTTCTCGTCGTCCTCTCCGGGAACCTCGAAGGCAAGGCCGCCCCCGGAAGGAATTTTAACGCGGTCAAACGGAAGGCTCCCCAGCCCGTCCATTTCCTCCGCTACTGCCTGCGCCAAATCTCCGCTTATGGTCTGCAGGTCGAAGCTGTCTATTACTTTCAATTCGTTCTTTGCCATGGTTTTGTGTCCTCCTTTTTATTTATGCGCCCGGCGTCAATAAAGACGCTGCGGCGTCCTGCGCTGTTCCCTCTGCTGCATCCTTGCCCGCTTCCTTCAATGCCTGGGGCGGGACCTTCTCTACGTCCTTAATGTGGTAACAGGTTTCAATGCTTGCCTGGCGGTATTTGTTTTCGTGCTGCCCGTCCAGGGTAGTGGTAACAAAGTAACCGTTTGAAAGCCCTGCGTATCTGCAGACGACGTCCTCCGGGGTTCTCCGGTTAATGCGAAGCATAATAGCGTCGCCTTCCTTCAAGACCTGGCCGTCGCTGGCCTCAACCTCAACTTTTACGATCTCATTTACTTTTAAAGCCATCCTATGCCCTCCTTTAATTTTCTTCCGGCTCTGCGTCCGGATCGTAGCTCTCGGCGCTCTCCTGCGCCTCCTGGGCGTCGTTTTCGCCCTCGCCCTGGGATTCTTCCGCGTCCTCAAACTCGGCGCCCTCCTGGCCGTCCTGGGCCTTCATTTCGGCTATGGCCTGCTCTATCGGCGTCCGGCTGTCGTAGCCGTAATAAAGGTCGTTCAATATCCGGGTAGCGTCTGCTGCCATCCCTATGGCCTCCATAGCAAGCTCCAGCGCCTGGTTGTAAATATCCCCGCAAATGCTCACGCCGTCCTCGCCCTTTACCTGCAAAAGTTTTAAATAGTCCTCCATGCCGTTCTTAAGGACCTTTGCTTTGGCTCCGATCTTGCTGTATGCCTCCGCCGCGATTCCGTAGCCTTCATGTTTGCTCTCTACCCTCTTAAGCGGCCATCCGCTTTCCTCTGCCTCCACCCGGCGCTTATCGTAGAAGAACTTAATAACCTTCCCTACGTTGGTTTTAAGGTCCTTTTCCGATTCCAGCCTTACGTCAATCTCCATCTGCTCGTATGCATCCATGCTTACTCTCCCTTCTTCTTTTTGGCGTTCTTTGCCGCCTTATTTGTTTCCTTGCGCTTTGCTACGTCGTAATACTGATAAGGCTTTATATAATCCTCGAAGTCCTCCGGCAGCTCCCCGTCGTTTTCCTCAACAAGTCCCGCCATAGCTCCGTTCAAGGTCTGCGCGTTTACGGTGCGTTTAATAATATCCCCCAGCCCATGTTCCTCCAATGTTTCAAAAAAGCCGTCCTCGTCGCATCCGCCGATTTTGTTGTACTTGGTCTTATCCTGCAAGCTGTAAAGGAAGCCGCCCCGGCTTACCTTCGGGCTTTCCGCGTCGATCATGGCCTGCGCCAGCTCGTTGCGCTTTTTCTCCAGGGCCTTATTGTTTTCCGTGGTGGCGTCCTTAAGTCGGTCCCTCTCGTCCATCAGCCCCTTGTATTCGTCAATCAATGTAAAAATATCTGCCACTTTTATTCCTCCTTTTCTTCAAGCTCTGATATCTCGTCCAAAAATTCATAAAGCGTTGCTACTTCGCTTTCCTCCAGCCGGTTCTCGATCTTCTCTGCAAATTCGCAGAAACGGTCGTAAAGCGGGCGGGCCTTTTCTCTCTCCTTATCGTTTTCCGCTTTAATATCTGCGTAAAGCTCCGATTTCAGAATAACGTCCCGCTTTGCCTGGGAAACAATGACCGGCTTATATCCCCGCTTCTTTATCTTTTCCATGTCCCCCTGGTCGCTTACCGGGACGGCCTTGGCTCCGTGTGTGTTCATGAAGTCCTCCGCGATCTCGTCCCGAAGCTCCGCCGGAACTGAATAGGAATTGATATATACCCCGCTGTATGATTCAAGCGCTTTCTTTGTGGTTTCGGCGTCCTTCAATTCCTCAATCATGCGGGCTGCGTACCACTGAACATCGAAGCTGTTTACCATGCTCCGGTCGCGCTCCAATCTTACGATCTTCGGCTTAAAGTCGATTCCAATGTCCAGCCGCTGGTCCTTGCAAATATGAAGCCCTCCGACGAAAATGTGGCCTATGTATTCCTCGTCGTCAAGGATCGCGCCGTAGCTGGTTTCCCTGCGGCTGTAATTCTCCTGCAGGTGTAAATTGCAACTCTGTATTTTCTCGTAGTCCTCCGGCGTTATCCCGCCGACCTCAATAATTAAGCTATGCTCCGGTACTTCCTTCCATATGGCTTCGTTTTCAACGAAGAACGTAGGAACCAGGGCGCCGTCGTACTTCCTGGATTTTACAAGCCGGGGCCGCCAAATTTCCCGGCGGCAGTAATTGTAGAAAACAACGCTTTTCCCCAAACGAAGGAAAACAACGGTAGCGATCTTATAGCCTTCGCCGTGGTTCCCGATCATCTCGCTGTCCTTTGCCTTCGTGGTTACGCCGAAAAGAAGCGTTTTTATATCCAGGTCGCTATGCTTGTTTCCGATCCGCATAACCTGGGTTTCGCTGTCGTAATTGAAAAACATTTTGTTGCTGCCGTCCCTGGTCTGCTCGTCTATGGAATTTTGAAAAAATTCTCTTGTTGCCTCAACTACTCCCCACTCCGGGACGTAGTCGGCGCTTATGCTTAATTCGTATTTTCGCATTTCTTTGCCTCCTGCTCTTTGTATTCTTCAAGCGCCGGGCGCGGCCCGTCTAAGTCGTCCCAGGTGTAGCGCTTGTGATTCTGGTCCTCCCAAAAGCTGCGGTAACAATTCCGGCAAGCGCAACGCCCGGAAAGCCAGCGCATAGCGCCCCAATATTCCGGCTTGCCGCAGTGCTTGCAAATTACAATTTCTTCTTTTCGCTCGGTCTGTTTTGCCATCTTTTCAACTCCTTTTTCGTGATTACAAAGGCTTGCTTCCCCTCAATGGTCATAAGCGCTACTTCCACCGGTTCATCTGCTGCGAAGCCTGCGGCCTCTCTAAAATCTCTCGGAAGAATTAAGCGCCCCTTGCCGTCAAGGTTCCGGGTTACTTTAATAGCCTCCATCAAAAATACTGCCTCCAATCGTCTACTATGGTTTTTGCCAGGTCCTCTTTTTTGGAAAGTGCTTTTAAAATAATCTCGTCTACGGTTTTCTCAACTACTAAATGAATATATGTACAGATGTTTCTCTGCCCTATTCTGTGAATACGGGCCAGGCTCTGGCTGTACGCTGCGTAATTAAAGTTTTCGCTGTAATAGACGCAAGTGTCGGCTGCCGTTAAGGTAATCCCCAGCCCTGCGGTGTCAATCTGTGCAAGGAATACTTTTATTTCCGGTATCTTCTGGAAGTCCGCTACAATCGGCCCCCGGTCGTCGATCTTGATGTCGCCGTATATGCTGCGGTACTGTATCTTTTTCTTTTCAAGCAGCTTTTGTATTAAGTCAATCTCAGGGCGGAACCGGCAGAAAATAACCAGCTTCTTTCCCTCGCCTATAACGTAATCCTCTAAAATATCCTCCAGGGCGTTTAGCTTCCCCTTAAAGACAAGCTCCGGCTTCGTCCCTTCGTCCGCCTGGATAAAACCTCCGGTAAACTGCTGCAGCCGTAGAAGTTTTGTAAGTACGGTCGGGGCTGTTATCATGCCGCCGTTCTCCAGCTCCGCGAAGCTGTCTTTTTTAATTTTGTCGTAAAGCTGTTTCTCCTTCCCTGCAAGCTGAATATACCGCGTTAAAAATGTCTGCTCCGGCAAGTCGAGCGCTTCCGCCTTCGTTACCCGGTAAGCTATGCTATGCTCCTTTTGGATAAGCTGATCTAAGTCCTTATAGCTTACAATCTGCTTTCGGTTAAAGCCGCCCATAATGGCGTAGCGCCCCCGGAAAGCGTAGAAGTTATAGCCGAAAATGTTAGGGTTTAAAAATCTGTACTGGCTGAAAAGGTCTATAGCGTCATTCTGTACCGGCGTACCGGAAAGAATGAGCTTATACTTCGCTATGTCCCCGATCTGGTGCATGGCCTTACTCTGTTCGGCGTCGGGCGTCTTGATCCGCTGGCTCTCGTCCGCTATAACCATATCCGGCTTCCAATCAAGAAGCGCCTCAAACAATCCCTCGCGCCATGTGCTTTCGTAGTTTATGACCGCAACCTTAAGCGCCTTAAAAGGAAAATTGTTAAGGGCTTCCAGCTCCTGCAGGCGTTTTTTCTTATCGCCCAAAAGTACGTTTACCTTGTATTTAAAGTCCGCGTAGTCCTTAAATTCCTTCGGCCATACGCTGCAAACCGAAGTAGGCGCAACCACTAAGACCTTCTCAATGGCTCCCTTCTCGTATGCTGCCCCGGCGATTGCAATCGCGGTTAATGTCTTGCCGCAGCCCATTTCAAACAAAAGCCCGAAGCCTTTACCCTGGGCGGCGGCCTGCTGCCTCTTTACCATCCTTTTTCCTCCTACTTGCCAAATACGGCGGCCTTTAAAAGTTCTTCCATGGCCTGGTTAAAGGCTTCCTTTTTCTCCTGCTCCGTAAGTCCGCTTTTAACCTCTTTGCTTTTCGCCTCTAAAATCTGCGCCACCATGTGAAGAATGAAGCCCGCCCTTACGGCGTTTCCGCTGCTTTTCTCAATCGTGGAAGCGACGAGGCTCCCTATTGTGTCCGGGTAAATCGGGGCGGGGATTTCTCTGCCGATAAATGCTGCCTGCGCGTCTATAAGCTGCGCCTTCCCGTCCAAAAACTCCCCGGCCTTGCTTACTGTGAAGCAGATAACCGTATCGCCGTTAAGCTCCTGTTTGTGGCCGTCCTCGTGTTCAATCAATACTTTTACTTTGCTCATTCTGCTTATACCTTCCTTTTCGTTTTTTATTTATATCAAGGCTTAAAGCCTTAATAGCTCAATAACACCCGCCCGCCCCACGCCTCAATACCCCCCCCCCCGCACAAAAACTGCGGATACTGCCTTTTTTATGCGCTCTCTGTCTTTCCAAAATTCCGTTATTGCCGTATGGCCGCCCCGCATAATCTCTACGGGCGTTTCGCCTTTTACCATCCTCATAAGGTGCTTCCGCTGCCGCTCCGTAAGCGCTGGCATAACCTCGTTTAAAAGGTCCTCTATGTTCTGCTGGTCCTCAATCTCCCGGATGGCGTCGCGCTGATCTGCAATCTGTCCAAGGTACTCGTTGCCCTCCGCGTTAAGGTCGTTAAGGCTGAATAATATGTAAGAGTCCCTCAGCCGGTCCGCGTAGTATTTCTTTATTTTTGCGGACTCCATCTTTTTGAAGGCAATCGTTGAAAACTTATACTTGTCCCGAAGCTCCGGCTTTCTGTGCCACTCCTTTACCGCCTGCAGGTAAGCTATGGCGCATATGTCGTAATGCTCCGCTTCGGTAAGCCGGTAGTAATTCAAGAAAGAATATATAAGCCCGTGGTTTTCTTCCGCAAACTTGCGCTCTTTACTGTTCAATGCTTCCATGACCGCCCTCCTTATCCTCCGGCGGCGGTACTAATCCGAAAGTAATAAGAGCCATGTTTGCCGCCCTGGTCTGGTGCTTGTAAAGGGGGAACTTTACCGGATACTTGTAAAGCGGTTCCGGCTCCGGCTTCATGCGCTCCGCGTCTACTGCCTGGGCGATAATATTAAGCCGCTGCCGTTCCGCTTCAATGGGTCCCGGAAGCCGTACTATTCCGGCCAGCTTGTTTAAAAGCTCAATCTCCGCCGGGCCGTAAAACATCCGCTCCGCTTTGCTCCACTTCATCTTGCCCCAGCTCTTTATAATTGTGAATTGTGTGTTATCGGCTTCTTTTATAAGGATCTGCCCTTCCTTCATGGCCATCTTCAATTTGCTTTCGCCTCCTTCTCTGTATAAAATGTATGGTTCCCGTGTATGAAAAGCCGTTCAAGGTTCCGGCTGTGCCAGGTGCTTTCCTCGTCCTCCGGCGTCCGCTCGAAGTATAGCGCCCCCTGGCTTTCGTCCCAGCCCTGGATCTGTATCAAGTCAAGCGCCGCCCAGCAGTCCGCATCCGGCTTTACTCGGTCGTACCTGCCGTTATGGTAGGAAGTAAAGGCGTTCTCCTGGGAAATAACGCCGCCTACGGTGTCCGGGAACTTCCCGGAGTGCTGCCGGTTATAAATTACAAGAATAACAAGCGCTTTCCCTTCGGTGTCCTCGCCCTCCGCCTCCGCCATGGCCATCCTTGCGGCCTTGTATTCCTCGGCGGCTGTCCAGCCTAAGTCCTTCCCCTCCTGCGCCTCGCTGTGCGCCTCTGTAGGCGCTTCCGGCGCTATGGTGGGCATTTCCCCGACCGCTTCCGTTTCCTCCAATGCTGGGCGCTCCTGGTTCGTCACAGCGTATACTGAAAAGAACACGCTTCCGGTTGCCAATAGAAAGGCGCTGCTTATTGCTATCCGCTTTATCAAGTACCGGCGCCGCGCCCTCCGCCTTCTCCGTCTGCGGTATTCTCTGCGCGTCAATCCTCCGCACCTCCTTCGGCGTCCATCTTTTCAAGTAAAAGGGTTAAGGCGTCAACCAGGATTTTGTGGTTCCGGATAAACTTTGCCGGGGCGCCTGCTTCGCCTCCGTCCTTAAGGTAGGCGCTTTCTCTCTTAAGAATGTCCGCAACGTCAAAGCGGGAGTATTCCTCCGGGTTCGGCTCCGCTTCGGCCTCCAGCTCCTGGGCCTTTTCCTCGTACCCCATACAGCCGTTTTCGTGGGTCTTTTTGCCCGCGCACTCACCCTCATGCTCGCAAGTGTCGCAAAGTACCGGCTCCGGCTCCTGCCGCTCGTCCCTGGTCTTTGCTGCCTCCTGCGCCGGATCGTCCATCGGCTCGTCCTCGACTTCCCGAAAATCGCCGTCTATGATTTCCGGCTTTCCCGGTTCCTCCGCCTCTGCCTGCAGCTTCGCGGCGGCCCTGGCTGCCTTCTTTTCCTCAGCCTCAATCCGGCGCTTTTCCTCCTGCTGCTTAATAAGGTCGCGGACGTTTTTCTGCGCCCCGTTGGAACGCTCCACAAAGTCGGCCTTCTTTTTCTCCGCCTCCTGGATCTCCTTAATCCGTTTAGCAATCTGCCCCCATGTCATTTCCTGGCTATGGTCCGTTCTTACGCCTCGCGGGCTGCAATTAAAATAAATTCCGTTTGAACTTCCCCCGTGGTAGGATTTCCCGTGCTGCTCTTTAAGTGCCGCCCCGGTCAGCTTTGTATCTGTTTTAATGCTGAACCATTTATAAAGCGCCTTCATTTCGTTGTCGCCCATCTCCGGCTTTTTCGCTTCGGCCTCGCGCTGCTGCTTCCGCAGTTCTTCCTGGGCCTGCTTTTTCTCGTCCTCGTCCTTTTTCTTTGCGACGTCGCAACGGTTGAAGCAAGTTTTATTTGTGCAATTAAGGCAGCAGGGGTCCGGCTCTTTGTCGCCTTCCCGTACCGGGGCGAGTTCCGGGTGTAAAAGCTGGCACTCGTCTTTGTAAAGGCTGTAGGCTATATTCTTTTTCCATTCTTCGTTGTTTACCCTGGTACAAGGGAACGGGTTCCCCAGCGGGGCGGTTCTGCAGTGCCTGGGTTCCTGCCTTATGGCGCACTCCCTGCAACATGAAAAGCAATCGTATTTTCCGTCGCCGCATCCTGGTGTGGTAAGTAAGGAACCTTCCGGGCGCTCCGTTTTCGGAAAGCCGTAGAAGGAACGCGGCGCCTCCTGCCTTTTCTTCATGGCGCGTATCTCCCGGACCGTTGTTTCCTGCGTTACCTTTTCGAGTTCCTCGTCCGGCAAGCCTAACATCTCCTGCAGCTTGCTTACGCCCATCCCTATGTACTTCTCCGCCATATGCTCCCCGCCGTCAATCGAAAAGCGGGCGTTAATGGCCATGAAACGTGAAGCGCTGGAAGTGCTTAAGCCGTACTCGCCTTTTGCAAATTCCCATATGCTTTTATAGCCGTCCTCTGTGAAAAGGGCGTTTTCGCTGATCTGCCGAAGAAAATAACCAACCATGAAAAAGTCCTCGGCGGCGTCCTCCAGGTGGCTTCTTATGCCTGCTTTTAAGTCCTGGTATTTCACTTGTTATCCCTCCTTGTCTATCTGGTCTATTTTGTTTCTATGCCCGGCTCCGCTGCTTCGCGGCGGGCTTGCTGCGGTTTATGATCTGCTCCGCAATCAATCTATAAACGGCGGCGGTTTTTCCGGTCGGCGGTATGATCCGCCCCTCTATGCTCTTAAGCTGTGTTCCGTCCGCTAAAACGTGTTTAATCATCCGCAGCGCCTCCCTTTATACGCCGCTTCCAGTCTGAATAAATGCAGACGTATCGGTGGAAGCTCGCGTTTTTCTCTGCCTCGTAAACGGTGCAGGTATAGTCGATTTTTCCGTTGCTCTTTACGGTCCGGATTGCTTCAAGCTCCGCTAAATGCTTCCTGGTACAACGCGGGCTTAATTTTTGTTTGGTGCAATATTCGTTAAAGTCGCCCACGGCGATTCTGTACTCGCCGTTTACCGGTTCTTTTCCAGCCGTAATGCCTGCTAAAAATTTCTCCGTATCAATAAGAAATGCTTGTTTTGTAAGGGCCTTCCATTCTGCCATCTCGTCTACGCCTCCAATGTCAAGCCCGGCCTGCTTAAAAATATCCCAAATAATAGGCATCCGTTCTTCTGGAACCGTAACAACGATCTTTGCTATCTGGATCGCTGTTTTTAAGTCAAGGTTTTCTCTATCCATGTGTTACTCCTTTTCGCTCGTAATGCTTATAGCTGCCAAAGCCGCCCCGCCCGCCAAAGCGCAAGCCGCCCGGTGTCCTCATACTGCTGCCCCTTTCCGCTTCTTTTCGTTTCCTTCATTTCTCATGTCCGCCATAAGGCGGGTCGCTTCTTTCTCGTAAATAGAAAGACCGTTTTTAGCTACCGGGGTATGGCAGTCTTTGCGTCCTCCGCCGTCCTTTTTGGCTAAACTGATAGGGTAGCCGTACTGCACCGGCAGGAAAACTGTTTCATCATTAAACCGTTCAATGCAAATCAGCTTGTCCGGGTCGTACCCCATGGCTCTAAGCCCTTCTTTTTCCTGTGGTGATACCCAAAGCGCCAGGGCAATGCGTTCCCCGATATACTCCTTGGCGGCATCCATGGCCTGTTTACTTATTTCTTTTTTCATTCTGTTTATCTCCTTTCTCTTAATTGCTGGCTGTCCGTCCGAGCAGGTAGTCTGTAGAAACGTTGAAAAGATTAGCCATTACAATAATCTTGCTTGCTGGAATTTCCGTCTTGCCGTTCTGCCAGTTTTTTAATGTGCTAACAGAAACGCCTAAAGAAGTGGCAAACTTTTCTTTTGTCATTCCATTCCTTGCTCGCTCTGCTTCAATGTTTTTATAACGCATACTATTCGCTCCTTCCGTATATATTTACTCATTTTGGGTAAGTTCGCTTTTTTACAATATACCCAAATCGAGTAAATGTCAAGCCTTTTATTATAATTTTTTACCCGAATTGGATAAATAATTATTGCTTTTTCTTTTTGAATGTGTTAAAGTTGACTGCGAAAGGAGGGGTAATCATATGGGAATGGCTGTTATATCTGAACGCCTTATAAAAGCCAGAGAATTTATAGGCCATAATCGAAAAAGTTTTGCTGAGATGCTCAATATTCCCTATAGAACAATTACGAATTACGAAAACGGCTCTAGGGAACCTGGAAGCGATTATATTTTAAAAGTCGCTGACGTGTGTGGGTGTACTACCGATTGGCTTTTAGGGTTATCAGATAATCCAAGGAGTAATTCTTCGTACTCAGCTCTTGTTGTACAAGAAAATGATCCGCTATTAAAAACTCTCTGTGTAAACTATGAGGGCTTAAATGCTGAAGGGCGAGAAAAATTAGTTGATTATTCTGACGACCTAATCCAATCAAACAAATATAAAAAATTTGTATCGTCTGGAATATTACAAAAAAAGCGTAAATAAAAGACTATTTACGCAAAATAATTTGTTTTGTTAGGAGGGTGCCTGAATGAAATACTTACGATTTTTCCAAATATGGAAACTTGCAATATTTGCTTTATTTATTGTCTGCGTTCCTGGCTGTTTATTTACACCTAATCCATATGGGTTTATTAATGCTATAATCTCTGCAATTATATGTTTAATAATTGCAACCAGCCCCATACTATCAGATATTTTATATATCAAAACTCCTGCGGAAAAGCTCTGGAAACGCTGGGCTTTTGTAGAAGGTGAAAAAGCCCATGCACGAAAAGAAAGGGCGGCTTATGGTGAATTAACGCCGACCTACATAGATACCGAATTAAAGTACGGTTTATTTGCTGGTGCTACTAATGGGAAATATCGGACAACGCTCCGCCGCTGCTCCTGTCCGGATTTTAAGAAAAGAAAAGTACCTTGCAAGCATATGTATTACCTTGCTTCAAAATGCGGCGTAGAAACTTTGAAATAAAAAAGGAACCCCGCCCCCAGCCATTGGCGTGGCTTACGGGGACGGGGCGGCTTTAAAGGCCATGTTATAAACATTCCGAGCAAATGTATTATAGCATGGTCCGGCCAAAAACACAAGTACAAGGCGGGGCTATTTTTGCGCTCTTTTTTAGAAAGGTGATGTATATGTTAGAAAAATATAATGCTACAGTTTATAGGAAAAAATATCCTATTTCTGTGGAAATTCTACGCAAAGCTTATATTGACGAGGGAAAAACTCTAAAAGAAATGTGCAACATAATAGGTGTAACTTCTCCTATTACAGTTTCAAAAATATTAAAAGCCTATGGTTTTGACACGAATAAAAATTCCAAAGCAACTAATCAAACCAAAAACGGGAGGACTGATAAAGAATTTAAGCAACTTCTTATAGAAGAATATGTTAAAAATCGCAGAAGCATAGACTCCATAGCTCAAGAACTTAGCGTAAGCAATAGAACAATATTAAACTATCTGAAAAGATATGGTATTTCAAGAAGATCAAGAAACGAAAAATCTTCATGCTTTACTGGCGGGCGCAATATATGTAGTAACGGTTATGTTGAAATTATCGTTCCTGGGCATCCCGCAACAAATGCAAGAGGTTATGTGTATGAACACCGTATAGTAGCCGAAAAGAAGCTCGGAAGGTATTTGCGTTCTGATGAGGTAGTCCACCATATTGATGGAAACAAAACAAATAATTCTCCGGATAACCTTATTGTCCTATCAAATGAAGATCATGCAACGCTTCATGCCTTACTAAAAAGTGGTATGTCCTATGAAGATGCTATAAGTCCAGCTAATAAATGTCAATAGCAAAATGAGAAAAATCGAAATTATTTTTAAA
>SRZB01000026.1 GCA_004793585.1 Hominisplanchenecus murintestinalis | reverse complement strand
TTAAGACCGTTTCCCCGCTTATTTCCTACATTCTTTGATGTTTCTCCGATTTAAAGATGTCTTAAATTGACACGATATTCTCTTAATACCGATTCATCCACATTGGAAATTTGATACTGTAAATGTTTCATCAGTTTTTCCTTGTCTTTCGGAAGATTTCCTCTTACCTGTATTAAGTTCGATGCACCGTCAGTAACAATACGGGTAGTAATTTTTAGGTTTTCGATAAGTATCTTTAGCTCAATCAATTTTTCAATTTCGCTTTCCTCCCTCCAATTTCCTTTTTGTATTTCCTCATACAATTCTGAATTTTTATAAATTGTAAGCATGGAAGATTCTATAATTCTCGGATGAAGCTGATTAAAAACTTTAGCAGTTTCTTTTGCTCCAATCTCTGCCCGTCCTGCACCCGAAATTCCCGTCAGATAAAAGAAATTGTAGCTAATATTAGCTGCTTCCAACTTTTTGCATTGTTCAATCGTGTCCTTTGATTGAAAGCCTTTGTTCATAAAAGCAAGCATTTCATCATCGCCAGTTTCAACACCTATTGTGATTCCATCATAACCCAATGCACGAAGTTCTCTTAATTCCTCAACCGTTTTAGGTGTTATATCTGTAATTCTTGCAAAGCATCCAATCGTTTCATATTTCGGATAATATTCTTTTACCATTTTTGCTAATGCTTTTAGTTTTTCCGTATTTAAGACAAATGGATTTGCGCCCGTAAAAAATATTCTTGGTACTTTATGATAATATTTGCTGGCTTCTGCTAAGTCCTGTTCTATCTCTGAAAAAGGCGATAACTTAAATTTAAAAGGCAAATCCTCATAAAGCGTACAAAATTTACATGAGTGATGCGTACACCCTGCTGTCACTTGAATAAGCAGAGAATATGCTTCATATGGCGGACGCCAAATCGTTCCTGTGTAATGCATAATCATTTCTCCTTTTCGTAATATTTTCAATCAACAATACCTCTGATTTCTTTTAAATCCTCAATACCGTTTTCTCCCATATAGTTATTTAATCCTTTAATAACTTCCAACATGACATAAGGATTGTTGAAATTTGCAGTTCCAATCGCAACCCCTGTCGCACCTGCCATAATAAATTCCAATGCATCATCCGTTGTTGAAATTCCGCCCATTCCAATAATTGGAATCTGAACTGCCTTATAAACTTGATAGACCATACGAAGTGCAATCGGTTTAATAGCTGCACCAGATAATCCACCTGTTTTATTTGCAACACTAAAATCTCTTTTCTTTACATCAATTCTCATACCAGTAATCGTATTTATCAGAGAAAGAGCATCTGCCCCGCCACATTCAGCCGCTTTTGCAATTTCTGTTATGTCAGTAACATTTGGTGTTAATTTCATAGAGATAGGCTGATTAGCTACTTTTTTGATTTCCTTTGTTATATATTCCACCATTTTTGGCTCTTGACCAAAAGCAATCCCTCCATGCTCTACATTAGGGCATGATATATTGATTTCCAACATATCTATTGCCTGTTCAGATAAGCGTTCCACAACTTTTATATAATCATTTACTGTATTACCACAAACATTAACAATTACCTTTGTATTAAATTTTTGTAGGAATGGAATATCCCTCTCTAAGAAAACATCAATTCCTGGGTTTTGTAGACCAACAGCATTTATCATTCCACTAGCTGTTTCCATGATTCTGGGCGGTGGATTTCCCTCCCACGGATAGTAAGAAACACCTTTTGTAACAACAGCACCTAATTGGTTCAAATCAATAAATTCGCTATATTCTTGTCCTGAGCCAAATGTTCCAGAAGCAGGCATAATTGGATTCTTAAAAGATACCCCCGCTATATTTATTGATGTATTTATCTCTCTCACCACCTTTCTTGCATCACATTATAGCAATCATTTATAAAAAGAAAAGTACTGTCTTTTTTTGTCTATAGTGCTAAAAAAGATACCGGTATCAAAAATACTAGTACCTTGAAAGAAACGGGACAGCGTAGTATAATGCAACTAAAAAACGGAGGGATTTTATGAGCAATATGAAAGCACCATTACCCCAATGTGTTGCTATGGTTAGGATTCAAAATATTTTAAGTGGAAAATGGAAAATAACAATATTGTGGTATATCGCTGAATATGAAGTACAAAGATTTGGAGAATTAAGAAGACGGTTAGGTGACATTACGCAATCAACTTTAACAAAGCAACTCCGTGAACTAGAGCAGGATGGTTTTATTTCCAGATACATATATCCAGAAGTCCCACCAAAAGTAGAATATTCTTTGACTGAATTGGGAAAAGTTTTATTCCAATTTTAAAAGATATGAAAAGTTGGAGTGATACACATTTGTTTTAAATTATTTTAAGAAACCTATCACCAAACGAATATATTCCCAAACAAACAGAATATTTTTTTTATTTCCAAAATTACCAGTATTTTAGAGGATTGCTTTAGTAATCAACTGCCGATTATTGTAAATGCAAACTTTAAAATTATTGCTGTGAAAATAGAAAATTATATGTGTGCATAAACCAACATTAAGTAGCTGTATATGCTAAAAATGTTTATATGTAAAGCGAAAGAGCCAGAGTTGCCCTCCACGGTATAGACCGTCCCATTCTCGCATTTCTCCACGATTCCCACATGATCGATTGAGCCGTCGCTCCCCCAGTCAAAGAAAATAAGGTCGCCTGCCTGCGGCTCATAGTCCTTATCCTGCCATTGCCCTTTGCCCTCGAACCAGTTCACTCCGTCTGAACAGAGAGAGAATTTCGGGGTGATGCTGCTCTCCAGATACCAGTACTGGTCGGCACACCACGATGCGAAGCAGGCACACCACTCCACACGTCCCTCAAAGCCGTACCAGCTTCAATAAGGCTGACCGCCCTCGTTACCAAACTGCGTCAAAGCAACCTCTACAATGGCTTGATTGCCGCCACTTGTAAACGTCCGTATGGGTAATAACGTAACACATGGGCGGGGTACTGCGTGTCGCCGTATTTCTCCCAACCGAGCCGCTTCACCTGCATTGCGGAAAACTCCACTGCATTTGCATAGGAATAGCCGCCGTAGTTGGTCTTTGCCCATGAGATATACCTGTTGCCGAAGTTGTAGCCCTGCAAAGCGAGCTTGATGCGCTCCATGTCAATCGGATTCTCCACCTCGGCTGAAATGAGGGCAGCTTTCAGTTCCTGTACGCCGCACTCGATGGAATATTCGGGGTCTTTGATGCCGTTTGGCTCATGGGAGTATCTCTTGTTGAAGCTCCCCTTCGCCGCCTGCATCGGGTCGTTGCCTTTGCCGCCAGATTCCTGCATCATCACCGCCTTGATAAGCTCCACATATTCGGGGATTCCGTACTGCTTCGCATACTTCTGTATCAGCGGCGTGTAGGCTTCCACCTCCGCACTGACAGGGGTATAGGATGTGCTGTCGCCTTTGCGGTGACTTTCTGGGCGGCTTTGGCGGACACTTTTGTCGTTTTCTGCGCCGCCTTTGCGGTCTGCTCGGTGGTCTTATAGCTGTCTTGGATGTCGCCTTTGCAGTTTTCACGCCTTTTTCCGTCGCCTTGACCGTGCTTTGTCTGCGGTCTTGATGGTTTTTTCCGCATTTCTGACGGTCGTCTTGATTGTCCGTTTTCCCTGCTGTCTTGTTTTTATCAACGAATTTGCCGCCGTCTGGGGCATTTCCGTTCGGAAAATCCGTCAAAGAAATTTGCCTTTATCAATGCCTGCTCGCTATCTGACAATAAGGGCAGGGTGTCTTTCAGCCTGTCTACCATCACCACATTGACAACAGTTTCTGCAATGTCTACCGCTTCATCAGCTATGAAATCCAGAGCATTGCCCGCATCATCAACAAACCCATCCAAAGAAAGCAGGCTGTTCTTTGGATCCAGTTTCTGAAGATAACGCCACCGCTCTTTATCCCGACAGAAATCCGTGTATTGCTCTCGCACGACTTCAAGCAAACAGCCTTGAACAGGAATAAAAAGCTTGTCCATATAGGTCTAGTCGGCTTGCCTGCGGCGGCAGAAGTCCGTGTAAGATAGTTTGAACTGTAAAAATCCAGATGGAGCGGCGGAGAACGACACCGCATATCAGAAACAACCCTGCGGTATATTCCGATAAAAAACGACAAAAGAAAAACCGCAAAGGCACTGTGACCTTCACGGTTATAGGAAATGATAATTCTGTTATATGGAGATTGTACTTCTACCCTCATGGTGAGAAGTCTCGCTGCATAAGCAAGGATTTTTTTAACTGGCTTCCTGCCTTTCCCTGACATGCTATGTATGAATTGACCTTGTTTTGTATGAGCAGATAGAATACTGTCCGAAAAAGGAACATAAAAAAATCCCTCCAAACTTCAAAACAGGTTTGGAGAGTATCTGTTAAGTCTTTCAGGCATAGCAAAACCACCCACCATACACCGTTTTTTATTTGGTGGACGTTTGCCTTAAAACCTTATGAAATGAAACAGAACCGATAAACTGTGATTTTATTCCACATGTTTATCGGCTCTGCATCTATGTGTCTGGCTCTTTGACGAAATATTTACCTGCCCGATAGATAGGAATTTGGCTTTTTCTTTACAAAAAAAAGTTCAAATATATCAGTTAGTAACTTATTTCAATTTAATTTCTACTTTGTAATATTTCAAAAAATATGGTACAAACAAAAAAGCCCCTATTATCAAAATCACCCAACCAATATATGTTCCTTGATTTTCAGGATAAAAATAATTTATAGCTAAATGAACTGGACATAGAATAATTGCAATCACTCCCCATAATATTTCCAATTTTCTTTTCATCTTGTTTGCTTGCTCTTTTTGTTTCTGTAATTCCACCAAATTTTGTTCTGCCTTTTTTTGATAATTTTCCATTATAATCCTTTCTCCTGCTAACAATTCGTTTACATTTATTCCAAGAATGTCACATAGCTCCATCATTATCGATACATCTGGACAGCTTTTTCCTGTTTCCCATTTTGAAACCGCCCTATTACTAATGTTAAGCTTTTCTGCCAGCTGTAACTGAGTAAGATTTTTTTCTTTACGACATTCAGCAATAAATTTTCCAATTTTTTCTTGATTCATTTCTTACCTCCTAGTTTTATCATACATAATAAGCATTTTTTTTGGAAGGAACTATTGGTTGATTCTCTAATTCAACCATCAGTTGACTACTAGAACATCAAATAATTAATGCAGGCTATTCTTTATCTTTTTTGCCTGTAGTTTTTTGTCAAACATTTCAATGTGATATTTGAACCGCATAATTTCATCATCTATCTGTCGGCAATTAATAACCACCTGTAACTTTTCCTTTATATGTTCAATAATCTGAATATCCATTTAACACCTCCAACACAATTATAAACACCTATACTGCCTTTCTCAAGATTCTAATGTGAAAGGTACGAATACAGACACTAAGATTCCAGAAAAAAGCGACAGAGATTTAACCCTCTGCCGCTGTATTGCCTATGTGTAAATAATTTCCTCGTTCACAACCTCCCTCGCACAAGCCCTTATATTATTCACTCTTCCTGTCCATTCTAACGCATTTTCAGCCTTTAGCTGTTCCGTTAAACCTTGTGCCTGTTTCATGTCCTCTATGAGCCTTTCAAGACGTTCCTGTGCCTGCCTGTCTACATCGGCAAGGTAGGCGTTGAGCCTCGCCAATCTCCGCTACCTCCTTTCCGAATTGTTCATAAGCAGCGGCTACCTTGCCGCCTTTGTCGTAGGCAAAAATACTTTTTCCCTCTGCGGTGGCTCCTACTGCATGGATGGAATGGGGTATCTGGGTATCAAACACCTTGATTCTCTGCCCATATGCACTCTTTACCGTTGCGGTAATCTCTTTAGAAATGTTCGTGCGTGGCATTACCATCGTCATTAAGATACCGTCAATCCGCAGATGGGGATTGATTTGCCGATTGACTTTAGACACGGAGCGAAGCAACAGCTCTAAGCCCTTTGCAGAAAGATAATGGGGCTGTGTCGGGATAACCACGCTGTCAGCCGCCGCAAGTGCATTGATTGTGAGCATACCTAAACTCGGCATACAGTCAATAAGGACTGTATCATAATTCTTTTTTACTTCATTGATGCAGGTTTTCAGCACGCTTTCACGGCTTATGGCGTTAATCAGCCTTACTTCCAGTCCCGACAGTTCAATGTTGGATGGGAGCAGGTCAACGCCCTCGTCATGGTGCAGGATACTTTTGGAAACATCAACGGGTTTATCATCAATAATGTCCTGCATGATAGTAGAGAGCGTATCGGGCAAGTCGTCTGGTCGGCTGTAACCAAGCGACATGGTTAAATTTGCCTGTGCATCGGCATCAATCAGCAGGACTTTTTTACCCTGCTGTGCCAGACTGACACCCAGATTGACCGCCGTAGTGGTCTTGCCGACACCGCCTTTCTGGTTTGTCAGAGTGATTACTTTGCAATTTGACATAGGGTGCGTCCTCCTTTCGCATAAATTTAGCCACTTTGTCAAGATGACTATGTAAAGAATTTATGGCAATAAAAAAAGCTGACTGGCTGTTTTGTTTTTTTAGCAATACCAATCGGCTATGTAAAAATCTATTCAGTTTTATTATCTGCCTTACCTGTTCTTTCGTGATAAAGTTTCTCTTATTCTCTCTGTATCCCATTTCTCTGGGAATAACACCGCCATTATATGAAACGCATCTATCAGTCCTGCAATATACGCATGAGTACCGTATTCAAAATCCTGCTTATCCCTGCAATCTATAAGACGTTGACAGACTTCCCTTTGTTTCTCTGTCAAATCAAGTTTATTAAAGGCATCCTCTGCATTTCCCTCATTATTACTATCTTTTTTCTTTCATTATATAAACGGACGGCAATATATTCAAACATACGGGATTATGTAACACCAGAAAAAAGCTCTTTGAACGAGCAACTTTTGCCTTTTCAATTAGCAGACTTTTTAGCACGATTTTTTCTCCGATTAGCAGGAGAGCCATTTTGATTAGCAAAAATCGCTCCTGCTAATCGCACATTGCTACGAGTTCAAATTTATTTGGAAAATGAGAAACGCCGAAAACCTTGAAAAATCAATGTTTTCGGCGATGTTTTCAGCGTCGCTAAGAGGATTTGAACCTCCGGCCTACCGCTTAGGAGTAGAACCATTTGCTAGTAGGCAGCTCCCTCTTAGTGTTATCTAATCCCTTTATTTCCTTGCTTGTCACGGATTCAAATGTTATCTCGTACCGACCTGTGACTGCTGATTTTAAGGCGTTTTAGATGCTCCTTTTAGCAGGCGATTAGCAAGGGGTTTGAATTTAGGGAAATGTTACACTGTAAAGCCTTTCCCGATTGATACCTGCATTTCACAACTAATCCCAGAATAGTTTAAGCTGTTTGCATTTTTTCTAAGGTCGCAAATTGCGACCTCAAAGAGTTTATCATTCCTCTTTGCTTTTTTCTAAGGTCACAAATTGTGACCTCAAAGAACTTCTTATTTCTCCGTTTCCAGTTCCAACCTTTGCAGGATGTCTTTGATGATGCCTGCATCTTGAATTAGATTGATTCCAAAACACTTTTTTCCCGCATCTTTCAAAGACGCTCCTACATGATAGGCTATTGTTCGGTCAAGAATCAAAAATCTGTCATGGAATACTTTGGTATATTTTATCTTCAATGTCGGGTACTGTGCATTGAAATACTTAACATCGGCTTTCGTTAGCTTCGTCTGTTTCTGTGTATAAATAGTTACTGCAACATCAGACTTTTTCTTTGAAAGCAAATTCAATGTCCCAACATCCACATATCCGTCTATCAGAGTGATTTCTTTCTCTGCTTTTTGAATTAGATTTACTATCAGACTGAACGCATCGTAAATCTGTCCGTCAAAAAATACCTTTTGACTGGATTCCTCATGCTCGGATATGTACTCAAAAACTCTCTCAAAACGCTCATCTGTTTCCGCTTGGTAATTTATCTGGCGAACCTCCATTGCATTTAACCGCTCATACAGCAAAGAGGTATTTGCCATATACTTCCGCATCTCCACAAAAGTGTCCATAATCCTAATGCTTACTCGGATAGCAACATCACTACGCAAAACAGCAGAAAGCATTGCAATCCCTTGTTCTGTGAATACAAATGGCAATTTCCTACGTCCGCCATATCCATTATCATCCTCCAAACTTGAAATCACAAATTGTGATTTCAAGTTTTCATATTCCTCTTTCGTCAGTTGAAATCGGAATCTTTCTGGAAATCTTGAAATGTTACGCTTTACTGCCTGATTTAATACTCTCGTTTCTACTTGATACAGCATCGCTAAATCACTGTCTATCATAACCTGCTGGTTACGGATAACATATATCATGCTTTTTATATCGGACTCTGCTGATTCAATGCTTATTTCTTGGGTATCATTATTTGCCTTTGTCAGAGCTGTTTGTTCTGTATCAGCCATCTTTATCGCCCTTTCTATTTTGAAATGCCAGATTGGAACTTCAAAACTATGAGTAACTTGAAATCACAATTTGCGACTTCAAGTTCTGCTGCTTCATATATCCTTAAACTTGAAATTCCAAATCGGAATACCACGTTTTATGTACGCTTATTGTTTACTTTTACAGTATATCACACGTTTTTCTATGGGAATAGCTATAATCTCATCTTTCCTGTATTTTTATGCGGTCAAAATACTAATGAATATCGCTACAATCGAAATGATAACGGTAAGTATCATAAGCCTCTGATTATTTTTCGTATAATTTATTTCAGACAATACTTTTAGATAGGAAAAATTATTTTCATAAATTTTCTTATACTTGGCTATATCGTTCTCATGATACTTTTTCAAGTCCTGCTTTTTTCCAAAACTATAAAAATCCCATGCTTCATTAAACGCTGTATAGATGTCTTTTTCTTTTCTGCTTTCTACCTCTGAAACACTTTGTAGTTTATTAAGCAGCTTTTTAAATTCCCTGTTATAAGCAATGCTTTTTCTCCCTGTCGAAAATTTTGAAAATTCTCTTTCAAAAAGTTTCAATTCTCTATATCCGAAGAAACAATAAAAAAACTCATTTCTATAGGTTGCAATATACTCACATATATTAAACTGTGGAAAACGGTTGTTTCCTGTAAGCATACAGTAATTGGGCTTGTCATAATCGGAACAAATAACATAGTTCGATTTTTTATTATAATAGGCTATTACAATTCCTTTGAGATATAGTCTATCAATATCTATCGGAGCTTTCCTTATCCTATATTCCATATTAATCAGCGGATTATTTTTCCCCTGTTCACTATATAAAAAGCTTGTAATATAATGTTGACAAATTAGAGGAAAACTTTCTTCTGTCATCTGTTCCGCCAATCCGTAGTCCATATCGTCTTTGCGTTTGCCTTCTTCTTTACTTATGCGATGCCATATTATATAATCTTTGGAAGTAAGATTCCTAATATTATCATATACAAATTGATTATAACTATCTTCGTCTAAAGGCTTTTTAAATGTAAAGCAATATTCAATCAGTGCAAAATAACTGTTAATCTGCGCCCAAATCGCCTTAATACTTTTTATATATTTATCCTCTAATAATTCAATCTCTGCAAAACATCCATACCCCGATTCAGAATATTGAAGATGAACATAGTCATATTTATGGAATATAGAAGGCTTTTTATAATGATTATGAACTTTAAACTTCTTTTTCGGTAAGGAATAAAGTTTCTTTAATACCTTTGTAACGCCATCATTGGACAATACATCACAAATGGATAAATGGGTTACTATAGAATCTTCATAATAATCCGCCTGTTCTTCTTCCTGAATGTTTTCCTCTTTGTCAGAATCATGTGTCGCTTTCTCATATTCTGCCTTTCGTTTTATTTTTTCTTCTTTATATTTATCAGAATTTACATAATTCCAGTAGTATTCAATCCATTTTCTAGCCCCTTTTTGCATTATGTTCCTCCATCGGATTCTAATTAATTTCAATCTTAGTGTAACATATATCAACAAATTTTTCCATAAATGCAAGGGACATAACTGCTTTCGCCAGTAAAAAAGGGTTAGAAAAAACTTACCAGAAAGATTGGTATTTGTAACCTCTTGTCTAAAGAAAAAGACTTATCACTTCAATTTAATTCGCTGAAAAACCAATCAATAAAAGGCAACCTATAAAAAGATTGCCTTTCTAAGCCTTATAAATTTTTTGCAAGTGATTTCAGCAACGCCGCCATCTCTGGATTGGCAAGCAGCTTTAGAAGCATTTCTTGGTCTGTCTGCGATGCCGTTTCAGTCTTTGTTTCTTCCTGCACTTCCTCCGCAGCGGAAGCAGCTTTGCTTTGATAAAACTGTTCTTCAAACCTCTGTGCATTTATCCGTCTGTCATCGTCTATGATATGCGAGTACACATCTGCTACCATCTTGACCTGTGCGTGTCCAGAATCACCCTGCACGGATTTCATGTCGCCGCCATTGAGCTTCAGCTTATAAGTGATGCTTGAATGGCGGAAGCTGTGAAAAACGACTGGCGGCAAATCATTATCCTTAATGAGTTTTGCCAATGCCCGATTGATAACCTGCCCCTCAATGGGTCTGCCGCATGAAGAAGCAAATACAAGGTTGAAGTCCATATATTCCTCCCCGAACAGCTCTTTGAGGTTTTCTATGTCCTTATGCTTTTGCACAAGCATTTCCGCAACCGTCTTAGGCAGGAAAATCTTTCGGATGCTGGTCTTTGTCTTTGGCTCTTTCAGTACCAGAGCGGTATGAGTGCTTGCCACCGCAGGCGGGAACTTGAACATTACGCCCTTTTCGCCTAACTGTTCCAGAGCATTGCGGTTGACACGTTGCAGCTCCTTATTCACAAAGATATAAGCACAATCATTCTTGATGCTCCGTTCGGAAATATCAATGCAGTCCCAAGTCAGACCGAGCATCTCACCCATACGCAGGGAACAGGAAAAAGCAAGGTTTAACGCCAATGACAGATTATCGTCATCGCAGACCTCCAATGCCTTAAATAAGGTTTCGACTGTCCAGATGTCACGCTCCTTGTGTTCTTCTTTCGGGAGAGTGGCGTTTTGTACGGGATTCCTTGACATCAGCTCCCACTTTACGCCTTGATTGAAAGCGTTGCGGAGCAGCTTGTGGATTTCCCTTACCGTGTGGGCGGTGAGATATTCATGGGTCGGCTTGCGGTTGTTTACGACCTTTGCCTTGACCGTCAATAAGCTCTGGTAATATTTATCCATCGTCCTCGGCGTAACATCTTCCAGTTTCATGTCCCCGATAAGTGGGTTGATATAGTTGAAAATCAAGCTCCGCCGCGCTTCATAGGTTGACATTGCCCAAGTGTTCACGCCATAAATGGACATATATTCTTCAAGCAGGTCGCTGACCGTGCTTGCGTTAGGGATGATGAATGTCCCCGTTTCCTGCTCAAATTCCACCTGCACCTTACGCTTTTTTGCTTCGGCGTTTGTAGCGAAAGTTTCCCACTTCTGTCTTTTTACACCGTTCTCATCCGTATAGGTGTAGACTACGGAATAACGGTTCTTTCTCTTTACGATTGATGCCATGCTTATCCACCCCCTTACATTGTGCTGTCGAGCCAAGCGTCAAAGCTGCTCTTTATAATTCGGATGCCGTTGCCCATGCGGACGCTCTGGAATAAATCTTTTTTTATCAGCGCATAAGCGGTAGGTCGGCTTATGCCAAGTATCTGCTGGATTTCCGCAACAGAATAGCTTTTCTTGTTCTGGGCGGGCTTTGAAGCCTCGCCCATCCCTGCAATATGTTCTTTCATAAGTCTATAACCTCCTTATGTACGTCAGCTTTTATGTAATAGGTCTGGGATTGATACCATTCCTCAAAGCTGTCTTTATAAATCCTTGTAGCCTGCCCCACCCGTGCGGTACGGAACACATTTTTCTTTAACAGCTCGTAAACGCTGCTATCAGAAATGCAGAGCAGCTCTGCCACTTCCCGAATAGAAAATGTGATGCCTGTCCAGTTCTTCCCTGGGGGAGTGCCGTCAACCTTTTTATAATGGAGCTGATTATCATACCATTTTTCAAAGCTGTCCACTATCACACGCATTTTCCCTGCAATAATGACCGTTTCAAAATATCCTTTCTTTACAAGCCAGTAGGAATCTGTTTTCCCAATCCCAAGCAACAGCCGCATTTCCGTAACGGACATACTTTTCTTATTCATCATCCTGCACCTCCCTCTGGAAGCCAAGCCATCTGTCAAAGCTCTCTTTAGATATACGGTAATTCCTGCCTACTCTGATGCAATGGAAACAACCCTGTTTTACCAAATCATAGGCGGCTGTCCTGCTTATGCCTAAGATACTGCGTATCTCGTCTACGGTATATACTCGCTTCTCGTATGTAGTAAGAGGGGGAGAAGTTATGCTGCCCCCAACTGTTTTATTTTTGCACATTGATTTACCTCCGTGATGTTTATATTCGGCTCGTCAGCCGTTGCAGCCTGCTATATAGCCAAGCATCTCTGCTTGGCTATATAGTATTGCATCACGGGTCAAATGTGAAACGTACAAAATCAGCTTTTCAGACGGATTCGCACACTTGACAAGAGTTCATTTCATTATCAAGCCATTCATCAAAACTCTTTTTCGATATGCGGATATTCCCACCTATGCGGACGCTGTGGAACACCCCCGACTTAACAAGGTTGTATGCGGCGTTCCTGCCTATGCCCAAAATGTCTTGTATCTCATCCACCGTATAAATCCGTTTCTCATACGGCAGTGGAATTTCTGTTTCTTCCTTATTTAGTGCTGCAATCCTATCCTCAAACATTCTCTGCCCTCCTGTCTGCTTTCTGCATATTCTTAACGCCGATGCTGATAAGCAGGGGTAATGTGATTTCATCCATGCACCGCTCATCAAGCTGTGCCATCCTCTCTTTCAGCCGCTTTTTATCTATTGTGCGTATCTGTTCAAATAAAATAATGGAATCTGAGGGAAGCCCTGCTATTCCATCCAAACAAAAATGTGTCGGCAGTTTTCCTTTTTTTGGTCTGCTCGTAATGGCGGCAATAATGACTGTCGGGCTGAACCTATTGCCCGTGTTGTTGGATATGATAAGTACGGGTCGTGTGCCGCCCTGCTCCGAGCCGATAACGGGATTAAGCTCTGCGTAGTAGATGTCGCCACGCTTTATAATTCTATCCATAGTGTATAACCTCCTGTCTGGATTTAGGCAGATATGTCCTGCCTATGTATAAGCCAGACACAAGGAAGTATTTAAGGTCGGGAGAACATAAAACAAGCTCTGTTTCCATAGACCGCCCTACATCTGGCTTTATGATAGAAAGCATTTTCTATTTGTCCTCGACACCCCGAAAATGCCATTGCGATAAACGCAAGGGAAGTCGCCAAACGGTCAGCAGCGAACTGACGCCACGGGAGTTCCACCCCAACTGTCGGTCTGACAGAGCCGCCTAATGCTATAAACATTCAAGACGGGAGTACCATTATTCTCTTTGTGTGTCATGGCGGAATCGGGAGCTGCCCGATATTTTCAGTCGGTATTTACCGCTCGTTGCCTTTTGGCATGTCATGGCGTACCGCTGCACACGCTTATGCTCTCACAATCACAAAGAGGAAGTGTTTGACGAATGAGTATTCAGTTGTCAAAGAGCTATCCCGTTTTCGTTATACAAAAGAAAATGGGGCAAAGGCTTTTTTGCCTTACACCCCATAGTCCTCGGCAACGTCCGTTTTTGGACGCTACTTTAAATTTTTTTTAATTTTTTCTTTGAGCCTGTTCACACGCTTGTAAATTGCCTGCTCTGTCATCCCAAGCAACGACGCTATATCATGTGTAGAATAGCCTTGCATTTTCATCACAATGATTTGCAGGGTAAGCCTGTCTACCTTAATCAAAACTTGATATAACTGCTGATTCTCAATGCTGTCGAGAAAATCCTCTACCGTTCCCACTTCGGGCTGTGCCACATCCTCGGCAAATTCTTCAAGATATGTACCTGCATCTTTTAGCCTGCGGTAATACTTCCTGTCAGAATTAAAGACTTCCCAATCGTGAGTGTGGAGCTGCTCGATAGTGTCCTCGCTGACACCCAAACTCCGCAACTGCTTTTCCTCGGCTTCTTTCCAGAGCCTCCATTTCTTTTCTTCTCTGCCATAATTGAATGACATTCTTTCTACCTCCAATCTGAATTTTTTTGAAAATCCAGATTGAGAGGTGGAGAACGGCATCCAATGCCAGAAACCGCCTTATAGCGTATTCCTGCAAAAATCGACAAAAGAAAAACCGCAAAGGCTTTTAGACCTTTACGGTTTATAGATATTTTAGTTCTGATATATAGAGATTTTACTTCTACTTGTTTGGTGCAAAACCCCCTTGTGTTGACAAGGATTCTTTTTAACGGGTTATCCGTCCATACTTTATATGGTATATGTAAGTAGAAGTCGCTGCTTACAGGCAAAAAAATCCCTCCGAACTTCAAAAAAGCGAAGTCGGAAAGATTTCAAAACATGACAAATCAGCTCACCGAAACATCGTTTTTTTATTCGGTGTGCTTGTCCTGCCTGTGTTTACATAAAGACAGAGTCGATAAACTGTAATTTCTCACAAGTTCATCGGCTCTGCGGCTTAGCGGCTGGCTCTTGAATAATTGTTAGATTCAGTTGTTTCACATTTACAAGCGTTTCATGTTTACATTTAGGGCAAAAGAGGGGAAAGTTTTTTAAAACCGTATCCTCCCTAATTTTATCACGGGTTTTGTTGCCACATACTGGGCATAATAACCATTGTTCAGCCATCATAGCAAATCCTCGTTTTTCGTCCAAATTGAAAGCATTACACCTCCATAGTGCTGATTTTTTGGGAGAGTGCTGTTGTCAAAATGAAAGCAACTAATATGCTTGCCGCCGCAATTACAAAAACAATCACGTTGTTAAATACCCCTCCTGCTAAAAGGATTTCAGACGCAAAGCTACCGAAAACACATGAAACAATCACGCCCACTATAATTGTTACAGAAGCGGATTTTTTCCAATATCCAAACCACAAAGATATTACCGCCAATGCAGCAGCTATTATAGAGTAAGCAATAAGCGATATTGCGACCCCGAATAGCGTTGACATTGTTATAGCTTCTTGACAAATAGGAACAAACGCTTCGGTGGTAAAGAATATTACAAAAGTAATCACGCCGCTAAACAGCATGGAAACAAATGTAAACAAAAATACAGTTATAACTTTTGCCAATAATACTCGGCTTCGCTTAACAGGGTATGAGAAAAGCAAAAAAACTTTTTTGCTTGCATATTCTTCAACAATAAATCTGTTATACATTGCCGACGATAAGATAGAAAAGCAAGCCGTAGCAACAACTAACGATAAGGTGGCTATGCCGTTATATGTAATAAATATCTGAACATCTGTATCAGAAGCGTCAAGATGTGGTATTGCAGCAAATAAGTAAACAAGACCTAATACTGCAACTGTAATTAAAAGTCCCGCAGTTATGTAGCCTTTCAATCGGTTACGCTTAATTTCAAGTTTTATCAAATTCAACATTATCTTTCCCCCTCTTTCACAATCGAAATGAAATATTCTTCAAGGTTAAATGAGCTGTCTTTTTTCAATTCTTGCAATGTCATTTCCCGCACAATCACACCATTTGAAATGATACCGATTTTATCCGCTATATGTTCTACCTCAGATAAAATATGACTTGAAAAAAGAATAGTTATTCCGTCCTTTTCTACAAGGCTTTTGAATAAATCACGCATTTCACGAATACCTACGGGGTCAAGCCCATTAACAGGCTCGTCTAGTATAAGCAGTTTAGGCTGATGTACCATAGCACGTGCAATAGCCAAACGTTGCTTCATACCAAGTGAAAACTCCGAAACGGGCTGATTGCCGACGCTCTGCAATCCAACTTTGGATAAGGTCGTTTCTGTATCGGCTTTTTTAACACCCATATAGGCAAGATGTATGTTTAGGTTTTCTCTTGCTGATAAATGTTCGTAAAAAACAGGAGCATCAATCATACTGCCGATATGCCGTAACATATCAGCTTTCTGTACTGTAATATCTTTTCCCAATACTTGAATCTCGCCCAAAGTAGGTGTTAATAAGCCGGTTAGTATTTTGAACATAGTTGTTTTTCCTGCTCCATTGATACCCAAAAAGCCATATATTGTTCCTTTTTCTACGGTTAATGAGCATTTACGAAGCACCTCATTTTTTCCAAAGGATTTGCATAATCCTTTCGTGTGAATGGCTTGTTCTGTTGACATTAGATTTCCTCCTTGTATTTTGAATATTATATTGCCTTTTCCAACTCCGTAGACGGTACATCACCAAGCAGAGCCGACAGTTTGCTCATAAATTCTGTTCTATTCATTCCTTAAACATCCCTCAAAGATACCGTTCAATTTGGCAGAATACCGATACCACTCGCTAATATACGGATTAAGCTGTGTTCTTCCTTTCTCCGTAATCCTATAGTAACGCCTGTTGCGCCCCATACATTCCATATCGTACACTTCCAGACACTCATCTTTCTGTAACCTGCGCAGAACTGAATACAGCACAGATTCGGAAATCTCAATGACCTGCCGTACCTCCTGTGTAATCTTATACCCGTATGTACCCTCTGGCTCATGGGATATCATAGCCAGCACAACGGCATCCAGCAATGCCGCACCTGTGTTAAAAACCATGCAATATACTCCTTTCCTGTTATTTATATATCTTATAAAGTTCTCTCCATATGTGAATATATAAAACTGTTATAAAAAATTACGTAAAAGGTATAATGTACCTATGATAGTCTGCGCTTATAAACTTGTGCTGCTGCGGTAAACGCAATTATAATTATTGCTATGCACCAAGCAAGAGCTATCCACAAGCTGTTCCCCAAAGGCAAGCCAAGCGTCAAGGCACGAATACTGTCAATAATCGGTGTCATAGGCTGTATTTCTGCAAACCACCTAATACCGCCAGACATGGTATCAGTAGGAGCAAAGCCGGAACTGATGAAAGGCAAAATAAAGAGTGGGAACATTAAACCGCTGGAGCCTTCTGGTGTTTTTGAAATTAGTCCACATAATACAGCAATCAATGAAATCGCAATATTTACTAAGGTAAGCAAGGCTACAACAATAAGCCAATCCACAAAACCGCCATGTGGTCGAAAACCAAGGACAAAGGCGGTAATAATGATTACGGTGCTTGAAATTGTATTCCTCACTACTCCCGCACCAGTATGACCTATCAGTACGGCAGATTTTGAAATTGACATAGAACGGAAACGGTCTATTATGCCTTTTGTCATATCTGTTGCAACGTTCATTGCCGAGTGTTGAGAAGCCTGTCCAAGACTTTGCATAATAATCCCCGGCACAATAAAATCAATGTAGTTTAGGCTTCCCACATCTGCTATATTCCCAAATACCGTTCCAAACAAGAGCATCAAAAAGAACGGTGTTATTGTTGCCATCAACAATGCTTCGGGGTTTCGCAAAGAAATAAGCAGGCAGCGTTTGAACATTATCCAAGAGTCAAGAAATGATATACCTTTGAGTTTATGCACGATTATTTTCCTCCTTTTTCATCAGTCAACGCTAAAAACACATCTTCCAAAGAGGGAAGTTTCTGCTCAAAGCTTTCAATCGTTATACCGTTCTCATTTAATAATGCCATTGCTTCGGCTGCTTGTTCTTCACTTTGAAAATTGAGTTGTGCGCCGCGATGCGGCATTATTGTTTTGAGGTATTGCGGTGTCCCCTCCGCAAGTATCTTACCACCATGAAGAATGGCGATATAATCCGCAAGATACTCTGCTTCTTCCAAATACTGTGTAGTAAGGAATACCGTCGTTCCTCCGACAGCTAATTCTTTTACCAAATCCCACATAGCGATACGATTTTGAGGGTCAAGTCCTGTGGTAGGTTCATCAAGAAAAATAATTTGTGGCTTTCCCATAAGGCTCATGGCTATATCTAATCTGCGGCGCATACCTCCAGAATAAGTAGATACTTTTCTGTCTGCTGCGTCCTGCAAATGGAAGAAAGACAACCATTCGTTCACCTTGTTTTTGACACCGTTCAGACGTTTAAGCTGTCCGATAAGATTTAGATTTTCTCTACCTGTCAAAACTTCATCTACCGCTGTGAATTGCCCTGTCAGACTAATGCACTCACGCACATAATATCCTTGACGAACTACATCAAGTCCGTTAATCGTTACATTGCCACTGTCAGGCTTCATTAACGTAGAAAGGATTTTAACGACTGTTGTTTTTCCTGCTCCGTTTGAGCCAAGCAATGCAAAGATGCTACCTTTACGAACAGTAAAAGTAACATTTCTCAAAACACGGTTTATCTTGAAAGATTTTTTTAGGTCTGAAACTACAATCATATTGTCAGTCATATTGTCCTCCTTATTTTAGGTACATACGCATGTATGTATATAACCTTAATTTTACTGCCCTATCGCAGGCAGTAAAATTAAAGATTTCTATTTCGCTTCAAATTGCACTTTGCCTATTTCTAAAAACAGTTCTTTCATTTCCTTATCCATAAAGGGTACGCCTAATAATTTCCCTAACAGTTCAAGAAATGATACCTTATCAGCATATTCAGAATAAGACACCTGAAAAGTAAATATGTCTAACCACGAAGATACCAATAAAGAAATAACCTGTGCTGTTTGCTTTGGATATTTAACAGAGAGTGAACCATCTTTGTTTCCCTCAGTCAATAATCTTTCCACATGGGGAGCCACTACATTTATTTGGGTAAGCAACTCATTCTTAAAGATAATAGGGTTATCTCCCAATTTTTGCATATCACTTTTCAAAGTATCGTCCATATCCAAACGAGGACGTAAATCAAGTTTGAATACAAAACGCAGCTTTTCAAGTGCATTCAGACCCTCTTGCTTATTAGCAAGGATAAATGGATTGTTGTCATTGAAAGACTTATAAATGACACCCGAAATCAATTCTTCTCTAGATTTGAAGTAATGGTAAAAAGCTCCACGGGTTACTCCAACTTCTTTTACAACATCTTCAATATTCACATTCTCTATTCCTTTTTCTGTAAAAAGGTGCATTGCAGTTTCCAATATATCCTGTTTTGTTTTTTGGTCTGGATCATGGCGCGGCATTTTATCACCTCCAAGTACATACATGTGTATGTATTCAAAATTATAGCTCTAACCTACAATTTTGTCAAGGGCATTTCATAATTGAATCAGAATAAACGCATGAATGGAAATCATTGCAAAAAAGACGCATTTTTTGTTCAATTTTATATTGTGATTTTGACGAAAAATAATCTAAAAAAGATACAGCATTGTGCCGAACTGCGGGCGAAAGGCGACCTTACCCTTAATGAAAGAATGGAAATGCTGACTGTGCATCGTGAATCCCTTAATGTACAGATAAAAGTATTGCAGGAACACATGGCAAAATTGGACGATAAAATTGATTTTTACCGTCATGAAATAGAACGCAAATCAGAAGGATAACATAACAAGCTATATGCTTTATAGTTTCCAATTATGTATTTAGATGCCACCCATAACGGATGGCATCTCTTTTAATATTGTGGAACTCCTTATGTAGAGAAAGTAATTATGAAAAGAAAGCAGAGAAATAGCCGTTAGAATGCAGCGTTCTCTGCTTTCGATACATATATTTCTTTACATAATTATTGTTGCTTCCCAAAAGATTTCAGCCATTCTAAAGTATCCGTATCTGTTGCCCAAGACGGTGTGCTTGGTGCCGTCACAATCGAATGCTTCTCCAGAGCCGCACGCTGTGTTTCTATGCTTGCTTTGGCATACACTTCCGTAGTGGATATATCCTCATGCCCAAGGAAATCCTTGATATAAAAAAGGTTTACTCCTGCTTCAAGCAAGTGCATGGCTTTGGTATGGCGGAGGGTATGGGGTGAAACATGTGTTTCCACGTTTGCGGCTGCGGCATATTTTTTCAGTATGTAAGCAGCTCCCGCACGGGTTAATGGCCTGCCCTGATGGTTCTGGAATAAATTCCTGTCTAACTTTACGGGCATGTCCAGATGATTTTCTGAGATGTACCGTTTCAAATGCTCTGCCGTATTGGAAAGTATCGGGACTTCCCGCAGTTTCCGCCCTTTCCCAAACAGGATTACTTTTGCGGGATTTTCCAGGCGGACATCCCGCACCCTGACAGACAGGATTTCTGACACCCTTGCGCCCGTATCATACAGCAGGCTTAAAAAGCAGAGGTCACGCCTGCCGTAAGCCGTTGACTGGTCTGGCTGTCTTAGGATTTCGCCCATCTCTTCAACGGACAGGTAATTCATGACAGGCTTTTCACGTTTTGAAAAAGGTATCTGTATGATTTTTTGGCACAGCAGCATATTTTCAGGGCTTTCCACTTCCGCATATCTGAAAAAAGCCCGTATTGCCGCCAGTCTTTGGTTGCGCGTGGAGATGCTGTTTCCCCGTTCATTTTTCAGCCATGAAAGGAAATCCTGTATCATATCGAGCGAAAAGTCAGATATGCCCAGGCTCTCTGCTTTTAACCCGTAAACATCACGGCAGAATGTGAGCAGAAGGCGGAACGTGTCACAGTATGAAGAAACTGTGTTCCTTGTCACATTCCGCAGTGAAGGCAGGTAAGCTGTCAAGTAGGATGCTAAGATTCTTGAAAAGTCGGTTGGTTTTTTCATTCTTCCTCCATTCTGGGGACGATTTCCCCAAAAGATGATTCTACGGCAGTTATTACATGAGGGAACATATCTGCTGTAAACTGTAGGTATGTTTGTGTGGACGATGTATTTTTATGGCCGAGATACTGGCAGAGCAGCGGCATTACTGCCATGATATTTTCGCCATGCAGGACAAGTTTGCGGAGTGACTTTACTGCGAATGTGTGCCTGAAATCATGCACTCTCGGCCCTTTCCCTGCGCCTCCATGGGAGATTCCTGCTTTCCAGAGTGCTTTGCGGAATGTCACATATACTTCGTGTTCTGAATACGCCTGTCCGTGCCCGGCAGGAAAGACCGCCGTGCTGTCTGGAAAAAGCAGGGCGGTTTCTTGAAGGTATTCTTTGAATTGGGCTGTCATTTCTTCTGCCAGTGGTATTTTTCTCTCTTTATTGAATTTAGCTTCCCTTATGGAGATTACGGCATGGCCATTGTAAAAAGATATATCGCTTTTTTCCAGATTCAACGCTTCCCCAAGCCGCATCCCCGTACATATGAGCAGTGAAAAAAGCATATAGAAAACTTTCCGCCTTTTTTCAGAGCGTTCCATTTCACGGGCTGCATCAAGAAATTTCTGTAATTCCTCATTTGTAAATATGTGCGGGCGGTATGCCCTGTCTGTCCTTAACCGTGCCATAGCGGGCGGCACATAAGCGTCCCCGCCAGACCTTACAATGTACTGGCAGAGCTGCCTGAAAGTGTTCCGTCGGTTTTCGCAGGTTTTATCCCTCTCATAAATACGTTTGGAAGTCCATGCTTCAAATATTTCTTTTGTAATGGTATTTTCCTGAAAGCCATTTTCTTTCACAAACTTGTCAAAGTGCCATAAATTCCGCATCTCGCATATGTATTTGTTTCCAAGCCCCTGCTTTTCACGGATAAAGCCTGTGAGTTCCTGCGCAAACTGGCTTTCAAAGCACAGTTTTCCGATATATTCATTCATGTGACGTCACCTCCTGAAGTTCCAATGCACATTTAAGCAGGCCGTCAAGGTCTATATGGGTGTAGGCGTCCGTTGAGCCGATTCCAGAGTGCCCGAGGATTGCCGATACCGTGCTGTATGCTTCCCCTTGGCGCACCAGTTCACTCGCCAGTGTGTGGCGGAGTATATGCAGCCCGTGGCTGACGTTTTTTCCCACGCTGATACCTGCGTTGCTGATACATACAGACATGACGCAATAAAAAGACACGGCTTTTTCAAAAGGGGCTTTATGTTTGACAAACACATAGCTGCTGTCAGTCTGCGGCCTGCCATATTTAAGGTAGTCAATCAGTGCATCCCCTACTGCTGGCAGTAATGGGAGCTTTACCATGCGGCTGGTCTTTTTTTGAAAAAATGTAATGCTGTTTTTCTCCCAGTCCAGATTGGAAAAGGTAAGGTTCGTGATGTCGCTGTCACGCATCCCGAGCAGCGCCGCCATCAAAAGGATTGCGTAATTCCTTTTCCCAATCGGATTTCCCCTGTCGATGGAATCAAGGAGTTTCCTGACATCATCTTCGCTGAGGATATGCGGAATTTTTTCGCCAGTCGCGCCATGAAGCCGTGGCACAAAGGGGGAAACATCTGCCTTAACATATCCTTTTTCATAAAGAAAGCGGAAGAAAAAACGCAGCCCTGCCAAATGGACGGTTGCAGTGGCTTTTGAGTAGCCGCTTAGTCCAGCGGCGTACTCCGATATGGTTTTAGCATTGATTTTTTCAACTTTTACCTGTTTGTCAATAAGGACAACCTGCATAAAACGGCTTGCAGCATACATCCGTGATTTTACAGTTGACCTGCTGTTCAGATTTTTCTGGCAGAAAACTTCAAACTCTTCCCGCAGGCTTTCTGTTTCGCTGTCCCATATGATACGCCTGCGTGGAAGGGCTGAAGGGATTGCGCCGTTTTCCTGATATTCGTTAAGGAAACGGATGGCTCTGATGAAATCCCGTTCGTCATGCGTAAGGGTTCTTTCAAGGATTTCTGGATAATTGATTTTGTAATGCAGGTAATCCAGACCATTTACTGGCGCATAGGATGCAATCCCTTTAGAGGAAAGATATTCGGAAAGCTCTCTCCATATTTTCCCATGCACGCAGAGGGACGTTGAGCTGTATCCTGTGTCTTTCAGGTTCTGTTTTGTTTGGTTAATTAGTTCCTCAAGGTTCGTGATTTTTTTAGTTTCCATTTTGAACACCTCCTGTGCCAAGTATATCGTCAGGAGATGAACTGCCTATGTGTTATGTAAAGTTTTGATATATAAAAATGGGTAAATCTCTCGGTATTATGAAAGATTTACCCATTCTCTTTACATAAGTGCTTTCTCTACATAAGGATGTTTATGTGATTAGTCACATAAACATCCGTAACCGTAGATTGAGCTGCTCCCGACTGGATAGCTCTGCTGCCTGCAGGCATCCCCAGAATTGCCCTCCACGGTGTAGACCGTTCCATTCTCGCATTTCTCCACGATTCCCACATGGTCGATTGAGCCGTCATTTCCCCAATCAAAGAAAATAAGGTCGCCTGCCTGCGGCTCATAGTTCTTATCCTGCCATTGTCCTTTTCCTTTGAACCAGTCCACGCCGTCCGAACAGAGGGAAAACTTCGGGATGATGCCGCTTTCCAGATAGCCGCACTGTTCACTGCACCACGAAACAAAACAGGCACACCATTCCACACGCCCGTCAAATCCATACCAGCTCCAATAAGGCTGTCCGCCCTCATTGCCGAGCTGCGTTAAGGCAACCTCCACAATGGCTTGATTTCCGCCGCTTGTAAATGCCCGTCCGTATGGATAGTAGCGTAACACATGGGCGGGGTACTGCGTGTCGCCGTACTTTTCCCAACCTAACCGCTGTGCCTGCATAGCGGAAAATTCCACCGCATTTGCATAGGAATAGCCGCCGTAGTTGGTCTTTGCCCATGAGATATAGCCGTTGCCAAAGTTATAGCCCTGCAAGGCGAGCTTGATACGCTCCATATCAATCGGGCTTTCCACCTCGGCTGATGTGAGTGCGGCTTTTAATTCCTGCACGCCGCACTCAATGGAATATTCTGGGTCTTTGATGCCGTTCGGCTCATGGGGATATTTCTTGTTAAAGCTCCCCTCCGCTGCCTGCATCGGGTCATTTCCTTTCCCCCCAGATTCCTGCATCATCACCGCTTTTATCAGCTCCACATATTCGGGGATGCCGTACTGCTTCGCATACTTCTGTATCAGCGGCGTATAGGCTTCCACTTCCGCACTGACAGGGGTATAGGAAGTGCTTTCGCTGCCTCCCCCGAACAGTGAAACGGCACACCCAAGCAGGACGACGACAAGGGTTATCACAATGGCAACCCAACCGCCTGCGATAAGGGCGGAAATCAACGCCTTAGTCCCTGCGATAATCGCCTTGACCGCCGCAATGGTGGCTCTGACCGTCGCTTTCGTTGCTTCGGCTGTCGCCTTTGCCGTGGCTTTCGCCGTCTGTGCTGTTTTCTGGGCGGCTTTGGCAGATGCTTTTGCCGTTTTCTGTGCCGCCTTTGCGGTCTGCTCTGTGGTCTTAATCGCTGTCTTGGATGTCGCCCCTGCGGTTTTCACGCCTTTTTCCGTTGCCTTGACCGTTCCTTTGGCTGTGGTCTTGACGGTTCTCTCCGCATTTCTGGCTGTGGTCTTGATGGTCTTTTTCCCCTGCTGCCTTGTCTTTATCAACTGGCTTGCCCCTGTCTGGGTCTGGGGCGTTTCGCCCTGCTTGGGAACATCGGGGACAGAAGAACGGCTCGCTGCCCCGTTTCGGATCAGCGAGCCGTTTTGTTCTACAACAGCCTGTGCTTTTTTCTGCTCTGCGGCTTTCACCGCACGCTTGGTCTTAAATTCAATGATTTTATCCTTTGCCCTGCCGATATTCTCCTTTGTGGTCTGGACGTTTTTCTGCCCCTGTTTATTGAATTGGTGGATTCCCTCGTCCCTGATACGTCCCGAAGCACGGGAAACCTTATCAGAAGCATATTCCGTAGGGGAATTTTCCTCTGCGTAATATCCCTGCTCCGCCTTATCCTTTGTCTTGGCATAGGCAGACTTCATGCGTTTCCCTGCAATGGCGGCTTTATCAAGGGTCTTTATCGTGCCTTTAACCGCATCTCTGGTCTTTATACCAGCCATAAACATCGACCTCCTTTCCCAGAGGATTTGCGGTCATGTCAGTTTACCTTTTTTGCCACGACTACGAGCCTGCCGTTCTGGGCGGAGTATTCGCAGGTGGAGAGCGTAATAAGCTTATCTCCATATTCAGCGGTCACACCCGTATCATACAAGGCAAGCTCTTTGCACTTCCCGACATAGGCATCAAACTCTTTTTCATTTTCCGCATTGACAAAATCATAATAGCGGTAGCCCTGTGAGCTGTACGCAACCGTCTTAAATACTGCAATGATTTCATACTCCGCCTGCTCTGTGAGGGTATCAAACTGGATAGTCTTATGCTTCTCATAAAAGCCCTTGGATTTGTAATCTTCCAATGCACCGAACATCCTGCCGCCTTTGATGTGGTGTCCGTAAATAATCAGATTGTCGCTTGTGAGAATGTCGCAGTCCTCTTGGATATACGGCACTCCTAAATCGCTATACTCTTTTTCAAAGCTGTGCTTCAGATAGAAATTCGGATTGTTCCTGCTCTGCATGACAGGGTAGTTGATGGTTGTTCCGTCAATGGAAATCCAACCCACCATATCCTCATTCTGCAAATACAGCTCTTTGTATTTCGCAAGAATATCCTCGCCCTCGCTGACGGGCGTATCTTTCTCTTTTGGCGGTTCTTCCTCTGGCTCGGCGTTCTTCACGACCTCGGCAATCTCCACAAAGGCTTCGGTCTGCTCGTCTATCTGCTGATAATGGCTGTAAATCTTAAAGCCGCAAAAAACCGCCGCTCCCAAAAGGGCGACAGCGGCGGCGATACAGAGAATGGTTTTACAGTTTTTTACATTCATAGGCATTTCCTTTCCTTATTTCTGCCCTGCTTTCTGGGCAAAGAGGTATGCCCGCAGGGTGTTTCCTTTTTCTTGTTTTCTGTTATCGTGTATGCTCCGTCTGTTTCTTAGGGGCAGGTAAATCCCTGCAATATTCGGGATACCTTACCTTGATGCCCTCCATGAAATACGGGGCAAACTCGCAGCAGAACAATTCCTCTGGCGTGGAATATTTCTCACGCCCCTCCTCTGCGTAGCCGTTCCAGAGGTTAAAGGCAAGATTGCAGACCTTGACCGTGCCGCTTGTCTGCCACCCTGCGTGCATCCCCTCTGGCTCAATGCAGTCTGTCTTAAAATCAAACATGGAATTGATATTTTTCCTTGTTTCCTCCGCTATCCCCATCACATAGAAAAATGCCCTGTGGTAACAGTCGTTGACTTTACATTTCATCATATTTTCCAGAAAAAAATCACGGTGGGCTGCGTTACGAAACCTTATCTCTGACATAGCTTTACACCTCCCCAAATTTAGTCGTCATCAGCTTATAAAGCTCCGTATTCCGTGGGAACTTATTAACGAACGGCACGAGGGAGCTGCCCACTTTCAAAAGCCCCTGCCCCGCACCGACATTCGTGATATAGCTCATCTGCAAATCGGAGATGTTAAGGAGCTTCGCAAGCTCGATACGGTCTGTGGATGCCTGATTCAGCATGATGATAAATTCAGAGTTGGCAAGCATCGTCCTCGCCGTATGGCTCTGTAACAGGTCGTTGGGTAGGGCAAAGGCGCCTTGTTGTAAAAAAAAAAAAAACAACAGGTTTCCTACACCCTCCCTCGGAACCGGACTTACACGTCTCCATGTATCCGGCTCCCCATTAGTAATTTACATATCGCTTATTTATGGATTTTTCCATGGCAATCACTACAAACTACAAGTGTTTTCCTGCGCTTGGCTTTCATAGCCAGTTCCCAATTGGAATTACCCAATTCGTTTAAATTCCTTACCACATGCACTTCATATAAATCTGCATGCCTTTTACCACATAATTCACATACACCAGCATTTAACCTTTGTCTGATTGTGGATTTCCAGTTAAATTTTGTTCTTTGGAACACAATGTCACTAGCCTCGCCTCTTTTACAATCAGCGATTTTAACAGGTCGCACTCTTTTTGTTCCCTCTTTTGTTTCATAAGGAACAGACCATGTTTTTCCGTCTTTATACTGTCTGATGATTTTATGAATTGTCGATTTGTGCTTATTCGCTATCGTTTTCAAACAGCTGTATTCCATTAAATAGCAGAAATAATCAAGAGTATGGTAATCCACCGCTAAATTATAATAATTCAGCAACCCTCTCATCTCCGCATTGTACTGTTCTACTATTTCACTGTCAGACTGATTTAAAAGTGCTGTCCTATGGACTGGTTTAAATTTTAATGCTCCACCATTCGTTTGAATAATGGCTTTCTTTGCAAACATAAATTTCTCTATCTTTTCCGTATGAGGAATTGTAAGAGCAACTTTGAGGTGTAAGGAACGTGACTTACGCCACTTCCCATTTTTCATTTTACAGCCCTTTATTTCCTGACTTCTTCGGACACAAATATCATATCCTAAGAAACGTACTTTTTCAGAGCTATGCGTTATCAGCGTTTTTTCTTCACTAAGCGTCAATTTCAGCTCATTATTCAGATATTCCGCTATTTCCGCTTTAAGAGCGATACACTCTTCTTTTGTTCCACACACCCCCACCAGCCAATCATCGGCATAACGTACAAACGTAAATTTCTTGTTTGTCTGTGGGTGGCATGGTATCTTATGGAGTTCTTTTTTCAGATGCTTGTATCTGTCAATTAGTTTTTGTCTTTCATTGACATCATCTGTGTGGTCAATCCAGTAAGATATTTTCTTCATCTCATTATCCACTTCCCTATATTCGGGTGTTTTCTCCTGTCGGGTGTCTCTGGGCTTGTCAAATCTCTTCTTGATTTCTTCAAACTTTTGGTCTAATTCATTCAGATATATATTTGCAAGTATTGGAGAACAAATACCGCCCTGCGGAGTACCGCTGTACGTTTTATTGTATTTCCAATTCTCCACATATCCCGTTTTCAGAAACTGACGGATAATGTTCAAAAATTTACTGTCTTTGATTTTTCTTGCAAGAATATCAATCAATATTTCATGATTGATATTATCAAAACAACCTGTTATATCGCCCTCTATAAACCACACAACCCCTGTGAAGTCAGAAGAAATCTGACGCAGGGCTGTGTGACAGCTCCTGTTTGGTTTGAAACCGTGGGAGTGGTCGTGAAAGACTGGCTCATAGATTGCTTCCAGTATCATTCTGACTGCTTCCTGCAAAAGTTTGTCCCTAAAAGACGGTATTCCCAATGGACGCTTTTTCCCATTTTTCTTCGGGATATATTCACGCCTTACGGGATTCGCCCTATAAGTTCCGTTTTGTAAATCCTGGATTAGTCCCTTAATATATAATTCGCTAAATCCGTCTGCGGTATCATCATCAATACCTTTTGTTGTTGCACCTCTGTTTGCATAGAGTTTTTGATAGGCGGCATAATAAATATCTTCACGCAGCAAATATCTGTACAGCCTTGTGAATACGCCGTCTTTGTGTTCTTTAGAACTTTTTGCGATACGCTCTAAAATCTCCGATGTTGGTTTCATTGAGGTTTCTCCTCCCTTTCATTCTTACAATTTTAGATGTTACTAACTAGCTCCCTTCGCCATGTAGACGCCATTAACGCCCTCGGACTACTACGGAGCTTCCGTTGCCATATCAGACAAATGAGTCTGACTTAGGCAATCCCCAGTTGACACTGTGTATAGGTTTATGAAGATTGTCGGACCCGCTTTCAGTTCTTTATGACGTGTTCTCACGCCTGTTCCATAACATGGTGATAGTTGCTTTATCGTAGTCGATGATAAAGCAGTATTATGGCATGGGTTTCAAGGCTTGTTCCCATATCTGCAAAAAACAGAAACTCGAACCTCACATTCGATAAATACAATCTAATCCTCATATCTTCTTATCATTGGGGTACAGTCTCACCTAAAGCCTTTCGGTGACTAACCCCTTTCCCACCATGCGATGTTCCCGTATGGCGTTTCCGCCAAGTCGGTAAGGTGGGTTGATTCGCTCACTATCGTAAACGGTAGAACCTACTCTACTTTACACAATGCCCTATCTGGGCGCACGTCCACGTTCTGCGTGATTCCAGTACAGTATGCCCCGTACTTACGCACACGCTTCCAGAGGGTAAAGAGGAAGTTAGAGGAATACTCATGCTGAAACAGCAGATAAATTTCATCAATGAAAATAAAAGTGTTCCTGCCTTTCGCCCTGTTCATCGTGATGCGGTTTAAGATGCTGTCAAGCACCACAAGCATACCGATAGGCTGTAACTGCTTGCCTAAATCCAGAATGTCATAACAGATAAGTCGGCTGTGGGTGTCTACATTGGTATGCTTGGCAAAGGTATTGAGTGAGCCGTCCGTGAAAAGCTCAATCGCAAGGGCGATTTCCTGTGCTTCTGGCTCATCCTGCTTTAACAGCTCTTCACGGAAGTCCTGTAAAGTCGGCGGCGTACCCATATAATTGCCCTGCTGGTAGTAACGGTACACACTTGCCGTACAGCGGTCAATGATGGACTTCTGCTTTGCCCCAAGGCTTGCCCCGCCGATAAGCTGCTCGCAGAGGGATAAAATAAACTCTGATTTCAATATGACGGGATTTGCACCGTCGCCATAATCAGAGTTCATATCCATAGCGTTAATGTGGTTGTCGCTCGTTGCTGAGATGTGGATAACCTCGCCCTGCATCGCCTTTACAAGAGGGGCGTACTCTCGTTCGGGGTCTATTACTAAGACATCGGCGTTAGGGTCGGTCAGAATGATGTTCGCCATTTCCTCCTTTGCCGTGAACGACTTACCCGCACCAGACACGCCGAGGATAAAGGAATTGCCGTTCAAAAGATGGCGGCGGTTAGCGATAATCATGTTCTTTGAGATTACATTCTGACCGTAATAAACGCCGTCCTTATGGTAGATTTCCTGCACACGGAATGGGATAAACACCGCAAGGCTCTCCGTAGTGAGGGTACGCAGGGCATCAATCTTCCTCACGCCAAACGGCAGGGCGGTATTCAGACCGTCCATCTGCTGGTACTTCAGCACGGCAAACTGGCAGAGATGCTTTCTCGCTGTCGTGAGTAATGCTTCCGTGTCATTGTCAAGCTGCTCTTTGGTATCAGCAGTATGCACCATCGTAAGCACGGCAAACATCATCCTCTGGTCACGGGTCGTCAAATCATCGAGGAACTCCTTGCTTTCCTTTCTCTGCTGCTCCAAGTCATAGGGGATAACAGCGGAAAAGTTATTATTCTGGTTCTGCTTCCTCTGCCAGTTCGTGATGTTCGTTTCTACCCCAAGCAGACGGTTTTCCACCTCCCTCACGGCTTCATCCGTAGGGACAGGGACGACATCGACGGAGAGCATCATGTTACGGTTTAATTCGCAAAGCTCCGCCACCATGCTGTCCTTGATATATGCCGCATACTCACGCAGGAAAATCACACGCCCGTAGCGGTTGCCGATGCGGAAATAATCTTTCTCAAACTCAAAGGAGTCGGGGCAGATATAGTCCTTGAAATCGTGACCTTTCCGCATGGTCTGTGCCATATCAAAAGAAAACGCCGTTTCTTCGCCTGTGCGGTAAAAATCATGGAAAATACGCAGCTTGTCATTGGCATCCAGTTCCGTACACTTTGAGCCAAGACGGTTGAAATGCCCGATAAGGTCAGCACCGACACGGGCAAAATAGTTCCTCGCTTCTTCGATGTTCTTCTTACAGACGGAGATAGTCACATACTTATCCTGCACGATGGAGTTCGCCCCTGTCGCCTTATCAAGCAGCATCTTGTTATACTCTTTACGGTATTTGTCCAGATTATCCTCCGCCATCGGGATAAGGATGGTCTGCTCAAAATCCGCCTTGTTGAGCCTGCGGTTGTTGATGGTGATTTTCGTGGTCGCCCCGCTGTCGAGGGCGTTTAGAAGCTCCGAGTATTCGAGGAACATGGCTTCCTTGTCCTCACGGCTCGCCACGGCATAGTTAATATCTTCAAACTTGAATGTCTTTGCATATTTGTTCCTTCCCACAAGGAAAATGCCGTCCTCCCACATGGTCTTTAACGGGATGACCGCCTGCACCGATTTCGGCACGGCAAATTTCTCCTTATCCTGCTTGAACAGATTCCTGAGCGTCTTAATCATAGTCTGCCTCCTTACACTTTCCTGCTTTTTTATTCTGCTTTCTGGCTTTTTCCGCCTGCTTTCTCCGTTTTCTCGCTTCCTTACGCCTTTTCGCCCTGCGTTTCCGTTTCTTCCTCTTTTTCTGCACGGCGGGCGTTCCCTTTTCATGGGCTTCAATGGCGTTCTTCATCGCTTCGTAATATAAATTCTCTGGCACAAACAGGAGCTTCTTCGGCATGATGAACTCTGATTTTATCCACGCCCACACAAACTGCTCTGCGGTCATGCCGTTGTACCTTACAAACCCCATCACCGCAAAGGGCGAAGCACCCAGAACACACATCCAGCTCACGGTTTCCGTCCCAAACCTCCCACGGAGCAGGAAAAACAAGCCCACCGCCACGCCGCAGGCAAGGACAGAAAAAAGGAACTGCCGCATAGACAGCCCGAAAAACATACTCTCCGTATAGTTGCGGATTTCCTTATTTATCTTGACTTCCATATCAGCACCGCTCCTTCCTGACATCCCCCGTCGATATAAAGAGGATGCTGCGTTTCGGAATATATGCAAATCCAGAAATGGCATCCCCGATTTCAAACATCTCGTTATCGTCAGCTTTTTCAAATTTTCCGACCAATCCTTTTTCAGCAGGCAGGTCATAGGCTTCGGAAGCCCCAATGACTTCTCCATTTAACAAATGGATATAATAATTCTGGTAATACATCGTTTCTTTTTTCATTTCAATTTTCCTTTCCTGATTGACAATTATAAGCCCATCATCTCACGCACGACACGGTCTGCCATCTTGACCGCACCGACAAGGACGAGCATATTGAATACCAATTCCCCGATATAGCCCCATACCATTGTGACCGCCGCTGCATCGGGATTGACGACGGGCGGGGAAGCCGCAAACACCGAAAAGATAATGCAGGCAAGCACGATAATCGCACCCTCTAGGCACACGGCACAATAGCTCTTGATGAAGCTCCTACCCACACTCTGGCTCGGCTCTCCCGCAAAAGAGGAAAGAGGGACAGGGGCGATTGCAGTATAAAGGTACAATTTAAAAAACCTGCCATACACCGACATTATCATAATAAACGACAGCACCGTGATGAACAGACCGCCGATAAGCGTGACCGCCCATAGAGGGATGCTCTCAAAAAAGCCGCAGTCCTCAACCGCAGTCACAATCTCCTGCGGTAATACTGTCTTTTGTGCCGTACCAAATCCTGCGGCTTTCATAATCGTAGAAATCACGCCCTGCACTATCTGGAACAGAGCCATCATCAGCTCCAAGCCGTAAGTCACCGCACCTTTGGCAAGTGCGAAGCGGATAAACAGCTTCAATGCGTGTTCGGGCTTTTTTACGCTTGCAAAGTCACCGCAGGTACGCATCACGCCGACAACAAAAAACAGCACGAGCAGGGCAAGCCCGATTGCCTGCAATGCACCGTGGATGTCAACGATGACTTTCCATATCGCACCGCCTTTGAAATTCTCTGGGGATTGGGTAATGAGCTGCCATATTTCGGCTAACTTCCCATTCCAGGTGTTAAGGGCGTTCTCCAAGTTCTGGACTACCCAGTTATCAGACACATAAACCACCTCCGTTCTTAAAATTGGATAACGGGGCAAGTTCCGCAGAGCGGATCTGCCCCGTTATCCCTGTCTTGTGTCAGTCTGCTAATTTCAGTCTGTTTTACATTAGCCTGTGATGAGGGTCAGAATCTCTTTTGCAAAGGTAATCACAACGCCGCCCGCAAGGGTCAGAAAACCGTTCGCCCTCTGGGACGGGTCGTGGGATTTCAGCGACAAGCCCACCTGCACGATGCCGAAGCCGAGCATAATCATCCCGACCGCCTTAATCAGACCGAAGATAAAGTTTGACAGGTTGTTTACCACGGCAATCGGGTCATTGGCGGCAAAGGCGGTAGTCGTTCCGAAAACCATGCAGAATACAAGGGCTGCATACACGGCAAACGCCTTTCTTGCCTTTCTGCCCATCGGCAGTTTCTGGGTTGCTTTGCTCTGGTTGTTCTCGTTTTTCTTAAAAAGTTTCATAGGGTGATTCCTCCTTATAAATTGAATATTTCTTCCAAGTCCTCGTCGGACAGAAGCTCATAGGATGTGCTGACCGTTTCCATGCTCTTTGCGTCCATCAGCAACGCATCGTCAAACACAAGGGTTGCGACCGCCTGCGTCGGCTCTCCGTGGAGATACGGCGGCTTCCCGCCGTCGGCGGTCAGCTTCACATTCGGGTGTTTCAAGATGTCATACTTTAAATCCATAACGGGGCGTTCCCCACGCACAAAAAGAAGTGCATAGCGGTTGTCAAGCATACGCACTTCGTCTGGCGTTAAAAGCTCACGCCCCGAAATCTGGTAGTTGGTGGAATAGTTGCCGCTCCGCCCAGAGCTTTTGCCATAGGTGTTGGTGTCGATGGTCGCCTTGCCTAACAGCTCCGACACAAACTTATGGGTACTCTGCTCGTTGCCGCCCAGATAGAGGAACTCATCGGCATTGCCGACGATGCTTTCCCATTGTTTCTCGAATAACGCTTTAAGCTGTGCCAGATTTTGCAGGATAATCGAAACGGACACGCCCCTTGACCTCATAACTGACAGTATCTTGTCAAAGTCGTCTGGCAAACTGACGTTGTAGGCTAAGAATCCGGCGCCTTACTGTCTCACGACAGCAGGTTTCCGAACCCTCGCCCCGGAACCGCACGTACACCTCTCGATGTATACGGCTCCCCACTATACATCCTCTACATTTATTTATGGATTCTGTCATAGCAGTCTCCACACACTACAAGCGTTTTTCTTTTCTTCTTGTTCATAATCGCTCCCCATTCCGTATTAACATCAAGGTCGCTCATACTTTTTACCTGATATACCTTAACCGCTGGCACATATGCGCCACACATTTCGCAGACATTCGCCTTATATCTGAAAAACAGTTCTTTGGGCTTGTTCATCTGCTCATATTCGGGTATGATGTCTGCATAACTTCCAAGGGCATATTTCACCCTGCGGAATCCCTCATTGTAGAGGACTGCATACTTTGTACCTTTCTGTGTTTTGTACGGCACTTTAAATTCTTTGTTTTTGGTATATTTGAGCTTTGCTTTTGTCATCGTGATACGGTATTTTGCCGCAACGGTCTTGTATAGGCTGTATTCCATGACATAATGGAACTTATTTAATACGGAGACATTACTCGCAAGTCGGTAGTAATTGTAAATCCCCCGAATCTGCGCATTGTACTTCCGTACCATTTCATGCACTGGCAGAAAAATATAGTCGTTCCGCTGTAACGGCTTCCAGACTTCTTTTTCCCCTGCCCTTGACACGATTTTCAGCACACCGTATCCTAACAGTTTCCCCACCCATTTCTCTTTTGGCAGGTACAGCTTGATTTTGCCGGTGTAGGCTTTAACAGTCCCTTTTCCTTTGGCTTTTTTCAGCGCACTGTCGTTGCATACCGTAACGTCATAGCCGAGAAACCTCGCTTTGTCGTCACTGTTCGTGATGAGCGTCTTTTCCACAGACAATTCCAGTTTCAGCGTTTCCTCAAAGAACCTCCCAATATCGGACTTTATCTTTTCAGCGTCCTCTTTGCTTCCGATTACGCCAATAAGAAAATCATCGGCATACCGTACATATTGAATCCGCTTATAACCTGTGTCCATTGGGTCTCCCATAGGGATTTTCTGGAACTCTCTCTTTAACTCTGCCAGTCGGCGTACCGCTTCCTGCTTTTCTGTATCAGAGTAGCCGTCCCATTCTTTTCGGATTTTGGCTTTGCACCTTTGGCGGTATGACTGTTTTCTGGAATACTCATTGTTCCTTTTTCTGCCCGTACCTTTATCAAATCCCTTTTTGTAGCCCTCCATAAATCGGTCAAACTCATTAAGGTAGATGTTTGCAAGGATTGGGCTGATGCCAGAACCCTGGGCTATGCCGCTGAACGTAGCATTATATTCCCAGTTCTCCATATACCCTGCTTTGAGGAATTTCCAAATCAGCTCAATAAAGGCTTCATCTTTAATCCGCCTGCGCAGGATATTTATAAGGCTGTGGTGGTCTATCGTATCAAAATACGACTTTATATCTCCCTCCACAAACCATTTCACACCTGTAAAGTTCTGCTGTAACTGTAAGAGTGCCGTATGGCAGCTTCTGCCGGGTCTAAAGCCGTGGGAATAATTGGAGAATGTCGGTTCATAAATACTTTCAAGAATCATCTTAATGACTTCCTCCACCAGTTTGTCGTCTGACGATGATATCCCAAGCGGTCTCATTTTCCCATTTTTCTTTTTGATATACTGTCTGCGGACAGGGTTCGGCTGATAACTGTGGTCTTTCACCGCATGGATAATCCGCTCCACTCTTTCTTTACCATAACCGTCGAGTGTCAGCCCATCTATGCCGGGTGTCATTGCGCCCTTGTTGGCGTAGATGTTTTGGAGAGCCTGCAAGTAGAAATCCTCATTATAAAGATTCCTGTACAGTCTCTCATACTTGTAGTTTTCCTCTTTCGAGTGTTTCTGTAGATTCTCCAAAATAATCTTTGGACTTCTCATAGTGTCTCACACACCTTTCCTAAATTATTTCAGTCGTATAGCTGTCTCCCTTCGCCATGTGAACGGTATTACCGCCTCGGACTACTATGGAGACTCCGTAGCCATGCAGGATATTCAGACACTGTATGCCATAGCTTAAAATGGTAAGCGTTCCTGTTTAGGCTATCCTCGTTTAGGCTTGTCTGTACAAGCGTGTCATGTTGTCGGCTATGACGTTCGCCGTTTTCCGCTTATTGCGGCTGGTCAGTGCGGAATGTGATGTGTAGACGCAGTTCGCAAACTCTGCGTACACCCTGCACTGCCTGACGTATAATAGCTATCTTCCGTCAGTGCTGACGATAAAGCCCCTCTGGCTGTCATTTAAGCAGTGTAGCTGTTTAACCTCATACATGACATTTCATCTTGATGCCCGTTCACAGCCTGATAACTGGCTGAATAGCACCGTTGCCTACATGCTATACTCCCCGTCGGGTTTCCCTTTCGGATAAGTCGGTTGATGATAGGAATTAGGCTTCAAATGAAGCCCTCACATTGAACCTACTATCTTGCTAAAGATAGATTACAAACAAGCCCGCGCGGAACAAATGGGTTCCGCTTACGAGCGCACCGCAAATTCATCCATAATAAACTGGCAGTGGACAGGCAGGCTCCCGCCGTACTTATGGTCGGCAAGATAAAATAATTGTTGGAATAGCTGCGTGTATAATAGTGACACCAGAAAATTAAAACTGGTGTCGTTGTCTGGTATCAGAGCGAACAGTGCGACTTTCTTCTCACCCAAAGACGGCAGATCAAGCTCGTCCGTAGAGGTCAAAGATGCAAGGCTTTCCAGATTGAACTTCTCAAGCCGTGCGGCAAGGGTTATCTGGATGCTCTTTAGTGTCTTGGCACTTCCGCTGTGGTAATCACGGTAATATTTGAGGGCGATATGCTCTGGGTTTACCATTTCCAGACGGTCAAACAGTTCGTCAAGCGGGCTTACATAGCTGTCGTCGTCCTCCCGTACCTCGCCCGCCCTTAAAAGCTCCATCACCATCGGGAAATTCTGTTCCTCTGGCGGGGCTTCGTATTTCAGATAGAACACGAGGGACAGAAGCAGCATACTCGCCGCCGTGTCCCAGAACGGGTCTTGCGACTGGCTTCCTTTTGGCGTGGTCGCCTTAAATAAATTTGTTACCAACCTCTGCACATCGTTGTCGTTCCGAAGATAGACAAACGGGTTATAGCAGTGGCTCTTGTGCATATTGATTAAATCAAGCACCCGCACCTCATAGCCTTTCTTCTCAAGCAGCCCTCCCGTGTCACGGACAATCTCGCCTTTGGGGTCTAAGATTACCATTGACGTATTACATTGCATGACATTGGGCTTACAAAAAAATCTGGTCTTTCCTGCACCAGAGCCGCCCACCACAAGGATATTCAGATTCCTCCTGTGATTCTTCCCGTCAAGCCCGATGCGGACGCTCTGGGTCAGCAGCTTGTTTTCTGATGCATCCTTATCTCGGTACTTTTTATTGAGCGTACCTGCATTGCCCCATTTTGCAGAGCCGTGTTCCTCCCCTTTGCGGTAGTTCCTGCGTGTGGAAAAATAGACGCCGATTCCCATGCCATAGGCAATCAGAAAAATGAGGACGATTCTGGGAGTGTCCTCACATACCGTTATGGAAAACGGATTCTCGATTGCCACGGATAGATTCTGTATAATCTCCACGATGCCGCCGCTGACATAAGGTGCTGTCAGCAGGGCAATCCACACGACAGGGATAATGCCGAACAGAGAGAGGATTAAGCCCGCCTTATAATCGTCACCGTTCTTCATGGCACTTGCACGGTGCGACCTTTACTTTTTTGGTCGGGGCGTATGCCACCCTGCTTATCAGCTCGTCAACAGGCTCGGTGGGGCGTTCCTCCTGTATCTGCTGTGTCCGCAGGGTATTGAGGGCATTTAGGACAATATTCTTATCATATTTATCCAATGCCAGATGGTATCGTTCTTCTTTCATAGGCTGCACCTCCGATTAGCGTTCCTGCCCTTTGGATTTGGGCGGCTTGTTCTTCTCAAGGCTCTTATACATATCCGACTGGATTTCGCCGAGGACGTCACGCATCGAGCCAAGCTCGCCCTTAAACGCCTGCGTTTCCATGCCCTCAAATTCTTTTGGGAGCTTGTCAAACTTAAATCCCTTTGTGTCCACGCCGTAACGGGAGCTTACCATATAGGCGACGCAGAACGATTTGAAATCGGAATCGTCACGGCTCTCCTTATGCTTGCAGTCAAAGACCGCCGCCGACACTTCCTTTGCCATGCTGACAAAAAGCTGTTCCTCGGAAAGCCCCGTCTTGATAAAAATGGTCTGCTGTGAGCTGTCATAGAACGCAGGCAGCTCAAGGTCATCGACAGGCACAAAGGAAACGGGGCTTGCGTCAATCATCGCCGACACAAGCTCACGCATGGTTTTCTGTTCCTGCGGCTGCTGCCTGTCCTTTGCCGAGGTCTGGGAAACATCATAAACTATCTTAGCGTTGTAGCCGACCGCCTTTGAGCCGTCGTCACGCTGGTACTCTTTCCCAGGCTCAAGGATAGTCACTTTCTGTGCGTCCTTGTCCACATAGACACGGCTCTGTTTCCAACTCCCATAATCTTTTAACTGTGTCGCTTCGGGCATCTGTGCCGACACCAGAATTGCATTGTTGACGGAGTAACGGTCAAAATGCCCCTGCACGTCAAGGTACTGACGGAAGCTGTCGCCGTTTGCCATCATTTCAGAGCAGGTATTGTCAATCAGCTCATAGGCTTCTTTCCGCTGTTCCTGCTTTGCGGCAGCCCATTCTTCTTTATTAAAGGCTCTGCTGCCGCCGCTGAATACATCATAAATGCTCATGCTTATCTTGCTCCTTTCGATTTTGGTTTCCGTTTCCGCTTCTGGGGCTGTTTATGCTCCGTCTTTCCTGCGGTTGGTTTCTTTGCCCTGTCAGAAGATTTCTCTTTTGCAGGGGAAACGTCTGCTTCCTGCTCCTTTCTGCCCTCCTTTATCTTCCGCAGTTCTTCCCTGACTGACGGTTTTTCCGCCTTAGTCATAGTAGCCCCCTCTGCGGACTTCCTTTGCTGCTTTAAGGTAGGCTCGGACAGAGGGGATTTTTCTGTCTTTGCCAATGAGGGGTTTGGGGCATTTTCTTCTTTCTTTATTGGCTTGCCCATCAAAGCGTCCATGAGCCTGTCTTTCTCCGCCTTTTCCTGCACGCCAATGTCTGGCTCTGGCTGTCCGTTCTCTGCCCCTGCATCTATTTCTCCTGCTGTCTTGGCATTTTTCGTCTTGCCCTTTTCTCCTTTCGATTTCTCTGCTTCGTTCACGATAGAAGCCGTATCTACGGAAGCAAGATTGAAACGCTCCACAATGCGGCTGATTTTTGATGCGTCCTCCGCACGGGCTATCACATCCACCTCCGCATTGGGGTCTTTATTTCCCCTGTCCGCTAAGACGCAGTAGAGTACGCCGTATTTCTTCGCTTCCTGCGTAAACTTCTTCAAGTCGCCGCTTTTAACGGTAAAGACTTTCAGCTCCTTTCCAGAGCGGAGCATATTTGTGAGCCTTGCCTTTCCTTTGGTTTTCTGTTCTTCTTTTAAGATGGAATATAAGAGGATGGCGATATTCTTCGCACCCGCCCCCGTAATTTTGGCTGCGACCTCAAATCCCTCCAAGCTCATCCTTACGATTTGCTCTGCCGCTTCGCCGCCTGTGTTCATGCTTCATCAGCTCCTTTCTTTGCTGTTCTTTTTCATCTGCCCGTATGGTCTGCAACTTCTCCTTGAGGGTGTCGCTTCGGGCAAGGACACCATCGCATAATCTGACCTCCTTTCGGATTGTTTTAAGCCGCCCCGTGATTTCCGACAATCGAGCCTTGACCGCTTTTTTTTCTTCGCCGACTGATTTGCGGCTCTGGGAGTAAAGCCCCTTACGCTGTTCGGTCAGCTCCTGCATCTCGGATTCCAGAGAGCCTTTATACGACAAAAGCTGCTCCGCCGTGTCGATGTGGTTGCGGCAGAGCAGCCTTGTTTCATTTGTGATGGCATCCATCTTCATCAAGTCGTCTTTCAGAAGATAATGAAGCCGTGCATAATTCTGTTTCTTCCCTTTGGGCAGGATGCCGAGCTTATAACAGTAGTGGAGATACAGCCCACGCAATCCGCCGATTTTCTTTGCGTCTTTCAGAGAGCCACGGACACGGTACACTCTGACCTGCGGCTGCTCTTTGGAAAAACTCTGAAATTTGACCGCATAGGAATTTTCCCGTATGCGTTCCGTTATCCTTTCATTAGTGTAATCATCGCCGAGCTTGTAGAGCCGCTTCGGTCTTTGCCACCCTTTCCCGATAATCGTCCAATATTTGCGATTGGGGTTAAAGTTGACACGGTATCCCATCTCCGCTAACTGGCGGTCAAAGTCTTTCAACGTGAACGATTTTGAAATGGCTTCATCCACCGCCTGCCGTGCCACGCTGTCCCTCGTTGGCAGACCATTCTTCTCAGCTTGGTATAAAGCGTAGGGCTTTTTCCTGCCGCTTGGATGTTCAATGACCGACAAGGAATACTCACGGCACAATTCATCCGAACGCTGACGGAACAGCCGCAGGTTCTTTTTGTTATCGTGATAATGCTTTCCGTCCACATAGGAAACAGAGTTGACAACAAAATGGTTATGCAGGCACTCCGTATTCAGATGGGTCGCCACTATCACTTGAAATCTGCCGCCCCACATCTTCTCCGCCAGCTTCACGCCGACCTCATGTGCCTGCTCTGGCGTGACCTCGCCTGCCTTAAAGCTCTGGAAGCCGTGGTAGCAGACAATCTCGCTCTGGTCGTTCCATTGTGCTTTGGCTATCATCATTTCGTCCCTTGCCGTGGCAGGGTCGCAGTTTACGCCCGTGACAAAAAACTGCCGCTCGGTCTTGTCGCCGTTGGTGGCGTACTTCATCACATCGCCCATCGCCTGCAAGTCCGCATCCGTGTATTTGGGGTTGGCGGTCTTTTCTGGATTCTCGGCGTAGTCGATGGGGTGGTCGAGCCTGCCCTTTACGTCCCATATCTCGCAGACAGCCATCAGCCAGACATCTTCCTCGGAACAAGGTAGCATCTGCCCACGTCCAGACGGAAGTCCCGCCACCGCTTGGCTTCGTCGTAGAGCATTGGCGTGTCCACGAAGTTCAAGGCGTTCGCCTTTGCCGCAAGCTGGTTGATGCGGTTGCCGATGGCAGACAACTCCCGCATGATTTTATAGAACTCTGGGTCTGGCTTCTCGCATAGGCGGTAGCCCATGACCATCGACTGGAGCAGGGCTTGTCTGGAATGCCCCGCCCGCTCCGCAAGGGAGCAGAGGTATTCAGCTTCTTCCTCGGTCAGTCGGAACAGTATCTGCACGTTTCGTTTCCGCATCTGCATCCCCCTTTCCCTCGGACAGCCTGTTAATCTGCAACACGCACATACAAGAAACGCCGCACATCCCTCCGAGCGTTGTGCCGAGGATAAAATATAAGAAATTACTCATTCTTGGATTCCTTTCTGTGACCGCCGTGCCGCACACGGCATGGCGGCATACTTTGGCATTGTTCTTTTTATGGGGTATTAGGGGAGCTTTCCCCTAATAAGCGAATTTTGTTTCCATCGGCAGATGGATAACCAAATTCAGTGCTTGGTAAGACGTGTCTTTAATCTTCGCCCTCATACATACATTCTCCGCACACGGGGCAGAAGTACGGACAGTCGGAACAATCCTCATTCTCAAAGCCACCGCCCTCGCTCTCCATTTCTTCACATCCGTCCTCATTTTCATCCTTAATATCCGCTTCGCCGCAGACAAAATCCCCATCGGAAAACCTAACAAGGTCAGTATCAAACAGGATAATTTTCAACTTTTCCGCTACCTGTTCGGGGCTGTCTGCATAGATGGAAACGGTCTTTTCAAAGTGACCTGTGAGTGTTACTTCATATTGCTTCAATGGCAAATCCCTCTCTTTCTTTGTCAATTCTTCTTTAATTTCTGGCTCTTTCAATCAGAAAAAATCATCCAACAATCAACGGGCATCCCCCCTTTCACGGCTCTGTTTCTGCCTTGCAATCCCCAGATATGACATTAAAAAATCGTTGAAGTCCTTGCCGACTGGCGGCGGTTCATCAACGATTTTATAATCTTTCTTCAATAATTCTGTTAGGGCAGCGGTACATAACCGACCTGCCCTGTCCTTATCCAGATGCAGAAATATAGTTTTAATTTGTGGGTTTGCTTTCAAAAAAGTCGTGAGGGCAACGGGGATTTTGCTGTCCTTTATCTCTTTCTTTGGCTGATACACGCCCGACAGGGAGAGAAGATTCTCTGCCTTATAATCCTTTCCCTCACATTTTAAATAGGTGGCATAGGATAATAAATCAATGGCGGCTTCAAATAAATGCACCGAAGCACACGGTTCTCTCGCCAGAAGCCGAAACGAATACCGCTTGTCGCTGCCCGATGCATCACGCTTAAAGCTGCTGATTGTGCCACGGCAGGCGGCGTATTTGGGCGTTCCGCTTTCATCCTTGCCGATAAAAACGGTGTTGTGGTAGTCGGCACTCTCGAAAATAATCCCCTCGGCGATGCACTCCTGGATAAGCTGATAATCAATGCCACGCCCGAAAAGATACTTCGCCACCCTGTCGCAATTTTTGTTTTTCGGCGGCAGGAGCAGCACCTTTGGCTCGTCTTTTTTCACGGCAGGGGGCGGCGGCTTCCAGTCCGCCATCGTCTGCCCCGTGAGGATTTCCACGGCTTCTACAAAGCCGTATTCCTTAACTTTCATCAGATAATCAAGGGCGGAATATCCGCCGAAGCCCCTCGACCACCAGTACCATTTGCCGTTGGAAATCTTTAGGCTGTCATGCTCTGCGGTACAGTACACGTTCGTTGTGCCTTTGACTTTGACAAGATTGGTCGGCTCATAGGCTCTGAGATAGGAAAGCAGGTCTATCTGCCTTGCCCGTTCAAGCACGTCTGGATCAATCTGCATATAGGGTTTAGATGCTCTCATTCAAATAAAAATCACCTCCATAAATACAATTAGCCGAAAGATTTTCGTAAATGAAAACCTCTCGGCTATGTAAAATAGTATTTAATTCCAATCATGATTTACAGATAAACATAAAATAGTCACTTTCTATTTCGGTAAAAAGCGATACAAACAAGGGCAAATACCATTGGAATAATAGCATATCCCGCATTTATCTTCCCACCATTATACAAAACATATCCTGCACCAACAAAGGTTAAAATAATAAATATTATACTCAATATAAGAGCTGCTTTCTTCATAATGTCCTACCTTTAGATTCTGCTTCATAAGTCTGCTTTTACTTCCAGGCTGTAAATTTTAAATTATCCCGTCTTTTATATATCTACCATATAGAAAATTTATCTCTATTTAGCTATGTATCAAACAATGTTCAATTCTAACTATTGGGCATTAACAAATTAGTTTTTGCTTACTTTTCTGTGATTCCCAAAATATATTGATATGCAAATCCGATTCCATTACAAGTCAAGTTTTCACACATATGTGGCGGGTCGCTCTCTGAAAAACCCGTAGGACGTAATTCAAAACATCTTAATGAACCAAATTCTCTATCAAAGGCAGACGCAAAATTATAGCAGGCAGATACAATTTCATCTTCTGATTTTCCTATCATATGAAGATAAATTCCAATGAACATAAGCGTACCTTCAACTAAACCACATTGTGCCCTATATCCACCCGCACCATGCAATCCAACCGCAGACCAGATTGTTTGCGGCTCAATGACAATTTCAAATAATTCGCTCAAACAGACAAGTGCTGTCCTTGCACAATTTATATCTTCTTTCCAGTACAATTCATGTACCCGCTTTGTTATATATTCTTTCATTAATATGACACCTCTATGATTTCCACATTTTATATCAAAACCAATTTGCCTGTTCTTTTCTAAATTGTGGTACATCGCCATGTTGATATGGGTTATAATTATTTAAATTACAGCCAAATTCTTTTAACAATTTTATTTTGTTATCAGATGTCCATTCGATAAGTGACATACCATCAAATTCCTCAATGCTACCATCGTTCATCTCATTCTTAAAATACCATTCTACAATAGTTTGGCTTTCCTTATGGAAGTACTGTTTTATATCCCATACAAGAACTTTACCACGAGTGTTCCATTCTTCAAACCAATGTTTAACGATTATACGGTTTTCATATTTCGGACTCCAACTTTCAATATAAATAACATCTTCCGTAAAAATATCATCTATCCCTAAGTCTTTTTGTTGCAGCCACATATCAAACCACAAACGGATTATCCTTTCTCTTTGATTCATCATTCAACACCTCTATAAGCTAATGTTGTCAACGGCATTCATTTTCACTTCGTCGTCCAGTGCCATGCCTGTAGTTTTCTAAACGCTGTTTATAGCTTTGAGCAATCAGACTTTTTTCAGTAATACTACCGTCTGCATTGATAATATTGCCGTCCTCATTATTCCATGCCTTAATTGCTATATCCATTAATGGCTCTACAATCTTCATTGGCAATTCATCAAGATTATCAATTGCAAGCCACGGAAATGCACGAAACATTTTATCATTACCAATAAGGAACATATAGCCTATCAGCTCTTTTTCTCTAAAAACAAAATAAAACTGTGGCATTTTTTCTCCAAATGCCTTATCCATTATCCGACGCATTGTTTTTATACTTCCATATGCAGGAAAAAAACCAATGGAGCTTAAAGAATTTAAAGCGAATTTCCGTTGCTCAAGTGACATATTCCGATAATTATAAAACCGTTCCATACACCACCACACCTTTCAAATAAAATTCATCTTTCTCTTTGTCACTCTTGATAACCAATGACAGCAATGACTTTTTCTTCTTTTAAAATGAAAGCAACTTTCTTCCCCTCTTTCAGCAATTCATTTTTACAAGTCAAAATATCTTCGGATACATTATTTGGAAGTTCAGATAAAACAATGTATTCACTATTATAAATACCAGATTTGTAATCTATAAAAATCTGCTCTAATTGTTCCAAACTAATTTCTTTTGCAGGCAACCATGAAAAAATATCTAATACTTTCATTAAAACTATCCCTCTTTACTCAATCCCCATAGCGTCTATTATACTTTAAAAAAATAAAAATTTGGTCGCATCATAGTCATAACAAAATACTTCCTTTTGAATAAATGACTGCATTTCCTGAAATTTTTATATTATTATTGCTACATTCACAATAGAGAGTGCCTCCTCTTTTAGATAATTGTTTTGCCAATAGTTTATTTTTTCCCAACTTATTGCTCCATATTGGTACTAAAGTGCTGTGGGCAGAACCTGTTACTGGGTCTTCAAACATCAATTCTGGACAAAAATATCTCGAAACAAAATCAGCATTATTACCCTTTGCTGTTATTACAATTCCAAGCCAAGAATCTAATTTTTTAAGTTTCGTATAATCTGGAATATAATTTTTAACTTCTTCTTCATTATTCATTACTACATATAAATCCCGTTCAGAATAAAGCTCAAGCGGCTCAAAACTGAGTGATTCAACAATATCTGGCTTTTTCATAATACTCTGTGCTATTCTTTTTGGAAAAGTCATTTCATACAAATCCCCTTTTCGAATAACGCTTAAAACGCCACTAACAGTTTCAAAATTAACTTTATCTGAATTGCAATCTAAGTGATTAAAGACAATAAAAGCAGCTGCTAATGTTGCGTGACCACAAAGGTCTATTTCAAATGATGGCGTAAACCATCTTAATATATAATCCTTGCCATTCTTATAAATAAATGCTGTTTCGGATAAATTATTTTCAAATGCTATATTTTGCATAACTTCATTGGAAAGTGTTTTTTCTGACACACATATGCAAGCTGGATTGCCACTAAACAACTTATCAGTAAAAGCATCAACCACATAGTAATCCATATTAGGCACCTTTCACACTTTAAATTTTTGTTTATTTTACCATATACTTATGAAATTTTCCACTACATGGTTATGTAAAAGACGGCATCAGCTTTCACACCAACACCGCCTTTTTCTCAGTCAGTCCATCATAAAATTCCTGCTTTTTTCAGATACCCTACGCTGTCATAACAGCCACGGAAGTAAACCGACTGCATCTCCATATCCGTAAGTTTGTTCCTAAGCTCCATCACTTGAATGAGTGCGGCACATTCCTCCTCGGTCAGTTCCGCCGATGTTTCCGTATCAAACACACCTAAAACTTTCGGATATTTCTCATAAAGGCTCTCAATTTCAGCTCTTATGGCACGGTATTCCTCATTTTCTCTGGACAGCTTTGCGATGACAGAACCGAGGTATTCATTAAAGATATTGCTGTGGACGTCTACAAAAGTTTCAAATCTGAACGCATCAGACATTCTTCCTCACCTCCGATTTTTTCTTACCGTCACTTATTATACTGCCCAAAATAAAGCAATACAAATGTGCAAACTGGATTTTACCTCTCCCTGTCCGCACTTTTTTTCTCTGCCGGCTCACCGTTCTGCTCTTGCTCATCGTCAATAACAGCGTTGTCCTTTTCATTCAGATTCAGTTCGATATTGAGGGCGTTCAGCCTTTCCGTCTTTTCTTTCAGCTCATTTTCAAAGGCAAATGGTTTCTTTACTTCCTCTTTTGCTGTTTCAAGCTGTGCGATGGTTTCCTCCTTTCTGGTCTTGGCGGCTTCCAGTCTGGCAGGGAGTTTGGCAATCTCATTTTCAATTCTGGTCAGATTGCCCAGAGCGTCCACGCCTAAATCCACCTTGTGTTTCCTCATTCCGCAGAGGTTTAAACAGTAGTGGGCATTGACGGTATCATAGTAAACCTCCATCTGAAAGCCACGGTAACTGCCGATTGCTATCGGCTGTGACAACGGATTTTCCTTACAGATGGCAAGAAGCATCTCGCCTGCATCCGCTTTTTCTTTGTAGGTCACGCCTTTTAAGGTCATGGGGCAGAACTTATCCTCCCCCTGCGGCTTATGCTGACTGGCAATCTCCACATCATTCCCATAGGCTGTAATGCGTTCCTCATAGTCTTTAATCTCCTGCGGGTAGTGCTTCAGTATCCTGTCCTCAAGGTCGTAATGCTCGGAAAGATAGCTCTGCTTCAAGACTTTCAGCTTCGCCACCTGCATATCCAAATCCATTTTTTCCTTGAAACGCTCGTCGCCTGTGGCAAGCATTTTAATGTACGCCACTATTTGTTAGCGAAAAAGCCGGAAATAAGCCCTCAAAAAAAATTTTAAAATATTTCAAAAAAATGCTTGACGTACCGTCTTTTCAGAGTTACCATACACACACCTTAAGGGAACGGAAACAAAAAACGGAAGCAAGAAAGGCGGTAAAAATAAATGTTGGCATATGGTTACGAAGTAGAAGGAAGCCCGGAAGCTCTGGCGGATGTATCTGAAAATCTGAAAGATAGAAGAAGCTGCATAAACTGGTTTAACTTCAATACCGGCGATCTGTACTGGGACGGAAACGGAAACGGCTATAAGGTAGAAATAAATCACGAAACGAAGCAAGTAGCGCTTAATGAATGGTAAGAAAGGAGATTCAATTATGAAGCTGAATAAAGAAAAGTTTTTGAAAACGAAAGTAGGGACGGAGCTTGAGTGCTGTATTATATCCTGGGACAAGGCCCTGGACGTCTGCCGGGTAAATGAATATTATACCGAAGAATACAAGCGCGGGCGCAAGGTTGCAGACTGGTGCCAGGCTCAATGGGAAGTATATAAAATGGTTCTTCTGCAGTTCTTCGGTATCGAATACAACTTTACCCGGACGGACTCCTACTTCGGGCTTGTAACCGAAGACGAGGAAAACTGGTTATTTAAAATTGAACGGGCGGCGGCGTAGCTGCTGCCCCGGCACTAAACCGCCGACGCCTGGTCCAAAGTCCAGGGGGAAGAAGTAAGGCAGGCTCCCCGGCCTGCAGTGATGGGTGCTGTATATAAAATAAGGCTTCCCGGCCTGCGTGCTGTTCAACAAGTTTTACTGATTTTTAATGTGAAAATCTTAAAACCGTTTTTCGGGGAAACGGTGTAACTCGTAAACCTCGTAGGCTCCGCGCCTGGCGCGTGGAAGAAAGGTTAATAGGTGATGTGAAGCCGAGCTATGCAAGCTCTACCCGTCGGGCTATACCGAAGGGCGGCCGGGAAGCCTTTTATATACAAAAATCGTTGCGACGTCGCAAAAAGGAAGTGCAAGAAATGAAGAAAATAAACGAAGGAAAAGAAACGCGGGAGCTTAATCTGATCGCCAATAAGGGCGGCTCTGGCTCCGTTGGTTTCAAGCTCTCAATACCGAAGCCCTGGGCGGCTGCCCTGGGTGTGGATCTGAATAATAGAACGGTCGTAGCCTCTTTCGATGGCGACAAAATTATCATTTCTAAACCGAAAAATTAAGCCCCAACTGCCAACCGGCAGCGGGGCTTTTCCTGCGTCCTGGGGCCTGGGTTTTACCCCCTAAGACCCCCTCCGCCGCACATCATACTACAAGTTTTAAAATCAGTCATCCTTAAATTTTTTTAAGGATGGAAGGCTCCGCCCAGCCCTGCCGGACGCCTCCCTTTTTAGCTGCAAGGCCAATATAATATTTATACTTTGCCTTGTCTACCAGCTCCGTAACGTACATCGTCGCGCCGGTTTTCTTAATGGCTCCGCCGGTTCCGTTGCCGTTGCCGTAGAAAGTCCCGGTAACTTTTACTTTGTCCCCTGCCTTAAATGAAACGGGCGCCGCGCTGGCTCCTGCTCCTGCAGCGGTAATGTACTTCGCGGAAGCGAAGCCGTACTTACCGGCCTTGTTTTTAATGTAATACCAGCGGGAACCGTCCGCCGCCTGGATCTCGTCGCATACGCTTATTTCTTCCCCGTCCTTAAGCGGGCTAAAGCTGCACTCGCCGTTTTCGGTTCCGGCCCACTTCCTTACCTTCAGCGCGGTCGTAGTTTTTCCCTTCCACTTCGCGTCCCGGCTCAATCCGCCGCCGGTTGCCGTGCTGCCAGGCTGTGGCGCATCCGGCTCCTGCTCCGTTGCCTTGCTGGCGTAGTCCGGACAAATAAAGCCCCGGATATATCTGCCGTTGATCTGCAGGTTCCTCCGGCCAACAACGCCGCCGCTCATATTGCCCTCAATAACTCGGATCGTGCTGCCGCTTATCGCCTCAACCATTCCGACGTGTTCCGGCGCTCCCTGGTTGTCTGTGGTCGCGTAGTTCGGGCCGTCGTCCCAATCGTAAAGAACTTCGTCACCCGGCTTCGGGACGTGGGCGTCGTTCTCCTGCCAGATTCCCATGGCCTTGGCCTGCTCAATCAAATAATAGCAGGAACACTCAACCGGTATAATATCCGTGAAGCCTGCCTTAATCGCCGCCGCGCTGGTCGTGGTGGCGCAGTATGCGTCCGTGTAGGATACCTTGTACCCCCTGGGGCGCGGTGTGCGTCCGTTGTATGTGTCAATGATCGGGGCGTGGCTCCGGTCGGAACGCTTAAGCCCCACCCAGCCCTGCATAATGCCTACTACTTTCTGCCTTGCCTGCGTTTCCGTCATGCCGCTTCCTCCTTCCTTGCTTTCCTCGTAAAGCTCCGCGTATTGCTGACCGTAGCTTGCCCGTTTCTTTCGGACGGCTTCGCTCTGGTCCTTCGGTTTTTCAAACTGCAGCAGAACGGCGTCGGAAGCCTCCCGGATGCTGGCGGCTGTCTTAAGAACTTTAAGAACTGCTGGGAAGCTCTCGGAAAGCTCCTTGTAAATAAATTCCGCCTGCGTCAATGCGTCGCCAATAGATGCACCCTTCGCCTGGTGGAAAGCAAGCATAGCCTCCTTCCGGCTCCAATAGGTGCATTGATGAAGGCCGTAGCCTGCGCCGTCGTGTACGAAGTTTTTGTAACTCCCGGAGTCTACTGCTGCCGTGTAGCTCTCGTCCGTGAAGCCGAGCTTTTTCTCAAAGCTGTTTTGCAGGTTCTTCGGGTTCATTCTGCTCTCCGCGTAAATGTTCCCGAAAAGCCCGAAAATGCCATTGTTACAAAATTCCCTGCTTTTAAAAAAGTGTCTTCGACACTTCAACCCCCTAGCCCCCATTCATGGGGGAATTAG
>SRZB01000025.1 GCA_004793585.1 Hominisplanchenecus murintestinalis | reverse complement strand
CTAAAAGCGTCTCCTGAGTGTCCGCTTAGGGATATGCGGCAGGCTTCCCGGCTGGGTGACGGCTGGCATTACGGGGATGCACGGCGGCGTGGACTGTTTCGGTAGCAACGAAACTGCTGGAAGTTCCCCCGGCGTCCGGTGTAAGCAAAGGGACTCTCGGAGTCGTAACTGCCTGATGTAAGCGACAAACTCGCATACAAACCGCAATTTGGTAATCAAACCGTAAACTTCTCTCTGATTATGCATGTGAATTTTGAATAGTTATACTCGTATAGCTAAAAGCAGGTTTTTATATTGACGGGCAATTTCTTTTGGGATATTATGACGGTAGGGTAATGAAAAATTGTAGGCTTTTGAAGGAGGAATGATACCCCGCAGCCACTTTATTCGGAGAAAGAAGAACAGAATGAGTATCAATACGGTGTAGGTGGGGATATGTCCCAACAGTCCAGTGTTTTACCGGAGGGCATTATGGGGAAGGAACTGCGGTACTGGTATATTATTATTGCAGTTTCGGCAATTACGCAGGAGTTTTTGCTGAGCACAGCGAATGTGACAAATTTTATTACTACGATTATTATGATTGTACTGAACAAAATATATTTTGGAAAAAGAGCGTCTCTATTTATTCAGTAAAAGAAAGGAAATCTATGGTGCAGGGCACAACAAAATATGATATTTTAGAAAGATATTTCGGCTACCCCTCCTTCCGGGAGGGGCAGGAAATATTGATTGATGCGGTTCTTGCGGGGCAGGATGTTCTGGGCATTATGCCCACTGGGGCTGGCAAATCGATTTGCTATCAGGTGCCGGCGCTTATGCTGCCGGGAATTACCGTCGTTATTTCTCCACTCATTTCTCTTATGAAAGATCAGGTCAGCGCATTAAATCAGGCAGGAATCCACGCAGCTTACATTAACAGCTCTCTGACGGAAAATCAGATTTCCAAAGCGATGTATTATGCGGCAAATGGAAGGTATAAGATTATTTATGTGGCTCCGGAACGGCTGGAAACTCCGGCGTTTATGGCATTTGCAGAAAATGCTGATATTTGTATGGTGACGGTGGATGAGGCACACTGCATCTCTCAGTGGGGGCAGGATTTCCGGCCAAGCTACCTGAAAATTGTGCAGTTTATCAAGCAGATGCCGAAACGTCCGATTATCAGCGCATTTACGGCCACGGCTACGGAGGCGGTGAAAGAGGATATTCAGTGTGTATTGGGACTTTCGGAGCCAAAGGTTCTGGTAACTGGATTTAACCGGGAAAATCTGTACTTTGCGGTGGAGAATATAAGGAAAAAGGATGCGTATGTTCTGGATTATGTGGCAGGGCACAAGAATGAGAGCGGGATTATCTACTGTGCAACGAGGAAAAATGTGGACGCTGTGTTTGAAAGACTTGCGGCGGAGGGGATAGCCGTAACGAAATACCATGCAGGGCTTGGAAATGTGGAACGTCAGCAGAACCAGGAGGATTTTATTTATGAACGGAGCCTGGTGATGGTGGCGACAAATGCGTTTGGGATGGGAATTGACAAGTCGAATGTTCGCTATGTCATTCATTACAATATGCCCCAGAGTATAGAAAATTACTATCAGGAAGCGGGGCGCGCAGGGCGCGACGGGGAACCGTCGGAGTGTATTTTGCTGTATTCGGCACAGGATTTGGTGATTAACCGTTTTCTGCTGAACAGCAAAGAGGAAAATCCCGATTTTACACCGGAGGAGGCGCGGGCAGTCAGGGAGCGGGACGAAGAACGGCTGCAGAGCATAGTACACTACTGTCTGACGAAAAACTGTCTCCGGGAGTATATACTGCGTTATTTTGGGGAGCAGGGAATGGGGGCGTGCGAGAGCTGTTCCAATTGCCGGAAGGAGTTTGAGGAACTGGATGTGACGGAAGAGGCCAGGAAAATCGCGGCGTGTGTGGGGGAGATGAAGCAACGCTACGGTGCGCTAAAGGATTTGACGGAACCGGCGATTAAAGAAATTATGGAGCAGATGATGCTGGATGGATTTTTGTGTAAGACGAAGGATAAGTATGCGCTGGTAAAGGTTACGGAAAAAGGAAGGGAATTTTTGGAAAATGGCGGAAAGATTTTTCTGAAAAAAGTAAAAGAGGAGATTGTAGAAGGCGCGTCGGCAGCCGACACTTTAAACCGTGTTTCCGGAACGACAGGAAAGAAAAAGCCCGGAAGAACAGACATTTTGAACAGCAGGGGACTGGAGCTGTTCGATGGACTGAGGGAGCTGCGTATGGCAATAGCCAGAGAAGAGGGCGTTCCGCCATATCTGATCTTTTCAGATAAAACCCTGGTAGAAATGTGTATAAAGCTTCCGGCTGACAGGAAAGAAATGCTGCGGGTATCTGGAGTTGGAGAGAATAAAGCGAAAAAATACGGACAGCGTTTTGCAGATAGGATTCTGGAGTTTACGGGCGGGCAGCGGGAAAAGCTACATTTTGGGGAAATCGAAGAAGTGCTGGGAGGCGGAAGTGTAAAGAAAGCTTCAGCAATCAAACGGGAGTTTTCTCTGACTGCAGAGCAGGCAGAGCGTTTTCCTTATGCTGAGAAATATCTTGTGACAGAAATCGCAGAGAAATTAAATGAGCTGCGGAATCCGGACACCACGAAAAAAATCAGCGGGGCGGAAATTTTTCGGTTTGTGCTGTCAGAGGAGCTGGCGTCCCAGGTCTTTTACGGTAGGATTCCCAGGAAAGAAGTTACGGAAAAGGGGAAATCGGCAGGGCTTTTCCTGGCGCCGCGCCTTAGCAAGAAAGGGACGGAGTATGAGGATATTTATTATGATGAGCGGGCGCAGCGTATGATTGTGGAACACTATACCAGATAGTGAATGCCCGCCGTGTCTTTTAGAAGAATGGATAAGCAATATGTGATTGAAAATAAGAAAGGACGCCTGTGATAAAATGAAATCGCGGACGTCCTTTGCAGATGGCGGAGCCTCTTTGAGAAAGCTATCCGTTCATTGTTGCCGTAGTCAGCTACTTTTAAGAGAGTTTCTTCTTGTTTCTTTTCAATCATATCCATCTTTCTTTCTCCGTCTAATAATTCTTCGATGCCGACATCAAAATAATTTGCGATTTCAATTGCCAAATCAAAGTCGGGCATATTAACTCTATTTTTTCAGCAGAAATTCAAATTTTTGGATACAAATTTATTTTCTGACAAAATAGTTGCACGTAATTGTGGAAGGGGATATAATAAATTAACAATTTGTGGGGCGTGTGACAAAGGCAATTTGCTAAAAAAGGAGAAGGAAAGAGTATGGGAAAAAGAAAGTGGAAAATGTGGCTGTTGATACTTCTGTTGGCGTGGTCATCCGCGGCAATGGGGAGGATGGAAGTGTACGCATCAGAGACGGAGATGACAGAATCTGAAGAGCCAGAAGCGATGGCTTCTGGCACCTGCGGAGAGAGTCTGACATGGACGTTGGATACAGAAGGGAAACTTGTCGTGTCAGGAAGCGGGGAGATGGAGGATGTGTATGAATGGCATATTCACTCGGCAAAAACGTGGGGCAGATACCGTAAGAAGATCCGGAGCGTAGTGGTTTCCGAGGGAGTGACGAGTACAGGTATGAATGCCTTTGCTGATTGTACAGAGCTAAGTAGTATTGAACTTCCTGGCAGCATGATAAAGATTGGTGACTCCTCGTTTTATAATTGCAGAAAACTGACCAGTATCGCGCTGCCTTCGGGAGTGACAGAGATTGAGTCGTACGCATTTGAGGCGTGCAGCAGCCTGAGAAGTATCGTATTGCCTTCAGAGGTGAGCAGAATTCAAGGCAGCACATTTTATGGATGCAGCAACCTGGAAAGAGTGGAAATAGAAGGTGAACTGACGGAGATTGAGGGTTTTGCATTTTACGGGTGTTCAAGCCTGAGGGAAATGGAAGTGCCGGAGGGCATGACAGAAATTAATACGTACACATTTTATGGGTGCAGCAGCCTGAAAAGTATCTTAATCCCGGAACAGATAAAGATGATTGAGGGGTTTGCGTTCGCAGGCTGCAGCGGACTGACGGAGCTGGCGCTTCCGTCCGGTGTGACGGAGATTGGAGAATATGCATTCGCAGATTGCAGCGGACTGGCAGAGCTGGCGCTTCCGTCCGGTGTGACGAAGATTGGGGAATATGCATTTGCAGGCTGCAGCGGACTGACAGAGCTGACGGTTCCATCCGGGATCACGGAGATTAAAGATTATACATTCGCATGGTGTACCGGGCTTACCCGTTTAAATGTACCAGATACCTTTATTGCTTATGGAAAAAATGTGTTTTGCGGCTGCAATGACGCGCTTGGTGTTTACCGTTCCGGTCATTCGGAGGCAATCGCGCCAGGCGGTCTGTCAGATCTGGCGGGGGCGGAAAGCAGCAATAAGGGGACGCAGAATTATAATACGTATGGAAGAGTGGTCACGTCTTACCTGGAAGAGAATGGGGATGGGACGATGAACCGTGTAGAATATGTAGGAAAGAGACATGACGATGGACTCGCTGCGGGAAGACATAACAAAATAGGAAACTATGTCACTGCAGAACGCTGCAGCATGGACGGGAGGGTTCTGGATAGAAAAAAGATTCCTGTGGAATTGCCTTTATTCGGCGGGTTTTATGCGGGCGAGGACTACAATTTTCTTGTATTTGGGCAGCCAAATCCTGATGAAGATGATAGTGTGGAGGTTATGCGTGTAGTTAAGTACACGAAGGACTGGCAGAGGCTGGATTCGGTGGGATTGTATGGGGCGAATACGACGGAGCCGTTTGAGGCCGGAAGCCTCAGGATGGCGCAGAGCGGAGACCTTCTGTTTGTGCGTACATGCCATGAGATGTACGCGCTCAGCAATGGGGAAATCCATCAGGCGAATGTGACGTTTTCCGTGCAAGTTTCTACGATGGAAGTTGTTCAGCAGAGCACGGGGGTGTCGGTCATTTTCTTTGGATATGTCACCCATTCCTTTAACCAGTTTGTGCTTGTAGACGGGCAGAAGCTGGTCGCGGCTGATCATGGGGACGCGCATCCGAGAGCGATTGTGCTGAGCCGTTATGAGAAAGACATTGATAAGCGGCCTCTGAATACCTCCTGTGATACGGTAGATGTTTTTCCGCTTTCCGGTTTCACGGGAGATAATAATACGGGGGCTTCGGTAGGAGGGCTGGAGGCTTCGGAAACGTCGTATCTGGTGGCGGGAAATTCTCTTTATAAGGATCTGATTCCTGAGACACGAAAGGTAAGAAATATTTTTGTAACCTGTACGCAAAAGGATAACTTTACGAGCGAAGGAACTGCTTTACGCTGGATTACCAGTTATAAGGGGAATGAGAAGGTATCTACGCCGCATCTGGTAAAGCTTAGCGATGCAAGGTTCCTCCTGATGTGGGACGTGGATGGTCTTTTGAATTATGTCTTTCTGGATGGGGAAGGAAATCCGGAAGGCGAGATTTATACGTCTGAGACAGGCGCTCTTTCCAACTGTAAGCCAATTGTGTGCAACGGTATGGTGATATGGTACTGCACGGAAGGGGGAGTGCCGCTGTATTACGCGCTGGATCCGGAGAATCCGGAAAAGGTGAGGATTCTGAATGAAGTGCATCGGGTGAAATTCTATCCTTTGGGAGGGGAGATGGACAGCGATTGCATGGACGTCAGGCTGGGGGAGGCTTATGGGGAACTGCCGGAACCTGTCAGAGCGGGTTATATTTTCAGAGGGTGGCGTCCTGCGGTTCAGGGAGGAGACCGGGTGACGGCCGATACCATAGTCACCACATATGGAGATGAAAAGCTGTACGCAGACTGGCATAAAATAGAGCCATGCGGGGAGAATCTGACTTGGGAGATCCAAGATAGAACGCTGCTTATCCACGGGACAGGGGAGATGTATGATTGGGGCAATCTGAAAGCAGTGCCGTGGGAGACATGCGAGCATCTTTTTGACAAAGTGGTAATTGACGAGGGGGTAAGCAGCATCGGGAATTATGCTTTCCGCAGATGCGGGGGACTTATCGATATTGAAGTGCCGGAGGGTGTGACAAGGATAGGATATCGTGCGTTTGAAAGCTGCGTCAGCCTGGAGGGCATTGAGATACCGAAGAGTGTGACGTCGATAGGCTCTTATGTATTTAATGAATGCGTCAGCCTGAGGAGGATTGAGATACCAGAAGGTGTGATGGTTTGAGGGCGCTTGGAGATTGGGCATTTAGCCAGTGCAGTAATTTAAAAAGCATAGACCTTCCGGAAGGATTGACCGGTATCGGAGGATATACTTTTTATGAATGCAGCAGTCTGGAAAATCTTGTGCTTCCGGGAGAAATTACAAGGATAGGGGAAAAGGCTTTTGGAAATTGTACGGGGTTGCTGGAGGTTACGGTTCCGTATTCGGTAGATGAAATCGATGATACAGCTTTTAGCGGAGTCAATGAAAATCTGAGAATCTTCGGATATAAATATAGCGAAGCTGATATCTATGCGAAAGAGCATGATATAACTTTTGAAAAAATTCCCTGTGATGTTTTTGAGGGCGCTTGCGGTGAGAATCTGGTATGGACACTGCAGGAAGGGGTTCTGACCATCAGCGGGACGGGGAAAATGGAAAATTGGGCAGGAAAGTCTGAGACTCCCTGGTATACGTACAGAAGGCTGTTCCATACGGCAGCGGTGGGCGAGGGCGTTGAAAATGTTGGCGCTTATGCTTTCTATGGATGCGGGAGCCTGGAAAATGTTGTTTTGCCGCAAAGCGTAGCGAGCATAGGGCAGTATGCATTCCGGGACTGCAAAAGATTAAAAGATATCCGGCTGCCGGAGGGAGTGGCGAGTCTTGAAAGAGGCGCCTTTTATGAGTGTGTAAGTCTGTCTCGCATAGAGTTGCCAGAAACGATAAGGAGTCTGGGCACAGAGGTGTTTTGTAAATGTGCGAAACTTGCAGAAATCAGAATACCATATGGGATAAAGAGCATAGGACAAATGGCATTTTACAAGACAGATGAAAACTTTGTGATGTATGGGTATGAAGGGAGCTTTGCGGAAAGCTTTGCAAAAGACTGGAGGATCACGTTTGTTGCAGTGCCGCTGCCGCCTGAATATGAACAAAGAGGCAGTTGTGGGGAGAACCTGAACTGGATATTGAAAAATGGAGTATTGACGATACGCGGCGCAGGAGAAATGCAAGACTGGGGTTGGGCGTCAGCGCCGTGGCATACATACAGAAAACTTATAAATAGGGTAGTGATCAGCGATGGCGTTACAGGGATTGGAAATTATGCGTTTAGCGGATGCGAAAATCTGATGGGAGCAGAGATTGCAGAAGGGGTGGCGTCTGTTGGGACAAATGCGTTTTTATATTGCAGGAATCTTGAGGATATGAGAATACCGGAAAGCGTAACTGATCTTGGGGCATCTGCATTTAGGGGATGCTCCGGTCTTATAAACGTAACCATACCGGAAAACGTAACTCATCTTGGAACATCTGTATTTGAGGGATGCTCCGGGCTTATAAGCGTAACCATACCGGAAAGCGTAACTGATCTTGGAACATCTGTATTTGAGGGATGCAGCAGCCTTGTAAGCGCTAAAATACTGGGGCATATAAAATATATTTATAGCGATAGTTTTAAAAATTGCCCGGCTTTAACAGAGGTTGCGATGCCATATACAGTAATATCTATAAGCAATACGGCGTTTGAAGGACATAATGAGAATTTGGTGATGCGCGGATATAGGAAAAGCGCTGCGGAAGCATATGCGCAAAAAAACAGTATCACGTTTGAACCGATTCACTACGAGTATGCAGGCTCATGCGGTTCCGAGCTGACATGGACGCTGGCTGATGGGATTCTGGTAATCCGCGGCACAGGTGAGATGACGGACTGGCGGAGCGACGACGGCGTCCCGTGGTATTCCTATAGGAATATCATGGAGGAAGTGGTGGTTGGGAAAGAGGTTACGAGCATTAGCGGGAGCGCGTTTCATGGATACACCAGATTGAAAGAAGTCACTTTCCAGGGAAACATGCCGGAGGTTAAGGGTTATGGGTTTTCTAATGTAACTGCAAATGGGCATTATCCGGCGGGAAATCGTTCATGGGAAAATGTGAAAGAAAGATTTGGATCTGGTATATTTACCTGGAGCGAGTTTCATACCGTTGATATGCCTTGTGGGGAAGCGCTGACATGGACGCTGAACAGCGAGGGGATTTTGAGTATTTCCGGAGATGGCGAGATGACGCCCAGTGAATCATGGGATCAGATTCCGTGGCATGCTTGTGCAGATATGATTTCCGGGATTGCGATAGAAGACGGTGTGACGGCCATAAGCCCATACGCTTTCTATGGCTGTGTAAACCTGAAAAATATACAGATTCCTGCAAGTATGGCGTCTATAGGGGAATTTGCTTTTGGCTGCTGCAGTGATTTGACAGAAGGAAGATTTGAGGGGAACCGTCCTTCCTTTGGGAAAAACGTGTTTCATAACGTGGCGGCGGATATGTATTATCCGCCGGGAGATGAGTCCTGGAATGGGATAGAGGAAATGGATAACGGGGGCAGGTTATCCTGGAGCGACCATCTTCATGTCGCCGTAGAGGATATGGCGATAGAAGCAACGTGTACGGAGACTGGCAAGACGGCAGGAAGCCATTGCGGGATATGTAACAGGATACTGGAAGCGCAGCAGGAGACGGAAGCGCTGGGGCATCGTGCAGCGGAGGATGCGCCCGAGGAGGCAACGTGTACAAAAGCCGGAAAGACAGCGGGAAGCCACTGTTCGGTATGCGGAGAAATATTGGAGGAGCAGCGGGAAGTCGCCGCCCTGGGGCACACAGAGGGCGAGGAAATGTTTAGAAAAGAACCTGCGTGTACCGAAACTGGTTTCCGAAAATACATATGCGCCGTATGTGGGGAGGAGCAGGAAGAGATTTTGGAAATGTCTTCGCATCTTCTGACGTATTATGAGGCGCAGAGGGCATCCTGTACGGAGCCGGGGGTGGTAGAACACTGGAGCTGCGATACGTGTGAAAAAGCCTTTCTGGATGCGGAGGGAGCTGCGGAAGCCGGCGTTTTAGCTGAAAGTCCATTAGGGCATGAGTATGTCGGTGGAGGCTGTATACGATGCGGTGAAAGGAATCCGGACGGAGAGTCGGAAACGGAGACAGAAACAGAGCCGGATAGTGAACAGAACAGGAATCCTGCGATAAACGGATGTATGCATGAATGGAACGCGTGAGGTGCATAATCTTAACTGTAAACAACACCTATATTGACGCAGGAGGATATGCACATGAATGATTACAGCAAAATCACAGCCCTTTACTCCCGCCTATCCGTGGGGGACGAGGACAGGGACGGCGGCGAAAGCAACTCCATACAGAACCAGAAGAAATTTCTGGAAAGCTATGCCAGACAGTTAAAATTAACCAATATCCGGCACTACATTGACGACGACGAAAGCGGCAGATTTTTTGACCGTTCTGCCTACTCCCGCATGATAGAGGACGTGGAAAACGGCAAAGTCGGCGTGTGCATTATGAAAGATATGACCCGTTGGGGGCGCGACTATCTCCAAGTGGGAAACGCTATGGAGATTTTCCGCAGAAACAACGTGCGCTTTATCGCGGTAAACAACGGGATAGACAGCGAAAAGCCCGACACATTGGAGTTTGCGCCGTTCATCAATATCATGTCAGAGTGGTACGCAAAGGACATCAGCAAGAAAGTGAAAACGGGCATTAAGACCAAAGGCATGAGTGGCAAGCCAATCGCAACCGAGGCCCCCTATGGTTATGTGAAAGACCCCGACAACAAGGATTTTTGGTTGATTGACGAAGAAGCCGCCGAAGTTGTCCGCCTTATTTTCCGCCTGTTTCTGGACGGGAAAAACCGAAACCAGATTGCCGTATATCTGAAAAATGAGCAAATCCCGACCCCCACATTCTACATGAAAGACCGTGGGCGGGGAACGGCAAAAAGCAGGACGCTGAACGAAGAAAACCGCTACAAATGGAATAAGGCGACCCTGACCCGTATCCTCACAAGGCAGGAGTATTGCGGAGATGTAGTCAACTTCAAGACCACAAAGCATTTCCGCGACAAACGAAACCACTATGTAGACAAAAGCCAGTGGCAGATTACCGAAAATGTCCATGCGCCGGTTATCGACCGCACCGATTTTGAAAACGTACAGCGGATTTTGGAAAACGCCCCTGTCAAGCGACCAAACGGGGACGGGGAAATCCACCCTTTGTCGGGCTTGCTTTTCTGTAAGGACTGCGGCGCAAAAATGCACATACGGATAGATTACAGGAACGGCGGCAAACGGCACGTTGCCTTTTGCAGTGAGTACCACAAGGGGAAAGCCAGAAATCCCAAGTGTCATTCCCCGCATATCATGGACGCGGATTTACTCATGCAGACCGTTTCGGAGGTGCTGAAAAAAATCGCGGAATACTCCATCAGCAACAGGGCGGATTTTGAAGCCTTAGTGAAAAAGAGCCTTGACGTACAGCAGACCGACAGGACAAAGAAACAGCAAAAGCGCGTACCGCAAATCACAACGCGGCTTGAACAAATCGAAAAGGTTCTGGATAAGCTGTACGAGGACAACGCACTGGGAGTAATTGAGCAAGACCGTTACGAGCAGATGTCGCGGAAATATTCGGAAGAATACTATACCTTGAAAGAGGAACTTGCGGAAATCAAAGAGCAGTTGTCCGCTTTTGAGAACGCGGGAGGACGGGCGCAGAGGTTTGTGAAGCTGACAGAACGGTATGCCGACTTTGCCGAACTCACCCCCGCCATTCTAAACGAGTTTATCAGCAGGATTGAAGTGCATGAGCGCGACCAGAAACGGGCGAGATACGCCATTCAGCATATCGGGATATACTTCAACCATATCGGCAGATTTGAGAACGAACTGACACAGCTTGCCGAGCCGACAGAGCAGGAAATCAAAAAAATGCGGGAGGAAATCGAAGAAGCGAAAAAGGAAAAGAGCCGCGCCTACCACCGGGAATATTCCAGAGCCTACCGCGCTAAAAATATTGAAAAGCAACGGGAGTATGACCGTATCAAAGCGCGGGAATACCGGGCGAGGAAAAAGGCGCAAGCCGCCGCGATTGCACAGTAAAAATAACACTAACAAAATAACCGACAGCAGAGAGGGATTTTCCGATTACGGGAAATCCCTTTTCCGCGCCCACAGAAAGGAGCGACCCATTGACAGAAAAGAAAGAAACACCCACCCCGCCCCGAAAGCCGGACGGTATCATCACGACACACAGGAACGGGCAGACCATTGTTGCGGAGTTGTTTTTCAACCACAGCGGCACAGAAACATTCCGTGACAAGATTTTGAAAATGATACTTGCCGACAAGCAGGAATAAAACGGGAAAACGGTTATCTGTAAAAATCCATTCCATTCCTATCCAATCCATTCCACACCAGACATGAAAGGAGCGATTGACGCATGGCAAAGACCAAAGCCGAAAAAATCACAAGCATTGAGGAAGAAATCCGACAGCTTGAAAACAGGCGCAGACAGCTTGTGCAGGAGCAAAAGGCACAGGAGCGCAAGGACAGGACGAAACGCCTATGCCGCCGCATACTGGACGAACTGACCGCCCAGAACGCCCCCACAGCCCCCGCACAGGGCGCGGAAACGGCGGCACAGGGTAACACACCACACACCGCTAAAACCGCCCATACAGCCCGCGAGGGCGGCGCAGGCGGGGACGCGGACGGGGGCGCGGCGCAAGGGTAACGGGCTATCCCTATACCCTTGCTAAAAAAGCAAGGGCGCACTTATATACCACATAAATGTGGTATGTGCGGTCTTGCAGACGGCGTTTTGTGCCTGCCGGCACAAAAGGAAACGGCGGGAGTTACCCGCAGAAAGGAGCGTGGCGCGTGGCAATCTACCATTGCAGTATCAAAGTCATATCCCGCGGCAAAGGCAAATCCGCTGTTGCCGCCGCCGCTTACCGGGCGGGGGAAAAAATCACAAACCAGTTTGACGGAATGACCCACGACTACACCCATAAGGGCGGTGTCGTCCATACGGAGATTTTACTCCCCGACCACGCCCCCGCCGCTTTTTCAGACAGGGCGGTTTTATGGAACGAGGTTGAGAAAATCGAGAAAGCGAAAAACGCCCAGCTTGCGCGGGAGATTGAAATTGCCTTACCCCGCGAACTGACGAGGGAGCAAGGCATTTCCCTTGTCCGCGAGTATGTGAAACGGCATTTTGTGGCGGCGGGAATGTGCGCCGATGTATGCCTACATGATACGGGCGGCGGCAACCCCCACGCCCATATCATGCTGACAATGCGCCCTTTTAACGAGGGCGGCGAGTGGGGAGCGAAGCAGAAAAAGGAGTACATTCTTGACAGGGACGGGAATAAAATCTATGACCCGAAAAAGCGGCAGTACAAATGCAAATCCATTCCCGCTACCGACTGGAACGAGCAGACCAAAGCCGAGGAATGGCGGGCGGCATGGGCGGGGCTTTGCAATCAGGTATTGGAGCAGTACGGACACGCGGAGCGTATCGACCACCGCAGTTATGAGCGGCAAGGGATAGACCAGATACCCACCGTCCATTTAGGCGTTGCCGCTTCCGCTATGGAGAAGCGCGGTATCCGCACCGAGCGCGGCGACCTTAACCGCGAAATCGAAGTGACGAACCAGAAGTTGCGGCAGTTAAAGGCGCGTATCTCCAAACTGCAAAACTGGTTGAAAGAAGAAGCCGAGAACACCGAGCCGCCCACCCTTGCTGACTACATTCAAGGCATTTTGTCACGCAAGGCACAGGCGGGGAAAGCGGGATATTCGCAATCGCTGTATAATCTCAAAGACGCGGCGAAAATGCTGAACTTCCTGCAAACCAACAGCATTATGGATATGGCGGGGCTTGATGAAAAATTCAAGTCCATGATAGGGGAACAACTGGATATTCAAGGGAAGCTGAAACCTGTTGAGCGACGGCTTGCCACTCTGAAAATGCATTTAGAGCAAGCCGACATTTATTTCAAGTGTAAGGGAAAGAAGCCGCTGACCGAAGCCGAGCAAATCCTATTCACAACGGCGAAAGATTATCTCAAAGGTGTGATGAACGGCAAGACCACAATCCCGACAAAGGCATGGAAAGAAGAATACACCAAGCTGACCGCCGAGAGGAAAACGCTTAATCAGCGGTATCTTGCATTGAAAGAGGAAGTGAAAGAAGCGGAGAAAATCAGAAAGAGTGTTTACAGTATCTTGCGGCAGGAACAGCGGGAACAGCAACCCCGCAGAAAGCAGGATATGGAGCGATAACAAACAGGGCGGCGGGATAGTCAACACCTGCCCGCCGCTCTGTTTTGAGTTTTGAATTAGCCCGATAAATGAGAAATTTATTCGCCAACTTTTGAAACCACTTTTTGTTCCGTTATTTCCATGTGTTGCTGACGGTATGTGTCATTGTCTTTCGCTTTGAGTTCGGCATTTACTTGTGCAAGCTGTGCCTCTAATTTCTCTTTTTCCTTTGGTTCCTTTGCCGCCGCAATTTTCTGTTCAAGCTGTGTTTGTGTTTGCTTTAACTTCTCAATCTCCTTATCTACTTTATCTGTGTTTACAGTAGTCTTTACAATATTAGGTTTTTCGCTCTCGTCCTGGGGCTTGGCTTTAGGTTGTCCCTGTGCAGTTTCACAACTCTCATCTACTTGAATAATTCTCCGACCATTTTCATCGTGAGTAACTTGATACACTCCCGCCGATTGTTGCGGCGGTTGTGCTTCATAGGTATCAACTCTTTTTTTTATGTCATTAGAAGAAGTATTGCGGCTTTCTTGCCCTTTTTGCTGTTCTAACTGGGCGATATGCTTTTCTATATTTGTAATGCGCTTGTTTTTTAACTGCTCTATTTTCCTATCCAAAGAAGAAGTATCATTGATTTCCTTTGCTTTGGGTGTGGTTGCCGGGCTGACTGCGCCAGCTATATTTGTTATACTCATTGCCCATTCCTCCCCCTATAAAAATTTTTCCAACTATATTTGAATTATAGCACACCTCTCTGACAAAAACAACCCCTGCTCTATATCCGTTCCGACTATCCAGACCGTCAAGGGACGAGTAGTATTTTTTCGCAAAGTGCGCGAAAAAATCTCCACTCTTAAACCCTTGACCGTCTGGATTTTTGCCGTTGCCATTTCGCCGCCGAAAACGGGGAACAGGATTTGACAACCCTGCCCCCGCTTTCGTCCGCTTCATTCTAACGGCAAAACCGTCTGCACTACTTCGGCGGCTGTCGGTAGGTTTTACGGTGGCTCTGCCCCCGCGCCCCCGACCTCTCCCAAAGAACAGAATGGAATGTTACGCAATAGGGCTTGAAAAGGCTTGATTTTTAAGGCGTTTCAGGCACGAAAAACCACCAAGCAAGGGTTTTATACTACCCACACGCGAAAACGGCTTCTAACCGTCCACAGGTGCATTTTGCGCCCCTATTCCTGCCCCGTTTCCCGCCGCACTAATAAGGGCTTGCGTCAATAACTCAAAAAAGCACTTGACAAAACACTTCATGGAAGACGACGGAGGATGCAACGGTATTTGCAGAGGAGCGGCAGGAGCGGGTATGTTCTGTATGCGGTAGTTCTGAAAAGCGCAGCTATGACAAACGGCTGTCTCCGTATATAAAGCTGATGGCAAAAAGCCTGAAGATGCAGCTAAGACAAGCGACAAAGAAATTCAAAGTGACAGGCATGGCTAAAGGCGATTCAGTTGTCTCCGTAAGCTCAAGCAATCAAAAGATTTTAAAAGTATCGCAGGTGAGTCCTGACGGCGCTTTTAAACTGAAAGCCCAGAAGAAAAAAGGCAGGGTGAAGCTGACAATCACATTGGCGAGCGGATTGAAAAAGACGGTTAACGTAAAAGTGCAGAAAGAAAAGGTAAAAACAACAAAGGTTACCGTGAAATCTAAGAATGTGTCGCTTACAAGAGGAAAGAAAATATCATTAGAACCTGTTATTGCCCCGGTGACGTCACAGGAGAAGATAACATGTAAAAGTTCAAATAAAAAGATTGCGGCGGTCAATGCGAAAGGCGTTGTCACTGCGAGAAAAGCAGGAACGGCAAAGATCGTGGTTTCTTCCGGGAAAAAGAAAGTGATTGTAACTGTGAAAGTAGGGAAATAAGGTAACAGTTCAGCCCAGGACTTTGCACTTGCTGCAAAGTCCGTGAAATATCGTCATGGCGGTCGCTTCATTGTAACTTTTTGCAAAGCCGTTGACGTTTTGAGGATTTATAGATATAATGCAGTTAGTGAACAAAAACCGTTGGAGGTTTTTAGCGGGATTAGTGCGTGCACGGATGCTGAATTTGAGCTGTTGAAAAATGACTCACGAAAGCGGGTTTCGGCGTTTTCGTGAGTCATTTTTTATAGAACTTTCAAAGGGATTTAGAATATTTTCTATAAATATATTTTTGATTAGGAGCATAGGCATATGGAAACTGAAACATACCAACTCCTGGAACAAGGGTTTGCAGCTGCATTTATAAATCGTAATATTTCCTCAAACTTGGCTTATAAGCCGCAGTTTGTCTCGAATGATTACAGACAGGGCAAAAAGGTTCTCTCATCCATTGAGGATGAGCTTTTTTCGTGTGATGAATTTGCGATCAGTGTTGCGTTTATTACGAGGGGAGGGATTACACCTCTGCTTCAGACGTTAAAGGAGCTTGAAAAGAGGGGGATTCCCGGAAGGATTTTGACGACAGATTATTTAAATTTCAGTGAGCCGAAGGCGATGGAAACGCTTGCTGGCTTAAAGAATATTACGCTGAAAATGTATGTAACGGAGGAAGCACGGGAAGGATTTCATACCAAAGGATACATTTTTAAGAAGGAAGAATTATATCGTATTATAATTGGCAGTTCGAATATGACGCAGAGTGCGCTTACAACAAACCGGGAGTGGAATACGAAAATCGTGTCGGCCGAACAGGGAGAATACACACAGGATGTGCTGGCGGAGTTTGAGCAGTTATGGGATTCTTCGTATGCGTTACCGTATGAAAAGTTTATTGATCAGTATTCGGAAAGCTATGTTCGAAATAAAGTAATCAGGAAGCAAAAGGAAATTGCAAGGAAGCAGGAGGTTGTTCGGTTGGAGGAGTTTACGCTTCAGCCGAATTTTATGCAGGTGGGATTTATTGCGAATTTGCAGAAGCTTCGGGAGTATGGTGAGGAAAAAGCTCTCTTAATTTCGGCGACAGGTACTGGGAAAACATATGCCTCTGCGTTTGCCCTGCGTGAAGAAAATCCAGAAAAGGTTTTGTTTTTAGTACATAGAGAGCAGATTGCAAAACAGGCAATCCGTAGCTATAAAAAGGTCTTTGGGAATACGAAGAGTTTCGGGCTTTTATCCGGAAATTCTAAGGAGTACGACGCCGAGTATTTATTTTCTACCATGAATATGATGGCAAGACCGGAAGTGCATGAACGATTTTCGCCGGACGAATTTCAGATGATTGTTATAGATGAGGCTCACAGAACAGGAGCAGGCAGCTATCAGGAGATTATGAAATATTTCAAGCCGAAATTCTGGCTGGGAATGACAGCCTCACCGGAGCGAACGGATGATTTTGATGTATTTGAGGCGTTTGACCATAATATTGCGTATGAAATACGTTTGCAGCAGGCAATGGAAGAAAATCTGCTGTGTCCATTTCATTATTTTGGTATCACAGATTTGAGGATTGATGGGGAAGCGGTGGAGGATAAGGCAGACTTTAACTGTCTTATATCGGATACGCGTGTGGATTATGTAATTGAGCAGGCGGCGTTTTATGGTTTCAGCGGCAGCCGTGTAAAAGGACTGATTTTTTGCAGTTCGAAAAGAGAAGCGGCAGTTCTCAGTGAGAAGTTCAATGACAGGGGATTTCGGGCGCTCGCCTTAACTGGTGAAGATAAACAGGAAAAGAGAGAGGAAGCGGTAGAACGACTGGTATCTGATGGGCGGGAGGATATTCTGGATTATATATTTACAGTGGATATTTTTAATGAGGGTGTTGACATTCCAGAGATTAACCAGGTCATTATGCTTCGGCCAACGGAGTCGCCAATTGTATTCGTCCAACAGTTAGGGAGAGGACTGCGAAAGGCAGAAGATAAGGAATACGTGGTGATATTGGATTTCATAGGGAATTACGAGAATAATTTCATGATACCGATTGCACTGTCGGGTGAGCGGAACTACAATAAGGATAATATGCGCCGCTATGTGATGGAAGGATGCCGGGTGATTCCGGGGGCGTCTACTATTCATTTTGATGAGATTGCTAAAAACAAAATTTTTCGTTCTATCGACCAGATGAAGGGAATCAAGTCGATAATAAAAAAGAGTTACCGTGATTTAAAATATCGGCTGGGACGGGTTCCAACGCTGATGGACTTTTATAAAAATGGAGAAGTGGACCCTCTGCTTATTTTGGAGCATTATAAAACATATTATTATTTTTTGCAGAGTGTTGATCGGGAGCAGTGTACGGAGTCTTTAACAGAAAAAGAAGTCCTGACGCTGGAATATGTTTCGAAAGTTGTTGCGAGAGGGAAACGTCCTCATGAGGCTGAGATTTTGTCGGAGATTATGAAAAGGGGACAAGTTGACAAATTGTTTGTCATTGAGGAAATTGAGAGAAAGTATGGGAGTAGGGTATCTGAACGTGAGATAGATTCTGCTGTTTCGAATCTGGAGGGTTCTTTTGTTAGTAAAAGCGATGAACAAAAGAAATACGCGCAGATTGAAATGGTACAGAGCACACAGTCGGGGATGATCTGGAGAATGAGGAGTTTATATGAAAGGCTGAATCATCCGGCATTTTATTCCTTTATGAAGGATTTAGTAGAACTTTCTCAGGCAAGAATGCAGGATTTGTATGCAGGGAAATTGCGGGAAGATGCGTTTGTGCTCTATGAAAAATACTCTCGCAGGGATGTATGTCAGTTATTGAATTGCACAAGGGATATGTCCTCTACGATGTATGGAATGAGACGAATTGACGGCGATGCCTGTATTTTTGTGACGTATCATAAGCAGGAGAGTGCTTCGGGGCAGGAATATTTAGAGGGAAAGCCGGATTATGCAGATGAGTTTGTGGATAATCACACTTTTATGTGGGATTCTCAGATTGGAAGAGGTCCGGACAGCAGTTATATGAAAGAGGTATTGACGGCAGAGCGCAGACGGCTTTTTATAAAGAAGAGTGATTCTGAAGGCGCGGAGTTTTACTATATGGGGCTTTTTGATGTAATAGAAGCGAAAGCAGGGCAGAAAAAAGATAACCGTGGAAAGATGCGGGAGATTACGAAGGTTAAGGCACATATGCACCAGGAAGTCAGGGAAGATTTGCTGAATTATTTAAAGAGCACAGTTGAAACATAAAAATTTGTATATTACGGCGGAGGTTCTATGAAAACAATTAAAGTAACAGCAGCAATCATCATCCATAACAATATGGTATTCGCAACCCAACGCGGTTACGGAGAATTTAAAGACGGCTGGGAATTTCCGGGCGGTAAGGTGGAAGGTGGGGAAACATCCCGTACTGCTCTGGTACGTGAAATTCGTGAGGAGCTGGACACCGAAATTGAAGTTGGAGAACTTTTTGATACAGTGGAGTATGATTATCCGGCGTTTCATTTGTCGATGGACTGTTATATCTGCAAGGTGATTTCGGGAAAGCTGGTGCTGAAAGAGCATGAGGACGCCAGATGGCTGAAATGGGATCAGTTGGACAGTGTGGACTGGCTTCCGGCGGATATCGGGTTGATTCGAAAGCTTGCAGAATATCTACAAAATGGGAGCAAAGGGTAAGTATATGCTGGGGAGAAGTTACAATCCATTTTGGACGAATTAACAGAGTGTAGAAAACATGATAAAATATGGAAAAGAAGATAGAAGATATTCACAAAAATCGGAGCAAGAGGTAAGCATGTACAAAGAAAAGCAATTGGTAGGAATAGCGAAACGGGAAAATAATACAAAGAGAAAATACCTGGTGGTGAATCGTCTGCAGGGAAAGCATATCCCGGTAAGACCAAAGGAGGCATTTCAGATGTTTTCGGAGCTTGCCGCCCAGGTTCGGGAGGCATATGCTGGGGAACGTCTGCTTCTTGTAGGGTTTGCGGAGACGGCTACGGCGATTGGGGCGGCGCTTGCCACGGAGTTAGATACTTTATATATACAGACTACCCGGGAGGATGTTTCAGGTGCGGAGTATCTGTATTTTTCGGAATCCCATAGCCATGCTACAGAGCAGAAGCTGGTTAGGAATGAGCTTGACGGAAGGATAGAAGCGATAGACAGGATTGTATTTGTGGAGGATGAAGTAACTACCGGGAATACGATTTTGAAGATTGTAAATCTTCTGGCGGCGGAGTATCCGGGGAAGACAGCATTTGCGGTGGCGTCGCTGTTGAATGGGATGCAGGAGGAAGCCCTGGAGGTTTACAGGAAGCGGAAAATCCCGGTACACTATCTGGTAAAGACAGACCATAGCAGTTATACGCAGGCAGCGGAGGGATATCGTGGGGATGGAAAATATTTTGCGAAGGATGAGCGGCCGGCATTAGTGACGGAGCTTCGGGTAAATGGGAAAATGGATGCCCGCAGGTGCGTTCAGGCACGGGAATACCGAAAAGCCTGCGGAGAATTGTGGACAACAATTAAAAAAACAGACTTCTTTGTGGATAAGAAGCGGGTTTTGGTACTGGGAACAGAAGAGTTTATGTATCCGGCGCTGTATGTGGCGGAGAGAATGGAAGAACAGGGGATTTTTGTGAGATGCCATTCCACTACCCGCAGCCCGATCGCGGTCAGCAGTGAGGAGGAGTACCCTCTTCACGGGCGGTATGAATTGGAGAGTCTGTATGAGACAGGGCGGAGGACGTTTATTTATGAGCTGGACAAGTATGACGCTGTGTTGATTCTTACGGATGCGCGAGATGGAGGAAGGGGCGTAGATACGCTCGTGAATGCTTTGAAATCCTGCGGGAATCAGGAAATTTTTCTGGTAAGATGGTGCAGTCACCAAACGCATGCAAGCAGTCATATGGTTTGCTGCCCGCGGGAATAAAAATTTGGAGAAAGAGGAAAATGTGGCTCAGAAAGAAAGACAGGAAAGTCATATAAGGAGGACGCAGGGGATGCAGAGTTCTTACCGTGCAGAAGATGTAACGCTGCTGCTGAAAGATATTACGGGGCTGGTGAAGCCCAGCCCTACGGAGGAGAGGGAAAAGCTGATACAGGCGGGGAAGCATTACTGTGAGATGCTTCCTATTGAATATGTTCCGACGGAGAAATATATGGAAGTTTATCAAGAGGCGCTTGCGAGGTTTGCAGAGCCTACGGCGGACGCAGTAGGGAAACTGTCGGATAAGATTATGGAAAGGCGGGGGAAGAACGTGGTTCTCGTTTCCCTAGCCAGGGCGGGAATCCCGATTGGGATTCTGGTGAAGCATTTTATCAGGAAAAAGTATGGGATAGAAGTCCCGCATTATGCGATTTCGATTATCCGTGGCAGAGGAATTGACGGCAATGCGATGCGGTATCTTTTGGAGAGATACGAACCCGCGCAGCTTTTATTTGTGGACGGATGGATTGGAAAAGGGGCGATTCTCGGGGAACTGCAGAAAGCGCTGGCGGAATATAAGGGCGTATCTGCGGAGCTGGCAGCGGCGGCTGACCCGGCAGGCATTACAGAGCTGTGCGGAACTCATGAGGATATCCTGATTCCCAGCTCGTGCCTGAACTGTACAGTGTCCGGTTTGATTAGCCGGACATTTCTTCGGGAGGATATTATAGGGAAAGATGATTTTCATGGGGCGGTATATTACGGTGAGCTTCGGGATGCGGATTTATCATATGAATTTATTGACGCCATTGAAGCACATTTTACATATGGAACATATTCAGAGCGGCAGGAAAAGCAGATAGAAGAAGGGAGCGGCGCCGAAGAAGTCAGGGAGTTGTCGAATATTTTCGGGATAAATGACGTGAACCTCATAAAGCCCGGAATCGGCGAGACGACCAGGGTGCTTCTGCGCCGGGTTCCATGGAAGATTCTGATGGATGAACAGTACAGGGAGGATGCGCAGCTGGCGCACATCAGAAGGCTTGCTGCTGAGAAGCAGGTGCCGATAGAGTATTATCCTCTAAAGCACTATAAATGCTGCGGGCTGATTAAGAAAATGGCAGATACATAAGGGAGAAGACAGATGAAAAATGCAGTAAAGTATTATAGCGTGGGCGCGCTTTTGTATTGCCCTGCAAACCGTGCAGGTATCGCGGAATCTATCATTAATCAGAAATTTGGAGATAAATTTTCTCTGGCGCTGTGTCTGGAGGACACGATAGGGGATGACTGCGTAGAAGAGGCAGAGGAGATGATGCGGGGAAGCCTGGAAAAGATTTATCGCTCATCCCAAAAGAAAGTATTTTACCTGCCCCGGATTTTTATCAGGGTGAGGGAGGCAGAACAGATTGTCCGCCTGATGAAAATGCTTGGGAAGGTGTCGGAGATTATCAATGGATTTATTCTCCCTAAGTTTTCCCTGGACAATGCAGACGCATATATACAGGCGGTGCGCCGTGTGAATGAAAATGTGAAAAGTCCGGTTTATATGATGCCGATTTTTGAAAGTCCGTCATTGATTAATCTGAGGGACAGGTACGATATTTTGTATAAATTAAAAGAAAAACTTGATCAGGCGGAGGAGCTGGTGCTCAATATCCGGGTAGGCGGGAATGACTTGTGCAATGTATTCGGATTTCGGCGGCACAGCAATGAGTCTATCCATAAAATCCATCCGATCGCGGGCATTCTTTCCGATATCATTACCGTGTATGGAAGGGATTATGTGGTGTCAGGCCCTGTATGGGAATATTACGACGGCCCGGGCTGGGAAAGCGGGCTTCGTCAGGAGCTGGAGGACGACAGGTTGTGTGGATTTGTGGGAAAGACGGTCATACATCCGAAACAGATAGAGCTTGTAAACGAGGCATATCAGGTATCACGGGAAGATTTTGACGACGCCAGGCAAATCCTGGGGTGGGATGCGGACTCCCGATTTCTGGTGGCGGGAAGCTCCGCCAGTGAAAGGATGAATGAATATAAGGTTCATGCAAATTGGGCGGCGCGGACGATGATGATGGCGGAGGCTTTTGGGGAAAAAGGTGGTTTATAGATATGGAATATGCCGTGGAAGAACGATTCCAGATACCATACATAAGATTAAAATTTATACTTGTATTGTCAGAGGATTCCATACTGCCCAAGGAGAAAGTATCTGCATTGCGCGGTGGGATGGGGGAAATGTTGCTGAGGCAGAACTGCATTGGGATGAGGGATTGCAAAAACTGTTCGTTTGAAGAAGCATGTATTGTGCGTAGCACGGTATATACACGTATGAAGCGGAAGCCGGCGTTTATGCAGGGAGATGACAGTATTGGGTATCTTTTGGAGTGTGAGAATGCGCGGACAGATTTCAAGGCAGGGGAAGAGAAAATTTTGGAGAACCAGACGGCTCATATGAAAAATTATCGAATTGAGACAGTGGGGGCTTATTTGGAAAAAAGAATTAGAGCACTGAAACGGCAGGGGTGTAAAAGTATGCTGATTTTTCATACGCCGCTCTGTTTGAAGTTCCAAGGAGAATATTTGAGGGAGTTCCGCTCAGAAGCCATATTTCAGGCGGCATTCCGCAGGGTTATGATGTTGGATTACTTTGTAGAGAAATATATAGAAAAACCGGAATTCTGATAAGACACTTTTTATAGCATTTATTAACTGTTATATCCTTATCTCCAAAAAGTACGCAAACCCTTGAAAATGCTAAATTTATAGCAAGTGAATTTGCCCTTAGACTTTCCCTTGTGTTATATCCTTTTTCCTCATGTCACGAACCCTCATAAGGGCAAAAATAAGGGAAAGAAAAACCTGTAATAAATTATAACATGAAATGAACAGGACAGGAAGAACTGATTGGAATGCTTTCACAAATTTCTCCAAAACACAGATTTCTTCAAAAAGGAATGTTATAATATTTTTGCTGCACTTACAAAAGGAATGTGGTATGTTCGTCAGTATGGCTCAACAAATGAGGAGGCAACAAAAATGGCTTTTATAAAAAAATTTATAGATGGCTTTAAAACGAAAAACCAAGAACAAAATTATAATATACTGCACGAGAATCTATCCATCTTAGAAGTTGAAAAAAAGCTTAAAAGATCTAACGAACTGGCCAATATAGCAAACAAGACTACTGATAGAGATGAGTTTTATCGGTCAATAAACGAGATAAAAGGTATTTTAAGAGAATTATCAAAGTATGAGGGAGAATTGCCGTTTATTGGCTCTCCCTCTGCTGATTTAAGAAATTTAGAACGCATGGAGAAAAGTCAGATAGAACTTCTTGAAAAAAGGATAGAGGAATCACAAGAAGAACAAGAAAAGAATTATTTATATCCTAGAACAAAAAACTGTGCTTATGACGAACCTACAATATTTACCTTAAAGGAAAATGGAAACATAGAAGAAAATATAATATTGGAGAAAGATAGGGAAACAGACAATACTTCCAGAAAAGAAACTATATGCATTAAACGTAAAAATATTGTAATAGATGGATTAGACACCTATTTTGTTGAAGCCGGAATGTTTGTTATAGATAAAGATAAAGCATCTATAGGTATGATACAGCGTGTATTTAAAATAGGTTTTGATCGTGCCGCCCGAATAATGGATCAGCTTGCGCAGGCTGGCGTTGTTGGAGAGGAAGAAGGAACAAAACCAAGAAAAATTTTGATGTCAATGGATATGTTCACGCAATATATCGAAGAATGTGAAGAATGCCAATCAACACAAAAAGAATCAGGAATTGAAGAACTTTCTCCAGTAGATGTAGCGTGGTGTTTAAAAGATAGATTTAATATAGATATAGAATATTTAAACGATGGAAAGGCTTTGAAAAATCTTAGAAACATTATTATTCCATCTGAAACGGATGAAAAGCAAATAGAAATTATCAATATATTGTTGAAGTTTAACTCTCCCAAAACAATGAATTTGATTCTTATAGATGATAGTGTTATAAATTATAGTATTTATAATGGAGTTCCGCAACTTTTAAGTCCAGTTATCACAGATAAAAATAAAATAGATAGCATTGCTGACTGGTGCTATGCTGAAATGCGGGAAAGAATAAATAAGTTTATTGATAACAGAGTAAAAAATATTGATTCTTTTAATAAAAAGACAGCAGAGAACACACTTCCGAGAATAATATGTATTGTCAATGAAGCAAACGAATTTTTAAAATACATATCTACACCATTAGAAAGGCTTTTTATGAATTCCAATATGGTGGGAATATATTTTATCCTGTTTTCAAGATTTTCATTAAAAAGTCTATCGTTGGGGATAATAGGGGAATTATTAGAAGTTTCTACTGCTGATAAATTGAAAATACTTCTATCAAAAAATGAATCTGCCAACTATAAACAGAGTATGACAAGAAATTTTGATGATATGGGCGGACATCAATTTGAACATTTTTGCGCTGATATCCTTAGAAAAAATGGTTTTGAAAATGTGGAAGTAACTCAAGGGAGCGGTGATCATGGAATAGATATACTTGCGGAAAAAGATGATATTACATATGCTATCCAATGTAAAAGATATGATAAGCCAATTGGAAATGATGCAGTTCAGCAAGCGATTGCTGGAAAAGGCTTTTATCACAGGGATATTGCAGTGGTCATGACAAACCGCAATTTTACTCCACAAGCTATAGAAGAAGCAAAGGCTTTGGGCGTAAAACTTTGGGACAGAGATAGACTAAATAAGATGATTGGGCGAGGCAAAATTGTTCCTGTTCAAGATAAGGATGGGGATTAAAAATAGTAAATAACTTTTACATATTTAAGAATAAAGTTGCGATTGTGCCTTTGTGAATGATAAAAGTCAAGATAACATATCTTTCTTTGTACAGAGGACTGGTCAAAATATAAACTAGTTCTCTCTTTGTTTGTAAAAAGAAGAATGTTATAATTTCATTAATCCAAATACATTAAAAAGGAATACTTATGAAAACCGATATTCAAGAGCACTACGATTCCATACAGTTCAAAAAAGCCTTGCAGGAGTTACATATTACTAATGCTTCAGAACTTAAAGAGTATGAAGTGGGTACGTATAATGATATGGAAGAAATAATAGATGATGCTCCAAGAATTGTTGAAATAGGAGAACATAGCAAGAGATACATTGACCAAAATCAACCATCTAAATCAATACTAACGATTGGTTTAGGGACTGCTCTTCAGTCTGAAGTGTTGCTGATAGTAGCCTTTGAACTCCAAAAGGCAAGTATTATAAATCGTTTGTTTAATAGATCGATGACTGCCGGTATTCCTGCAACATTATTAAGAAATCATTCAAATGCATACGTTCTTACAACAGAAAAAGTCGCAAATGAAGCGAAAGTGATGGATTTATCATGTGATATAAAAAATGCAAAAGAGGCTGCAAAATGGATTACGGAAAACTAACAAAGTCATATTTTATCTGTTGATAAATAGATGGTTTTTGCATATATTTATATCAAGAAAACAAAGAGTTTTCTTCATGCCTAGATTTATTAGAATCTATGATGCGGATAAGGAGCGTCCGTCATCAGATGTGTAGCTGATGTAAAAAATCACGAGTATTATCATACAGACGAAGGGGATGGAACCATCTGAAAGGAACAGATGTAAAAAAATCTTCTTGTTTGGCAAGATAGCTGGCTGACAGCGAAATAACTGCACTACAAAAGAAATACAAAGGCTATCTTTTATAGATAGTCTCAGACTGTAGACAAAGTCCCAGCAAATGCCAGACTTTTCTATACTTCGAGCCGTTTCTTTGGTATAATAAAAATATCAGGGAGGCGGTGTTTTTATGATGACAAAAAATGCAGATAAGAAAAGAGAACAAATTCTGATGTTCTGTATGGATGACATGGTTCCGACAAATCATATGCTGCGCTTGATCGAGAAAGCGATCGACTGGAACTTCATCTATGACCTAGTGGAAGAAAAATACTGCCCGGATAAGGACGCCCAAGCATGGATCCCGTTATGCTTATTAAGATACCATTCATTCAGTATCTTTATGGGATCAAAAGTATGCGCCAGACGATAAAAGAAATTGAAGTAAATGTTGCTTACCGATGGTTTCTAGGATTGGATATGCTGGATCCGGTTCCGCATTTCTCTACTTTTGGGAAAAATTATACACGCCGTTTTAAAGATACCGATCTTTTTGAACAGATTTTTGCCAGGATACTGGAAGAATGTATGCGGTTTAAACTGGTTGATACCGAGCATATCTTTGTGGATTCTACCCATGTGAAAGCATGTGCAAACAGCAAAAAAATGCATAAAAGGCTTGCACACGAACAAGCGCTCTGGTATGAGGAAGAACTACAGAAAGAAATCGCAAAAGACAGGGAAGCGCATGGGAAAAAGCCTCTGAAAAAGAAAGATAAAAATGAGCCGCCGTCCAGTGGCGGAACGGTTGATAGTGAAAAGGAAAAAGAGATTTCGGAAGGTGTGAAAACGCAAAAATGCAGTACCACGGATCCCGAGAGCGGCTGGTTTCGGAAAGGGGAACATAAACATGTCTTTGCCTATGCAGTTCGCCCTCTATGATCGTATCAGATGCAGGATACCGTACACCAGCAATTGCCCATGAATTACTGGAAGATGGGATCAAGCCCTTGTTTCCCTATAAAAGACCAATGACCAAGGATGGTTTTTACAGAAAATATGAGTATGTATATGATGAGTATTATGACTGCTACCTTTGCTCGGAAAATCATATATTGTCTTACTATACCACAAACCGAGAAGGGTACCGGGAATACAGGAGTTGTGGAGAAACATGTGCCATGTGTCGCAACCTTCACAAATGCACGGAAAGTAAAGAACATAGAAAAGTAGTAACCCGTCATGTGTGGGAGGAGTACATGGAAAAGGCAGAGGATATCCGCCATACAAATGGAAACAAGCAGATATATGAATTACGAAAAGAAACGATAGAGAGGATCTTCGGAACAGCCAAAGAACAGCATGGATTCCGATATACCCAATACATAGGAAAAGCCCGGATGGAGATGAAAGCGGGGCTTACGTTTGCGTGCATGAATCTGAAGAAACTGGCAAGGATACTGGCACAAAGAGAAGTAAAATCCACACTCATATCTGGCATTTGGTGTGAGACAAAAGAAAAAATGGCTTTTATCGAAAAGTGGTGCTGGAGTTCTTCTCCAGCACCAACTTTGTCTACAGTCTGGGCACTTGTAGAAATACAGGTGCTTTTATTATGCCTGGATAGAGGTGGAAAGGTGTATCCGGTGAGCGAGGCATTCCTGCGGGTGGTGCAAGAGAATATCAGGCGGTATTACTGGACGGGGGAGATCAGGACGAAGGGCGGCGCTGTGTACCCGTTCGGTTATGAGGATATTGTGAAGGTGAGCGGATATATTACGGCACAGTGCTGCGGCAGTACGGAAATAGAGCTGGGAACGGTGTATGCTGCGGAAATGGGTATAATGTTTTTTCGCAGATAGACCGTTACACGCTGGAAGGGGCGGAAGTTCGGCTTTCTTATCATCTGCGGCTTGTGGATGGGAGCTATGAGGAAGTGCCGATGGGCATTTTTGAGGTCAGTGAGGCGAACCGGACAGCGCACTGCCTGGAGCTGAAAGCCTATGATTATATGCTGCGGTTTGAGAAGGGTTTCAACGGTTTTGAGACGGTGGGGAATGCCTATGCTTTTCTGGATCTGTGCTGCAAAGCTTGTTCTGTGGAGCGGGCGCATGCCCTGAAAGGGTACAGGGGCGTGGGGACGCTTGACCGGGGGCTGGCGGCGTTCCTCATTGACCGGATCGAGGGTGTGGATTCGGATAGCCTGCAGGTATCTTACCGGTTTAAGAAGGAAGCGGCGGAGATGGAGCATTTTGTGATGATGTACGGGAAGAAGACGGTGTGATATGGCGAGGAAGAGCAGGAAAGAAAGTGCGAAGGCTGTGGCGGCATTCGTCCCTGCGGCAGGCATTTTGAACGTCTGGCAAGCTTTGTATATGGACTCCAGGAACCGAAATATACGGAGGAAGAAAGGCTCTGGCAGACTATTTTAGAAGAAGAGGATAGTTTATCAGGAGAAGCGGAAGAAGATATTTATGAAAAGAACAGAGCGCTATTGGAGTGCTTTAGATATCAGCAATGGGAAGAATATAATGTGCGAGAGAAAATAACGATTATGCAGAAACTCGTAGATCTTGAAACGGAGATTCTGCAGATTCCGAAGATTCCGGTTACCGCAAAAAGGCTGGGGGAGTTTGTACTGGGGGAATATGATGGGAAGACAAATGAGATGTGGATTGATATAGAGCACCTGGCAAAAGAAGCAGTAGGAGCATGTATGAAGACTATATGCCATGAGGTTTATCATTCATATCAACGCTATTTAGTTGAAAATGTTGACTGGGAAAATGAGGTGCTGCAGAATCCATATTTTGAAGAGCTTCGCGCATGGAAGCAAAATCAGGAAGGGTATATCGCTCCTGATATAAACGGTTACGATGCTTATCAGAACCAGCCCCTGGAATTCACGGCCAGAGCTTTTGCAAGAGATGAGGTGGAACGGATTTATTCCTACATAGAGTAATAGTGAGTTATTTTTAATCACCAGAAAGGTCAAGTATTGGTGCTCATCTGAACAATGCCGGACATACTTTTGCAAAAGTACCTGTGATAGCATAATTGGCAATGTTGCGGGCGAGTACCGGGAATAGTGGGGGTCAACTCCCCACCGCAGGGCGCGTGTCGTTGTTATCCTTTCTTGCCAGCACACATCAAACTGAACTGTCAGCAATAACCAAAAGCGATTCCGTACTATTATTGGTTCGATTCCGCACTTCTGCCGTTATAACTCAATTGGTAGAGTACCCGACTCGTAATCTGGAATGTTTCGGTTCAAATCCGTCTGACGGCTTTCCGGATACGCTATTTGCTGGCGCAGATGAAGGAGAAAGACACTTCGGTATTCGTTGACGAGAAGCAGGAGTAGCTTGAAGCAGAACGGGCGAAGCCGTTCACAGGACTGCTCAACAGCGGAACACAGCCAACGGCAGCGGAATGGTGAAAATCCATGAGCCCTGACGAGCGCATGAAGCTGAAAGCGTCCTACCCTGCGGCCTACGAGAGAATGAGAAAAGAAGAATAACAGATGCCAAGAGCAGGAACATTTGGCGGTCTTGTCTCTGACCCGGAAGTATTTGCGGATTACATGGCAGAACAGCCCACATGGAGTAATGCAATTATCGCGCCCGGCATTTTGCAGGACGACGATACAATCATGGACTTAATTGGAGCGAAAGGAAATGTAGCGACGCTGCCTTTCTGCAAGCCAATTAGTATTGATGACTATGAACCGTTAAACAATAACAGTATGACAGACAACACGTCGGAAGAAGTTGAAGGCGGCAAACAGACCGCTATGCTGATTCAGCGTATGAAGGCATGGAAAGCAAAAGACTTTACAAAGGATGGATGTCATTTTTCTAAAATGTATCTTGCGAGGAAAATCTGCATATGCTATAATGCCAGTAGGCAAAAGGATATGAATAGTCCATGTAGGATGGCAAAAAGCCCCAGTGTTGCAGCACCGGGGCTTTTCTATTCCCTATTTTGGAATGGCAGGGTTTATGGCCATAGGCTAGTTACCGGCTATTCGTCACTGTCTAACCATTTGCATACATAGTAGGCGACTATGCTTGCCATGACAGAGATAATAAAGGATACGAATAATTCCAAGTAAGACACCCCCTTTCTGTCACCAGTTTAGGGGCGGTAACGGAATCATTATATCATGCAGTTTGGCATAATTCTATAGTTTCTTCCCTTTATCACAATATCTGTTATAGTGTAGGTATTACATATAAGGCGGGGTATGATAAGCCTTTCCGTTCGCGAGCTGTCTTATCGCATAAACAATGGACTTCTTTTTCTTTTTTGGAAAAATCATCGTGGTAAAGATAAAAAATAGAATTGACAAGGTTAAATAGAATTAATAACTCAAACTTCGCACATAGATTTTGCCTATGCACCTTTTGCATACCTTGAAGAAAACTTCAATATCCCAGCGCTTGCCATAAATACGGATGATTTCATTTTCATGCAGAGTTGTATCTGTAGAGATAAGGCATAAATATTCTTTCCTCTTATTCCGGTTATAGATTGTAATCAGGGACATATCTTCCCCATTGTATCGGAAGAACATTTTGGGAGTCTTTTTCACCATACCAATGACATCATAACCGATCGTCTTTACAGCATGGAGGGTGCTTGGAGAAGAAAACCAGCTATCAAAAAGGACATACTTTGCCGGAACAGCCGCTTTCTTAGCAGTTCTTAAAAGCTCAAGCATGGCCTGTGTCCCTTTTTGAATGGAAAGCAGCCTCCGTTTGTACCCGGCAGTCCGCTTATCAACCTCCACTGCTTCATTGACCCTGTTCTTTTTGTTTTCAGACGAGAGAAAAATGCTGTTCACGGGAAGAAAAGAGCTTCCATCTGACCATCCAAGTGTAAACATACGAAATCCAAAACGGTATCAGTGGTTTGCGTGGTCGTAAGCCTTTGCCAGAAGCTCTACTTTTTTAGAACGATTGCGTTCGAACATAGAATCATCAATGATGAATACATTTACACGGTCTTCTGAGTCCAAGGAGACGATCGCATCTCTGATAATCCGGGAAGCCAACAGAGTTGTAAAACGTATCCAGTTAATCTGGAGCATCTTCATGAACCGATACACAGTATCCTTAGCAAATCCGGGAGTATTTCGTCCAGTGTTCAGGCTCATATACATACTCCTGTTAGAAAAAACCAGCAGAAAAAGATACTGAAAAACCTCAATAACGGGAATGCCTTTTTCTTATAGGCATTAGATGATTTCAATGCCGAGGAGATATGGAATCTTTTAAAAAATTTTTGCTTTCGGCGGAGACGGGATGCTCCTGCAATTTTAAACGAACGAAAAACTGCTATCCATCACCTGTTCTTCATGCATTGAAAAAGGCAGATGGAAGCAGTCAGGTTACAATGCCTCTGTCGAAGACAGCAACCAAAGAGCAGCAGAAGATTTTGCGGGAGGAGATTAATGCCGGGCTTGCTGTACAGCCTATTGCAGAAAAAATGATTGAACTGCGGAAGCAGAAAAGGAATCTGGACAAAGCTCTGGAAAGGTGTGAGAAAGAGCTGTCACGTATTTTTGATGATAATAATACAAACAGTATGGAGATTAAGGAAGGACTGCTTATAAGGAGGAGTAGCAGCGGAAAGACAGAGTGGGTGATTGAATTGTAGAGGAATTGTGGAAGGCGGCGGGAAATTTGGCGATTTTTAAACTTGAACAAATATATAGAAAGAGTTATAATCAGAACGGTTTTGAGCTAGGAAAGAATAACTGGTTACGGAGGGAGAAGGGTATGTATTTCTTATACTTTTTACTATGGGTTATTTTTAATGGAAATTTCACGCTGGAAATCTGCCTGTTTGGGATTGTGATTGCGGCGGCGGTGTTTGCGTTTACGTGTAAGTTTATGGATTACAGTGTGGCGCTGGAAATAAGTAATTTAAAGAAGCTCGGGAAGTTTCTGCGCTATGTATGCGTACTTATTATTGAAATTGTGAAGGCGAATTTTACGGTGATTCCGATGATTCTGTCGGAACGGGAGGAAATAGAGCCAGCGTTGATAAGGTTTCAGTCGAATCTTAAAACTCCGGCAGCGCGGGCGTTTCTGGCGAATGCGATTACGCTGACGCCGGGGACGATTACGGTTCATCTGCAGGGGTCGGAATATGTGGTCCACTGCCTGGATGAAAGCCTGGCGGATGGAATTGATGATTCTGTGTTTGTGAAACTGCTTTCTGGGTTAGAGGAGGATTGAGAAGATGGGAAAAGGAATACCGGGGCTTGAGGGGGCATATCATATATTTTTTACAGCGGCTCTGATTTTTCTTGCGGTGATGCTGGTGCTGTGCCTTGTGCGTGCGATTATCGGTCCGCGGGTGGCAGACCGCCTTGTTGCAGTTAATATGATGGGTACGATGGTCATGGTTATTATTGCGATTCTGGCGCTGATGCTGGAGGAGGGGTATCTTGCAGATATCTGCCTAATCTATGCGATGATCAGCTTCCTTGCGGTCATCGTAGTGACAAAGGTTTATATGGGAGTTTACCAGCAGAAGAAGGAGGAAGAGAAAAATGGCGGTGCTTGAATGGGTTCGTTTTCTGGCAGGGGCGGTGCTGATGCTGTGCGGGCTGGGGATTTTTGTGATTGAAATGATTGGCGTGTTTCGCTTTAAGTATATCCTGAACCGTATGCATGCAGCGGCAATCGGCGATACGCTGGGCATAGGCTTTTCTTTGTTGGGGCTGATTCTGATGAGCGGGTGGAATTTTACTTCGCTGAAGTTGATGTTTGTGATTGTGTTTCTGTGGTTTGCTTCTCCGGTATCCTCGCACCTGATTTCCCGGCTGGAAGTGACGACAGATGAGGAAAAAGAGCTTCACTATAAGGAAATCACATTGGAAAAACAGAATTCTGTGGAAGGAAAAACATGCAGGACAGAAAGGGAGGATGGATGATATGCAGTTTTTTATGTACATTTTGCTGGGATTTCTGCTGGTGTGCGCCATATCGGTGAGCCTGTCGAAAAACCTCCTGAATTCGATTCTGGTGTATATGTCTTACAGTCTGGTGATGTCGATTATCTGGATTCTGCTGGAATCCCCGGATTTGGCGATTACGGAGGCGGCAGTAGGCGCGGGCGTGACGAGCGTACTCTTCTTTGTCACACTGAAAAAAATCCATGCGATTATGAAAGCAGAGGAGAAAGAGGGGGAGAAGAAGGATGAGTAAGAAAGTATCTCAGGAAAAATATGAAAAGACCCGCTCCTATCGGATGAAGCAGTGGTTTGACGGGACGAGGGATCCCTTTTTGAATACCGTGGAAATGAAGCCCCAGAAGGTATTTTCTGAGGATAAGGAAACCCTGGAACGGCGGGCGGAAGACAGGAAGAAGCTGCGGGAGCGCATCTATGATACTGCAGGCAACACGGAGGTGCGGGTTTTCCGTAAGTTTTACCGGGTAGCCAGCGTTCTGTTCTGTATCTGCCTGGTGGTCATGCTTCTGGCTGCAGTGTCGGGGCTTCCGACTTTTGGAAATCCTGGGAATCCGGTGAATAATGAAGTGGCGGCGCGCTATATTGAAAACGGCCTGCAGGAGACGGGGGCTGTAAATATTGTTACTGGCATGATTCTGGATTACCGTGCGTTTGATACGCTGGGCGAGTCTCATGTGTTGTTCATTGCCACTTGTACCGTGCTGATTTTGCTGCGTTTGGATAAGAGCAAAAAAGGAAGCCACGGTATAGGCTATGAAGCAGAGGAAGACCGTATTTACGAACCCAAAAATGACGTGATTCTCCAGACAGTAGCGAGGATTCTGGTGCCGCCGATTGTGATTTTCGGCATTTATGTAATTCTCGGAGGGCATCTGGGGCCCGGAGGCGGATTCTCAGGGGGCGCAGTGATTGGAGCGGGTCTGATTTTGTATGTAAATGCATTTGGGTTTGCGAAGACGGAGAGGTTCTTTCATGAAAAGACGTATAAACGGCTGAGTTTTTGTGCGCTGGCATGTTATGCGCTGGCAAAGAGCTATTCGTTCTATACAGGTGCGAACCATATTGAGAGTATGATTCCGCTGGGAACACCGGGAGCGATCTTAAGCAGCGGCCTGATTTTGATTCTGAACATCTGCGTAGGACTGGTGGTTGCCGGGACGATGTACACGTTTTATGTCATGTTCAGGAAAGGAGCGTACTGATATGAACTTGGGAAATCTTTTCAATAACTACGGGGAAGCAGTGGCGATGATTCTTTTCGGAATCGGATTTTCCAACCTGCTTCTGCAGAAGAATCTGATTAAGAAGATTATCGGACTAAACATCATGGACACGGCAATGTATTTGTTCCTGGCGCTGAAAGGATTTATCGGCGGGCGGAAAGCCCCGATTGTCACGGACGGCGTACAGAGTGTGGAAGCCTACATAAACCCGATTCCGAGCGGACTGGTGCTGACAGGTATCGTAGTGTCTGTTTCAGTAACGGCGCTGATGCTGTCTCTGACCATCCGTCTGTACCGCAGATATCATACGCTGGATTTGGATGAAATTTCTACAAGGCTCAGGAAGGAGGGGCTGTAATGGCATTTGTACAGAATTTTCCGTTTATGTCAATTATCCTCTCCCTGTTTTCCGGGCCTCTGTGTTCAATACTGAGCGGCAGAAAGGCGAAATGGGTGAATGCGGCGGTGATCGTCATCATCGGCGGCATGTCGGCGGCAGTGCTGGGATTTGTGCTGGGGACTGGGCAGGAATATGTCTATACAATGGGGCATTTTCCGGCGCCCTGGGGAAATGAAATACGGGTAGGCGTGCTGGAAGCGGTTATGGCAGTATTTTTCTGTGTGATTATGCTGCTCTGTATGCTGGGAGGAATCCGGGAGCGTGAGGAGGAGATTGAGGACACCAAGCAGAATCTTTACTATATTATGGTAAACCTGCTGCTGAGCTCTCTGCTGGCGCTGATTTATACGAACGATTTGTTTACGGCTTATGTATTTGTAGAAATCAATACGATTTCTGCATGCGGGCTGATTATGATACGGCAAAATGGACGGACTCTGGTGGCGGCGACGCGTTATATGATTATGAGCCTGCTCGGCTCCGGTCTGCTTCTGCTGGGAATCTGCTTTTTGTATGATTTGACGGGACATTTGCTGATGAGTAATATCCGGGAGCAGGTAGCCCTTATTCACGCAAACGGGAGTTATCATATTCCTCTGCTGGTTGCCGTGGGGCTGATGTCCGTCGGGATTGCTATTAAAAGTGCGCTGTACCCGTTTCATAGCTGGCTGCCGGATGCTTATGGATACTCCACGCTTTCTTCTGCGTCTATCCTGTCGTCCCTGGTTTCGAAAGGATATATTTTCCTTTTGGTAAAGATTTTCTACCGTGTCATAGGATTTGACATTGTGCGGGACAGCAAGGTAATCAATGTGCTGTTTGTATTTGGTATCGTAGGAATGATTATGGGCTCTGTCAGCGCGATTAAGGAGAGTAATATCCGCAGGATGATTTCTTACTCTTCGATTGCGCAGATTGGTTATATCTATATGGGCTTTGGGCTTGGGACTACGGCGGGTATCGTGGCGAGCATCTATCACATCGTATCCCACGCGGCTACAAAAGCGCTGCTGTTCGTAGCGGCTTCCGGGATTACGGAGGTATCAGGAGACAGCACGGATTTCTTTGATTTGACAGGCGCGGGTTACCGGAATAAGCTTTCGGGCATTGCATTTACGGTAGGCTCTCTGTCTATGGTAGGTATTCCGGTATTCTCCGGGTTTATTTCGAAGCTTTTGTTTGCCCAGGCGGGCGTGGGCGTGGAAAATACGGCAAAAATGCTGCCAACGCTGATTGCCCTGGCGATTAGTACCGTGCTGAATGCAGTGTATTTTATGAAAACCGTGATTCGGCTGTACACACCTGAAAAAAAGGCAGTCCTGGAGAAGAAGGAGTTTAAGCAGGTGAAAATGACAGAAGAGCCGGCGAAGTCTTTCGCCCTGATTTGCTTTATCGTATTGAACCTGTTTTTAGGGTTGTCGTCTGAACCGATTATCCGCCTTATTGAAAATGGATTAAATATGTTTGCATAGGAGGAAAATATCATGGATTGGCTGATTTTATTACCGATATTTCTGCCGTCGCTTGCAGGAATTGTATTGCTGGCGTCTTCTTTTTATGAACATATAAAATACGGACAGACGGATGAAAAGAAACGGAAAAGCGTGCATCTGTTTTCAGGTGCAGTGCTCGCGGTTTCTGCCGCTGCTGCGCTTTGGATTGCGTGGCGCGGAACAGGGAGTGTGACGCTGTTTTATTTGATGGAGGATATTCCTGTTTTTTTCCAGGTTGATGCGCTGGGCAGTGTGTTTGCCTCTTTTATGAGTATCGTATGGGTTCTCGTGGCAGTTTATTCTTTTGTTTATATGGAGCATGAGGGAAACGAGAAGAGGTTTTTCGGCGTCTATCTTCTGGTATATGGGGTATTGATAGCATTGGATTTTGCGGGAAATTTGGTGACTCTGTACTTATTCTATGAGCTGATGACTTTGACTTCTATGCCGATGGTACTGCACAACGGCTCGAAAGCGTCGATTATGGCGGCTCTGAAATATTTGTTTTATTCTATGTGCGGCGCATATTTAGGGTTATTTGGAATTTTCTTCCTATATAAATATTGCGGCACGCTGAGCTTTGTGGCGGGAGGTTCCCTGGACTCTGTGCTTGCGGCGGGAAATGAGGGAATCCTGTTGGCTGCGGTATTTGCGATGCTGATTGGCTTTGGCGCGAAAGCGGGCATGTTCCCGCTCCACGCATGGCTTCCGGCGGCGCATCCGGTAGCGCCCTCTCCGGCATCGGCAGTGCTTTCCGGTATTATCGTAAAGGCTGGCGTACTGGCGGTAATCCGCGTGGTTTACTATACCGTAGGCGCAGATTTCCTGAGGGGAACCTGGGTGCAGGCAGTGTGGATGGCGTTGACGCTGCTGACAGTCTTTATGGGCTCGCTGCTTGCGTTTCGGGAACCGGTATTTAAGAAACGGCTGGCTTATTCTACGGTCAGCCAGATTTCGTACATTTTATTTGGTTTGTCGCTGCTTACGCCTGTCGCTGTGACGGGGGCGCTGCTTCATACAGTATTTCATGCGTTTATCAAGTGCGCCTTGTTTCTGACTGCCGGAATTTTCATTTTCCAGTGCGGGAAAAGCCGGGTGGAAGAGCTGGAGGGGATTGGAAAGAGGATGCCCGGGACGCTCTGGTGCTATACGTTCGCTTCCCTGGCGCTGATAGGGATTCCTCCGGCGAGCGGGTTTATCAGCAAATGGTATTTGGCGCAAGGGGCGCTAAAAGCAGGCGTGGGGATTTTCGGATGGCTGGGCCCCGTGGTGCTGTTAATCAGCGCGCTTTTGACAGCGGGGTATTTGCTTCCCGTTACCATGAAGGGCTTCTTTCCGGGACATGGGGAAGCCGTCTCGGCGGAGAAGCAGGAGGCGAAGCCCGGGATGCTGCTTCCGCTGGCAGTGCTTGCGGCTGCTGCGGTTTTGCTGGGTGTTTTCCCGAATCCGCTGATTCAGTACGTCAGCCGGATTGCAGAAGCATTGATGTAGAGGAGGAGAGAAAATGAATGCAAATATTATGGTGATTGTTGTGCTGCTGCCTATGCTGGCTGGCGCGCTGGTTTCTCTGATTCCTTTTAAGACCAGGACACAGATGATGGTGTACATCGAAAGTGTCGTGCTGCTGAACTCAGCGCTGGTGCTCGCGATGCTGCTGAATCAGCCGGATGAACCGGTGGTACTGTTCCGTTTTACGGGAGACTTGAGCCTCAGTTTCCGGCTGGACGGCCTGGGGACGGTATTTACAGCGATTCTGGCGGCGCTCTGGCCCTTGGCTACCCTGTATTCCTTTGAATATATGAAGCATGAAGGACACGAGAAGTTTTTCTTCATGTTTTATGTGATTACCTACGGAGTGACCCTTGGGATTGCGCTGGCGGAGGATATCGTGACGATGTACTGTTTCTACGAGATGCTTACGCTGGTGACGCTGCCGTTGATTATGCATACCCTGTCAAGGGAGGCGATTTTGGCAAGCCGTACATATCTGTACTACTCTCTGGGCGGCGCGGCGTTCGCGTTTATCGGGATGATTTTTATCCTTACTTACGGAACGACTTCTGTTTTTGTTCCGGGCGGTGTGCTGGATATGGCGGCAGTAGGGAATAAGACGAATCTGCTGTTGTTTATCTATGTATTATGTTTCTGCGGATTTTCAGTAAAGACAGCTATGTGGCCGTTTTCGGCCTGGCTTCCGAAAGCAGGAGCGGCGCCGACTCCGGTAACAGCCTTGCTCCATGCGGTGGCGGTGGTTAAGGCGGGTGCATTTACCATTATGCGCGTGACATATTATAGTTTTGGTACGGATATCTTAAAAGGGAGCTGGGCGCAGTATGTGGTAATGGCGCTTGTGATTTTCACGATTGTGTACGGCTGCAGCCGCGCCCTGAAAGAGACGCATATCAAACGGCGGCTTGCCTGGTCTACGGTCAGCAATCTGTCGTATATCCTGTTTGGCGTAGTGCTGATGACTCCGCTTGGCCTGGTGGGGGCGCTGTGCCATATGGTATTTCATGCAGTGATGAAAATATGCTCGTTCTTCTGTGCGGGTTCGGTAATCTATAAGACGGGAAAGAATTATGTGCATGAGCTGGATGGTTTTGGAAGGAAGATGCCGAAGGTATTTATCATCTTTGCTATTTCCGGTTTTGCGCTTATGGGCGTGCCTGGGCTTTGCGGGTTCATCAGTAAATGGAATCTGGCGAAGGCGGCGGTGGAGAGCCAGAATACGCTGGCGTATGTGGGCGTGGCGGCGCTTCTCGTTTCCGCTTTGCTCACGGCTATGTATATGATGACGATCTGTGTACGCGCATTCTTTCCGGGGAAAGATTTTGATTATGATACGATTCGGGAGGTAGAGGACCCGAACTGGATGATGATACTGCCGCTGGTAATCTTTGCAGTGGCGATGCTCGTATTTGGCCTGCACCCGCAGCCTGTGATTCAGGCGTTGGAGTCGGTTGCGGCAGTGATGCAGTAGAAGGAGGGACGAGAAGATGAATGTAAATATTGCGCTGGCAGTCCTTGTATTCTGGCCATTTGTTGGCGGCCTGCTCTGTTATGCGGCTGGTACGAAGAATGAGAGATTCCGCGATTACCTGGCGGACTTTGTAGCAGTGTCGGAGTTTGTTCTTGCACTGTTTCTGTTGTCAGGCTCCGGTGCGCCGGGGAGCTCATGGGTTCCGGAAAGTTTTGATGCTTCGGGCATCTGCGGATTGGGGCTTCATTTTACGCTGGACGGGTTTCGGGCGGTTTATGTAACAGTGGCGGCTTTTATGTGGATGATGGCGACAGTTCTTTCCAGGGAATACTTTTCACATCATGAAAACAGGAACCGCTTTTATCTGTTCCTGCTTTTGACGCTGGGGGCGACCATAGGGGTATTCCTTTCGGCAGATTTGTATACGACTTTTATTTTCTTTGAAATCATGTCCTTTACCTCTTATGTCTGGGTGGCACAGGAGGAAAACGGGCCGGCTCTGCGCGCGGCGGAAACTTATCTTGCGGTAGCTGTTATCGGCGGTCTGGTAATGCTGATGGGATTGTTTCTTCTGTACCATGCGCTGGGAACGCTTACGATTTCGGAACTGCTTCCCGCAGCAGCAGCTTGTGCGGATAGACGTCTGCTCTATACAGCGGGAATATGTGCGCTGGTGGGATTCGGAGCTAAAGCGGGTGCATTTCCCCTGCATATCTGGCTTCCGAAGGCGCATCCGGTGGCTCCGGCTCCGGCTTCTGCACTCCTGTCGGGTATCCTGACAAAGACGGGTATTTTCGGAATCCTGGTTATCAGCAGTAATCTGTTCCTTCATGATGCCGCATGGGGCGCGTTGATTCTGACGGTGGGAGTATTGACGATGTTTGGCGGTGCGCTTTTGGCAGTATTTTCTGTGGATCTGAAACGTACACTGGCATGTTCTTCGATGTCTCAGATAGGATTTATCCTGGTGGGCGTCGGTATGCAGGGGCTGCTGGGGGAGGAAAATGCCCTGGCGGTACATGGAACACTGCTCCATATGGTGAACCATTCGTTGATTAAGCTTGTGCTCTTTCTCGCGGCAGGAGTGATTTTCATGAATGCCCATGCACTGGATTTGAATGAAATCCGCGGGTTTGGAAAGAAGAAGCCTCTCTTGAAAGGAATTTTTCTGATAGGTGCGCTGGCGATAGCGGGTATCCCGCTGTTTGGCGGGTATATCAGCAAGACGCTGCTTCATGAGAGCATCGTGGAGTTTGGCGGCGGCAGCCTGATGCGGGCTGTGGAATATATTTTCCTATTCAGCGGCGGTCTGACCGTGGCTTATATGACAAAACTGTTCGTTGCTATTTTCATGGAGGAAAATGCAGATAAAAAGGTTCAGAAGAAGTTTGACGGTATAAAGGCTTATATGAGTGCGGAAAGCATCTTTGCGTTGGGAGGAAGCACTTTGGTTCTGCTGGTATGGGGGCTGTTTCCCCACACAATTATGGACAAGGCGGCAGAGCTTGGGCAGGGATTGATGCATCTGGAGGAAAGCGGACACACCGTTTCTTATTTCAGCTTGACAAACTTGTCCGGGGCATTGATTTCTATTAGCATCGGGGTTGTCGTGTATGTTTTTGTGATTCGGAAACTCCTTATGAGAAAAGACAGAGCAGGAGAACGGGAATATATTAACGCGTGGCCTGCGTGGATGGATATGGAAAATTTGATTTACCGTCCGTTACTGCTTGGCTTCCTGCCTTTTGTGAGCAGGCTAATCTGCAGGGTGTTTGACAGTTTTTTGGATACGCTCGCAGTTCTTCTCCGAAAGACCTTCTACCGGGACAGCCCTCTGCCGCATGAGCTGCCGGAGGGGAACGGACTGACGCTTATAGCGGGGCGCGTGATGAACTTTTGGCGCCGCTTGGGCAACCGTATCCATCATCGGGACGGCAGCGGAGATAAAGACTATGTCCATGTGCTGGCTATGAAATATGAAGAATTCATGGAATCGAACCGGATTATTGAGAGGAGTTTGTCTTTTGGACTGCTGTTGTTTTGCATTGGGCTGAGCCTTACGCTGATTTATATTATTTTGTGGTAAACAAAATCCCCAGGGCGGCTGCCCCGGGGATTTGTTTATATTTTTATATAGAATCTTTACCATCAACAGATGTAATAATGGGTTTTCCGTCCTTATCAACTAGAACAGCCACACCGCACCCGCTTGTCATATTGGACGAAAGCAGCAAATAATTTACTCCTGTTTCTGTATCGACAATAATCTTGCGGACGTTGGATATGCCCTGTGAATAGGTTTCAATAAATCTTTCTTTTGCCATATTCGTTTTCTCCTTTCAAATGATGTTTCCATTATAGTATCTTTTTTCTGAGATGTAAAATATTTTGTATTAGAATCATTTATCATCTCGATAATTCTTCTGTCGCCCTAAAGCCGAATAAATCTTCAATTGTTACATCAAATGCTTTTGCTATGCTCTATGCCAATAGCATAGAGGGATTCATTTTAGGACACTTACGGAAACCTTATAAATCCATATGTTTTTCATAAAGCTCACTTTCATCCATGCCGGGATTTTCTTCTAACAAGGTGTAAAAATTCTGTACGGTTTCCGGATTCATTTCCAGTATATCGGCGGTCTGTTCAGGTGAAAGTCCTTTTTCCATTTTTTTGCGGATAAGACGGAGAGAAAAGAGCCAGATGCCCTCTTCCCGGCCTTCTTCTTTCGCGTCGCTCCGCTCCTGCTGGATGTGCAGTTCTTCATTATATTCATAAATTCCCACTTTTATCACCTCCGCCCGGTTCTTTTTCAGGAAGCCGGCAAGTATTCCTTCAGAGATACATTCGGTAACTGTTTGCTCCATCGCCTGTACCAGTGGCATCTGTTTTCTGTATTCCCGGATTTTCTTTACAAAAAGCATATATTCTTTTAACGCATGGCATTGTTCCATGAGTTCTGTATTGCAGCCGGGATTGATGTTCAGCACCAGAATTTTCAGCTCAAGGGCGGGATGCCCTGTGGGGCGCTGGTACAAATCAGAAAGCCTGCGTTCACTGCGCTCTGGTAACTTTTTCGTTCCGTTATAGAATTCTACAAAACGGGGTTCCGGAATCAAAACCGTCCGGGAATGGTACAAGTTCTTTTCATGTGTCAGCCCGGAGTAGATTTCCGATACATAGAAAAGATTCCGCAGGGGCATATTTGGATTGTCAGTAGACTGGTGTTCATACAGAGTCAGCCGGTCATGAAGAAGGAAAGAGACATCATTCTTCATATTCATATAGATAGCATTTTCCAGTGTCGTTACTGCCAAATCTTCCGGATTGGAATAGTCCGTACCATTCATGGCGTTGTACAGTTCCAGAAATTCTTTCTTTTCCTTGAAAATCATTCGAAAGATACGATCCTTATAAGCATGTACAGGCGCGGGAATATCTTCCGTGTTCCGCTTTTGCATTGTTGTTTTCTTTTTAGCTTCTTCCATTAGTGTCCTCCTTTATATGGCAAAGAGGACAGGTTATTTTTCTTAGAAATCCTCTCTGCTGATTTTCTCTGAGCTTCAGCATTGAATATTTCTAAGAACGGCAAGTATGCCAAGAGATAAAAAAGAATATCACAAAAAGATTTTAAATAGAAATAAAATGCTTATAGATAGTATAGCACTGTTTTAAGGAAAAGTCATCTTTTTATTTTGCAATTTTTTAGGCTTAAGCGTTAAAGAAAATTATAACATATATGTAGTTTCTATGAATATTTGCGTATATTAGGAAAGTTAAAAATTTGTTTCATATAAAATATCTGATTATGGCAATAAAGCCTGCGGACTTGGTGATATTATCTTTTTGTAGCTTCCAGCGAAATTGCCGTTGAAAATCGTTAATATACTACCTTTGAGGGAAAAACGGCAAATGTAAGAAGTTTGTTTTGTTTTCGAGCCGGAATCGGGAGTGAGTTTTAATTTATGATCGGAAACAAGTGCATAATCGCCGTGGTTTTTTCCGTGGCTGTAGCGGCTGTCTTTATAAAACGTAAGTGCAGGTGAAGCAGACTGGCTGCGGCACCATGTCCCGGCAAGCATGTTTTTTTCTGTCTGCCATGAACTGCATCCGGCACAGAGCGGAAATAATATAAGTAATAATATAAAAGATTTTGTAAGCTTTTTCATCTGTTGTTTCATTCCTTATGGCAAATTTAATGTGTATATTTCCCATTATAAAGTTTTGCGCCGGTATTTTCAGTGTTTGTATGTATTAAATTTGTAAACTTTCTTACTTGCCATATGGGTTAAACCAGATAGGGATAAAAATAGATATGTATCGGCAGGAGCATAGATTTTCTCCTGCCACGCCTGTATTTAGGCGGTTTGACGTGTAGTGCGCTGCATATATTCCCGTTCCATTTGCCGCATTTCCTCGTCCGTGGGGATGTCCACAATCCCGACATAGGAATAGTGGATGTCGATTTGCTGTGTCCGTTTCCCGTCCTTTTTCTCACGCTCATGGATTACGATTTTATCCACAAATGCGTTTAGGACTTCGGGGGTTAGCTCGTCAATGCGGGTGTATTTCTTGGTGACTGCTATCAGCTTGGCAACATTGGTCGCTTCTGTATCGGCTTCGCTGACCTCGGCTGTCAAGGCTTCAATTTCCTGCTTTAGCTGTTCCTGCTCGGCTTCATATCCATCCGACAGCTTATAAAAGCGTTCGTCATTCAGCTTTCCGTTGACATTATCCTCATAGATTTTACGGAACAGGCGGTCAAGCTCCTTTATCCGCTTTTCGTCCTTTTCTATCTGTTTCTGCTTTGCGGACAATTCGTATCTGCGTTCCGCAAGGGTGGCGTCAATCTGCTGTCGGATAAACACACGCTCAAACTGCTGTAAATAGGAGAGGAAATGCTGAAGCTGTTTCAGGACCAACTGTTTTAATGCGTCCTCTCGGATATAGTGCTGCGTACATTCCTTCGCCCTGCTCGTCCTTTTATACATGGAACAGCGGAAATGCGCATATCCGTTTGCCGTGGCTAGGCTGAGTTTCGCCCCGCAGTCGGCACAATAGAGCAGCCCCGAAAAGATACTTGTCATTCCGCTTTTGGTCGGTCTGCGTTTGTTCTCCCGTATCACCTGCACTTTTTCCCACATATCCCTGTTAATAATGGGGGTATGGGCGTCCTCGATATACGTCCGCCTGTCCTTTGCGGTGGGGATGCGTTTCCTGCTCTTAAAGCCTAAACGGGTGGATTTAAAGCTCTCCGTCACGCCGATATATGCCACATTTTCCAGAATGGATGCAATCGTGGCTGGCTCCCAGTTATAGGGATGTCCCGATTTTTTTGCAACGCCGATTCCCTTTGACACTTTGTAGGCTGACGGGGTTAGCACTTTATCTTCCCAGAGGGCTGTGGCGATGGCTGACACGCCTTTTCCCTGCATACAGAGTGAGAATATCCTGCGGACGGTTACTGCTGCTTCCTCGTCCACAAGCCAACGGGTTTTGTCATCTGGATTCTGTAAATATCCGTATGGCGGTGCGCCCAGATGCTCCCCCGCAAGCCCTTTCGCTTTCTTGACTTCCTTTACCTTTTTGCTCGTGCTTTTTGGATACCATTCGTTGAAAAGGTTGGTAAAGGCGGCAAATTCGTTGCTCTCAAGGCTGCCCGTGTCCACGTTGTCCATGATGGCAATGAACCTTATGCCCGCTTCGGGGTAGATGATTTCGGAGTAAGAGCCGACTTCAATATAGTTCCTGCCGAAGCGTGATAAGTCTTTGACAATGACCGTTTTTACAAGCCCTTTTTCAATGTCCACCGACATTTCCTTAAAGCTAGGGCGGTCAAAATTCGTACCCGTATAGCCGTCGTCCACGTAGAATTTCGGGTTAGGGAAACCGTGTTCTTTCGCGTATTTCATCAGATATTCTTTCTGGTTTACAATGCTGTTGCTTTCGCCTTCCCGTCCGTCATCTTGGCTTAACCTACAATACAATGCAGTAAATTCTTCCTGCTGTCTTTTCATAAAGCTCTCCTTTCCGACAGCAGGCACGGTATTGTGAAGTGTAGGTACAGTGTACCACATCTGCCCTTAAACTTCAACGCTTTAAAGCGATAATTCTTCCGCTGCCTGTTATTCCCCGTTGTCATCACCCCAATTCTCATCATAAAATCCATATCCCTGTGCGCTGCGCCGAAAAATATCTGTAAGCGTTGCAAGCAAATCCCGCCCGTCTTTTCGGAAATGGGCGTTGACGGTGTATTCCGTGCCGCCGATTTTCTCGGTAATGCTCATCGGCTCTGGGATGCGGACAAGGGGCGTGACGTTCTGGACAGGCGGCAGAGGGGGATATATTTTATCTGGATTTACCATAGGGATGTCCTTGTATTCCTCCATAATCGCCTGTATTTCTTCCTCGGACAGTCTGCTCATCGCAATGATTCCTCCCTCCTGCGGTCTGTTTTAATTAGCTGTTTCTGTCGGTTTGGACGCTGATTTTCCATCGTGTCGTGGATTTGGTCTAAGCAGTCATCAATGTGGGCGGAGCGTTTCTCAATCCCGTCTGCATATTTCAGCCGCTTCCTAAGCTCCGTTATCCGCTCCGTCACGCCCTGTTTTTCGGCTCGGAGTGTTTCTTTTTCGGCTGGTGTGGCACGGCGTACCTTATTCCGCAAGTGCTGGCGGTAGTCGATAAGTTTATTCATTTCACTCTGGTTTTGCTCCCTGTCGGCGTGTAAGTCGGAGAGGGTGGAGATGTTATGCTTTGACATATACCGCACCTGTGCGGTAATCTCGTCCAGTTTCCGAAGCTCCTCTTTCATCATCGGGCTTGTCGGCTTGTAGTCCGTGCCTTTGGGGAATATCCCTAACTGATAGCACCAGTAATAGTACAATGCTAAAATCCCCGTGGTTTTTTGGTGTGGTTTCCATGCGTTTTTGTACTGCTCTGGCATATGCGGGGAGTAGGAAATCCTTGCTTTGTAGTTCCCAAATTTGTATGCTCCCTTTAAACATGACTGTATGAAATTGGGAGTCAGCCGCTCGTCAAGCGTGTCTAACCTTGTGAAATGGTTGTATTGCGGCAGCTTCATTTTCCAATGGCTGCCCGAAAAATCAACCTCATATCCCTTGTCGGCAAGGTATTTTATCATGTGCTGTAAATCCCTGCTCCCGTTGATTGCCTCCCTCAAATCCTCCCGATAGACGTTGTAGCGTGTGGGTTTGCCGCTTTTTTCATCTAGATAAAGCGGTCTTGACGGGGCTTTCTTCGGATGCTCTATGACTGACAATCCGTACTCAAAACACAATCGGTCGGACACTTCCCTCAACCGTTTCTGCTCCGATTTTGAGTAATTATATTTGCTCCCATCCAGATAAGAAACGGAGTTAAAGCAGAAGTGATTATGCAGATGTCCTTTGTCAAGGTGGGTGGCAACGATTATCTGGTACTTGTCGCCCCACATCTCCCTTGCTAGCTTCAACCCGATTTCATGGCACTGTTCGGGCGTTACCTCGTTTGGCTTGAAGCTCTGGTAGCCGTGCCAAGCGATATATCCGCCTGTCTTTTGGTACTGTTTTTTTGTCAAAATCATCTGCTGTAATGCTGTTTCTTTCAGACAGTTGATTGCGGAAACATACTCGCCCTCATTTGTTTTTAACGGATTCTTCACATAGGAGAACACGTCAAAAAAATCCTGCATATCTCGATTCGGCACGGTTTTTTCTGGATTTTCTATATAGTCAATCACGTCTTTTATGCTCCCTTTGACATGCCATAGGCTCGTTACTGCCAAATTAAACTGCCCCCTGTTCTGTCAATTCTTCTACGCTAAATCGTTGTGGGAGAGTTGTTTTCTGTTGCAGTTCTAAGATAAAATCCTCAATCTCCATACAGGTATCAGCGGCGGCAGGGTAATAAGGAACACACTTTTTGAAAGCGTCATGCACCTCATAGAGTTTGTTTAACAGCTCCCAAAACTCGGTTTTAGGCTGTGGCTGTGGGGCGTTTCCTTTGCATAACTGGCGCATAAATTCGGCTACGGACAGACCGCAGGCAGCGGCGCACTGCTTTAATTTTTTATGTTCTTCCTCGTTCAATCGGACGGTAATCGGGACATTCCGCGCGTCCTTTTCTGATTTTTCTCTGCTCATTTTTCTTATCCTCCAGTCTTGAATTTCATTTTTAACAGGGTATTCAGGGATGTTCCCTGAGTAAGTCCACGCCCACAAGCGGCGTGGATTGGGATTGTGGCTGACACAATCCGATGCTCGCTATCTCTGTGGACAACGCCGCAGAGCATTTTCCTGTGCAGCGGCATCTTTAACGCCTGCCTTACCCTCCGAAAAGAAAACCCCTATGTCCTTTCCACCTCCGTTCTGGATTCGATTTCTCCTGACTTTTGGATAAATGAAAAAGCCGCTACACGGCATCACGAATGACAGGAGTGTTTTCTCCTGCTTGGATTCGCAATGCTATGTAACGGCTTTGAAATTCAAAACCATGATTCCACTCATCAGCCGAAAACAGAAGTTTATTTTCGGCGGCGGTCAGCTTTGTCCGCTGGCTGACAATCCATTCTGCAATCTATGCGCTTATTTCATTTTCAATCTTCCAATTCCCTTGTGGGTATTTTAGAATATCATAGCGGCTGCACCCATGTCAAGAAATTTGGCAAAACTTTTAGTATTCCCTGTGGACAAACTTTTTATACATCCGTTTTTAAAATTGGGCGGGGGAATTTTATCCCTCACCCAATAGTCCATAGAAAAGCAGGAAATATTAGACGCTTATAAAATTTTCCGCAGCTTTTTCCGCAGATGGTTTAACCTTGCATAAATAGCCCCCGCTGTCAGTCCAACAAGCGGGGCAATCTCCTTTGTGGAATAGCCCTGCATTTTCAGCAGGACGATTTGCAGGGTACGCCTATCCACCGTAAGCAATGCCCGATATAGGGTTTCGTTTTCAATTTCGTCCAGTAAATCGGCAACGGTCATTACCTCCGCCTGCTTCTCCCTGTCTGCCATTCCCTCAAGGTATTCCCCGAAGTTGCTTGACCAGTGGTAAAACCGCCTGTTGGAATTGAAGTCTGCCCTGTCGTCTATGCGGATTTGCTCAATGGTGGTTTCATCAACTCCATGTTCCCGCAATATTTTTTCTTCGGCTTCTTTCCAGATACGCCATTTCCTGTCTTCACGTCCGTTGTTGTATGCCATTCTCCTTTTTCCTCCAATCTGAATTGAGCAGGCTTCTGCCTGCGATGCTTCTTGACCATTAGGTCAAGAAGATTGCTGTTTAACTAATGCAGATGGAAAAGGCGGCGAACGGCAGCCAACATCAGAAAAAGCCCTGCGGCGTATTCCGATAAAAATTGACAAAATAAAAACCGCAAAGGTACTGTGACCTTTACGGTTGTAGGAAATGCAGCTTCTACCATTGGGATATTCTATTTCTGTTTTCATGGCGAGAAGCAGCCTTACATATGCAGGGATTTTTTTAACTGGCTTCCTGCCAGTCCCCGATATGCTATGTATGGATGAACATTGCGTTGTATGGACAAATAAGTAACCGCCCGAAAAAAGAACATAAAAAATCTCCCCAAACTTAAAAACAGGTCTGGGGAGTGTCTGTTAAGTCTTTTCGGGCATAGCAATACCGCCCACCATACGCCGTTTTTTTATTTGGTGGGCGTTTGGCTTAAAACCTTATGAAATAAAATAGAGCCAACGAACTATGATATAAACTCACAAGTTCATCGGCTCTGCGTCTTAAGCGTCTGGCTCTTTGATGACAGTTACTTGTAACTCTTTTACATTAATCAACGTTTCCTGCTTACATTTCGGACAGTAGAGCGGATAGTTTTTCATAATCGTATCCGATCTAATTCTGTCACGAGTTTTACTACCGCAGATGGGGCAGCGTATCCATTCTAATTTCATTTTTCAAATACCTCTCTATTATTTTCGAATAATAAGCTATTTCTCTTGTGTGATTGATTCGCATATATTTACCTATCCTTTGCATGGCTTTTTCAATTTTCAATCATTCACGCTCTTGCGAAAACTGTGGTGACGGTGATGATGTCATTATCGATTTTCGCAAAAATCTCGCCATTCATCTTGCGCATGAGCTGTCTGCAAATGTAAAGTCCCAGCCCGTTGCCGCCAATGTTTCCTGCATTTGCTCCGCGCCAAAAGCTCTCGAAAATATGCGTCAAATCGTCCTTCTCAAGCGTACAACCGCCGTTCATGATTGCAATTTGGACGCATTCGTCGTCTTCGGGGAAAATCAATTCCACACGTCTGCCATCGCCGTATTTGAGGGCATTTTCCATAATGTTTTGCATCACTTCAACGCTCCTGCTCAAATCCCCCGATAGCAGACAGTTTTTATATTTTCCGATAATAAAATCTGTTTTGATAAGTGCCAGTTTTTCCTTGTAATATCCCGCGATTTTTTCAACAAGTTCCGAAAGATAAAACTCGCCCATATTCACTTCAAAGCTGAAGAAATCTTCTCTTGAAGCCGTTATAATCTGTGAAACATAGCCCTCGATCTCCTCCGCTTTTTCGTTGATGTTTTCAGCGATTTTGTGCTGCTTTTCCGCGTCCGAATACAAATTTTTCGACAGTGCTGCCGAGTACAATTTTATAGCGGAAAGCGGCGTTTTAATATCGTGCGAGAGCGATAGCAGCAGTGTTTTCTTTTCTTTCTGCATTTCCAGTTCGCGCTGCTTTTGCTGTTCTATATTTTCACGGAGAATATTGATCCCCCAAAGAAATTTTCCGAAAAAACGGCTTTTCGTTTCCTTTATCGGCGCGGCGAGATTACCCTTTGAAAGCTCGTAAGGGATACCGCTCAGACGTTCAAAGGGCATAAGAATTGCGAATTTTATATAAAGCAAAACCGTTATGATTAAAATCGCCATAACGCCGAGAACAGCATTTACAATTCCTGTAAGCTGCGTTTTGTCGGAGTAGCCGTTAGTATTGTAATCAAAGCGATAAAGTTCTCCGTTTATTTCACGGATAACATAGTCGCTGTCCGTGATGTAAAATTTTTCTCCGTATCGTTCAATATTTGTAACGTACACACATTCGGAAATGTCGGCAGAACCATTCGTTTCTATTTCATGGACAAGACGGCTTATCTCCACTCGATATTGCCTGCTCCCATTGGTTCTGTCGGCGGCAAGAATTATATTCACTACAACAAACAACAGGATTACGGCAATCGCAACTACGGAGAAAATTTTGTTAAACGCTTTCATATTTATAACCCACCCCCCATACGGTAACTATTTTTTTAGGGTTTTTGGGGGCGTCCTCTATTTTCTGCCGCAGCCATTTTATGTGTACCGTCAGTGTCTGCTGTTCTGAAAAGCTGTCGCTGCCCCAGACCTGTTCAAAAATGTATTCCTTGCTTAAAGCCCTGCCCTTATTCTCCATTAAAAGCAGAAGCAGCTCAAATTCCTTCGTGGTCATTTCAAGTTTTTTTTCATTTTTGTAAACGGCACGGCTCGCCTTATTTATGCGTATATTGTCGTCAGTAATTTCGTCAAGAGCGTATCGTCGCTTAAAAATCCCGCTTATTTTTGC
>SRZB01000024.1 GCA_004793585.1 Hominisplanchenecus murintestinalis | reverse complement strand
CAGTAACTATGTGGCTTTCAGCCACTTTCACGGCACAGCTGTGAATAATTCAGGTTTATTAATATTTTGATGAGCGGCAGAGGAACTTTTGGAAGACGAAGGCTGGACTGGGGAACGCATCCGTGGGGAGTATGATCAGTTGATGGAAAAGGTAGAAGAAATGGATGAGGTTGTAATGGCAGAGATTCAGAAAAGCCAGGGCGAATATAAGCCTTTAGCAAAGGTGGAGGAACTGGAAGAGGCGAATTATAACATGATTGATAACGTCCTCAACAATATGCCACCGAAGAAAGAACCTTATCTGGAATACTTTGCCACAGAATGTGATGAGTTCCATGACATGGGAGCTTATGAAAAAAGTACCGATGTTAATCAGATAGCTGCAGTCTATGAAAAATATAGGGAGAATCCAGAAACAGCTTATCTCGGATGCTCAATGGGAATTATCTATCGTGATCCGGAAGACAGTTACTACGATGAAGCCGAATTTGCAATCGTAAAAGGAAATACTGTATTTGGAAATCTGATGGATGATGTTCGGTTTTATGGAGAACTTGCACTGGTACGGGAAGGAATTGAGAAAATTCATGAAGCATTGCCGGACTATAAGTATGTACCGATGAGGGATGTTCGAGAAGCAATGTATCCAGAGAAGATGACCACAGAACAGCTGGCAGAGGCAATGGATGAGATTGCAGAAGCTTTTGATCCGTATGAGTATCGGGATAATGTTGAGATGGGAGAAAATACGGTACAGGAAGTAATGTTGGATTTACAAAGCGGTAATATTCATTATTATGTTTCTTACTTGAAGGATATTGTAGACGAAGAATGCGACCTGTCTGTTCGTGCAGGCGTATTGATGGAAAGACTGAAAGCCTATGAACCGGAGCTTCCAAAAGATATGGAACCGATGGTGTATGTGAATTATTGTGAGAAAAGTGAGCTGGGGAATCCAAGATGTCAAAAGTTATCTGATCTGGATTCAAAAACCGTAGAACAGGACAAAGCCTGGTATGCTGATCGTGATCCCAACACCAACGAACCAAAAACGACAGCACAGATGTTTTTTACAGTATATTATGCTGAGAAGGGCGACAAGATGTTGCATCATTTTCAAGGTAAGATAGACATTGGTAGCGGAAATGGCGGCATCATCAGTCAATTAAAGATGCAGAATGAAATGAAATTGACGGATGAAAGCTGGATCAGCTACCAGCAAGGAAAAGGCAATGAAGAGTATCAGAAGTATATGGAAGATCTGACGGATATGCAGAACCATGTACTGTCGTATCTGCAGAGTTTTTGCAGTCTGGAAGAAAAAGGCGTGAAGGAGAGACGAGAACAGCAGGTGGCAGAGAAAAATGAGAGCAGAGAGGCTGTGCCAAGAGCTGGCGTTGAAATAAATACAGCAGTTAGGGACGCAGGGAAAGCTGAAAGAAAGGCAGTAGCACAGAAAAAGGCAATGCCAGGAAAAGAAAAGAAACCGTCAATCCATGAACGCTTGGAAATCAATAAGAGAATTATTCAGGAAAAACAGGGAAAAGATAAGCCGGAGAGAGGAGCTGATTTGGGTGTAAGATAAACAGCGGATATTAAGCTACTAATGAGGATGTGGGAAGTTGATTCCTACATCCTTTTTAGTGCGTAAAGAACGATTGAATGTTATAATAAAAGCAGATTGGAGGAGAATTAATGCTAACCACACCATTAGGAGATATTGAAATATATGTAGATGACAACAAGGTTGAATATATGGAAAAGAATATTAGAGTGTCAGACAAATTATGTCCTGACGTTAGTGGGAGATATGCCATTAAAATTGATTTTATTCCAGATGGAAAAATACATACAATCTCTTGTAAAATAAAGGGACATGTTTCATCTAAAAAGGATGGAATAGAACCAGGAGAGCGATTAGAATTGAAATCGTTTTACAAAGACAATACTAAATTGTCAATAGGCATGGAAGGCGAATCAGGATATTATGCGGATGGTATGTGCGTCTCAGATAGATATGATTACGATAACGAGTATATGGGAGACGGTGTTTTATATTTGGTTATGAAAGAAACTAAGACAACGAAGTATGTATTTGGTATTGCATGGATTGAAAATGTTACAACAGAAAACGACGTGCAGACATGGTATGGAGCGGATCCAACATTATTTTGACAAGGAAGAAGGATAATTGTTATGGGAAAACCATTTAAAGATAAATTGAAAAATGTAGGAGATTTTATTAGTGGAACTATTGCAGAGGTAGAAAAACAGGCAAAAGATAGTGAGGTGCTTGATAAGATTTCTAAGGGAACGAAAGATGGTCTTGTGTTCGTATCAAACGGAGTAAAGGACGGAGCCGAAAAGATTACAAATGGAGCAAAAACAAGTGCTGATACGATAAAAAATGTGGTGGCTGAACATAAAAAACAGGGCTCACAAGACGATAACAAAGAAAAGCAGTGCAGCCTTGATGACCAACTTCATGACGCAGTAAATAGGTATAATGCGGCATATGCAGAGTTTGAGAATAACGGCTCAGCCATTCTTAGACAGCGGGAACGATCTGTGGATTTACTGGAAAATGTTGAAAACTTAATAAACAGTATCGCAAATCATCCAAAGAATTTTGATGCAGATTTCAAGGAGATCCAACTTTATAAAAAAGAATTCAAAGATGTATGTGATTATGCAACACAAGAACTCGATGCGGCAAAGAAATCCATGGCAGGTGTAGGTGCAGGAGTAGCCGGAGGTATTGCTGTAGCCAGTTTGGCTCCGAGTGCAGCTATGTGGGTAGCAACTACATTTGGTACAGCTTCTACAGGAACTGCTATATCAACATTGTCAGGTGCAGCTGCTACTAATGCAGCTTTAGCATGGCTTGGAGGTGGTGCAGCCGCTGCTGGGGGAGGTGGAATGGCATCTGGAACTGCATTTTTGGCAATGGCCGGTCCAGTAGGCTGGACAATTGGAGGAGCTACACTATTAGCATCAATCGCTCTGTTTGCAAGTAAAAAAATCAAACTCGGTAAAGAAAAAAAAGAAGAGATTGAGGCAGTATTACACAATGTTGAATCGGTTAGTGAAGTTAGTGTCAAAATGCAGTCATTATTAGATAAGACGGAAAAATTAAGAAGTATGTTGAATGATCAATACGGAAAATGTATGACTTACTATGGAAAGAACTTTATAGAAATAGCAGATGAAGGGCAAATGTTATTGGGAACACTTGTGAACAATGCAAAATCTTTAGCAGCAACGCTTGGTGAAACTGTGGAGGAATAAAGTAAATGATAGAAGCTAAAAAGATGATTAAAAGTGGGCAAGAACAAGCTGTTGCTTCATGGATTAATTACCTGAATCAGGTGCGATTAGACAGATTGATGGAAGCATTGCAGAAAGAAGAATTAAATCTGAACGAAGCGATGTCTACCATTAGTGAAACACTTAAAACTATTAGCAGAGATATCGTGAATAATGGAAAAGGACGAGGCGGCCAATATGGAATGCACGGATTTATTGCTGAAGTTGCAGAATGTGGTATTGGAAATGCCAGAGAACAGATAGAAGGAAAAGCACCAATATACGAATGGATTAATGATAATGGGCCTGAAGATTTGAGAAGGGGAGCAACACTAATCCAGCAGAAATTTGTAAACGGAGGCGGGCATTTATCACTACAGGCAATTCGTATGCATTTAAATGCTTATCCTGATTTTCTTGATAATGGCGGAGTATATCAGATTCCGGAAGACCATTACGAGAAAATCAAGTGGCTGCTTTCGATTTCAGAAAAAGAAGCAAATAAAATGCCGACTTCAACAGGCGATTTTTCTCTGAAACAGTGGAGAGAAGTACATGAATTTTTTAAAAATGGTGATATTCCATTAGATAAAGTAGAACCGTCTAAATTAAAATATTCTGAAGTCCAGAAAGGCACATACGAACAGACTTTTTCAAAAGAAAAGGGTAGTTTAAGAAAACGAAATCAGGAAAGAAAAGAACAGGCATATAATAAAAGTAAACCTACGTTATCTGAGGGAGTGAAAGCAACAGCAGCTGCAGCCGCAATTGAGGGTGCTATGGCATTGTGCCTGGAAATAGCTGAAAAAAGAAAGTCTGGTAAGAAATTCAATGCTTTTGATGAGGATGATTGGAAAGAGATTGCAGCTACTACAGGAAAAGGAACCTTGAAGGGTGGGATACGAGGAGCATCTATTTATACATTGACAAATTTTACTGCAACTCCGGCAGCTGTAGCAAGCGCAATGGTAACAGCAACATTTGGTATTGCGGAACAGGCATATCAATTAAAGCAGGGAAATGTAGATGAACAGAGATTTATTGAGAATTCAGAAATGTTATGTTTAGATGCTTCAGTTAGTGCACTTTCTTCATTTGCAGGCCAAGTATTGATTCCGGTTCCTGTACTTGGCGCAGTGATTGGCAATACTGTAGGAACCATGATGTATCAGATTGCAAAAGATAATCTGTCAGCCAGAGAACAGAAGATATTTGAAGAATATGCAGAAGCAGTACGTCAGCTGGATGTTTCATTACAGGATCAATATCAGAAATTTGTAGATGAAATTGGTAAGGATACGAAGCTGTTCATGGAATTATTAAACAGGGCATTTGCACCAGACATTCGTGTAGCCTTTGAAGGTTCTATTGATTTGGCAAAATCATGTGGAGTACCAGTAGACGAGATATTAGATAGCAAAGAAAAAATAGCATCGTTTTTTATGGATTGAAAGAGGTCGCAGTATGCACGCAATAATCAGACAAGGCAATGGAAAATATTATATTTCATCGGTATTCGGCTATTATAGTGATGTAAAATCAGAAGATGACTATCAACGTTATCTTGAAAGAATTCATACACCATATTATGTAGTATTTAACGAAGAAAAAACGAAATTGATAAAGTGGTTTTATATGCAGCCTGATACAAAATATTTAATAAAGCAGATATTGATTATAGATTCTGATGAGAGTGGGTGGATTATAAACGAACAAGATGGTACAGGCGGTGTAGAATTCCTTCCAAGAGAACTGGCAGACAAAATTATTTCAGAAGAAATTGTTCCTAATGATATTATGCAGCAATGTTTAAAAATTGAAGAATCCTATGCATATGAAGAGTATCGTGAGATAAAAACGAAAAAAGATATCGAAGACTTTGATTTGGCGACTGGGAATTTTCATGATGCATGTATTGAAGAACAAAAAATATTAGATGGAGGAGAACTGTATCTGAGGTTCACCGGAATATGGGGATGCCAAGTTGAAATATGGTTTTGGGATGACTTAGAGTATTGTTCAGAAAGCAGAGATCCAGAGTGTTGTGATCCATATTGGTCGTGTTCCACGTTAATAATGAAAAATGGATATGTATATTTTGTAGATGATATGATTGAAGTGGAACAAATAACAGATGAATACTGTTGGTTCAAGGCAAGACATATGAAATATCATGTCATTCCAGATTAGAATAATTGAAAACAGCTATTAGCGTTTGCAGATGTGCTAAGGTTTATATTATGCGATAAAAGAATGTCGCCTGTTATGCGACTTCCAAATGAGAAAAGTGTGTTATTCTGAGATCAAACAAGAGGCTAATAGAGTCAGGAGGGTGAGATTATGAGTAAAAAAGGATATAGCAGACCAGGGTTATTTGGATCCATAAACCATTATGATGCAAACGGAAAAAAAGTAGGCGAGAGCCGACCGGGATTCTTTGGTGGTATGAACGATTATGATGCAAATGGAAAGAAAATCGGACATAGTTCGCCTTCCTTTTTTGGTGGCATGAATCATTATGATAATAACGGGCACAAAATAGGTGAGAGTCGTCCAGGATTCTTTGGCGGTTTGAACCATTATGATGATAAAGGGCATAAGAGGGGGCATAGCAATCCAGGATTTTTAGGTGGATTCAATCATTACGATGATTAAGAATTTATAAAAGGCGGTACAGATTATGGCAGATCAGAAGCTGATTGATGAGGTAGGGAAATACATAGATAAGTATTATGAGCCGGTAAAAGATGATATCAAAATGGATAAAGAAATGAAATCAATTTTTGATAAAATTACAAAATTTCGGAAAAAGAGAGCTGAAGAAAAGGCTTTCCAGGAAGAGCCTGTAAAAGAAAGCAGTTTGTCAGAAGATATATTACCGGAAGAATTTGATGTTTCAACGATGCAGAAGACAAAAATACAAAAAGGTATGTCTTCTACGATGTCGGTAAACAGAAATATTGATAATTTGATGAATCAGTTGGAGGAAACATTTTCACAGAGATTACTCCGAATGATTGATGAGCGTGGTATGACTGATTCAGAAGCATATACAAAGGCGTATGTGGATCGTCGGCATTTTTCAAAAATCCGGAAAGATGTCAATTATGTTCCAAATAAAAAAACGGTACTGGCTTTTACGATTGCTCTGGAATTATCTCTGGATGAAGCAAAGGATTTATTGGCAAGTGCCGGTTTCGCATTATCCAGAAGTTCCAAAACAGATATTATCGTGGCATATTTCTTGCAGAATAAGATTTATGACATGTTTGAAATCAATGATGTGCTGGATGCGTATGGACAGCCAGTGTTTTAACAAAATATTTTAGGTGCAATGTCACCTGACAGGCGACCAACCCAGTTGGTTCTGTAGATAAAATGTGATTAACAACAAATACCAGGAGGTAATCACATGAATACAGAATTAACTGAGTTGGTTTTTATTTTGGACAGAAGTGGATCAATGGGCGGTCTGGAAAGTGATACGATTGGCGGATTTAACGGCATGATCGCAAAGCAAAAGGCGCAGGGAAAGAAAGTAAATGTGACCACTATTTTATTTGATGATGAAGTAGATATCATTCATGACAGATTTCCGGTGGAGATCATCGAACCATTTACAGAAAAAGAATACTTTGTGCGTGGCTGTACCGCTTTATTAGATGCAGTTGGAACAGCAATTGAAAAAATGGAAAATGTACAGAAACATCTTCCGGAGGATCACAGGGCAGGAAAAATCATATTTGTTATTACTACAGATGGACTAGAAAATTCCAGTGAGCATTTCACACAGGAGCAGATCAGGAGAAAGATAGAAGCAAAGAAAGAGTGCGGATGGGAGTTCCTGTTTCTGGGTGCCAATATTGATGCAGGAAGAGAGGCTGAGAAGATAGGGATTGCCAGAAACAGATCTGTAACATATGAAAATGATTCCAAGGGCGTCGAATTGAATTTTAAAGCTGTAGGAAAAGCAATTTCAAAAGCTGTTGAAAGTGATGCAATGATGGATTTTATGGACGATCATTGGGCAGATGAGATTCAGGCATACAAAGAAGGGAAAAAATAGTGGAAGATGTTAAAAGCAAAAAAATTGAATATCTGTTTCTTGATATAGAGTGGAATCAGGCACCAGGAACATCTGATCTGGATGGGCGGGAGGCAATTCAGATAGGGGTAGTAGCTGCTGATGAACAAATACAAAAAGTAAAAACATTTTCTAAGGCGATCAGATTAAGTGATCCAAAACTATTTAATAAAAAAACAGAAATCCTATCGCATACACCATTAGCAAATATTATGCAAGGCAACGAGGAAAAAGTAGTACTTGAAAAGTTTGCACAATCTTTTCCACAATATTGTCATTTAATAGTGTGGAGCAGAGATACTTATGAGTTATTCCTGAGAGATATGAGAAAATATGGTATCACGATAAAAAGGCACAGAGTAGTGGTTCTACAAGACGTTTTGGGAGTAATTGCAGGAAGTGGTAATAATCAGATTGGGTTTGAAAATGCATTGATAAGTTCTGGTATTGAGTATGTTCCAAATTATCTTCATTATGCGAAACATGATGCTAATTATCTCTATCAGCTTTTTTATCAATGCTTTCAACAATATAGTGGCATGACAGCTACAGAGAATTGCCTTGCAAATGATGCTACGAGGATGTTACATACAGAAAGTTGTCGATATGTGCAAAGTATGTCGGCAGAAAGGAAAGTGGTAGTTCCTAAAAGTATGATTTTCAGAGGGTATACAGTGTGTAAATGCTGTGGTAAGAAGCAAAACTGGAAACGATTGGAGTGGGAATTTAGTAGTATACAAAAAGCAAAAAACAAGAAAAATAGAGAAGAGCTAAAGCAGCTTCCACCTACAGAAAGTAATATAGAAAAAATCTGCAAATGGTTCCAGTTATCTTATAGTGTCAGCAGTAATGCTGTATTTGTAAGGACAGCCTTTTCAAGATGGATTGTTTATCTGCAGGAAGATAAGGTAAAAGAACTATTTCATGAGAATTACAGAACCAATAAATCTCAATATTTCAAAAAGCAGAAAATGAAATGTACAGAAGGATATCATAAACAAAAGCTGCCATCAGAGAATTTCTTTGAGGTGATCCAGTATATAAAATATCATGACGCAGGAACTGTGAAACGTATGTCGAAGAAAAGCAGATTGGAAAAACTACTGGAAATGGTAGAGATGGAATTGAAAATGAAAAATTTGGAGGAAAAAGATTATGGCTATGACAACATGCCCGAATTGCGGCGAACAAATATCGGATAAGGCGAAAAAATGCGTACACTGTGGTGCAATTCTGGTTCCAGAAGAAAAGAAAAACTGTCCGGACTGTGGAGCAGAGCTGGAAGAAGGAATGGAAACATGTCCGAAATGCGGTTGCCCAATAGAAAACATTATTGAGACAGAAAAAATTCCACAGCAGGTAGAAGTCACCGGTGTAAAGATTACAAAAAAATCAAAGAAAATAATTGCGATAGCAGCAATAGCAGTTATTGTTGCAGCAATTATTGCAGCTATAGGAGTACAGACACATAAGAAGAATGTCGCAGCAAAGGCAGCGGCAGAGGCACAGAAGCAGAGCGAGGAATACGGTACAAATCTGAACATGGCAGCATATTCTATGCTTTCTGGTGCCAGTGATGCGGAAACCTGCGGCAATCTGATTAAACAGGTTTGGTACAATGCAATTTATGAGAAAAGTGACAGCAAAACAGATAAATATACAAAACCAAAGGGATACTATGTGTCTGATTTTAATGATGCCTTACAAAATCTGTTCTCTGACAACAGTTTTAGCAGTCAGATAGCAGATATCAATGACAACAAAGATACTGTCAATTCTTTGATGAAGAAATTAAAGAATCCACCAGAAGAATATAAGGACGCTTATGAATCGCTTTCAAAACTGTATGATGCGTATATATCATTGACAAATCTTGCAACAGATCCAACAGGAAGCCTGCAGACCTATTCTCAGAATTTTAATGATGCAGATAACGAGACATTGAACTGCTATAATGCTCTGAAAATGTATTTGGAAGAATAGAAGAAAAGGTCATGCGACTCCCTTAGATTTTTCAAATGAATCATTCGCAAAGTCGAAGTTCTCATTTGCACTTATCATTGAAGAAAAACATACAGTATGGTACAATAATATGGATTGAAAGTGTAAGACCGAAAATGAAATAATATACTTTCAAAATACAGGAAAACCATAAGTTGTGTATAACGAAGAGGGAATACATATGGCAGTATCATACAATGGATTATGGAAGTTATTAATTGATAAAAATATGAAAAAAGTGGATATGATGAACCAGGTGGAAATCAGCAGCAGTACCGTGGCAAAAATGACCAATGGAGAGCTGGTTTCCATGAAGGTTCTGGAAAAGATCTGCGAGAAGTTAGATTGTGATTTCGGAGATATTGTCCATTATGAAAAAGAGACGAAGGATGGTGGACAGTAATGGAATACAGTGCAGGACTTACATCAAAATTATTCTGGCTGCAAGAATCCAGAAAAACAGCAGCTTATATTCTGGAAGGACTTAGCAAGGCAGACATCCGCAAGATTGCCTGGGAGGAAAATATCTATCAGGTGAAAGCAGAATATCGAGCTTATGAGGTGTTGAATGGAACGTACCGAAGGGTATCAGCCTTACCAGAAGCAGTATTACAGACATTTATCACTTGTGATGTAGAAACCGCAAAGATTCTGAATCTCATTGCAATTTTGATGGACAGCAGATTATTTTTTGAGTTTTTACATGAAGTATATGACGAGAAGATTCGATTAGGTGAAAAAGAGATCACAGACCGGGATCTGAATGTCTTTTTTGCAGATAAGGCAATGCAGAGTGATGTGGTTGCTGGATGGACGGATACTGCAGTACGGAAGTTAAAACAGTGCTTTACCAGAATGATGTTTGAGGCAGGATTACTGGAAAGCAGTGCAAAACCAAGAACAATCAAGCCAATTCATATTGATTACCGGACAGAAGAATTACTGACTGCAAATGGGCTTGGCGAATACTTGAAGGCAGTGAAGGGAGTCTAAGGATGGCAAGATTAAGTTTGGAAGAAAGACTGAACCGGATTGAGGATAAGATTTCTGAAAAGTCTTTCCGTGAAAATAAAGGACTAGGAAATGAAGTCGGATATTATGTGTTTGATTACGATCCGAGAGCAGAGCTGGAAGTACGCAATCATATCGCATACTTAAAAGACAGAATCAATAATGGCAATAAAGACTTTAAAATTATAGAATTTGACCTGTTTCATACGATGATTCAGGTATTGGAGGAAGAAGGATATCTGGAAGCCTTCTTTGATCTAGAAAAAGACAATGGATTTTTTGATATGGCAGACAGTCTGGTAGAGACATTAGGACTGGATGAAACGAACGAACTGAACCTGATTATCTCAAAGATTTTACAGGAAGATCTGACAGACAGTGTGATTTTTCTGACAGGAGTTGGAAAATGTCATCCGATCATTGCAAGCCATAATATTTTGAACAATTTACATCAGGTACTGGACAGTGTGCCGGTTGTGATGTTTTATCCTGGAGAATACAGCGGACAGGATCTGAAATTATTCGGAACGATGGATTCCAGAAATTATTACCGGGCATTCCGGCTTGTGTAAAACAAAGGAGAAGAAAAATGCAGATTAAAGAGATGTTTGAGAAACAGATTGACCGTGATATTAAGGGCGTAATCAAAGTAGGTCAGTCTGATGAAGAAAACGTATATCAGGAATTGGACGAATATGTAGTAACAAAAGAACTGTTAAAACATTTCCGTGATTTTTTCGATAACTATGAAAAAGGGATCAATAATAATACGGACAAAATGGGTGTCTGGATCTCCGGCTTCTTTGGAAGTGGTAAATCTCACTTCTTAAAAATTCTTTCTTATCTGTTAAAAAACAGTGTGGTAGAAGGAAAGAGAGCCATTGAGTATTTTACAGACGGAAAGAAAATCGATGATCCGATGCTGATTGCCAAGATGACCAATTCCGGAACCATTTCTTCTGATGTCATGCTCTTTAATATTGATTCCAAAGGATCTGCAAAGGTTGGATCAGGGAAAGAAGCCATCGTGGAAGTTTTTATGAAGGTATTCAATGAAATGCAGGGATACTGTGGATCTATTCCATATCTTGCAGAATTTGAACGCCAGCTGGACAACGAAGGCAGATTTGAAGAGTTCAAAGAGAAATTTGAAGAGATTGCAGGGGCACCTTGGGAGAAGAAGAGACAGGCTTTTGCAGTTATCCAGGATAAAATCGTAAAAGCAATCGTGGCTATGGATTTCATGAGTGAGGAGGCTGCCCGCAATTGGTGTAAGAATGCCAAGGGAAGTTATGACCTCAGTATTGAGAAGTTTGTATCTCTGGTCAAAGAGTACTGTGAGAAAAAAGGACCGAACCATCACGTTATTTTCCTTGTAGATGAGATCGGACAGTACATTGCGGATGATACCCAGTTAATGCTGAATCTGCAGACCATTGTAGAAGATCTGGGAACTGCCTGCAGAGGAAAAGCATGGGTGATCGTTACCAGCCAGGAAGATATTGATTCTATCACAAAGACAAAAGGCAATGACTTCTCCAAGATTCAGGGACGTTTTGATACCAGATTATCCTTGTCTGCATCCAATGTAGATGAAGTTATCCGGAAACGTATCCTGGAGAAAAACGAGATTGCAGAAGAATCCTTGAAGTTATTATATGAGCAGAAAGAATCCATTATCAAGAATCTGATCACATTTACGGCAGATACAGCAGATAAGAAATTATATACAGATAAAACGGATTTTGCAGATTGCTATCCGTTTATTCCATACCAGTTCAACTTACTTGGACAGGTGTTGACAGCTGTGCGTACTCATGGAGCCAGTGGAAAGCACTTATCTGACCAGTCCCGTTCTATGTTAGCACTGTTCCAGGAATCTGCGATCCGATTAAAGGACAGCCAGGAAGGTGTACTGGTACCGTTCAGCTATTTCTATGATCCGCTGCATAAATTCATTGACCATCAGCACAGTCAGGTCATTACGGATGCAGAGGATAACAGCAGACTGGGCGAGTTTGATGTGGAACTGCTGAAAGTCCTGTTTATGATTAAATATGTCAAAGAGATCAAAGCAAATGTAGATAACCTTACTACGCTGATGATCTCCAATATTGACGATGATCGTATTGAAATCCGTGGAAAGATCGAAGAATCCTTAAAGAAACTGATCCGAGAGACACTGGTACAGAAAAATGGAGAAATCTATATCTTCCTGACGAATGAAGAGCAGGAAATCAATAATGCCATCAATAACGAATCAGTAGAAATGGGCGAGATTATCGGAGAGGCATCTACTGTAATCTTCGAGGAAATCTTTACAGATAAGAAATATCGTTACAGCAGCCGTTATTTATTTCCATTCAACCAGAAGGTAGATGATCGGTATTTCAAGGGAAATCAGTCCAATGATATCGGAGTATCCATCATCACACCATATGGGGAAGATTATCCGGATTCTGCCCTGCGTATGCTTTCCGCACAGGAACATAGTGTGATTGTAAAATTACCGAATGACAGTACCTTCCTGGATGAGATTACAGATTCTATCAAGATCTATAAGTTCCTGAATAAAAATGCTTCTGGTGCAAGAGGAAGCTTTGACAGTATCCGTCGTGCAAAAGAAGATGAACGTATTGAAAAGAAAGACCGTATCCGTATCTTTATTGAGGATGCATTGAAACATGCGGATATCTATGTGAATGGTGATAAAGCAAATATCTCAGCCAAAGAGCCGGCAAGCCGTATCAATGAAGCACTTGGCAAGTTAGTAGCCATGCAGTATAACAAGCTGACCTATATGGAAACAGCTCCGGAACTTTCTGATATTGCTGCCGTATTCAATGGTAATGATGGACAGCTTTCTTTCCTTGGAACCAGTGATACAACACCGAATAAATTAGCACTGGAAGAAGTGATTCAGGTGATCAGCCTGAACAATGCAAGGCATATGAAGACTTCTCTGAAATCCCTGCAGGACAAATTCGGGGCAGCTCCGTATGGTTTTGAACCGAAAGATGTGCAGTGGCTGGTTGCTATGCTCTTTAAGATGGGGAGAGTTTCCCTTACCTATAACAGCCAGAGTTTATCCATGTTGTCCAATACAAAAGATGAACTGGTACGTTACCTGACAAAACGTGAATTTGTCGAAAAACTGCTTATTGACATCAGGGAAAGAGCAACAGACGGACAGATCCGTTCCGTAAAAGAAGTATTGAAAGACTATTTTGGTTTCTCCGTATCCAGTGATGATGATGATACTATTATGAGAAACTTTAAGAATAAAGCACAGGATAAGCTGGAAACATTTGGTGAGATCATGATTGAATATCGTGTAAATCCAAAGCTGCCATGCAAATCTATGATGGAACAGGCGAAGAAGAATCTGGTAGAACTTCTGGCAATCAAAGAGCCGGTAGAGTTTTTTAAGACAGTGGATAAAAAGCGAGATGATCTGTTGGACGATGCAGATGATACTGCACCGGTATTTGACTTCTTCAAAGGTGGTCAGAAAAAGATCTTCGAAAAAGCATTGGAACAGATCCAGATGTTTGAAAACAGTAAGACCTATGTCCGAGAACAGGAAATCATGGATAATGTTGCCCAGATGGAAGCTATTGTGACAGCAAAAAACCCATTTGGACAGATTCAAAAACTGCCAGATATGTCTATGAAATTTGTAGAACAGTATGGAGCCTTACTGGAAAAAGAAGCAGAAGAAATGAGACCAATCGTGGATGATGATTTGGAGAAAGTATTACATACACTGGATGAAAAGGAATTTGCACCTGTATTCAGGGATAAGTTCGTGAATGCCTTTGCAGAATTAAAACAGAAACTGGATACATCTCATGAGATTGCGGCAGTGAAGAATATTAGACTGGAAAGCGATACATTAAAGCTTCGTTGCATGGATGAAATCACAGAATATGAAGAGGCACATCGTCCAAAACCAGTACCGCCTGTAACTCCGGTGACACCACCAACAGGTGGCGGTCATACAGAACCACCGAAGCCGGTAGCACCGCCAGTTCAGCCAAAACCGAAAAAGCGGAAAAACGTATCTATCAGTAATGTAGCAGGTGCAAGAACCTATTCTATCGAAAATGAACAGGATATTGACAAGTTCCTGGCAGAGATGAAGCGAAAATTATTACAAGAGCTGGAAGAGAATACTATCATTACATTGAGCTAATCATTCCAGTGGGAGGAAACAGTACATGAACAAGAATGCGATAAAGAAATTTGCCATAGAGGCAAGAAAAAAACTGATTGCTTCTGTTATAGATAAAGCCGGTATGCTTGGAATTACAGAAAAATCATGCAGTGAACCAATCACAAAAGGACCAGACTTTGAAGTATACCAGACCGTTGCAGGAACAGAAGTAACATTAAACAAAAGACAATGTGAACAGAGAAGACGACTGGTATCCCAGATTGAATCCCGAGGTTTTGAATCTGTTGTAGAAGAAGTGGCTTATACCTGGTTCAACAGGATCTGTGCAATACGTTTTATGGAAGTGAACGATTATCTTCCGAACAGAGTTCGTGTACTCTCCTCTGAAAAAGAAGGAAAGATGGAACCAGATCTTGTGACACAGGCACCAGATGTAGATTTAGACCTGACAGCACAGGAAAAAGAAGAGATTATTAACTGGAAAATGAGTGGCACATCAGAAGATACGGATAAAATGTTCGGCAAATTGTTCCTGAAACAGTGTCATCAGTTGCATGACATTCTGCCAGGACTTTTTGAGGCAGACTCTGATTATATGGAATTGCTGTTTGGTATTTCTTATACTAATAAAGATGATGTCATCTATATGCTGGTGAATCCGGAGACAGGTATTCCAGAAGCGGATTTTAATGTATCCACGCTGGATGAAGAAGGCAATCCGACTGGACAGGTGGAGATTATCGGATGGCTGTATCAGTATTACAATACAGAATTAAAAGATGATACCTTTGCAAAACTGAAAAAGAATGTAAAAATCACAAAAGAGCGAATTCCGGCAGCAACCCAGCTGTTTACACCGGACTGGATTGTTCGTTATATGGTTGAAAACTCTGTGGGAAGAATCTGGATCGAACATTTACGGGCAGTAGATCCAAGTATAGATGAAAAGGCAACCGCAGAAAGATTTGGATGGAAATATTATCTTCCGGAAGCAGAACAGGAAGAGTCCGTTAATATAAAACTGGCAGAAATTCGTACCACATACAAAGATCTGAAACCGACTGATATTACCTGTATTGATCCTTGTATGGGAAGTGGACATATCTTGATAGCTATGTTTGATGTGCTGATGGATATTTATGAAAGCGCTGGATATGACAAGAGAGAAGCAGCATTTGAAATCGTAGAACATAATATTCATGGACTGGATATTGATCAGAGAGCATATCAGCTGGCATATTTTGCAGTTATGATGAAAGGCCGTGGCTATAACAGACGGTTCCTGCGTGGAAGAGATGGAAAGCCAGAGCCGAAAGTGTATGCGATTGTAGAGAGTAATGAAATCAATCGGAATCATCTGCAGTTCTTCGGAACACATTTGAGTGAGATGGAAAGAAATCTGGCGGTTATGCAGATAGAAGGACTGCTGGATACTTTTAAAGATGCCAGAGAATATGGATCTATCTTGAACGTAGATGCATGTGAGTGGGATGTGCTGGAAAGATTTGTAGATGATTTGGGTACAACTGGACAGATTTCATTTGAGAGCGTAGGAAGTGAAGAGACACAGGAACAGTTGAAAAAGCTAGTAAAAGTGGCAAAAAATCTGGGACAGAAATATGATGCGGTAGTAACGAATCCACCATATATGGGAGCTTCTGGAATGGGAGCCAAATTATCAAAGTATGTGAAAGATAATTATTCTGATAGTAAGAGCGATTTGTTTGCTGTATTTATCGAAAAGTGTGGTCATATGGCAAAGAAAAATGGCTATCAGGCAATGATAACACAACACGCATGGATGTTCTTGTCAAGTTTTGAAAAATTGCGTGTAAAGATATTGGAAACAGATATTGTCAATATGGTACATCTTGGTGCAAGAGCATTTGAGGAAATTGGCGGTGAAGTAGTACAGACAACATCGTTTATTTTGAGAAAGAGTCATATTGCGGATTATAAAGGAAAATACTGTCGATTGATTGATCCGGTTTCTCAGCAGGGAAAAGAAGAAATGTTCTTTGCCGGGGAAAATCGTTATATAGCAGATCAGACTAATTTTTCAAAAATTCCAACTATGCCCATTGGTTATTGGATTAGCAATCAAATTTTCAAAGCATTAAGTGGAACTTTAGCATCAGACTTTGCTGATTTTTGTAAAGGAATGGACACAGGCGATAACAATAGATTTTTAAGATTATGGTTTGAAATCAATAGAGAGCGTATGAATTATCCTCAAAAATGGGTTCCATACAATAAAGGTGGTTCATATAGAAAGTGGTATGGAAATAATGAATATGTAGTTAATTGGGATATGGACGGTATGGAAGTTGTAAATTTCAAAGGTTCAAATATAAGAAATAAAAGATTTTATTTGAAACCTGGAATTACATGGTCGGCAACTGCTTCTGGCCCATTTTCTTGCAGATACTGTTTTGGCAATTTTATTTTTGACTCTAAAGGATGTATGGCGTTCACATCGGATAATAATAGATTGCGTTATTTGATGGGGGCGATGAATACAAAACCATTTTCAAAATTTATGCAAGTAGTATCACCCACCTTAGATTATAATCCGGGACCTGTGAGTCGAGGAGCAGTAATATTTGAAGAAGGGCATGATGATATATATAAAGATGTTGACGAAAATATTACAATATCAAAAGCAGATTGGGATGCCTTTGAAACTTCATGGGACTTTCAGCACCATCCGTTTCATTGTAAGGTTTCTACTATTGCTGAAGCCTTTGAACAGTGGCGGGCTGAATGTGACGAACGCTTTAACCAGCTGAAAGCTAACGAGGAAAAATTGAACCGTATTTTCATTGATATTTATGGTTTGCAGGATGAGCTGACACCAGAGGTGGAGAATAAGGATATTACTGTCCGTAAGGCTGACATTGGCAGGGATATTCGCTCTTTCATTTCCTATGCGGTTGGCTGCATGTTTGGACGTTATTCTCTTGATGAAGACGGTCTAATCTATGCCGGTAGTGAATGGGATAATAGTAGGTATAAGACATTTCTTCCAGATGATGATAACTGTATTCCAATCACAGATGAGGAATATTTCTCAGATGATATTGTTGGTCGTTTCATAGAATTTGTCAAGACAGTTTATGGTGCAGATACATTAGAAGAAAATCTTGATTTTATTGCAAATGCATTAGGAAACAAAGGTGATACTACCAGAGAAGTCATCCGTAATTATTTCCTGAAAGATTTTTATGCAGATCATCTGAAAGTATATCAGAAGAGACCGATTTATTGGTTATTTGACAGCGGAAAACAGAACGGGTTTAAAGCGTTGATATATATGCACCGATATGATGCTGACACCGTGGGACGTGTAAGAACAGATTATTTACACCGAGCACAGAAATATGTAGAGACAGCTATGCAGAGTGCTCAGTATACCATTAACAATGCATCATCAGCTTCAGAAAAATCTAAGGCAACCAAAGCAGTGACCAAATATACAAAGCAGCTTGCAGAAATGAAGATTTATGATGAAGCCATTGCCCATATTGCCAATAAGAGAATTGAGATTGATTTGGATGATGGCGTGAAAGTAAATTATGAGAAATTCCTGGGCGTGGAAGTTGCCCAGGAGGGAAAGAAAGCTTTAAAAGTGGATCTTTTGGCAAAAATAAAATAATAAAATGAAAGAGATGGGTGTTATGAATAGTTTACAAGAACAAATAGATACAATGTCTAAAGCTATTAAGACGGATAGTTACCCAATGTCAATTGGCGAGTTAGCAGCTTTGTATAAAGAGGGAGATTTGAATATTAGTCCAGCATATCAGCGTATGTTTAGATGGGATATAGAGCAGCAATCAGCCTTAATAGAGTCAATTATATTGCAAATTCCTATTCCTCCGATTTACGTATTTCAATCAGAAGATGGAAAATGGAATCTTATAGATGGTCAACAGCGTTTATCAACAATATTTAAGTTTATGGGAATTTTAAAAAGGGATATGCAAGATATTGAAGGCGGTGAAACAAATAAAAATTTATATGAGAGAGAACCATTAACAAGGACTAAATTTCTTCCAGCGCTAGAAGGAAAGTACTGGGAGGATGATGATCCAGAAAAGTCGTTAACAGATGTTCAAAGGAGATATATTAAGCGCTCAAAGATTTTGATAATAATAATAGATAAAAGCAGTGATAACTTTGCTCAGTATGAAATGTTTCAGCGATTAAATACAGGTGGTAGCCATTTGAGCCCTCAGGAGATTAGAAATTGTCTTCTTGTAGTTAAAAATGAGGATGTATATAAATGGTTTAAAATGTTGAGCGAAAATGAGGATTTTAGAAATGCAGTTCCTATTTCAGAGAAAGATGCAGATGAACAAGGGTATATAGAATTAGTAGTAAAATATTTCGTTCTAAGGTATTCAGAATTTGAGGTTAGAGATTCTGAAAATTATAATAATTTTATTACAGATGAAATTTTATCACTCATAGATGATGAAAAAATAGAGCGAGAAAAGGATGAAGATATTTTTAAAAGAACATTTAAGCTGATTTTTAATATTATGGGAGAAAATGCGTTTAAAAGATATAATCCAGAAAAAGATACGCATTACGGACCAGTTTTAGTGGGAGCTTATGAGGCTATAGTACCTGGTGTATCCGAAAACATTGAATATTATGAGAAAAATCACGAAATGCTCAAAAAGTGCATAGATGATATTTATACATCCCAAGAGTATAATGACGCAACCAAGCGTGGGGTCAGACCGGTTGCAAGGATTAAGAAGTTGGCAATAGCTAGCAGAAACTTACTAAATGGCAGCGAAAATTGAAACAGTTGAAGAACTAGAGACAAAACTTCAAGAAGATCTAGCCTGGAGAAAAAAGGAAATGCTATCCATTAAGATGATGGCCGATAAAGGTGACGCTAATGAGAGTATTTTATTACGTTCAGGGATAACGATGCTTTGTGCACATTTTGAAGGATTTGTTAAATTTGCTTCTAACTGTTACGTAAAATATGTATCTGCACAAAAAATTAATACTCGTCTTCTAAAAGACAATTTTATGGCATATAGTCTGACCAATGCTATAAAGAAGTGCAGCAATACAGAAAAAATAAGTGTGTATCAAAAGGTAATTGATAAGGTACGTGGAATATATGATGCACCATTTTGTGAAAAGAGAGATGTGATATCAACACATTCTAATCCAAGTAGTACAGAATTAAAAGAAATTGTTGCAAGTATAGGACTAGAAACAGATATATTTGATTTGAAAGCAAACTATATTGATAGTAATTTGTTAAACAACAGACATAAGGTTGTTCATGGTGAACGTTATCCAATTGACAAAGAAGATTTTAGAAAAACATTTGAAGTCATTATGGAATTGATTGAACAGTATGAAGGGTTGATAGTTCAGGCAGCGGATGAAAAAAAGTTTATGAAAGAGAGTAATGATTGATGCAAATTTTAGGACAAATTCCTACTCCCCCCAAATACGTAAATTTAATGCTTGATGAAGTGGGATATCAAGAACAGTTATTAGGAAAAACTTTTATAGACAATTCATGTGGCGATGGAAATATTTTGGTAGAAGCTGTAAAAAGATATATTAGTGCATCTAAAAAAGAAGGATATACAAGAGAAGCTATAAAAAGAAATATAGAACGTGATATCTTTGGGTGTGATATTGATAAGAAAGCTGTAAATACAACTATCAAACGTTTGAATGAAATTGCGGGGAAAGAAGAACTATATGATGTAAGATGGAATGTTCAAATAGTGGATTACTTAGAAACAGATGCAAATAAATTTGATTACATAGTTGGTAATCCACCATATATTACATATCACGATTTGACAAAAACGCAAAGAGAATATGTAAAGAAAAATTTTATATCTTGTCAGGAGGGGAGATTTGATTATTGCTATGCATTCATAGAAAAAAGTATCAAATCATTAACTGTGACAGGAAAAATGGCATATTTAATTCCGTTTAGTATATTTAGAAATAGATTTGCTTTTGATCTTCGAAAACAATTACTGGAAAAACTCTGTAAAATTATTGATCTGTCAGGTATAGATGTTTTCCCGAACAGAACAGTTGGGACAGCAATAATTATATGTAAAAATGAGAATGTAGAAGAAGTAGAATATATACATGAAGAAAACAAACCAAACCAAATAAGAAAGTTAGCATTTGATGAAAAGTGGGTTTTTGAAACACAACCAATTGCTGAAAAAAAATTTGGGGATTATTTTACTGTTTTAAATAGCGTTGCGACTTTAAAAAATGAGGTTTATCTTTTTGAGCCTGAAAGAGAAGATGATAAGTACTATTATTTTAAAGATGAAAAAATCGAAAAAGCAATGGCTCATACTGCGGCCAGTCCGCGGAGTAGACGAACCAATCGAAATTACAAAATTATATTCCCATATAAGATAAATGAGCAGAATATAGAAAGAATAAAAGAAGAAGATTTTCAAATACAATATCCTTACACATATCAATATCTTTTAAAGAAAAAAAAGGATTTGCTGGGGAGAACTTTAGATAAAAAAACAACTTGGTATGAATATGGCAGAAGTCAGGCATTATCAAGTATGAGTAGTGAAAAAATACTTATTCCAATGGTGGTATCCAGTAAACTTATAATGTATAAAGAGGAAGCGGATACTATTCCCTTTGCAGGATATTTTATTACGTGTAAAACTTCCAATTATACGTTAGATGATGCAAAAAGTATTCTGGAAAGCCAAGAATTCATGAATTATATAAAAGCATATGGAACTCCGACGACAAAGACATCATATAGGATTTCCACTCGTGATATAAAGAATTTTAGATTTTAATAATATTTATTCTCTTGCAAAATGAATTGAGGTGACAGACGAATGAAGTTAAAAAATATCAAGATTTCAAACTACAGATGTTTCAAAGAAGCAGAGATTGATTTTGATGATCATATTACATTGGTAGTTGGTAAGAATGGTGCAGGTAAAACCGCAATATTGGATGCTGTAGCAGTTGCTGTCAGCACGTTTTTACTAGGTATAGATGGAGGCGTTAGCAGAAGTATATTAAAGGACGATGCAAGATATGAGTTCCATGATTTAAACGGAACGATCGATCCGCAGCATCAGTTTCCGGTAAGTATTGAGAGTATTGGTGATTGCCTGAACCAGCAAAATGTGAAATGGATTCGTTCTCTGAATTCTGAAAGTGGCAAGACAACCATTAAAGATGCGGGCGAATTGACAGGACTTGCGAAGAAAGCCCAGAATCAGATTATGACAGGAGATAAATCCCTGGTACTTCCTTTGATCTCTTATTACGGAACGGGACGCTTATATGTACAGAAGAAAGAAAAGAGAAATTTGAAATCTTTAACAGAATTTAAACGTCAAGTCGGTTATGTGGATTGTATGGCAGCAGAGTCGAATGAAAAGTTGATGTTGAACTGGTTCCAGACGCAAACATTGAAAAGTCTTCAGGAACAGCAGAAGACAGGCATACTGGAAAGACCATTGCTTTTGAAAACAGTTGAAAAAGCAATCTGTAGAAATTTTGAGAGAATTAGTGGTGCACGAAACGCCCGCCTTTTCTTTGATCTTGATACGCATAGATTGGTATTGGAATTTGAAACTACAGATGGCAATGTACAGAAATTTGCGATGGATGAAATGAGTGATGGATATAAGAACACGCTTAGCATGATCGGTGATATTGCTTATCGTATGGCAGTATTAAATCCTACACTTGGAGATCAGGTACTGGAAAAAACACCAGGCGTTGTACTGATAGATGAAATAGATTTACATTTGCATCCGCAGTGGCAGCAGACAATTTTGAGCGATCTCCATGCAATTTTCCCGGAAGTTCAGTTTGTTGTCAGTTCTCATGCTCCGGCAGTTATTAATTCTGTTCCAAGAGAGCAGATTCGGATTCTGGATCATGGAGAAATCTATATGCCTGTGGCACAGACTTATGGCAGAGATGCAAATTCTATATTGCGGGAGGTTATGCAAGTATCAGAACGTCCGGCTGACATTAAGCAGCGTATGGATTTATTCTATTCACATATGGATGTAAACAATTACAAAGAAGCAGACAAGGTTTTAACGGAGATTGAAGAAATCGTCGGAACAACAGATCCGGATATCGCAGCCGCAAGGACATCTCTGGATTTGGAAAGAATATTGGGGGAATAGTTTATGATCGTTATAAAAAGAGGAAAAGAACCCAATAGTCTTTTGAAATTCCGTAAAGATAATCCAGATGCTGATTATGAGACAGATATGCCTACGGACGTAGCAAAAGATATTCGGGAGCAGATGTGGGAAGAACAGAGATGCTTATGTGCATATTGCATGAAGAAAATAGATGCTCCTGCTGTAGTGAGAATTGAACATTGTAGACCGAGACATCCGAAAGATGAACAGGAACATGATAAAAAAGCGACGCTGGACTTTAAATGGATGCTAGGTGTGTGTTATGGAAATAGTCTGGTAAGAGGTGTGAAACCAGAAGATAAAACCTGTGATGCACACAGGGGCAATACAGAGCTTACGGTGAATCCGTTTGATGAATTGTCTGTCAGAAAGATTAAGTATAAAGCGGATGGTAGCATTTACTCGGATGATGCGGATATCAATAAAGATGTGACAGAGACATTGAACTTGAATTGCCAGGCACTTTCGTTACCACAGACACGGAAAAATGTTTTGATGGCAGAGAAGAATAGAATCATGAGAAAATGCAAAGGCAAATCACAAGATGCATTTATACATGAACTGGAACGCACTTATGCAAGTCTTGTGCAGGAAAGAAATTTAACTCCGTATTGCGGAATTATTATTTCCTGGCTTGAGAGCAAATTGAAGATATCATAAACTGTGCAGATATTTAGCACAAATAAACTTGAAGGTGAAAAGATGGATTTACAAAATATACAAGAACAGCTAAACAATGAATTTTCTAAAGAAGAGACTCATATTATATTCTGGTTTGATGATAAAGGGGAATATGAAGACGAAATATCTGAGTTACAGTTGGATAATGCAAAATTACATATTTTGGATGGAACAAACTGGTTTTATTCCAAATGGTTATTAAATGAATCAGATACAGAGAATAAGTATCTTGTATATGCACCATTTCCAAAACCAAGTGATGCAGAGAATCCATTGGCAGATATGTATTATTACTCGGTTCCGTACTACACGGACCGAGTATCCCAGATGTCACAGGAGATTGGAATTGATAATCGGTTTAAAGAACATCTGGCACAGTACAGCAACTTCTGGAAAAACAAGAATCGTATTGAGAAGTTTAAAGAACTCGGCATAGACCATTTCAATGTGGAAACCATTGATATTGGTCTTATTGCCGTGCTTACAGATGTGAAGACTCCGAATTTTGAAGAGATTACAAGACAGTTATTATTAAACGACAGCGATGCATACATGAAAGCACTTGAGGATAACGGACTTTTAGAAAAGTTCTGGGAATTATGTGAGAAGTATTTTGGATATCAGTCTGAAAATCCAAACGTAGATGATTTGGCAGCATGTATGTTATTGACTTATGCATCAGTAGCGTTGAAAGATACTCTGCCAACTATTCTGAAATCATATGTATTAAAAAAGAAGAATGATGTGGTTGTATTTGTCCGGAATCTCATGGACAATGTACTTTGTCAGGATGACTATGATGCATTATCAGAAAAAGTCGACAAGACATTACGAGTAGTAAGCAGAATCCAGGATGAACTGAAAAAGGATGCAGGCAAATCAAAAGATCAGTCGGCACAACTCCTGGACATTGCAAATTGCGATGCTTTTCGGGAACTGGATAATATCCTAATTGACTGGGCATTGGATCAGCTGAATGATGAAATCCTGGATGCTCAGATTGATGGCATGAACATTGCACAGATTGCAGAGCAGCGAACTGCAAAGTTCTGCCATTTTGGAAATGTATATAAAAATGAATATCAGGCAATCAAATATGCTTACCAGATGATGAAAGCAGTATCTGTTCTGGAAGTGACCAGTGATATCAAGACTATGGTAGCTGATTATCAGAAACAGACATATTTGGTTGATTCTTATTATAGATGGTTTTACAGTGCATATGACTGTATTGAAGATGCAGAGAGATTTTCGAAGGTAAGAGAACGGATTGAGAATATGTATTCCTTTACATATCTGCAGAAAGTAACACCGAAGTGGAATCAGGAGTTGACAGATAATTTAATGGTAGACACTGGTTTAAAACGTCAGGAAGACTTTTATCGCAATTACCTGAAGGCTTATGAAGGAAAGAACCGTGTCATCGTTATTATTTCTGATGCTTTCCGGTATGAATGTGCAAAAGAATTGATGGAACGATTGGAACTGGATGAGAAATGTACTCCGAAATTAGATTGTATGATAAGCAGTCTACCTTCGGTAACATCAGTGGGAATGGCAAGCCTTTTACCACATCAGGAATTACAGGTAGATGATAAGTTGAATGTCACAGTAGATGGGCAGAGTTGCGGTGATCTGGCATCCAGAAATAAGATTTTAAAAGAACAGAATGAAAATAATGTGGCATTGTCCTTTGATGAAGTTGTAAAAGCAATTAAAGAGAACGATAAGAAAGTACTACAGAATAAGAATATTATATATATTTATCACAATCAGGTGGATGCTCGTGGGGATAAGCCAGCCAGTGAAAATGAAGTATTTACAGCCTGTTCAGAAGCTATTGAGGAAATTCATAAGTTGATTAAGAAGTTAACTAGCTTTATATCAGCATCAAAATTCTTTATCACGGCGGATCATGGTTTCTTGTATAAGAGAGACAAGTTACATGAATTTGATAAAGTATCTTATGATCGAGAAATCTGTGCATATTCCAATAAGCGGTTCCTGCTTACTACTCAGAAGGTGAATGAACCGGGAATGAAATCCAGATTGATGGCATATCTGAACAATTTATATGTGACAACGCCGATTGGAGCAGATATTTTTAAAGTAGCCGGTGGCGGGCAGAACTATGTGCATGGAGGTTCTTCTCTTCAGGAGATGCTGATTCCAGTAATTGAGCTGACAACGAATACCAGAGCCGTTGCATATGATTACGTGGATGTGATTTTGACTTCTGTGAACAGAAAGGTGACAAATCTGATCACTTACTTTGATTTTATCCAGACAGAGAAAGTGACTGATACCATGAAAGCAAGAAGTCTGGTGGCATACTTTACGACAGAAGAGGGAGAAAAGATATCTTTTGATGTGCCAATTGTTGCGAACAGCCGGGAAGATGCTCCAGAGAAGAGAACATTCCATGAGAAATTTACATTGAAGTCCAGAGAATATAAGTATGGAGACAAGTATTATCTGGTGCTGGCAGATGCAAATGATGAGAAGAACATACTGCAGCAGTATGAATTTATGATTGATATTGCGTTTGTGGATGATTTTGGATTTTGAGGTGATAACAAATGATTAAATCATTAAAAATAAAAAATTTTAAGAGTATTTATAATATTACTGTCAAATTTAACCCCAATTTTAATGTGATTATCGGGGAAAATAATATAGGAAAAACGACACTGTTTGAAGCTGTTTTATTGTGGAAAATGTGCTATGATGGCACAATAAAAAAGAGCAAAAAGGGATTTTATGCACAAGCACATAATCTCTTATTCCGAGATATGGAACATATTAGAGTATATCAGGACATGGATTTATTTCCACACAATTATTCAAAAAAGGATGCGGAAGCGGAGATTACATTGGAAATTGAATATAATGGGATATCTTATAGATTAGGATTTAGACTTGAAAAAGTTGATTCTATGGATGACGCATATTATCAAACAAAATATATTGATTACTCTGAATTTGAAAAATTTGCTGAAATGGTTAATTCGATTCCCGGCAAAAATTTATCAAATTTTATTATGATTAGTGAAACAAGGCCGATTGCTAATATTATAGCAAAAGAACCATATATGTATAAAGCTCAGGTAATGGATAAAATTGCAAAAGGAAAAGGATATGAGGTCTTACGTAATAAAATTAAGGATAATATTTTGAATGTGCAGGAACATATCAATAATGTAATGGGAAAAGACTATCAAATCGTTGAAAAGCAAAAAGATGATAAGACTTATATTTCCATAAAAGTGGATGGTAAAAATATTTTTTCATATGGCAGTGGTTTTTTACAACTTGCAGAAATATTTTCTTCATTAGAATATGTGGAACCAGAAATATATTTACTTTTAATTGACGAACCAGATTCACATCTTCATGCTAAATTACAAAGAAGATTGATAAATGAATTGAGAACATTAACGAATAGTCAGTTACTGATTATATCTCATAACGATCGTTTTTTGAAAGAAGTGGATGAAGAAGAAATTTTGTTCATGACAGAAAGTGCTAAAGAGAATGGTATAGTAGATCATCTTCCAGCAGGATATAAAGGGATTGTTCTCGAAAATTTAGTTGGAGTCTTGAAGATGTTGAAAAGTTACGAAATGCTAGAAAACTGATTTTAGTAGAAGGAGTGGGAGATATTGACTTTCTTGATACGATGTGTCCTAAATATGAAGAGTATGCAAATGTGTCTTTTCCGATGAAAATAGTTGTAAAAATGGATGGAATAGATACTTTAAACGCTAAGTTAATTACATATTCACGTGCATTAAAAGGTATAATTCCTACAAACTGCAAATGGCTTTTAATTAGAGATACTGACTGTGTTCCATGTAATAAAAAAGAATCTGCTGGAAATGTAGATAAAAAGAATGTTGATACCAGTGGTGCGGAATTTAAAGTATTTTTTCAAAATGGTTATGGCATAGAGTCAACATTTGCAGCTGAGCCTGATAAATTGGCAAAATTATTATGCTCATATTATAGTTTAGAAAACTCAGAAGACGTGGTTGAAAATATTATAATGGAAACAAACGCTGAGTATTTTAATAAGGTCAAGGATGTTTTAAATGTTGAAGTACATCAGGAACTAGAAAAACATTATAAACGCCAAAAAGAGGCACGTTCTGGAAAAATATATGACAACTTGCAATTTACGGATATGCTTAAAGAAATATCAGCTACAAATATTCAGTATATTATGGCAAAGCCTATTATGGATCGTTATCTTGAATCATTACATGCAGGTATTGTGAATAACTTTTCGAATATCTCTGCAGTTAAATTGGATCACAGGACGATTTTTACATATTATTATCAACAAATCAGTTGTTTAGATGATATGTTTGAGTCGCATAAGGCTCTTTTGCAAGAAATATATAGAGATTGATGGGAGAAAAAATGGACGAATATAGAGAAAATACAACTGTAGACAAAAGAGAAGAAATAAAACGAAAGCTCCGACAATACTATGATGGGCGCATTGTCCGAAAGGATTTAACTAAATCTATTCGTGAGGGAGCCAATGTTCCGGTCTATGTACTGGAATATCTCCTTGGACAGTACTGTAATTCCGATGATGACGAGATCATTGAAGAAGGAGTAGAGAACGTAAAACGTATTTTAAGAGATAACTATGTGCGTCCGGATGAGGCACAGAAGATTCTCTCTCTTTTGCGTGAAAGAGGTAGTTATACAGTAATTGACCGTATTACGGTTGTGTTGAATACGAAAGAAGATCGTTATGAAGCTACTTTTTCTAACCTGGGTGTGAAAGGAATTCCGATTCATCCGGATTATGTGAAGGATTATGACCGTCTGCTCTGTGGTGGTATCTGGTGTATTCTGCAGATGGAGTATGAATTTATAGAAGAAGATAAGAAAAATACCCAGCCAATTCGTATCCGCAAGTTGACACCAATTCAGATGCCACATGTAGATATGGATGAAGTGAGAAATGGAAGAAAAGCATTTACAAAAGATGAATGGATGGATATCCTGCTTCGCTCTACGGGCTTGGAGCCGGAAAGTTTCAGTGAGAGAGCAAAATGGCTTTTAATTGCACGTATGATTCCATTGGTAGAGAATAACTTTAACCTTTGCGAGTTGGGACCACGTTCCACTGGTAAATCTTACATATATGAGCAGATTTCTCCGAACAGTATTTTGGTTGCCGGTGGACAGACAACAGTTGCAAACCTTTTTTACAACATGTCCAACCATACAGTAGGTCTTGTAGGAATGTGGGACTGTGTGGCTTTTGATGAGGTTGCCGGCATTAAGTTTAAAGATAAAGATGGTATCCAGATCATGAAGGGATACATGGCATCCGGAGCATTTTCACGAGGAAAAGCTGAGATTCAGGCGAAAGCTTCTATGGTTTTCGTGGGAAATATCAATCAGAGCGTAGATACGCTTCTAAAGACCTCCAGCTTATTTGATCCATTCCCACCGGAAATGGGAACAGATACAGCGTTCCTGGATCGTATGCATTGCTATATTCCTGGCTGGGAGATTCCGAAATACAGACCAGATTCCTTTACCAATGATTATGGATTTATCACAGATTATCTGTCAGAGTTTATGCGTGAACTTCGTAAGGATAGTTATAGTGACCTGATGGACAAGTATTTCCACCTTGGAAACAACCTGAATCAGCGTGATACTATTGCCGTTCGTAAAATGATTTCAGGATTTACGAAACTTCTCTATCCAGATGGAGAGGTAAGCAAAGAAGAATTACGTGAGATCGTGGAAATTTCACTGGAACTTCGCCGCAGAGTAAAAGAACAGTTGAAGAAGATTGGCGGTATGGAATTCTATGATGTGAATTTCTCTTATACAGATAATGATAGCTTTGAAGAGCATTACGTTTCCGTTCCAGAGCAGGGTGGTGGAAAATTAATCCCAGAAGGCATGGGAAAACCAGGATCTGTTTATACTGTTTCCAAATCAAAGACAGGTATGATCGGTTGCTATATGCTAGAAACACAGATGATGCCTGGTAATGGAAAGCTGACCTGTACCGGTATAGGTTCTGGTAAAGAGCCAAAAGAAGCAACCAATACGGCATTTAATTATCTGAAAGCGAATGGAAACCGTATTTCCGGTCAGATCAGTACCACAACAAAGGACTATATCATTAATTATCAAGATATGCAGGGTATTGGAATGACAGGAAATCTGGCATTGCCAACATTGATTGCGATTTGTTCTGCAGCACTTGGAAAGACACCGTTGAACAGTCTTGCGATTTTAGGTGAGATTAGTATTGGTGGCACTTTGATTAAGGTGGATGAGCTGGCAAGCACTTTGCAGGTATGCTTGGACAGCGGAGCAAAGAAGGCGTTGCTGCCAATTACTTCTGCTGGAGATCTGGGAACTGTACCATCGGATCTGGTGGGAGCATTTAGCCTGATTTTCTATTCCTCAGCAGAAGAAGCAGTATTTAAAGCACTTGGCGTGGAATAAGGATTGAGAATAGAATAAAAGCAGATAAGAAGGTGATGAGTTATTTTTGAACAGGATTTTGAAGAGATGCTGCGGCAACACCAGGCATCTCTGGACGATAGAAAGAAATTTACTGCATTGGTAAAGGACTTGTTTCCGGATCAGGCGAAGAATGTAAATCTACTGCTTATGGCATATAACATGGGAATTGCACAGGATATTCAGAGTGCATCCCATATCAATAATACCTTTGCATTCAGATATGTGAAGCAACTGATGGACGATTTTGGTATGAGCCGTGTCAACGCAGACTGGATTGTATCCGTGTGGTGTTCCTGTTATGGCGGAAAAGTACTGGGAAAAGCCTGTGATATTTCTATTCAGAAGCAGGGAAGCGGACCGGCAATTCAAGGAGAACAGTCATCTTCTGGCAGATCTTATGGGGATCTATTTACATATGAAAAAAGCCGTAGAGGAAAAGGTCTTGCAGTGACTGGATTTCGTGGAGATAAGAACAAAACGATTATTTTTCAGAATAAATCCGGGAATACGCCGGTGGTGGAGATCGCAGATGACAGCTTCAGTAATTCTCCGACAGAGGAAGCCATTCTGACAGAAGGAATATCCTATATTGGACGAAAAGCTTTCTCTGGGTGTAATAAGCTGCATCAGGTGGTATTGCCGATCAGTATCGAAGAGATTGAAGATTCAGCCTTTGAAAATTGTTGCAGTCTTAAATCAATCTCATTGCCAATGGCATTGAAGACAATCGGAGATGGTGCATTGAAGGGAACTGGCTTGCGTACCATTGAGATTCCTAAGAGTGTGTACTGGTTAGGGAACGGACTGGTGGCAGACTGTCAGTCTATGGAGAGAGTGACAATTCCTGAGAATATAGGCAGAATTCCGGATCATATGTTTGAAGGCTGTACCAATTTGAAAAAAGTGGAATTACATGAAAAACTGGGAACCATCGGTGAACGTGCATTTTTTGGCTGCAGTTCCTTAGATTTTATTATAATCCCGGACAGTGTAAAACTGATCGGGCAGGATGCTTTTACTAATACGGATAAACAGTTTATTATTCAATGTTCTTTTGGGTCTTATGCAGAAGAATACGCTAGGAAGAACAAATTTAAATATCAGCTGGTATAGCATAAGCTTCTGATTGTCGCCTGCTATGCGACAACAAAAGAGAAGATTTACGGTATATTGACAGGGTAAAGAGGTGAGAGGATGGGACTTTTTGATGCACTATTTGGAAATCGGAATCAGATACCTACGGTGACAACGATTTTGCCGGATGCAGCGAGACAGGAGATCATTGCAGGCAGACTTCCGATTTTAAACACAGACAAACTGTTCCTGAAACGTGGAGAGAAAATCCATTTTATTGATAAGGCAGTTAATCTGGAAGAAAAGACAGTAAAGCAGTATCGGCATTATGGGCATAGCAGTCCCGGATTATTTGAAGGAACTCGTTGGAGTTCTGGGAGAGGAAAGACTGTTGAATATACAGAACTTGTGCAGCACCGGGGAATCTTATATATAACGAATCAGAGAATTGTATTTCAGGCAACCAAATGGGGATTTGACAAAACTTATCGTTACCTGACCGCAATTACGCCATACAGCAATGCCTGTGAAATGCAGTTTGGCAATAAATCTTATTGCATGATCGTGGCGGATGGAAGTGTAGTAAATCAGGTATTGCAGTTGATCAAACAAAGGAGGCAGATACCATAATGGAAGGACAATTAAAAAATGGAACAATTCTCACTTCAGAGAGTGGAAATAAGTATGAGGTAGTCAGTCTTCTGGGAGCAGGTGGACAGGGAGAAATCTATGATGTGAAATGTGGAAGCAATCATTATGCTTTGAAATGGTACTTTAAAGGCAGTGCTACGGAGCGTCAGAAAAAGATTCTGGAAACAATCATTGCCAAAGGTTCACCAGATGAATGTTTTCTCTGGCCTATGGAGCTGATTGTACCTGCTAAAAGTGATCTATACGGTTATATCATGCCTCTTCGACCGAAAAATTATAAAAGTATCGTGGATCTCATGAAGAAACGTGTGAATCCGTCTTTTTATACGTTGTGCAGAACGGCTTTTAATCTGACTAGAGGCTATCAGAAACTACACGCTATGGGAGCAAAGTATCAGGATATTTCTTTCGGAAACTTATTTTTTAATCCGGATAATGGAGATGTACTGATTTGTGATAATGACAACGTATCCTTTGATAACAGTAAGCCAGGTGGAGTCCTTGGTACACCGGGATTTATGGCACCAGAGATTGTAAGAGGAGAAAAACGACCATCCAAAGATACAGACCGATATTCACTTTCCGTGCTACTGTTCTATCTTTTTATGGTAAATCATCCACTGGAAGGAAAGCTGGAAGCAAGTATCCGTTGCATGGATATGGCAGCTAGAGTGAAACTGTATGGCACAGATCCGGTATTTATTTTTGATCCGAATAATAAGACGAACAGACCAGTGAAAGGGATTCATGACAATGCAACGATTTACTGGCCATTATATCCGGAAAAATTGCGGCAGATGTTTACCAAGGCATTTACAGTAGGACTGAATGAACCAAGCAAACGTATCACGGAGCCGGAATGGATGACGTTATTTTCCAATATGATGAGTGGAATGTTACAGTGTTCCTGTGGTGCACAGTTCTTTTATGATGAAGATCTGGAAGCAAAAGGTGTAGCACATACCTGCTGGAACTGTGGAAAAGCTGTACAGGTACCCAATAAGATCATCATTGGGAAGAATCTGGTACTGTTAAATCAGAATACAAAGTTGTTGCATCATCATGTTTACGATGATTTTGATATGGATACAGTCGTAGGATCCGTGGTTCAGAATCCGAAGAACCCGGCACTCTGGGGAATTCGGAATGAAGATAACGTGAACTGGACTTACCAGAAAGCAGATGGTACGCAGATACCGGTTGCACCAGGAAAAACAGCTGGGATTGCAAAAGGTGTAAAGATTATATTTCCTGAATCAACAGGGGAGTTCAGATAATCGCTTAAAGGAGAGTGGGGAATGGTATCAGAGGATAAAATGCAAGAAGAAATTGATAAAGCAACAGTATCCTTGGGAATGCAAAAGGAGTTGGATCTTTATTCAATATTGCTTAGAATTAAGTACGCTAAAGATAGAGAAGAATTAATTGATAGAGAAGTTAAAGTTTGCAGAGCAAAGTTGGAACATGCATGGCAAATAGATAAGAAGATACTTGATGATTTACAAGTTGAATGTGAAAAGATAGGGGGATAAGAAGATGGAAGTATTACAAAGACCAGGTGGAGAATTGGCAACAAGACCGATTCATTTCTTTTGGGTAGTAGATTGTTCAGGATCTATGTACGGAGAGAAAATTGGAATCGTTAACAATACAATTCAGGAGTGCATACCGGAAATGCGTTCTGCAGCGGACAATAATCCGAATGCACAGCTTTTAATCCGTGCCTTACAGTTCTCATCAGGTGCAAGCTGGATTACAACCACTCCGGTACCTGTTGAAGATTATGGATGGGAAGATATGGATGCAAATGGGCTGACAGAGCTGGGGAAAGCATTTGATCTTTTAGCGGCACAGCTGAGCATTCCGCCAATGCCGGAAAGAGCATTACCGCCGGTTATAGTACTTCTTTCTGATGGACAACCTACAGATGATTATAAAAGAAGTCTGGAAAAATTGAAAAAATTACCATGGTTTAGAAAAGCAGTTAAAATTGCAATTTCCATTGGTCAAGATGCAGATGATGACGTGTTAGTTGAGTTTTGTGGGAATAATGAATTAGTTTTACAGGCAAATAATGCGGCAGCCCTTGCAAAAATGATTAAATGGGCATCTACGACAGCATCTATGGTATCGGCTCCATCAAGCAAGCCAATAAACTCTGTACCAGCTTCTGCACCAGTGGCTACTGCATCTGGAACAGCATCAGGAGCTTCCGTAGCTGCTTCCGCACCGGCAGATGATCCTTTTGCGCCTGTAAACAATGGGGCACCGCTGGTACTTGATATGAGTAACATTCCAAATCCAGATGATTTTGATGAAGGCGCTGTCTGGTAAGAAGAGGAGGAGTCGGATGAAACGCTATATATGTGATGGAATCGTCAAAGGTGCGACTCATGTAAGAAATCAAACGCCTTGCCAGGACAATAAACGAATCGTAGAAATATCAGATAAGATTGCGATTGTTTCAGTTGCAGACGGTCATGGAAGTTCTAAATGTCCCAGAAGTGACAGAGGATCTATGATTGCTGTGAATTCTTTCTATGAAGTGATGAAGAATTATCTGAAAGTCTATGGAGACGATGAAACAGGACTTTCTAATCTGATTACATTCCTTAACCGGGAAGGTGATATGCGGTTCGCTCAGGATGTATGTGAAGAGTGGCAGGCAAGAGTGAAACAGTCTTTTTATAAAAATAAAGTAGATGGAATGACCGATGAAGATGGAAATATTAAGTGGCCGTCCGTATTTTCTCTGTACGGAACGACGCTGCTTGGAATGCTAGTGACAGACAGCTTTGTATTTTCTTTCCAGATCGGAGATGGTGATATCAGTGTTGTGTTAAAAGATGAAGTCGCACCGCTGGTAGAACCAGAGAAATTCCTTGGAACAGAAACACATTCCCTTTCAAAACCGGATGCATGGAGAAAAGCAGTGGCATCGGTGCGGAGACGGGAAATGGAAAGTAAAGAGCCATATATGTATATTCTTTCTACAGATGGATTTGCAAACAGTTATACTTCTGATGAAGAGTACCAGAAGACATGTAAGGATTATCTGCAGATGATTCAAGAGCATGGAGCTGAGACTGTACAGGCAAATCTGAAGAACTGGCTGACGGAGACCAGTGAACTTGGGTGCGGGGATGATATCACAGTTGTTATGGTGTATTTTGCAAAAGAGTAAGGGAGTCACAGGAAAATGATTGTAGATCGCTATTATTATCACCAATTAAATAAACAAGAGCAGGCGATTTATAAGGCATTTTACAATGGAGCAATGTTACATCAGGAGATTATTCCAATTCCAGTGCGTGAAGAATTTAGCCAAGAGAGTTTTGAGCGTATATTCATGGCAATGACGAGGGACAATCCATTGATTTACTTTTTAAACCAGTCAGCCTGTAGCACTGCCAGTGATATGTTTGGACGTCTTGCGATATGTCCGCAGTATTTTTTTACGAAAGAAAAGGTAAAAGAATATAACCGAAAAATTGAAAAAATGGTAAATGAACTTGCAGGAAAGCTGCAGCTGCTGGAAAGTAATGATTATGAAAAAGAACTTCGTGTGCACGATTGGTTTTGTCGGAATATTGAATATGATTATGAAGGAAGCGATAAGAATAAGCTATCCAGAGTGATTGCTTCACACAATATTCTTGGTGTTTTTGCACATCATAAAGCTCAATGCGAAGGAATTGCTAAAGCAGTAAAGGTTCTTCTGAACGCAGTTGATGTGAAGTGTATCGTTGCAACCGGTGATTCAATAAAAAGCGGACAGTGTGTGCCTCATGCATGGAATATTGTGGATATTGATGGAGAGCCGTATCAGTTAGATGTTACCTGGGATATAAGTACAACAGGGCAGAATAAGCAGTTCGTGGTATATGATTACTTTAATCTGACAGATGAGTTAATGAATCAGGATCACAAAGCAGATAGTAGCTTACCGATATGTAGAAGCAAGAAAGCGAATTATTATGTGCAGAGAGGCTGTTCCTTTCAGATGCGGCACCGGCTTATGGCATATATAGACAGGTTGATTGCGAAAAATGAAAAGATATATGAATTTCGTGCGGAAGGCAGATTGAATAAATCTGCCATAGAGAAGGAAGTAGCTGATTATATCGTACAGAAATTGCAGGCGGATGGAAAAAGTTGTGGTAGAGTAAGAACAAGTTCTAATAGAGGACTTGGAATACACCGTATAGAACTATTATGAAGAGGTTGAGGATATGCTGGGATTTGTGATTTATGGGATTGGATATTTCGTATGTACGTTACTTATTCAATATATGCTTTTCAAACTCCGGAAAAACTATAATCATGGACCAAATGGGGTATGGGTTGGAACCAGAGCGATTATAGTTTTATGTGTTATTGGCATTATAAATCATAAGATTGGTTATCTTGCGGCAATATTGGGTTTTATCTGTGCGGATGAGGCAGGTAAAGCTGTGGGATGGCATTGAAAACAAATGAAGCAATGCTTGAGGGAAAGTGACAATTATGTGTGGTAGATATTATATTGACTCTGATATGGCAGATGAAATCGAAAAAGTAGTGCATGATATAGACCAACGAATCCGGCAGGAACATTTTGCAGGAGATATCTTTCCAACTAATGTGGCACCGATTATTGAAAAATCAGAATATGGGTTGAAACTGGATGTTTGCAAGTGGGGATATCCATTGTCACAAGGAAAGAATCTGGTTATAAATGCAAGAACAGAATCTGTTATGGACAAAACTTCTTTTCGAAATGGAATCCTCTATCACCGTATATTGATACCGGCAAGTGGGTTCTATGAGTGGAATCGGTTAAAAGAAAAAAATGTATTTTCCAGATATGATGCACCAGTATTGTATATGGCTGGCTTCTGTGATTGGTTCGAGAATGAACGACGATTTGTGATTATGACTACAGCAGCCAATGAATCTATGATAAAAGTACATGACCGTATGCCGTTAATATTAGAAAAAGAGCAGTTGGAAGATTGGTTCGATGACAGGAAAATGGAACAGATTCTGCATCAGGTACCGGTTCAGCTAAAGCGAGAGACAGAATATGAGCAGCAGAGCTTATTCTTATAATGGTTCAGAGGAGAAATGGAAAGATGCAAATATTTGTTGATGCAGATGCCTGCCCTGTAGTTGCAATTATTGAAAAAATCGCAAAAGATAATAGTGTTCCGGTAACGTTGTTGTGTGATACGAATCATGTTCTGTCATCGGCTTATAGCAAAGTTGTTGTTGTCGGTGCAGGAGCAGATGCAGTAGATTATAAACTGATCAGTATCTGCCATAAAGGAGATATTGTCGTATCACAGGACTACGGTGTGGCAGCAATGGCATTGGGAAAAGGTGCTTATACTATTCATCAATCAGGTAAATGGTACACGAATGATAATATTGATCAGATGCTAATGGAACGTCACTTGAATAAAAAAGCTAGAAGAAGTTCCCGTAAATGTCATATCAAGGGACCGAAGAAGCGGACGGAGGAAGATGATGAAAGATTCGCTCAGTCTTTTGAAAAAATGCTTTTGATGGCACGGGTGAAAGAAGGCAGATGAGGAATTATAGATGCAGCGGAACGACAGAAGCTATAAAAACTTAAAACAAAAACAGAAGAGTGCAATAGCAGATAAAACATACAAAATGTACTTGAAGTTTTATCTTGAGAATCAGCGAATGCCGGATGCTACTGAAATGAATGATATATGCAAAAGGTTGTTTACAGCAGTTCAAGTGCTTGCTCCTAAAACGGAATATGAAGAATTTTATAAAATTGTCGAAAAGCGTGAAAAGGGTTATGAAGAACGTATCCTGAGAGACATTCAGAGTGGAATTACACTTGAAACACTTATGGCAAAAGGACACAAGAAAACGCCGGAAGAAAAAGCAGCTGTTGCGAAACAAAAGAAGCAACAGAGGCGAGCAAAACGGAAAAAAGAAGCAAGAGATAATGTGACCAAAGAAGAAATCTTGCAGGATGACCAATTTTTCTTTATTGCCGGTTATACCTCCGGAGGTGCACCGTATGGTGTCACCTGGGAGGAAATGGGTCTGAAACCTTGGGAAGATTTGGAAGAAAATGAGTGAGTTTCCAGTGCAATCTTATTTATCTCTTGTGACAGAAACAGATTCTCGTTTTGCTGGAAGCAAGTCTGTACCGATCTCAGGAGCATCGAGCAGTGTAGTGAAATTCTGCTGAATGATTTCCAGGGTTTTCTGCTTTTTCTGTAATTCCTGTTTTTCCCGGTCGGTAGCAGCCTGTTCAGATTCAAGATTTTCAATTTGCTTCTGGATTTTATTAGAGCTTGGGATTTTGGTAACACCGAGATCCTGAAGCTCTTTTTTTAGTGAATCGTGGAGCTGGTATTCTGCCTGATGCTTGGTGCGGTATGCTTTTGGATTTTTTGCAGATTTGCAATCTTCTATCACTTTACGGCAGAGTCGGTAAGAATCGCAGTGTTTCTGAATGACTTTCTGCGTGCTTAGATCACTGTTGATTTGTGCAATTCTTTGGTCGGCAACTTTCACAGAAGCTTCAATGTCAGATACATGCTGCCTGAAATCCTCATAATTCAGCAGGTTGTTTTCGGAAAGATAGTTGAAAGTGCGGGCTGCCTCTTTTAGATTATTTAGTTTTGCCCAATGTTCAAATCCTTCTCGATTGCCTGTCGTTACATACGTGGAGATATTGATATACAGGCGAGCTTCTCTGGACAGATGCTTTGGAGTTTTCACTTTGCTGCGATTTTTAGATAAGCGGATGCGGACATTTTCTTCGCTATAATAACTTCCGAGAGATTTCATATAAGTGAAGTTTTTCTGCTCCGGTGCACGAAAGGACAGGTGTTTTCCTTGGCGGACTTCATATCCGGCTAACTGCATTTTTTGTAGAAATTCCTCATAGTTGATGGAAGTCCAGATTGCCTTATCAACTGCAACACGTAGCTTGGCTTTCCAACTGGTGCCACGATGATATTCCATGTTCTCCTTATAACTTTTGCCTTTTTCTCCGGTTGGCATACTGGTGGCGAGTCCATTTTCATGGCAAATGCGATTACTGATCTGGCAGATTTTATGGTAGCTCCGCTTATTGGAAACATATTTGTGATAATCAACAAAACTTGCTGCATTAAAGATGATGTGGTTATGGATATGATTTTTATCAACATGGGTGCTGATCACGTATTCATATTTTCCTTTCAGTACTTCATCTGCAAATTGTTGTCCTAAGCGGTGGGCGGTTTCGGCATCAACTTCTCCAGGTTTAAATGACTGGATCAGATGAAATGCCAGGTTATCGCCTTTGTCCATTCCATTCTTTTTTGCCATTTCTCTTGTCATAGAAAATTCAAGATCTGCAGTTTCCGGGGAACAGCCAAAACTTGAAACTAACAGTTTTTCATCAGTCTTGTCTGGATTCGTGATATAGTCCAGAGCTTTCTTGTCTGTTACTTTAATGGGGAAGATCTTAATATATGCCATAGTTCTTTCACCATCTCTTTCAATTCTTTCATTTCCTCCGGGTATAGATCTCCGGTGGTATTTACCTTTTTTGCAATCTGATTGATATTTACGCCAATCTTGTGCATTTCCTCATACTGTTTCTTTAGCGGAGTAGTGTCGGTGTTGACGATGTAACCGTCGATTGCCATTTTACGCAGATAAGCTCCCATGTTTTTGGTCTTTGATTCTATCATCTTCCTGCGGATAAGCTTCCGCTCCTCTTCGGTGACATAAAAATGGATTTCTTTGTTTCGCTTTCTTTCAGCCATTGTCGGGTTCTCCTTTCTGAGAGGGCAGTAGTATCGTTGCTTTCAGCGCTTTTTCAATTTAGGGCAGGGTCCCCTGAATTGGGATTTTCCGGAAGTGTATCCTCACTTCCTGTCCTTGCTGTTTTACCCCTCTATTAGTTAAAGTCAGGAGAACCGGGAAAATGCAAAAGAATTTGGCAGGTAGTACGGGATACGAAAATGTGGTATGATTATGGGCAGGATATCAGAAGAATCAGGAGTTGAATAGATTGTGAACAAAGAAGAAATATTTGAATATGTGCAGAAACAGTATGGCACAGTTCCGGAATATTTATGGAGTAAACTACCGGACAGTGCAGTGCTCCGACATAAAAATGGAAAATGGTATGCAGTGCTCATGCGTGTTGAGAAATCTAAGCTCGGCTTAGATGGAGATGGTACGGTTGATGTTTTGGATGTAAAGTGTGATCCGGAAATGACGGGCATGATTATTCAGACTTATGGATTTTTGCCGGGATATCACATGAATAAGCAGCACTGGATTACTATTCTGCTGGATGGAAGCGTGAGTGAAGCAAAGACACTGGATTTTCTGGATATGAGTTATGATTTGATTGATGGAATGTGAAAAGTGTGAAGAAATATGATTTGCAGATGTAGATTTCAACTAATTTAGAGGCAGATTATTGATCGAATAAAATTTTGAATGAACAGATAAAACATAAATTTAAAAGAGGAGAGGGTGAGAAGTTGGCAGCAGGACAAATTACGTGGGAACAATTCGTTACGTGCAATAACGATGCGAGGGGTGTCAGATATAAATTTGAAGATTTAAGTAGGCAATTATTTACATATGAATTTCTTTCTCAGAATAAAAAGCATAAATATGTACATAGCAATCCCAATAATCCTGGAATTGAATCGGAACCTATATTAGATGAAGAAAACGATAGATATATTGGGTACCAGGCAAAATTTTTTGACAAGGATGCGGATTATAATCAAATCAAAGAATCGGCAGAAAAAGCAGTTAAGCACTATAAAGGAAGGCTTGACGTTATTTATTTATTTTGTAATAAAGCACTTACGACGACTTGTGATGGTTATAAAGATATTGAGAAGATGTTGAGTGATGCAAATATTGTATTACAACCGATCACAGATACAACGATACTTGATTTGGTTCGAAAATACCCATTTTTAGGAAAATATTACTTTGATGATCATAATATTTCACATGAGTGGTTTGTAAATAGAGCCTCTATAACAGTTGACATTCTTGGGGAACGTTTTAATGCTGAGTTTAATGTGGATACGGAGGCATCGAGAGATTTATCTATTTTTTTACAAGATCGGTATGCATTAGACTATTACAATGGGAAAAAAAGAAACCTCATTGAAGAAGTTGCTTCTTTGCGATGGAAATTTGATGACATGTATAAATATGCTCGCAAGCTTTCTGAATTTGTTATCTCAATACCAGATGTAAATTCTGAGAGCATTTGCGATGTTGAAAAATGGCAAGAGATGATTTCTACAGCATTTGAAAATGATATAAATGAAATAGAAGCAAAATTAGCGGATGCACAAAATGAGTATGAAAAAATTAAAAACCGAGATAAAAATAAAGAGACTAGATTAAAAATATATATTGAAAAATTGAAGCAACTAAAGGAATTATTCTATTGGTTAGTGTTACCAGAAATAGAACGTAATCTGCTTAACAAAAAGTTTTTGGTAGTTGAAGGAAAAGCTGGTATGGGGAAAACACAGCTTTTCGCAAATGAAACGATTTCATTGCTTGATGCAAATGAAGATGCGTTATTAATTATTGGAAGTGATTGCCTTTCAGATATCAATATATTTGAACAGTTGAAAAATAATTTGAGATTAAATCTTGATTTTGAAGAGCTCATAGACATCTTAGATGTAATTGGAGAAATAAATGGAAAAACAGTGCCAATTCTTATTGATGCATTGAATGAGAGTTGGAAACCACAATTATGGAAATCTGTTTTGCCAATATTATATAAAAAAGTGAGTGAAAAAAATAATGTACGGTTAGCTATTTCGTTTAGAAGCGAATATCAAGATGTAATTTTGCCTGAACGATTCTTGGAATCAGATAATGTTGTACAAATAGAACATAGAGGATTCAGGGATAATCTATTTGAGGCTTCAAAGCAATTTCTTGCCTATTATGGAATACCGTTTACTCCATTGCATATGTTCACGGCTGATATATATAATCCATTGTTTTTAACATTGTATTGTAAGACATATCAAGGAGATGAAGCTGAACTACCTGTACTATATGAGAGAATTTTGAAAAATGCAAATAATAAAGTGCATATGAATTTGAAAAAAGCAATCGAGTCAGCAGGATATGACGAGACAGAAAATTTGGTTTTTCCTGTAATTGAAGCTATATCTAAAATGACTCTTTCAAGTGGGAGGAGACATTTTGAAAAAAGCGAGATAGAATCATTGGAAATTTGGACAACACTCGGGTTGGCACCCAGATCGTTTATTACGCAACTTTTGCGAGAGAATATTCTTCATGATTATGAATCGGGTGGAAAGACGTATGTGTATTTTTCCTTTGATCAAATGAATGATTATTTTTCTGCAAAGACGATTCTTTCGATGTTGCAGACAGAAGAAGAAATTAAAAAGTATGTACATGAACATGTATTGGATATTGCTAATGGAGAAGTTAGAAATTGGGGAGGCAAAGATCTATTTGTACATGTTTGTGCTTTATATGCTACGAAATTCAGAAAAGAATGTATTGATATTATAGATGTCATAGATGATGAATCAGATAGAATGGATTTATTTAGAGCATATATCGAATCTTTTGAATGGAGAAGTGAGATTTATTTAAATATCTCGGAATTATTGGAGCTTTGTAATAGATATTTTATAGAACCTGCTGTTTTATGGAATTCTTTTATTAATAATTCAGTAAAACAAAACCATTTGTTGAATGCGGATAATTTATACAAAGTATTGAAGCAGTATTCCGTTTCCAAAAGGGACTATCTTTGGACAATATTTATCAATGGAAAAACTACAGATGATGATCGTATTGCGCAGCTGATTGAAATATATAACAAAGGAGAAGTCCTTGAAGTTTATGATAAAGAGCAAATTAGATTGCTACTGATTCTTTTCTCATGGGTACTTACATCTTCGAATCGTTGGCTTCGTGATACAACATCAAAAGCTATGATTGAAATTTTAAAAAATCACTTTGAGTATACAGAGTATCTCTTGAATTTGTTTTCTGATGTAAATGATCCTTATATAATTCAGAGATTATACGGAATTGCATTTGGAGCTTGTGTGAAACGTAATTCCGAAAATAAGGAAATATTCAAATCGTTGGTTGAATTTGTGTTTAAAGATATTTTCGATAAGGATATGGTGTATCCGGATATTTTATTAAGGGATTACGCAAGGCTTATAATTGAAAGGTATTTGATAGAGTATCCAGATGAGGAGAAAGATTATGAAATTGAAAAAATAAAACCCAGTTATAAATCAATGCCTATTCCCGGTATAGAGGATCAAAAATATCAAGATAAGGACTTTAAAAAGGGATTATTCTTTATTCAACATTCTATGCAATTTGAAGGAATAGGGATGTATGGTGATTTTGGAAGATATGTTTTTCAAAGTGCACTACGAAATTTTGAAGTAGACGACTATAAAATATTTAATTATGCCATGTACTATATTATCAATGAATTAGGTTATAAAGGTGATTTGTTTGATGATTATGATAGCTTTGTAGGACGTTTTTCGTATGACAGACACCGGGTATTAAAGACGGAACGTATTGGAAAGAAATATCAGTGGATCACTATGTATAACATATTAGCTCGAATATCAGATTATTATCCTATGAAGAATCGCTTTTCGATGGAAGAGGAAAGGGTATTATATGATGGACCGTGGGAACCGTATGTAAAAGACTTTGATCCAACTTTGAATGAACACAATTTGTCATGTGATGATGCACCTTATTTTCAACAAGTTGATAATCATATAAAAAAGTCTATTCAAGAAAAAAATTATGTTAAAGATGATATGACATTTGATGAAGATAAATGGGTGAAATCCAGTTCTATTTTTTGGAAATATCAGAAAGATGATTTATTATTAACTGATGACGCAGGAAATCAATGGATTGTTTTATCTAAATATGCGGATACTGGAAGAGAAGACCTAGCATTTGATAAACTGCTAATATGGAATTGGTTATATGGATATTTTGTTACGGATCAGCAATTGACTATATTAAAAGAATATGCAAATAAAAAGGTTAATTTAATTAATAGTGATATTGCCGAGATACCAGAATCGTATACTCTGTATAATAGAGAATATCCGTGGTCAAGTGGAAGCAAATCTGTTTTGGACTGGCAGTGGAAAACCATGGAATTAGAAACAGGAGAAACAAAATTGGTTGAAAGTATAGTCGAAGAACCTCAATTTTCTTGGGTAGACGCATTGCTAAAAGCTTATTCTGGAGAAGAAGGGGACGTGAAGGCAGAACAGGAATCAGAGAAAAAAATAGATGAATTTAATATTCCAACTGTAACCAAAACATATAAAAGAGAGGAACCGGTGACAATAAAGTTAGAAAGAATATTAAATGCTACACAAGATTTATTATGGGAGGAAGAATTTGATGCATCTAAGGAGGAGGTACTTTCGTATTCCCATCCATGTGCAGAACTTATAAACACATTGGAGCTTAGACAGAACAAATATGATGGATATTATTACGATGTAAATAATGAGCTCATAGCATTTGATACTGATTTGACAAATCAAAAAGCAGGATTGATTATTCGAAAAGACGCTTTGGATAAATTTTTAAAGCTTAAGAAATTTCATCTGGTGTGGTTTGTAAATGCTTCCAAAGAAATACATGATGAAAGCCTCAGAATTACTAAGTTTAAAGATTGGACAGGATTATTAGAATATACTGGTGATTCTATACAAGGTGAGTATTATATTGTAGAGTCTTGAATACAATGCAAAAAGCCGGGGATTTTATTCCTCGGCTTTTTGATAAGAAGAATTATTATCATCCAATGTGAAAATTTCTTCTACACTCATATTTAAATAATGAGCCAGCCGGATAGCCATTTCAAGCGAGGGATTTCGTTCCCCACGTTCAATGCGTCCGATGGTACGACTGCAGGAGCCGGTGGCTTCAGCTAAATCTTCTTGAATGAGATTTCTTTCTGTCCGGATATCTTTAAGAGTATTATTGATTGCCATTCGATCACTTCTTTCTGTGTATAGTTTTCAGCAAACCAGTGGTCGGCTGTTGATGTCTAATGAAAACCAGGAATTTCAGCGCCTTTGCATTTTCCGATAACTTTTCCAAAAATCTTGAAAGAATCAGATTCTAATACCTGAATAGGTTGGTACTTTTCGTTTAAGGAAACCAGGAACACGCCGTCTGGTTCATCATGCAGCTCTTTGATATAAGTATTGCCATTGAGACAAAAGATTCCAATTTCACCATTGGCGATAGAGTCTTTTTTCTGAATCCACGCAACGTCGCCGGTATGATAAAGAGGTTCCATACTGTCACCGGAGATTCGTACACCGAAGTCGGTCTGATCCGGAGCGAGATGGCCTACATCGTAAGTTTCTCTTACAGAGTCTTGCAGATAATTTCCAGTACCAGCGGAAACTGGTTCCCAGGCGATTTCTACAGGATGTCTGAATGGAAGAATCTTTGCTTGAGCAGGAGAGAACATTTTGGAAGCTCTCAAAATATCTGCAAATTCAATAATTTTATTTTTTCCCTCTTCATTCAGACCGCTCATAACATTATATGGATTTTCTCCAAAGAAGGCTTCATAAATATCTTCAACATCAAGTAATTGGCAAAGAGTCAGGAAAATGTGCAAAGCCGGTTCTCGTGAATTCGTCTCCCATTTGGAGACAGCCTTTGTAGTGACCTGAATACCCTCACGAGAGAGTAACTTCACAAGATCTGACTGGGAATACCCTTTCTTTTTTCTGTTTTCTGCTAATATTTCCCCGAAAGCACGCATATGTTCGCCTCGTTTCTATTTGAATTTTCTATATGCATTATACTCCATGTACAAAAGAAAATCAACAAAAATCTCCATAACGGAGAAAAACAACCAAAGTGTCAGTTGACTATCTCCAAAATGGAGGTATATACTAAGCGTACAGAAGTTGATAAGACAGAAATCTTTAAAATGAGTGGAGGTGGAAATTTTGAGTGAGCGTGTAATCCTGCATAGTGATATGAATTGTTTTTACGCAAGTGTGGAAATGCTGCATCATCCGGAATTTGCCGGAATGCCTCTTGCAGTTGGCGGTGATCCGGAAGCCAGACATGGAATTGTGCTGACAGCAAATTATATTGCAAAGCGAAAAGGTGTAAAGACTGGAATGGCATTATGGCAGGCAAAACAGATTTGCCCGGAAATCATTTTTGTGCCGCCACGAATGGACTTGTATTTGAGATTTTCACAGATGGCAAGAGAAATCTATTCGGAGTATACGGACAAGATCGAGCCATATGGGATTGATGAAGCCTGGCTGGATGTATCAGATAGTAGAAATCTGAAAGGAAGCGGAATAACGATTGCAAGAGAAATCAGCCATCGGATTAAATACGAACTGGGTGTAACGGTAAGTATTGGAATTTCCTGGAATAAGATTTATGCGAAACTTGGTTCGGATTACAAAAAGCCAGATGCGATTACAGAGTTTAACCGGGAGAATTATAAAAGTATGATTTGGCAGCTTCCTGCATCGAATCTGCTTTATGTTGGAAGACAGACTCGGAAGAAACTTCAGAAGCTGGGGATCCGAACCATTGGGGAACTTGCAGAAAGTGATGAAACAATGCTAGAAAGCCATTTTGGAAAGATGGGAATTGTGTTATGGTCATTTGCAAATGGCTGGGATGATGATCCAGTTTGCAAAGAAGGGTATGCAGCTCCGGTGAAGTCAATCGGCAATAGCACTACAACTCCAAGAGATTTGGAAGATGATCTGGATGTCTGGATCATTCAGATGGCACTAGCAGAAAGCGTTGCAGCAAGATTAAGAAAACATGGTTTTAAATGCAAAACGATTGAAATTACGGTCCGAGACAATGGCTTGTTTAGTTTTTCGAGACAGAAACAATTACACCATCCGACAAATATAACAGATGAGATTGTGACAGCAGCATTTCAATTGTTTAAGGATTATTATAAATGGGAGCATCCAATCAGAAGCCTTGGTATTCGAGCAGTAGATCTTGTGTTGGATGATATTCCCGTACAGTTGGAGCTTTTTGGTAATCAAGAGAAACAAGAAAAATTAGAAAAGATGGATCGTACTGTAGATGAGATCAGACGACGGTTTGGTATTTCAGTATACAGAGAGCAGTTATGTATCAGAATAAAGTCTTATCCCACTTGGACGCTGGTACACATACGGTTCATCCACACAGTTATTTTCATGGATAATGGGAGGGATAGATTTGAAACAGACATTAACCAGAAAACAGGAAGAAAGCTATCAGTGCATTTTGAATTATACGAAGGAGCATGGATATCCGCCGACAGTTCGGGAATTTGGAAAACTGATCGGAGTAAGATCAACATCATCTGCTTTTTCCAGAATCAAGCAGTTGGAGCAAAACGGATATATCCGAAGGAATTCGGCATCGCCAAGAGCAATTGAAATTTTATAGTGAGGTGTCGGTATGAATAAAGTATATGTAGATGTAGTGGCAGAGTTTCGGAAAGATGGAAAACTGGTTCCTATATTCTTTACCTGGGAAGATGGAAGAAAATATAACATCGACAGAATTTTGAAAATCGAGCGATGTGCCAGCAGAAAGGCAGGCGGTGTAGGAATGATGTACACCTGTATGATACAGGGGCAGGAAAGCCATTTGTTTTATGAAGTGGATAAATGGTTTATGGAGAGAAAATAATACAGAATGATACAGAATCGTAAAGAAAAGGTTCAGCGTTAGCCTTATAATAGTGTCATAAAAGGAAGGAGGAATCACAATGAATGATTTAGTAGAACAGATACTTGAACTAATTAAAGGCAAGAAAACAGCTATTGATATGCAGGTGATTATGTTCCAGTCAAGAAGTACGACTTATAGGAAATTAAAAGATGAAGGAACTTCAATAAGTGAAATTAAAAATTTGTATCAAGATTGTGGAGCATTTTCAGTAATCAGAAAAAAAGATGATATGTCTAGGAGAGCATTTAAAGAAGAATTATCAAAATTTTTGCTGTGTGATCCGGATGATGTATGGAAAAGATTTAATGAACGCTACCATATGGGTGTTATTGAGTACAAAAAGAAAATAAAAAAGAAAAATCAATTAACGGACTTAGAGTTTGATTTACTAAAGAGACAAATATTATTCATAATAAGAAGAGAGCCACATACGCTAAAACAATTATGTGAGATCACAAATAGATCAAGAAGCTATGTTTTAGCTGCACTGAAAGACCTGGATCAGGTTCTTGGAGGATATGGAGGTGGACTTGGAAAAGGGTATTTTATAGTGAGTTCGGAGAAAGAAAGATTATTACATGCTTCATGGTGCGCAAATTGGAAAAAATCAATGCAGTATTGTTAGAAGATTAATGATTATTAACCGGCAGGGATAGTCACTTTCCCTTTATATTCCTGCAGGTTTTACATAAGAAGATGGATTCCGGTCAGCAAAGGTAGCTCCCACAATGCCTTTTGGATATCCGCTTCTGCAAGTTGTAGTAAGTAATTGCTTCCCATCAAAATCATGGGGAAAGCGAACTGGTCTGAAAGACTGCCAGTTAGTGTGATGATGATAAGGAGATTTTGAAACTGATGACAGACAGAGATTATGCAATTAAATCAATGAAAGAGATTACCTTCCAGATGGCAAGCCATGCGCAGGATTATCTGGAAGTAACGATGGAGAGACATTATACAGATATCAAAGAACTGATGACAAGCTATCAGAAATTGATTTTGGAAAATCAGATTGTGTTAGAAGAACTGGATATGGAGTGCCAGGAGAAGATCAATGAAGATATGGCATATGCGTTGAGTTATCTGAGCATTTATAACAATCAGCTGAATGTGCCAAAGATGCACCGGGAAATGAATAACTTGATGATTATTTATGGCTTGTCAGATATGATCTATCGTGGAATGACACTGGTTAAGTTCTATGCACCGAATGGTGTGATGCTCAGTGAGATCCTTCATTCCTGTTTTTGCAGTCATTATAATAAGACAGATATGGAAGTACAACAGGAGTTAGGAATAGGCAGGACTTCTTTTTATAAAATGAAGAAGCAGGCACTTGGGTATTTAGGATTTTATTTTTATGAGATCGTGGTACCGCAGGCAAAGGATAAAAGATTTAAACCGTCACTGGGCGTAGAGGAAGAGTAGGTGAATAATATGAGATACGAAGATTCGATGAAAGGTGTAGCTGATCAGATAATCAAAGAACAGCAGCGAGCCAGTAAAATTAAAAACAATCCAGAGGAGTTCCACTGGCATGACGAATATGCAACGTTGAATTTCTTTCGGTTTATCTGTAAAAATATCGGTAACTTGGGAAATGGAGAAATTGAAAAAATGGTCACACGCTTAAAGAACATAGATCAGAAAGCAGTGGAGAACCATGTGAATGGTGCTGTTTGGGCATTTGATTATGATAAGATGTTCTGTGTATTGATGGAAAATGAAATTTGCCGAAAGGTGTGTGAAAAGAATAAATATAATAGTTGGATGAAGCTGATTGGAAATTATTGTTTTCAAGTGGTGTAGGATAAAATAGTGGCTTGTGAAAAGCTGATTTTGATGTTAAGATGAAATTGGGATAGGAGACATTTAGGAACCTATCCTGACATAGCAAAGAATGGAGGCGAGAATGGACGTGGCGAAAGAAGAAATCGTGAAAACAGAAGAATTGGAAACACGTTACGAAAGATACAAGGGTATCTTAAAAGACCTTACCATCATGAGCGATGTGTTTATGCGGAATGTATTCAAGAAACGGGAATGTACAGAATATGTTCTGCAGGTAATTATGAATAAAAAGGATCTGAAAGTGATTGATCAAGTTCTGCAGAAAGACTATAAGAATTTGCAGGGGCGTTCAGCTATTCTGGACTGTGTTGCTAGAGATTCTGAAGGCAAGCAGATGGATGTAGAAATCCAACAGGACAACGAAGGGGCATCTCCAAAAAGAGCAAGGTATCATAGTGGTCTGATGGATATGAACACATTAAATCCAGGACAGGATTTTGATGACCTTCCGGAAAGTTACGTGATTTTTATCACCAGAGACGATGCACTTGGATACGGACTTCCGATTTATCATATAGACAGGAAAATCGAAGAAGTCAGTGAGAATTTCAAGGATGAAGCTCATATTATCTATGTAAATTCTAAGAAACAAGAGGATACAGAATTAGGCAAACTGATGCATGATCTTCACTGTAAGAATGCAGAAGATATGCACAGTAAGATACTTGCTGACAGAGTATACGAATTGAAGGAAACACAGAAAGGGGTGGAATTCATGTGCCGTGAGATGGAACAGATTTATAGTGAAGGTATTGAAAGTGGTGAGCTGAAAAAAGCAAAAGCCTCAGCATTATCCATGGCTGCGGATGGAATGAAAGTTGACAAAATAGCCCACTATCTTAATGTGAGTGTTCAAATGGTGCAGAAATGGATTGATGAGAGCATGAGTGTTGCACATTAACAAATGATAAATTTTAATGGAGCTACCAGGAGATACTAATTCTTCTGGTGGCTTTTTTGTGTGTTACATGTATAAAAATATGAAAACTAGTTCTATAGAACTACAACTTGATTTGCGGATTCTGTATCTTTCAATTATCCATCAGTATACTAATTTTAGACCGAATTATCGTTCTGAAGTCCAGCTAATAAATGTCAATAGCAAAATGAGAAAAATCGAAATTATTTTTAAA
>SRZB01000023.1 GCA_004793585.1 Hominisplanchenecus murintestinalis | reverse complement strand
GCGACCACCGCGGCAGAGAAACACGCGCTGCGTGTTTCTCCGACGGTTAGCTCACTGGCGCGTTGTCCCCGTCCGTGTGGGATATATGGCAGGTGTCCCGGCGTCCGGGGTAAGCATAGAGACTGTCGGCTCCGTGACTATCTGGGGTAAAAGACAGACTCCCCGACAAACCGCAATTTACAAACTAAACTGCCGCAAGTTCTCCCGAAAATACTCTGCCCACTATTTTCGCGAAAAAGAACTGCCGCGTCTGCAGCAGTTCTTTCTATAATAATATATCCATTCTATTTTAAATAACTTTACTCAGGAAATTCTGAAGCCTCTCTGTCTGTGGATTCGTAAACAGCTCTTCGGGAGCGTTTTCTTCCACGATTTTCCCTTCCGCCATGAAAATAACCCTGTCAGCTACTTCTCTGGCAAACCCCATCTCATGAGTAACGACCACCATAGTCATATGCTCTCTGGCAAGGTCTTTCATAACGTTTAGCACCTCTCCCACCATCTCTGGATCCAGCGCAGAAGTCGGCTCGTCAAAAAGCATCACCTCCGGCTTCATACAAAGCGCGCGTACAATTGCGATACGTTGTTTCTGGCCTCCGGATAACTGGCTCGGATATGCTTCTGCCCTGTCGGCAAGCCCTACCCGTTCCAAAAGCGCCATCGCTTCTTTCTCTGCCTGTTCTTTACTCTTTCCCTGAAGTTTCATGGGTGCGAGAGTCATATTCTTCAAAATCGTCATATGCGGAAACAGATTAAAATGCTGGAACACCATCCCCATCTTCTGGCGATGCTTATCGATGTCCGTCTTTTTATCCATCAAATCTACGCCGTTAAAGATGATATGCCCTCCCGTCGGATCTTCCAGACGGTTTAAACAGCGCAGGAATGTGCTTTTTCCGGAGCCGGACGGCCCGATGACACAGACCACCTCGCCGGACTTTATGTCGGCCGTTACTCCATTGAGCGCATGGACTTCACCGCCAAAGGTCTTTACCAAATCCTGTACCCGAATCAAAGCCCCATTATCGTTCACTGTTTCTCAGCCTCCTCTCCAGCACTTCCAAAAGCTTGGAAAATACCATAACCATGACAAGATAAATAAGCGCTACGGCAATCAGCGGCATAAACGCGTCATATGTACGGCTTCGGATAATATCCCCGCCCTTTGTCAAATCCTGCAGCGCAATATAACCGGACACTGAAGTTTCTTTCAAGAGAACAATAAACTCATTTCCTAAAGCCGGAAGCACGTTTTTCAGAGCCTGGGGCAATACAATATGCCACATTGTCTGGATATAATTGAAGCCCAGGCTTCTGCCCGCCTCAAACTGCCCATTGTCAATAGACATAATACCGCTTCGAATGATTTCTGCCACATAAGCGCCGGAATTAATACCAAACGCCAAGATTGCCGCCACCACTTTACTGATATCCATGCTGGCAAAAATCACGTAATAGATAATCATAAGCTGGACAACAATCGGGGTGCCCCGGAATACCGTCAGATACACATTGCATATCCAGTTTAAAACCTTAAGCTTCCCGGTTTTATCATAAGTAGCCCTTACAACAGCCACCAGAAACCCTAAAACAATGCCGATAATTACGGCTGCAAAAGTAATCTGCAGGGTAACGCCCAGTCCCTCAACAATATATTTCCACCTGTCATCTTTAATAAAGTTTAAATAAAACTTATCTGTCATGGCCTGCTTTTCCCTTCAATTACTCTGCGCTGATATAGCTGTCAATAATCTCCTGCAGCTTGCCGGAATCTTTCAGGTTCTTAATCGATGCGTTAATCTTCTCCAGCAGTTCTGTATTTCCTTTATCTAATGCAATTGCATATTCTTCTTTTTCATATGCATCATCAATCGTAACCAGGCCTTCATTTTCAGCAACAAATACTTTCGCAGGCTCATTGTCAATAATAACTGCGTCAATCTTGTCCTGAACAAGCGCCATAACAGCCTCTGCGCCCTTATTGTAACGCTCTACTGTACCGTCCTCAATCTCGTCTGCCAGGATATCGCCTGTAGTTCCCAGCTGTACGCCTACAGTTTTTCCCGCCAAATCATCAGCAGATTTTACTTCGCTGCCCTCTTTCACAATGATAACCTGCTTTGCCTCTGCATATGTATCAGAAAAATCAACACTTGCCAGACGATCCTCTGTCACCGTCATGCCTGCTGCGCCGAAATCTGCCTTTCCTGACTGTACAGCTGCGATAATGGAATCAAATGCCATGTCCTCAATTTTCAGTTCCATACCCATATCCTCTGCAATCGCCCTTGCGATATCAGCGTCAATGCCGACAACCTCGCCGCCTTCATAATACTCGTACGGCGGAAACTCTGCATTTGTAGCCATTACCAGTACGCCGCCTTCAGCAGCTTCTGTCTCTTCTGCCGCGTCTGTAGCTGCTTCTGTAGTTCCGTCTGTAGCTGCCTCCGTAGCTGCGTCTGTTGATGCTGTCTCCTTTGTTCCGCAGGCACTTAAAGAAAATACCATCGTACCCACGAGCATTGCTGCGATTAATTTTTTCATAATTTTTCCTCCTTATATGTCAACATGATGAACATGCCCAGTCGCTCATTTAAGAACGTAGCTGAACATGTCTCAAATTTAACATCTATTGAAAGGATTGTCAACTGCCCATTGCATAAAACATCATTTTATTACATAAAAAACCGTTTGTACTTCTACATATGAACATAGACCGTATTCTCGGAAGCTTTCATCCCGAATACCGCAGCGCCTCGATTGGCGGTTTTCCTGCCGCTTTACCGGCCGGGTAGATACCAAATACTACCCCTATCAGCACAGAGAATCCCACGGCCACCCATACCACTCCCATGGAAATGTGGAAACTCATCTCCTCCATTGCCATCCCTGCAAGGTACAGGATACCCACAGACAATACAATTCCTGCTAGGCATCCCATCAGGCTTACCATAAGAGCTTCTATTAAAAACTGCATCATAATACTTGCCCGTCCCGCGCCTATAGCTTTACGAATGCCGATTTCTTTCGTTCTCTCTGTTACGGACACCAACATAATATTCATGATTCCGATACCTCCCACCAACAGGGATATCCCCGCAATGCCCCCAAGCATCAGCGCCAGCGTATTGGTAACGCTGCCCATAGTTTCCATCAGCGCTGACTGATTAATAATCGTAAACGCATCCTCATCGTTCCCAAATCGCTCCAGCATCCATGTTTTCAGCGTGCTCTCTGCCGCATCCATACTATCCTCATCCGCAGAAGAAGCATAGAAAGACGTAATATGAAAAATATTGTCTGCCATGCGGATAATCGTAGTATAAGGAATATATGCCTCTAATGTCCCGCTTGTCAGTGAAGATACTGCCGACTCCTCTTCCGCCAGCACGCCGACAATCCGAAATCCCCTTCCGTCAAGTGATATTTCTTCTCCGATTACATTTGTTGTCCCAAATATTTCCTCTGCTGCCGTCTGATTGAGAACTGCCACATAGGTGTTGTTATCCATATCACTTTTTTTCAGGAAACGTCCCGCCGCCAGGGTAAGCCCCTGAATATTATAGTAAGCTCCCGTAGTGCCGTACACGGTGATGTCATCGCTGGTATACCCGCTCTTTGCCGTCGCCCCGGTTTGAGCGATGGGCGCAGTCTCCCCGATTTCCTCTTTCTCCGCAATTTCTGACAGTTCAGACAGCTTCAGTGGGTTTTCTTTATCATCTGTAATCCGTACTGTCAACAGATTCGTGCCAATGCTATTAATCTGTTCCGTTACCGAATCTGTAGCGCCGCTTACAATAGATACCAGAACTACCAGTGAAACTACCCCTATGATAATTCCAAGCATAGTCAGGAAAGAACGCATTTTATTAGAAAGAATAGCGCTCCATGCCATTTTCAGAGATTGAAAAATCATCCGTCCACCTCCTCTACACGTCCGTCAAAAATCCGTATCCTTCGGCATGCCTGCTGCGCGACCTTTTCATCATGAGTAATTAATACCAGTGTATTCCCCCGCTCGTGCAGCTCATGAAACAGCTCCATAATCTCATTCCCGGTTCTGGAATCCAGGTTTCCGGTAGGCTCATCTGCCAAAAAGAGCGACGGCTCCGTGACCAGCGCCCGGGCAATCGCCACTCGCTGCTGCTGGCCGCCGGATAGCTCTGTCGGCCTATGATGCCCGCGCTTTGACAGCCCGACCCTCTCCAGGGCTTCCCGTACACGCTGCCTGCGCTGCGCCGTCCGTACTCCCTGGTAAATTAGGGGAAGCTCGACGTTTTCCTCCGCCGTCATCCGCTGAATCAGATTGAAATTCTGGAAAATAAACCCGATTTTTCTGTTACGTACTCTTGTCAGCTCTCTTTCCGAATACTGCTCAATCGGAAGTCCGTCCAGCAAATACTCACCGCTGTCTGCCACATCCAGACAGCCGATAATATTCATCATGGTAGACTTTCCGCTTCCGGACGGACCGATAATACTGACAAATTCTCCAGGGGAAATATGCATGCTGGCATGATCCAGCGCATGCACCTCTTCCCCTCCGATATGATATATTTTCGAAACATCATGAAATCGAATCATCGTCACTCACCCCTCTGTCCGCCCGGACCGCCAAAGCCGCCGCTCGGAGGCTGCCCGCCGCTCTTATCCGGCCTTTCACCTCCCATGTTTTGCATTCCTCCGCCTGGCATTCCGTTCATCATCATTCCGCCAAACCCTTCTTCACCTTCATTCTCGCTTGCCACCCTGTGGTAGTATACCGTCTGTCCTGATTCCAGGCCGCTGACGATTTCCACATTCGTTCCGTCTGAAATTCCCGTCTCTACTTCTACTTCCCCTGAAAGCATCCCATCCTCTCCGGTTTCCGTATAGACAAATGTTCGGTTTCCCCTCTCCTGTAAGGCGTCGGCTGAGAGTGTCAATACATTTTCTTTACGTTCAATAGTAATCACTGCCGATGCATTCATCCCTGCCAGCATAGATTCCTCCTTTGGGATTGTGACCTCTGCCGTATATTTCGTAACGCCGCCGCTATTACTGGCTGTTCGGCTGATTTTGGTGATTTCCCCCTCAAACTCCTGCCCTTCCAGCGCATCCAGCGTAACAGCCGCTTTCTGTCCCTCCTGAATGGAAAGGATATCCAGCTCATCAATATTTACCGAAAGCAATACATTTTCATTTTTTGAAATCGTAAATACCGTGACCATAGAAGAGTCCGCCGTCTCTTCTGCGTTTCCGTTTGACGACGCCTGGCTCGCTGTACTTACAGCGCTCGCTGACGCCCCTGCCAGGCTTCCTCCGGATACGCCTGTCTGCGTTCTTATGGCACCCTGGCTTCCGTTTTGACTTTGCTGGCTATTCTGTCCCTGCCCGCTATTTGGATTCTGCTGGCTATTCGGATTCTGGCTGTCATTCTGTCCCTGCCCACCATTCTGATTTTGCTGGCTATTCGGATTCTGGCTGTCATTCTGTCCCTGCCCGCCATTCTGATTCTGCTGACTATTCTGTTGCTGACCGCTATTCTGGTTCTGCTGATTCCCCTCGCCTCCGTCCGTGCCTTGCTGTCCGTTCTGGCTTCCGCCCTGGTTCTCCTGGTTATCCGGATTCTGTATATCGCCCGGATTCTCCTGGCTTCCCTGCGTCTCACTCTCTTCCTCTTTTTCTGTTTCAGGAAATGCCAGACTCAATTTCAATGTATTGCCTTCGCACTGTTCCCCGATTTCCCAGACAGTTGTCTGCGCGCCCGGAAAAGAAACCTCTGCCCCGTCAACAGCCATAAACTGATACCCTGCTTTTGCTATAAGCTCTATTTCTGCTGTGTAAGCAGTCTGTGCTGCAAAGATTCCATCTGCAGGCGTCCACCGGATGCTGCCGGTATATTGCCCTGTTTCTTCTATCTCTGATACCGGAATTTCCCCCTTTACAGGCGCTGCGATACCCAGTTCCTGAAACACTGCCATCAAGTCTGTAACCGCTGTCACGCCAGCCTCTTCGGTACTCTTCTCAGTTTCAGAAGTATTTGCAAATGTAAAGCCCTCTTTTTGTGGGGTACTCTGAACAGATTCCGCTGTTAGGACAAATCCTGCTTTTTCCTGTACTGATACCATGCCGTTTCCAATAGATGCTCCTGTACTGTATCCATCTGTACTGTTTCCTTCTGTTTCTTCCGCCGTCACATAAACACTCTCCACCGTGCCATCATATTCCGCCTGTATTGTGCCTTGAGCAGAAAGCTGCGCTAACGCCTTTAAAGTTTCCGTCAGCTCACTGCGTTTATCCAAAAGCTGCTGATATTCTGAGGAATCCGGCAAGTCCGTAAGCTTTACCAGCGTATCCCCAGCGCCTACCTCCTCATTTTCCTCCGCTACTATTTCAGAAATAGTCCCGGCTGTCCCTGTAATCTCTATTGGCTGATGGATATACAGCTCTCCGCTGCCTATCTCCTCTCCGCTTTTATCCAATACCGTAACTTTTTCACCGACCGATGTCCCATTATCTGTCAAGGTAATAACGCTGGATTTTTCTGACGCACTTTCCACTGTTCCTTCTTTCTCTGAACCGTCGGAAAGACGCACTGTCACATCATCCCCGACACCCATGCCAGATACTCCCTCCAGGCTGACTGCCATTTTTCCATCAATAGACAATACCAGAAGAGAACCTTTTTCCTGCATGACAGCAGACGCATTTTCTCCTGTTTCCGCATAAATCTTCTTTACCCGTCCCGCTATGTAAGTTTTGATATATGCAGACTCTTTATCGCCTTTTGTGTCATTGATTTCTTCATCAAGCTCTGCAAGTTCATCCTGGATTTGGGACAATATTTGGGTTACTGACGCCTGGTTTACAATTGCCAGCACCTCTCCGGCCTTCACTGCATCGCCGCTCTCAACCATCACCTCATCCACCGTAATCCCATCGGGAATTTTTACTGCATTTGCCGTATCATTTTTAAGTGTCCCTGTCCCCACTACTGTCGTAGATAGATTCCCTGTTTGCACTTTCGTGCTCATAGCTTCCACTGGAACCATTGCCCTTACCTTCCCGGTTCTGGAAATGAAATACCATGTTCCTGTCCCCGTTATGAAAACCGCCGCCAGGATACCTGCTATTATGATAATCTTTTTTTTCTTATTTTTCCGTTTCATTTCCGCCCTCCCGATTCTTTTGTTCCATTCTCATAATCGTGACGGAAACGGCTGTATCACCATCCATCATGACCCGGACGAATGTTCCTTCCTCAACATCTCCCGCAGATGCCTCTTTGGCCTCTCCTCTCTCATCTATTGCCGTAACTTTTCCCATGATGCTGTTTTCCTGCTGCCCGTCTTCTGTGCTACTTACCTGTCCCGGCGGCGCCCCTGCCGGATTCTGCGTCTTTTCTCCGCCCTGGCATCCCGCCATCATCAGCGCTGCTGCCAGACAAAGCACTGCCCCTAGTCTTTTCTTTGCCATACGCAAACATCCTTTCCATTTATTTTCTCTTTGCTTTAGCATAAGCGGAAATTTTGTCTGTTTTATGGGAAAATATTGAAAATCCTGTGGCAGTTTCCTGAAAAAAATTTGGGATTAAAACCGGTAGTTTATCCCAGCGCCACATCCAAAACCATCATCAGTGCAAATCCCAATGCCACCCCAATCGTGCCAATATCTGTATTTTCCCCTGCCTGAGACTCCGGAATCAGTTCTTCCACCACTACATAAATCATTGCTCCCGCCGCAAAAGACAGCAAGTACGGCAGCGCCGGATAAATAATGCCTGTCAACAGGATTGTCGCCACTGCCGCTATCGGCTCCACTACCCCTGATGCCGTTCCGTATAGAAATGCTTTTGTTCCTGACATTCCTCCGGTTTTCAGAGGCATAGAGATAATTGCTCCTTCCGGAAAGTTCTGTATGGCAATCCCAATAGACAATGCAAATGCTCCCGCCGCCGATATCAAGGCGTCCTGCACCAATAAACCGGAAAATACCACCCCAACTGCCATTCCCTCCGGAATATTATGGAGCGTCACCGCCAGCATCAGCATTGTACTTTTTTTCAAGCTTGATTTCACACCCTCTGGCTTCTCATTATCCAGATGCAGATGCGGAATCAACATATCAAGAGCCAGCAGAAACAAGACTCCCAGCAAAAATCCTGCCGCTGCCGGAACCCACGGTACCACTTCCTGCTCCTCCGCCATCCCGATAGACGGAATAAGCAGCGACCATACGGACGCTGCGATCATAACCCCCGCTGCAAATCCCAGTAGAGATTTCTCAAGCTTTGCCCCCATTCTCTTTTTCAGAAAAAATACCATTCCTGCCCCAAGAGTCGTTCCAAAAAACGGGATGAGCACACCCAAAATCACATTTTTATCCATACTGTCCTCCCTTATCTCTACCCTGCTGCTATCCGGAAATGCCGGATGTCAGCGGCTCTGTTTCTATAATATGTTTATTCCCCAAAAACGGCACACTATCCGTAATATCCGGCTCTGTACATACATATATTTCAAAGAAAGAAACCTTTTTGGAGGTTCTATGCAAAACTGGATTATTTCTGTCATGCAGCAATACGGCTACTGGGGAGTCGCCCTTCTTATCGCCATCGAAAATATTTTCCCGCCTATCCCATCAGAAGTTATCCTGACCTTCGGCGGCTTCATGACCACTTATACCAGCCTGAATATCTGGGCGGTAATCCTGGCTGCCACAGCCGGTTCCCTGATCGGCGCTATTGTACTCTATGGCGTAGGATACCTGCTGCCTCCCCGCCGCCTGAAAGGTATTTTGAACGGCCGTATTGGAAAACTGCTTCATCTCTATCCGGATGACGTAGACAAAGCGGTAGAATGGTTCAACCACACTGGAATCAGCACAGTATTTTTCTGCCGCTTTATTCCTATGGTACGCAGCCTGATTTCTATTCCCGCCGGATTCGCACGGATAAATCTCACTCCCTTCCTTTTGCTGACCACTCTTGGAAGTTTTCTGTGGAACACCGTACTCGTATGGGTTGGCGTCGCCGCCAGAGAATCCTGGGATATTATTGTAAAATATCTGGCTTCTTATTCCGGTATTGCCAAATTCATTCTGTTCGGGGCTGCCTGCGCCGCTGTCATCATATTTATAAAGAAAAGAGCCCTCTCAAAAAACAAAGAACAGATGGAGTAAGCCTATGCCTGTTCCATCTGTTCTTGTACATAAAAAATAGTCTGTATATTCATCTGAACCGTATTTTGGGATTTATACGTTTTAGCTCGCCAAACAGCCTTTCTTTCTCTTGTACAGCACACATCATTTCCTTTCTTCTGCTTCTTATTACGATACGGTCAAGAGACGCAGCGCTCGACGCAATCGGATCATGCGTGCTGTACACTTCCAGGATTTCCTCAATAGAAACGCTGTCTTTCCCAAAACCGAAACAAACTGTCAGAACATCCTTTTCCACCCGAACATAATTCCTTATCAAAATAGGAAGAAATACTACCTGAAATATCACGAATCCTACAAGCAGCGCTGCCAGGCTGTCCCGGGAAAAGAACAATTCATATAACATCCCGGCAGTTCCTCCCAGATATATTATCCAAAACCATACAGCAATTTTACCACGTATCTTCATAGCCATCCTCCATCCTTACACTTCCATCCCGCCGGAATCTTTTCCTCAGAGCACTCACAAAAATTCAAAATCCTATTTTGTTCCTCTCGAAACCGGTGTTTACAATTTATTATATCATCTACTTTTATCTTCTTCCACAATTTTTACATAATATTGCGTCGTACATAACAAATCTGCAGGCTGCATAAACAGTAACTTGTAACCACTTCCCCATTTACGCATATGGTAAGATAGAACCATGAATAAAGGAGCATTTTGAATGAGAAAAAAAAGCTTTTTGTATCTTGGTGTATTTGCACTGGTAGGAATTCTGCTGACAGGATGTAAAACCGGCAAGAATTCTTCAGAAGAAATGACAAAAGTAACACTCAACGAAGTAGCGCATTCCATTTTTTATGCGCCACAGTATGTAGCAATCGAAGAGGGATATTTTAAAGATGCAGGGATTGATTTAACTCTTGTTACCGGATTTGGAGCAGATAAAACTATGACCGCTCTTGTCTCCGGCGAAGCTGACATCGGATTTATGGGCTCGGAATCTTCCATTTATGCTTTCAATGAAGGCGCTGAGGACTACGCCGTCAATTTCGCGCAACTTACCCAGAGAGCAGGCAATTTTCTGGTCGCCCGGAAGGAAATGCCTGATTTTACCTGGGAGCAGTTAAAAGGTACTAAAGTCTTGGGGGGACGGAATGGCGGTATGCCGGAAATGGTATTTGAGTATATCTTAAAACAGCAAGGCATTGATCCCGATTCTGATCTTTCCATTGACAAGAGCATAGATTTTGGATCTACTGCCGCCGCCTTTACCGGGGGACAGGGGGATTACACGGTAGAGTTTGAACCGGGAGCTACCACATTGGAACAGGAAGGAGTCGGATACGTAGCGGCTTCCCTTGGCGTGGATTCCGGCTACGTTCCATACACCGCTTATTCTGCCAAAGCAAGCTATTTAGATGAGCATCCTGAGGTTATCCAAAAATTCACAGATGCCCTCCAGCGCGGAATGGACTATGTGAATTCCCATACGCCAGAAGAAATCGCCCAGGTAATCCGGCCGCAGTTTGTAGAAACAGATTTAGATACCATTACAGCAATTGTCCGGCGTTATGCTGAACAGGATACCTGGAACGATACGCTCATATTTGAAAAGGCCAGCTTTGAACTTCTACAGGATATTCTGGAAAGCGCCGGAGAATTAAAGAAACGCGCTCCCTATGATAAACTTGTCAATACTGACTTTGCCGAAGCTGCTTCTAAAAACAGCAGGTAAATTACCGGTTTCACGTGTGAATCCTCAAAACGCCTCCCCGGCTATGGCTTCCGGTTATATTTTTCCGGAAACTTCAGCTTCTTGAGGCGTTTTCTAAATGCAAACCTTTCCATTTTTTCTATGGCTCTTCTCCCCTAAAAAACGCCGCATTCCTGATTACCGTATATTTTAAAAATAAGCGGTTATACTCCAGGTAAAATCTCAGGAGGTGCCGCTTGTATTCCATTATAAAATATAGTTTTATTCTTTCGTGCTTTCTATTTTGCCTGCTCAAAAACCGCCCTCTTCAGAACCGTCCTCAGATGCGTTTCGTTATTTGCGCGCTTTTTTTTACTGCATGTGCGGATTACTTTCTGATTTTTACAAACTATTTCCTTACCGGTATACTGCTCTTCTGCCTGGTACAGCTCTGCTACCGTTTGTTTTTAGGCGGAAACTGGAATTCCCTTCTAAAAAACTCTCTTTTTGCACTACTCTTTCTTCTCCCACTGGCATATTTTTCCGAAATCATTCTGCTGCCTGCTGCCATTTACATCGGGTTTCTATATGCCAACATCTCACTTGCCAAACACCAGAAAAATTTCAGCCTGCTTACGGCGCTTACGCTTATGTTCCTCTGCGATATTCATGTAGGTTTTGCCAATCTTCCCCAATATTTGAATCTGCTTCCGGCCGCCTGGTCCTCATTCTCGTCAAATATTCTCTGGTTCTTTTACCTGCCGTCCCAATTTATGATTTCACGGCAAACGGCGGGGAATCCCCCGCCGCTCTGATTGTTCTTGCCCTTTATTTATTTCTTAATAACCGCTTTTTTCGGTACTCCGGCTTTCTTCAAAAGCTTCTTGTATTTCTTAAGTTTCTTCGCCGGAACCGTAATCTTAGCCTTCGCCTGAATCTTGGTAAACGCTTTCTTGCCAATAGAAGTAATGCCGGAAGCCTTCTTCATATTGATAGTCTTTAATCTCGTGCACTGTGCAAACGCTTCCTTACCAATCTTCTTCACATTATTTCCGATTGTCACTTTTGTCAGCTTCTTGCAGCCTTTAAAAGCTTTATCGTTAATCTGAACTACCTTGTAAGTTACTCCGCTCTTCGCCTCTTTTGCCGTATTGATTGTGACAGATTTCACTTTCTTTGTCTGTACGCCCACTGCAGCAACTGTCTTAGCAGAAGCATTCAGGACTTTATACTTCACATTTTTGTATGTAAAGTCTTTGACCGGTGTTGGTATCGGATTTGGCCCTGGGCCCGGGTTAGGGTTAGGGTTAGGATTCGGATTCGGAACCGAAGGTTTTTTGTTATCCAAAAATACATTCAATTCTTGCTGCTTCTTTGCAGCTATCTCCGCATAGTTTGCTTTCTCTTGTTTCTTTTTAGCTTCAGCTGCCTTCTGAACCTTATATTCTGCCTGCTCATTTTTCACAACATCATCCTGCTGCTGTGCTTTTGTCTCCAGTTCAGCCTTTTCCTCTGCCGTTCCGGCAGTCCGCGTGCTCATTCGCAGCTTTTCTGCCTGGAGTCTTGCTACTTCTGCTGCCTTTTCTGCCGCAATTGCTTTCTTTGCAGCTAAATCTGCCGCTTTTTCCGCCTGTTGCACGTACAAATTCTGAAGTTCAACTTCTGCCCGAAGCTTAGCCTCTGCATCCGATGCTGTTTCCACCTTAGTCTTTGCCGCTGCGATCTGAGCATCAATACCTTTCAACGCTGATTCTGCCGCTGCGATCTCTCTATCTGCTGCTTTAAAGCTCTCCTCAGCAGCGCTCAGCTTCGGTCCTAACTGTATAGAAATTTCATAGAGAACAGGTTTTATACCCTCCCATTCTATTTTTACAGCATAAACAGCTTCCAAATCTGTCGTATCAAAAGAAGAAAGGCTCTTATCCATCGTTCCCAATGGCTTCCATTCATTCTCTCCGATACGCACAGAGACTTTCGCATGGCTAATCTTATTTCCGCTTTGCAGCACATTAATCTGCCCCACCTCAACGGTATCTGATAAATGATAAATCAAATATCCGCTCTGATTATCCTCGCCCGCCGGACTAAAAGTTGTGGTCAGGTTTCCATCATTCAAACTGTAAATTTCAAACCCTTCCTCCTGTGTGGCGTCTGTCTCAAAGGTAGGATCAATAGCTGTCGGCATATACTCACCGTCATTAATCTCAATCTCATTCAGTTCTACCCAGCGTCCTGCATTTGCTGCCGTACAGTACAGACGCAGATATCTCGCTCTTACGGGTGTGGGCTCCTGTGTTGCCTGATAAGCATAGTTCACGCCTACAGCCCCGGTTCCGGCTGTCCAGCCATTCTGAGTTGGAGTTCTGTCAAAGGAAGAGTCTCTGTCGTCTGCTACGCCATCCCCTATCACAAGAATATCTTCCCACTCAGCCGCATCGCCATTTGTAAGCGATGCCTGAATCTTTGCATCGCGGGGATAATCTTTAGCTCCCGAACTAACCCATACCTTAAGGGATTTTATCGTAATTTCCTGTCCTAAATCATAAAGCACATAAGAGCCTGCACTTGGTGCCGCAGTATATTTTGCTGCCGTAGAGAGGTCTCCATCCAGCCAGTTTCCTGTTGTTTTCAAGCTTCTGGCATCCTGATTCGAATCCGTATTCCCTATATTCGAATCCAAAAAGCTAATCGGGAAAATCTCGTCTGATGTTACCACAAATGTATCCAAACTGAAAGTAACTGCCTGACTGCCTTTATTCATCAATCGAATATAACGAGCTGCACCTTCTTTATCTGCCTCTTTCCATTCCTGCCTGTTTATGGATTTCTCCAATATCAGGGATTCTGTTCCCGCTCCTGCGACATTGATTTCTTTCACGGCACGGATTCTGCTGAGTTTCAGTCCGATATACTCTCCCGGCTGCAAAGTGGCATTCTCCCTGGGGAATACTTTCGAAGATTCATATCCGTATTCCACTCTCCACTTTTCATCCTTTGTATTTGTATAATCCATGATATCGCCTTCTGGCTCTTCTTCCTCTTCTACATAATCATAGGCAGAAAAATCACAGAATTTTACCCATTTGTTCAAAGTCACATTATTTACTAATCTTAAATATCTCGCAGACGCCCCCCTAAGGCTTACCTGATAAGTATCCATACCTGACGTTACGCCCGTATATGCTGGTAAACTCGTCCAGTCTGTTCCATTTACAGAATGCTCCAGATGATACTCTGTCCATTTATCACCATCTCCGGCGCCGACTAGTACCCGTACGCGTCCTACCGGTTTCGCTTCTCCCAAGTCAAGTTGGATATAGTCTCCCGCAAGGGTGGTATCTTTTGTTCCGGTAGACGGGTTATACCATACGTAGCTGCTCTCATCATCATCCGTTATATTCGCTGCGGAAGAACCTCCTGTTACGGTCCATCCGGAAGTACATGAAAAAGCCGCCGTATATTTTTCTGCAGTTATTTGCTGCTGTTCCTTCACATTATATCCCACGTCCTTGATTCCAAGCCAACGGTTTTTACCGCCCAAATCTGTACATTTCCAGCGGAACCCTCTTATCGTCACAGCCTCCGGAAGCTCCATCTTCACTTCAGTTCCACTCTCTGGCTGCAACTCCTCTGTAAATTCTTTCCAGACTTTTCCATCTTCTGTATATTCCATTTTTCCGGCATAGAAATAATCCTCCAGATGCCCATCCACAGTAAGAGCAAGCTGAATATTCTTAACTTCCACCGGCATATTGAAAGCTATTCCGATATAATCCCCTACCTTCTGGTTTGTTTTTATCAAATAGGTAGTTGCCATACTGCCGTCCATAGCATTTGCCGGGCTTCCCTCCACTGAAGATGCCGTAGTGCTCCCTCCTACCTGAAAAATCAATTCCTTTTCAAACGGGATATTCTCAGGATCGACAATTTTCTTCATCTCATCAGAAAGATAACGCAGCGCTGTTTCTGTAAAAGGCTTGATATACTTTCTTCCGCCTAAAGCATATTCGTAATGATTAACATACCAAATGCTGTATGTCTGGGAACGTTCATTCAGAGTCATGGCCTGTGAATACTTATCATATGCAGTAGCATGATCCCCGGCAGAAATCGCCTCCAGGGCATCCAGCAGATTGATATCAGCCTGAAGAGTATCAGAAAAACTGTTCATAAATGGCTCCATCTGTCCTGCTATGCGCCTGTTCGTGCCTCTCTCTAAATACAGCTTTACGGCATCATCAATTTTTTTGAATTCTGCCCGCATCTCCGTGATATCCTCTGAAGTAAGTGTTCCTCCCTTCATCTTTTCCGTAAACTCTAAAATCTGATCCTTAATCTCTACCGACTCTTCAAACTGAACCTGTGGCTGCGTCGGTTTCTGGTTAATCATATGCTTAGCCACTTCACGCAACGCGTTAGACTCTTCAGATTCCACCGGCGTCATATGATCAATATACTTAAAACTGTCATCCCATGCCTGATCGCCTTCCTCCGGCTCATCCCAAATTTTCCAACAGTAGTCCGATGCAGTAAAAATTCCCACTTTAGACGGTTCGGAATGCTGCATTGGATTCAGGATAACCCCACGGAATTTGTCCGGGTTTACCTGTGTGTGTAAGATTGTATTATGTCCGCCCATAATCAGGCTATTATGCGTATTATCATTACAAGGCCAGTTCACCCACAGATATGGATAACTTCCTCCTTTGCTCGTCTCTGCCATCCGGGCATAAAAATTATCAGAGAATGGCTCGTTTACCTCTCCCCATACTTTTCCTCCGGTCATTACAATTCGAACTTCATCCGGGCTATTTTCATAGATACTTTTTATTTTTTGAACATCCCCATCACCTGAGTTCGTCATAGAATTCGCATAAGCCATCCAGCCCGGGCAGAAAAGAAGATCCGTTTTTAAATCCGGATATGTATTTTTCATCTCCTTCAGCCAATTCTCTACATCTGTCAGAAGCCGTGACAACGTCGTTGCCGTCCATCTTCCATTTGCACTGGCGTCGTCCTCCAGAATCGCAACCTGCCTTACGCCTGCCTCAATAACCTGCGCAAGTTTGTTTTTAAGCACCTGCAAGTCTGCTGCATAATTCGCTTCTGTGAGCGGACTGTTCTGGAACGGATGCAATGCATATACAAAAAAGCATTTGCTTTCATTCCCTGCTTTTGCCAACGCCGCAATATCTGTAATATCACTGCCGTTAGGATCTTCTTCCGTAGGATAAAGCTCCCGCCAGTGTTCATTATGATATGGATCATCTTTCGGCGCAAACACATACTGGTTCATCTTTATCTCACCGCCGAATTTCATCAGATCTATACGATCCTCATGTGACCAGGGATTTCCATAGTATCCTTCGATAAATCCTCGGAATTCAATCTCTGCATAATCTTTCATCGTCAACTCTCTGACACTTTTACCATCCAGCTGCTCAAAAATTCTCTTCAGCGTAGTAACGCCATAATATGCCGCGTCTGTATTTTTTCCAAGAATAACGATATCCTTTCCCTGAATCCACAGGGTATATGCATCATACTTTTCATAAATCGACGCGTCTACATTATGAGAAGCACCATAAGCAGCCGCAGGATCTCCCGCCTGACCGTATACACCTACAATCAGATTCACATTTGCTGCTGCAGATGACGTACTCGCTTCAAGATCCAGTACCTCTAATGTATTTAAAACTCTTGTTTTTGTATATGCGTCAACCGTGTCGCCATATGTCACATTTATCTGATCTGTCAGAGCCACTGTGCCATCTCCATACACAACATTCTGAGGCGTAGGGTAAACTTCATATTCACCCTCTCCCTCCTGCACTCCGGCTGATACAGGCAGACAGAACGCCAGCATAAGCATAAACACACTTAAAACGTGGATTCCCCATCCCTTCTTTTTGTTACACTTCTTCATCTTTTTCCTCCTTTTTGAGAATTCTTGTCACTTCACATATACTACACTGTTTCATAAACAATGCCAGTTATATAAACTATAACAATTTTCTCCCCTTGCGTCAATGCTTTTTATGAAATATGCATATATGCCAAAGCTGCCATAAGATATAAGACCAACCGACAGTATATCTATCGGTGAAAGCGCCGTTATGACGGCTCTGTCGAGTCTTTGCGTGACCGTTCCCGCAGACCTCATCACCATCCGAACCAGCATACGCCCCAGGAAATCAAACTCATTACCGATATGCGCAGGCGTAATCCTGATGCCGGACTGGTTGTTTTCTGGGTAAAACTCATGCAGGCGGCTATTCCCGTTCTATTCCGGGGTTATACCGCTTCCTTCGTAAGCAGGGGATCATGGCTGTGAAACCCGCCAATCCCAAATATGCCGCAAAACCTTATGAGCAGATGCAGCATCCCGGCCAGCGCATACAGATTGATGTGAAATTTGTTCCCTCCGTATGCCTTGTAAACGGAGCAAAAGGACAGCGTTTCTATCAGTATACTGCAATTGACGAGTTTTCCAGATAGCGTTTTGTAGAAGCGTTTGAGGAACACAGCTTTTATTCTTCCGCAGGATTTTGTAAAACATGTGCGCTCGTTCAAGTGCTGTGGCGTCAATGCCAAACCGCTTTTTCCATAGCTTTTCCACAATATTAATATCGGCTGACGAGTTTTTAGGAGTATTGGTATCCATTATCCGAGCATAGATATTATTAGCAAATACACCTTGGTATTGCTCGGTTAAATAGTAAGGCGTGTTACGGTCATTTTTAATAACAATAACATCTATTTCATTTTTCCTAAAAAAGAGTGGTTGCACATACACCGTTGGGCGAATACCGCCGGCAAATTTTTTCTCACGCAAAAATGCAACAATGTCTTGGGTTCTTCTTCTGTTTGAATCATTTGTAACATCACAAATAGAATAATCGGTTTCTTCATCAACGCCAACAATAATAAAGCCGTCTAATTTCAGAATCAAATGAAAACATATCCATTTTTATTTGCCTCAATTTTATCACACCATAGCAGGCTTGCGTGCTTCGATATACAAATCAATATCCTCAATGATATAGTTTGTACCTGTCGTATGCAGGGCTTCATAGCAAGAGTAAACATACTCCCATACACGGTAACGGCTGAAAAGCTCCGCAAGCTGCTTGCCCGTCAGGTGCTTTGCCAACTTGTATTGCTCAGCACAATAAATCATAAATTTTCCTTGACTGCTCATAATCAAGCCTCCTCCGGCAGTTCAAAACTGCCTGTCTTTTTTTCTTCGTCAAACATATTGAACAGGGTAAGAGGACTGAAATGCCACAGCTTCGTATCTTCCTGTTCCAATAGGGCGTAAACCTTTGAATTGTAAAACTCGTTTGAAGCAATCATTTCGTCATACGCATAGTTTTCAGTAATCAGGTGAACGATCTGCTCTACAAGCACGCCCATAACAGCACCAAATTTTTCTTCTCCCATTACAATTCCTCCTGCGGGACTGTCCCGATAAATTTTAGATAGGAAAGTGCCTTTTCGCTTGATAAAACCAACTGATTATACAGCTTTTTGATTTTTAATGCCTCCAAAGTCTGTTCCTTTGTAAGTACGCCTGCGGAATAGAGCGTAAATGTGGTATAAACATCATCATTCGCAACGGGGCCGAAAATGAAATCATAGGCTTTTCCCGTATAATTGCCGGAACGATTTTCTGATACAAAGTCCAGCCAAGCCTCATTTGCACTGTCAAACCGCAGGACGGAACATTCACGAAAAGCGCGGGCTTCGTCAATTTCATAAACGCTGACGGCTTTGTCACCTTCTTTACGGCGCTTTGTCACCTTATCCGCAAAGCCTATTGCCTGCGTTTTATTTGTTGTCGTGTAAAATCCAAACCCAAAATCAAGAAACCTATTCTGCTCAATCAATTTCGGTTCGGAAACAATCACATTGCTACCGTGATATAAAATCATACCGCACCCTCCAATACTTTATCCGCAATCGCTTTTTCCTCCTGCAAGGATTTCACCATTGTCTCAATGTGCCGCCGCTTTTCTACAAGAGCGCGCACATTTTCTATTTCTTTTTTACTGACATATTGCGAAACAACCTTTTTGCCGTCCCTGTATTTCAGATAGTAATAGGTCTTTTCGCCAACTGTCTTTTCCGAGATCGTACCCCTCGGCAAAGAGGACAATTCATTTTGATATTTCAGCAGCATATATTCAATTCTCTGCTTTTCCTGCGTAACCGTATGCAAAATCAAATTCAATTCCATCACCTGCCTATCTCTATTATACACAACAAGGCGAATAATATCAATAGGTTGTTGTTCAAATTCAAAGAAAAGTCAATTTCGGTATGTAAAAAGCGGTACAGGAAATTCCCATACCGCTTATGCTGAAATATTCAATTTACAATGCCATGACCTTTTTCAGATACGAAATACAGTCGGTATGTCCCCTGAAATAAATATGCTCCCGTTCCATACTTTCGAGCCGGAATTGCAATCGGAAAAACTTTGTCAAAACCTCGTCTTTAATTTGTCTCAAAAGATGATCTTCTGGAATCATAGAATCAATATCCAGAATTGCTATCTGAATTTGTCCGTTCTGTTTTCCCATCATAAAAATGACCTCCCTCAATTGATATCATAATCATACCATACTGAAAGCCATTTGGGGGTATTTTGTCAACAGGTCCCTTCTATTGCAGCCTCCCTTTAAACATGTAAATATCCTAATTGTCCGACATCCAGATAAGAGTTTTTACTATGACCATTACAGACCATTACAAAAAGTTACTTTGACGCTGGTTCTTCTACTGTAACATAAATAAAATAATCCCTAAACTCCCCATAAAATGTAACCACTGCTTTTCCGGGCTTTTTTGCAACAATACTAATTAAGCTGGGATCCGTATAAGTAATGTCGCAGACACTTGTATCACTAATTGAATAAGATTTAAAATAATCCGTCATAGAAGGATGATAATAAAACCTCCTCTGCACAGTTTCATTGGTTTAGTTACTTTTTGCACATGCTTAATTCTTCTCCTCTCTCAATCAGACAATTGTGATAGTAATATTTTATTATATCTTTTTTATATTTTCAATGCTATTTTTATTTATTAATTTATTCTTGCGGTAATTTTACCAGAGCAGTCTGATTTTTTTCAATATCAGCCCTGGATAGACATTCCTGCCTCTGTTACGCCTATACTGAAACTTTCATCATGCTCTGGTAAACAAAGCACATACCTACGCTTTTCTGGAAATCAATTCTATCTACCTCACCGCACCGATTAACTCCGTCACAGCGTCCACCTTATATTTCCTCATATACTCCTCTATGCCCTCCGCAATCTCTATCGTCGCCGCAGGCCGAAAGAAGTTCGCTGTTCCGACGGAGACTGCCGTGGCTCCCGCCAGGATAAATTCCAGGGCGTCCTCTGCCGTCGCAATACCTCCCATGCCAATCACCGGCAGTTTCACGGCATTTGCCACCTGATAGACCATGCGCACCGCCACAGGCTTTACTGCCGGGCCGGACAATCCTCCGGTCTTATTCGCCAGGGCAAAGGCACGGCGGTGGATGTCTATCTTCATTCCTGTCAAAGTGTTTATCAGAGAAACAGCATCCGCGCCGCCCGCCTCGACGGCCTTCGCCATTTCCGCAATATCCGTCACATTTGGACTCAGTTTCATAATGACAGGCTGTTTCGCCACCCGCTTCACTGCTTTTGTGATAGCCTCCGCAGATGCCGGATTCTGCCCGAAAGCGATTCCGCCCTCCTTGACATTCGGACAGGAAATGTTGATTTCCAGCAAATCCACGTCCTCACTTCCGAGACGCTCCACTACCTCACAGTAGTCCTCTGTACTCCTGCCGCATACATTCACGATAATCTTTGTGTCATACTGCCTGAGAAACGGAATGTCCCGCTCCACAAACACATCGACACCCGGATTCTGAAGCCCGATGGCATTCAGCATACCGCCATATACTTCAGCCACCCGTGGCGTAGGATTCCCTGGCCACGGCACATTTGCCACACCCTTTGTTACCACTGCCCCCAGCTTGGACAAATCTACAAATTCACTATACTCTGCGCCGGAGCCAAATGTCCCGGACGCAGTCATCACAGGGTTTTTCAGCTCCACTCCGGCAATATTTACTCTCGTATCAATCATAACTCCACCTCCGACGCCAAAAATACCGGGCCTTCTTTACATACTCGTTTGTTATGTACATGAGAATGCCCGTCCACCTCTTTCGACTGACAGACACAGGCCAGGCACGCGCCAATTCCACACGCCATGCGCTCCTCCATGGAAATCCAGCACTCAATCCCTTTTTCCTGTGCGTAAGCTTTCAATGCGCGCAGCATCGGTGTAGGACCGCAGGCATAAATAATATCTGCCTGAATGTCATTTTCCCTGACAGCATCCAGCACATTCCCCTTCGTCCCGGCGCTTCCATCCTCTGTAGCGATAAATACGCTGCCGTTCTTCCCCAGTTCTTCTGTAAGAAACAGCTCATCCCGGTATCCCACTACGATGCTTTTCCCACCTGGCAGCTGCTTTGACAGCTCTACCACCGGAGGAATCCCGATGCCGCCTGCAATAAGCATGGCATGATGTTTCTCTTCCATCCGTGAAAGTGGGAAACCGTTTCCCAACGGCCCCATGATTTCCAGGCTGCCGCCCGTTTCCAGCTTCGAAAATTCTTCTGTACCTTTTCCCGCCACCCGGTACACAATGCGCAGCTGCTTCATCTCCCTGTCAATCTCACAGATACTGATTGGCCTGGGCAGCAGACGGCTTCCATCCCGGCAGTACACGGAAATAAACTGTCCCGGCACTGCATGTCCGGCAATTTCCTCTGTCTGCAGCCACATGCTGTAAATCCCTTTTCCGATTTTTGTCTGTCCTACAATTTTTGCGGTTTCTTTCCATTTACCTGGCATACTTTTCTCTCCTGCTATGTATTTATTCCCGCGGGCAATGAACCCGGCAGCCGCACCTGTGCGGATATTTAGCGAATGCCGCGAGGGTCTAATATCTCACTGCTTACAGCGAGGCTGTTGACTATAACCGCCCGGCAAAACCGGACGGTTACTATAATTATCTGCTCTCCAGCGCCTGAGCAATATCAGCCGCCATATCTTCCACAGCTGCCCGGGAAGCCTCCCCAAAATGCTCCGCCCCGAATTTTGCATATTTTTCCTGTTTATAAGCGGCAATGATTCCTCTGGATGAATTTACGATTGCGCCCAGCCCGTCCTCATTGAAAAAATGTACCAAATCTTTGCCTTTGCCGCCCTGTGCGCCGTATCCCGGTACCAGAATAAAGGATTTTGGCATGATTTTACGGAGAACCTTTCCCATCTCCGGATAAGTAGCGCCTACCACTGCTCCTACATAGCTGTAAGTATCGCCCATGCACTCCTCACCCCATTTTGCCACATGCTCTCCAACCAGCTCATACAGCGGCTTTCCGTCAATAAGCTGATCCTGGAATTCGCCGCTGGAAGGGTTTGATGTCTTTACCAGAATGAAAATTCCCTTCTTCTCCTGCCTGCACACATCAAGAAACGGCTTGATTCCGTCCGTCCCCAGATATGGATTCACCGTAGCGAAATCTTCATCAAAAGCGGCATAAGTCCTGCTTCCTACCTGAACCTTCCCCAGATGCCCCACCGCATAAGCGGCAGATGTAGAACCGATATCTCCCCGCTTCACATCCCCGATAACTACCAGACCTTTTTCTTTACAGTAATCCACTGTTTTCTTATAGGCTTTTAAACCCTCTATGCCAAACTGCTCATACATAGCAATCTGCGGCTTTACTGCCGGAATCAAATCATACGTACAATCTACGATTTCTTTATTATACTGCCATACCGCCTCGGCCGCACCCTCCAGAGTCTCCCCGAATTCAGCGTACGCTTTTTTTTGGATATGCTCCGGAATATAGCCCAGCATTGGGTCAAGCCCCACCACAATGGGAGCATTTGTCTTTTGTATATTGCTGATTAATTTCTGTATCATTTCTTTGTGTCCTCCTCTAAGCTGCGTGCGTATGCTACCTCGCCTCCGCAGATAGTCGCCACAACTTGTCCTTTTACTTTCTTTCCGCCGAAAGGCGTATTTTTGCCTTTTGAAACAAAACACTCCGGCTCAATGATATACTCTGTCTCAGGGTCAATAATCGTTACATCCGCAGGTTTCCCTTCTGCCAGGGATCCTCGGCCAAGCCCCAGGATTTTGGACGGATTATAGCTCATTTTTTCTGCCATCTGCATAGGGGTCAGGATGCCCGTATCCACCAGCTCCGTCAAAGTCAGCGCCACAGAAGTCTCCAGTCCCACGATTCCAAAAGGCGCTTCCTCTATCGGGCGGCTCTTTTCCTCTGCGCTGTGGGGCGCATGGTCTGTGGAAATCACATCCATGACGCCTTCTTCCAGCCCTTTCCGCAGGGCTTCCACATCCTTTTTCGTCCGAAGAGGCGGGTTCATCTTGTAATTAGCGTCAGCAGTTTTTATATCGTCTGTAGACAAAGTAAAATGATGAGGGCACACTTCCGCAGAGATAGATACCCCTTCTGCCCTGGCCTGCCGCACCATCTCCACGCTTCCCTCTGTAGAACAATGGCACAGATGCAGATGCACGCCTGTTTCCTTCGCCAGCATGATGTCGCGCGCCACGATGATATCCTCCACCGCATTGCTGATGCCCTTTAGCCCCAGGGCTTTCATATTTGCGTCTGCATTTACCACGCCGCCCTGCACCAGATTAATATCCTCACAATGCGCCAGCACCGGGATTCCCAGCCGTTTCGCCTCTTTCATGGCTTCCCGATAGACCCCTGAATCCATTACAGACTTTCCATCCTCTGTGATGGCAGGCGCGCCTGCTTTCACCATACCTTCGATGTCTGCCGGCTCTTTTCCTTCCATCCCTTTCGTCACAGCTCCAGACTGAAGGACATGAATAGGCACCAGCATCTCCGCCTTGCGCATCACGTAGCCAACCCTGTCCCTGTCATCCGTAACAGGCTTTGTATTCGGCATGGCAATGATGGTGGTAAATCCCCCTTTTGCCGCTGCCCGAGCCCCGCTTTCCACGCTCTCCTTATACGTCAGCCCCGGGTCCCGCAGGTGTACATGCATGTCAATCAGCCCCGGCATCACATAGCAGCCTGACGCGTCAATCACACGCTCTGCCTTCTCCTTTATCTCTTTGGCAACCGACTTTATTTTTCCGTCCTCAAGCAAAATATCATATTTCCCATCCGTCTTTGTGTCCGGGTCGATGACCCTCCCGCCTTTAATTAATATGCCCATAATTCACGCCTCCTCCTTGCTTTAAATCTTTTCTCCGTGTGGCGCCGGATTGTAACACTTTATCCTTACTGTCTGTTACGCCGGATTTCACGCTTCGCCTGCTTATACTCCAGGCGGTTCAATTTATCAATCCGCTTCGCCTGCTTTGCCAGCACCTTTTTCATCTTCGGCGACTGCCCTTTCAGGCTGCTCCGCACCACCAGGATAATATACAAAACCCCCACTGCCGCCTGAACTGCTAAAATCATCTTCTCCTTGTCCACACGTTCTGTCTCCACTGGCACCACCCCTTTCTGCATCGTACCATTAGTATAACATAAAATTGCCAAATTAAAACAGCCCTAATCTTATTGTTTTTCACAACGGACTTCTAAATATTACTATTCACTCCATTCACAGTAACTTTTATTTCGCCCATCCAAACGAGCACCGCACCGCCTTTTTCCATCCCGCCAGCAGCTCTTCTCTGTATTCCTGCGCCATATCGGGGCAAAATGTACGCTGCAGCGCCCAGTTCGCACACACATCCTCCTGGTTTTTCCAGACGCCCACGGAAAGCCCCGCCAGGTACGCCGCTCCCAGCGCTGTCGTCTCGATACACTCCGGCCTTGCCACCTGTACATTCAGGATATCTGCCTGGAACTGCATCAGGAAATCATTCGCACAGGCTCCGCCGTCCACTTTCAGAGTCTTTAAATGGATACCGGAATCCTTCTCCATCGCCTCAATCACATCCGACGCCTGATACGCCAGGGACTCCACGACAGCCCGCACCAAATGTTCCCTGCGCGTCCCTCTGGTCAGCCCCAGGATCGTGCCGCGGGCGTATGAGTCCCAGTATGGGGCGCCAAGCCCCGTAAACGCAGGCACTACATAAGTTCCATTGGTGTCCTTTACTGCCATACAATATTCCTCTGACTGCGCCGCCGTGTCGATGATGCGCAGCTCGTCACGCAGCCACTGGATTGCTGCTCCCGCCACGAACACACTGCCCTCCAGAGCATAGCGGATGTTTCCGTCCGCACTCGCAGCGATTGTCGTGAGCAGCCCGCTCTTCGACTCCACCGCCTTGCTTCCCGTGTTCATCAGCAGGAAACATCCCGTCCCATAAGTATTTTTCGCTTCCCCCGGCTCAAAACAGCACTGCCCGAACAGAGCCGCCTGCTGGTCTCCCGCTGCGCCCGCGATAGGGATTCCCCCGCCTAAGATACAATCCTCCGTATACCCATAGACCTCGCTGGAGGGACGCACCTCGGGCAGCATTTGCCGGGGAATCTCCAGTTTTTCCAGAATCTCATCATCCCACCGGAGCTTATGTATATCAAACAGCATCGTTCTTGATGCATTCGTGTAATCCGTCACATGCACTCTCCGGTTCGTCAGGTTCCAGATCAGCCAGGTGTCCACTGTCCCGAACAGCAGCTCGCCGCGCACGGCACGTTCCCGAGCCCCGCGCACATGGTCAAGAATCCATTTCAGCTTCGTCGCCGAAAAATACGCGTCCGGTATTAGTCCTGTCTTTTCCCGTATTATCCTGTCAAAGCCCTCTGATTTCAGCTCGTCCACCAGTTCTGCTGTCCTGCGGCACTGCCAGACGATGGCATTGCACACCGGCTTTCCCGTTTCTTTCTCCCACACAACCGTGGTTTCCCTCTGGTTCGTGATACCGATAGCCGCGATATTCTCCGCCCCGGCTCCAATCTTGCTCATCGCTTCTGCCGCAACGCTGATTTGAGAAGCCCAGATATCCATCGGGTCATGCTCCACCCAGCCCGGCTTCGGAAAAATCTGCCGGAACTCCTTCTGCGCCGTACTGCATGCCTTTCCCTGCTTATTAAACAGGATACACCGGGAACTGGTAGTTCCCTGATCCAGCGCCATAATATATTTCTCCATACCCTACCTCCAAAATTCAATAAAAAGTTGTATTTACGCAAAGTCAAACAGCGACAGTTGGTTCGACTCAGGCAAATCCCCCAGCAGCCCCAAATCATCCATCAAATCTATCACCGTCTTGCTCACCTTTGTCCTGCTGCGGAAATCGTCTTTGGACAGGAACGGCCCGTCTTTTGCCGCTTCCTCCACAGCTTCTGCCGCCTTGTCCCCCATACCCTCAATACTGCTTAAAGAGGGCATTAGCTTTCCGTCCACAATCTGGAAACGGCTCGCCTGCGCCGTATAAACATCAATCGGTGTGAACGCAAAGCCTCTGGCATACATTTCCTGGACAATTTTCATATCCTTTACCGTATCCTGCTCCTTATTCGTCAGTTCGCCTGCCCGCTGCTGGTACTGCTTCATGTAATGCTTCAGCTTTTCTTCCCCCTGGCACATCAGCTCATAGCTGAACGCCGAAGCGCGGATGCTGAAATATGCCGCATAGTAAGCCAGCGGATAAAATACTTTACAGTAGGCAATCCGGTACGCCATCATGACATATGCCGCCGCATGTGCTTTCGGGAACATATACTTAATCTTTTTACAGGACCAGATATACCAGTCCGGCACATCATGCTTCGTCATTTCTTCTTCCCATTCCGGCTTTAGCCCCTTTCCTTTCCGTACGCTCTCCATAATGGTAAAGCTCTCCTCACTGTCCAGCCCCATATGAATCAGGTAGGTCATGATATCGTCACGGGTACAGATTGCCGTGGAAATCGTCGCCTTCCCCTCCTGAATCAGCGTCTGGGCATTCCCCAGCCACACATCCGTGCCGTGGGACAGCCCTGAAATACGCACCAGATCCGAAAAGCTTTTCGGCTTCGTATCCACAAGCATCTGAATAACAAACTCTGTGCCAAACTCCGGGATTCCAAGCGCCCCAAGAGGACATCCCCCTATCTGCTCCGGCGTAATCCCCAGCGCCTGCGTGCTTGTAAACAGTGACATGACCTCCGGGTCGTCCAGCGGAATCTGCTTCGCATCCAGCCCGGTCAAGTCCTCCAGCATACGAATCATCGTCGGATCATCGTGCCCCAGAATATCCAGCTTCAGCAGGTTATGGTCGATAGAATGGTAATCAAAATGGGTCGTAATAATATCTGTATTCTGGTCATTCGCCGGATGCTGCACCGGAGTAAAAGAATAGATTTCCTCCCCAATCGGAAGCACAATGATACCCCCAGGATGCTGTCCCGTGGTGCGCCTTACCCCCACGCATCCCTGGACAATCCGGTTAATCTCGCACACGCGCTTCCTCTGGCCTCTCTCTTCAAAATAATTCTTCACATATCCGAACGCAGTCTTATCTGCCAGCGTACCAATCGTCCCAGCCCGGAACGTCTGCCCTTTTCCGAAAATAACCTCCGTATAGCGGTGGGCATTTCCCTGATAATCACCGGAAAAATTCAAGTCAATATCCGGCTCTTTATTCCCTTTAAATCCCAGGAATGTCTCAAACGGGATATCAAACCCTTCTTTCATCAGCATCGCCCCACACTTCGGGCACACTTTATCCGGCATGTCACATCCCGCGCCTCCCGCATAAGGCTTTACATCTTCCGAATCAAACTCCGAATAATGGCATTCCTTACAATAATAATGAGGGCTCAACGGATTCACCTCTGTAATTCCCGCCATCGTCGCCACAAAGGACGAGCCTACAGAACCACGGGAGCCTACCAGATAGCCGTCGTCATTCGACTTCCACACCAGCTTCTGGGCGATGATATACATCACCGCAAACCCGTTGGAAATAATGGAATTTAATTCCCTCTCCAGCCGCTCCGTCACAATCTCCGGCAGCTCGTCTCCGTAGATTTCATGCGCCCTGTTGTAACAGATTCTTCTCAAGTCTTTATCAGAATCAGGAATCACAGGCGGGCATTTATCAGGCCGTACCGGAGAAATCTTCTCACACATATCCGCAATCTTATTCGGATTTGTAATGACGATTTCCTCTGCTTTTTCACTCCCCAGATACGCAAACTCCGCAAGCATCTCTTCCGTCGTCCGCAGATACAGCGGCGCCTGGTCGTCCGCGTCCGTGAACCCTTTTCCCGCCATAATAATCCGGCGGTACACTTCATCCTCCGGGTTCAGGAAATGGACGTCGCAGGTTCCCACCACCATTTTTCCGAACTGCTCTCCCAGCTTCACAATCTTCTTATTGATCTCAATCAAATCCTCCCCGGAAGTCACATTTTCAATCTTATCGCTGGCAATCATAAATTTATTATTCCCCAGCGGCTGTATCTCCAGATAATCATAAAAGTCGACCAGACGCGCAATCTCCTGGTCAGACCGTCCGTTCAGAATCGCCTGGTAAAGCTCCCCCGCTTCACAGGCCGACCCAATCAACAAGCCCTCCCTGTTCTCCAGAAATACGCTCTTTGGAATCAGCGGCCTCCTCTGGTAATACTCAATATGGCTTAAAGACACCAGGCGGTACAGGTTCACCCGCCCTGTATCATTCATGGCAAGGATAATTGCATGGTGGGAAGGCAGCTTCTTCACCTGTTCCTTAGAATTCCTCCCCAGCTTATTGACGTCATCCAGTTGAAACGCATCCCGCGCTTTCAGCATCTCAACGAATTTCACAAAAATCTCTGCCGTACACCCCGCATCGTCCACCGCACGGTGATGGTTATGCAGCGGCACATGCAGCGCCTTTGCCACTGTGTCCAGCTTAAAACGTCCAAGCTGAGGAAGCAGTACCCGGGCCAGCGCTACCGTGTCCACACTCGTAAATTCCCTCTCAATGCCAAGCCTTCTGCAGTTCTCCTCAATAAAACTCATGTCAAAAGAAGCATTGTGGGCGACCATCACGGCGTCCCCGCAGAACTCCAGAAATTCAGGAAGAACCTGAGCAATCTGCGGCGCGTCAAGTACCATATTGTCATTGATTCCCGTCAATTCCTCAATGCGGAACGGAATCGGTACATCCGGGTTGACAAATGTGCTGAATCGTTCCGTGATTTTCCCATTCTCCACTTTCACCGCACCGATTTCGATGATACGGTTCACACTGGGGCTGAACCCGGTAGTCTCCAGGTCAAATACTATATACGTATCATCCAAATTCTGGGCGTGGGAATTCACCACCATATCTTTCAAATCATCTACCAGATACGCTTCCACGCCATAGATCACCTTAAAATCACTGTCTTTTGGCACTGCATGGTTGGCCTCCGGAAAAGACTGCACCACGCCGTGGTCGGTAATCGCGATTGCCTTATGCCCCCACTCCATCGCACGTTTCACGATATCCTTTACATCCGATACCCCGTCCATGTCGCTCATCTTCGTATGGCAGTGCAGCTCCACCCGTTTTTCGGGGCTGGTATCCTGCCTGCCCTTCCGGAAATCCGGGATTTTCTTAATTCCCACCACAGAACCTATCGTGAGCTGTCCGTCAAAACGGTCAATCGTCGTCACTCCCTTCATTTTCAGGAATGCACCCTTCTTCACATTTTCCAGAATCTCCGGCACCTGTTCATTTCTGGCAAACATCTTCACCACAATCGTATCTGTATAGTCCGTAATTTCAATGATAATAATCGTCTTTTCATTCCGGATTTCCCGGGTATCCAGCGCCTGAATCTGCCCACGGATAACCACTTCACCCATCTCGCTCTGAATCTGTTCAATCGCAATGGCGTCCTCCTCAAAGTCGCGCCCATACACCACATCCGGGTTATCTGAACGCTTGACAGAACTGTTTCTATAGCCGCCTTCCCTGGAAAATCCTCCCCGTTTCTCCTGAAATCCGCTCTTTCTGGAAGGCTCTTTTCCAGAAACCGCCGCTTGCTTTTTGCCTGCCTCTTTTTTCTCTGTTTTCTTTTTCTCCTCTGGCTTTGCTTTTTCCGGCTCCGCATGTTCTTCTGGCATATTCTCCGCGCCGCCCGATGAAACCTGCTCCTGTATCGCCCGCACCTCCTGCTCTACGCGAAGCTCGCTGTTCCTGCGCGCCTTGCTCTCCTCCGGCTCCTTCAGGATCATATGGATTTTCAAGGACAGGCCGCACCGCTCGCAAAAAATCTTTTCCAGCACCCGCACCAGTTCGTCCGCCTTATCCTCCGCAACTACAGTACGCTCCACCGTCATATTCATACTGTCCCCGTCCACAAACTCACACACCGCCTGGCGGAACATATTATATTCAAAAATACTATAATCTTTCAGCTCCATCAGAATGCTGTCACGGTAAATCGGCATCAGCTTTTCCGCCGTATACTGACGGGAAAGGTGAAACTTCTCCAGCAGCTTCACCTCTATGTTCTCTCCTGAAAAGAACTGTTCCCGTATCGCCTGCTCTACCGCATAGACATACTGCTTGTGAATAAGCTTTTCACTGCTTATATACACCCTCATCCTGTCCCTGACAGAAGTAACGGTCACTTTCGTAACTGTTACCTGAGAAAAAAGACTATGCACCTGGGGATTCACCTCCAGATTTGGAAATACTTCAAAAAATGATTTTGCCATACGTTCTTCTTTCCGACGCACTTGCTGCGTCATTCTGGTGCATTTGTGAATTTACTTCCCTGCTTTATTCCTCCTCAAACTTCAGGATTTCCTCCCTAAGCGCCCCCAGAAGCTCGCCCTCCGGCACTTTACGGATAACCTCGCCTTTCCGGATCAACAGCCCTTCGCCTTTCCCTCCGGCAATTCCAAGATCTGCCTCTTTCGCCTCGCCGGGTCCGTTTACCACGCATCCCATCACAGCCACTTTCAGAGTCTTGGGAATATCCTCTACCATATTTTCCACCTGGTTCGCCAGTCCGATTAAATCTATCTGCGTCCGGCCGCAGGTCGGGCAGGATACCACCTCAATTCCTCCCTTTCTCAAGCCCAGCGTGCGCAGAATCAGCTTTGCGGACTTAATTTCCTCCAACGGGTCTCCTGTCAAAGATACCCGAATCGTATCCCCGATTCCCTGAGACAAGATAATCCCCAGCCCCACGGCAGACTTGATATTTCCGGAAAGAATCGTTCCCGACTCGGTAATCCCCACATGCAGAGGATAATTTGTCCTTTCGGCAATCTGCCCGTGAGCCTTCGCACACATCATCACATCGGAAGATTTAATGCTGATAACCAGATTGTCATATCCCATATCCTCAATCATATGCACCTTATCCAGCGCACTCTCTACGATCCCCTCTGCCGTCACACCATGATATTTCTCCACCAGCTCCTTCTCCAGAGAACCGCTGTTCACACCCACGCGGATCGGAATCCCCCGCTCCTTCGCCACATCTACAACAGCCTTCACCCTGTCCGCGCTTCCGATATTCCCTGGATTAATCCGAATCTTATCTGTGCCGTGCTCCATAGCCGCAACCGCCAGGCGGTAGTCAAAGTGAATATCCGCCACCAGAGGAATATGTATCCTCTTCTTAATCTCCCCCAACGCTTTCGCCGCTTCCATCGTCGGCACAGCACAGCGGATAATATCACACCCTGCCGCCTCCAATTTCAAAATCTGTGCAGCCGTAGCTTCCACATCCTCAGTCTTTGTGTTCGTCATAGACTGCATTAAGATTGGATTTCCGCCGCCAATGCGTTTGTTGCCTATTTTAATTATTTTTGTATGTTCTCTATACATGAAATCCTCCTCTATTCTTTCAAATCCATAGAGCTTTCTTCCCTTTTTAAAATATTATAATTATGCCGCTGTATTTCCTGCATAAAATACAGCGGCATTCTTTCCATCATAAAATTATCCAAGCTCTACGCCTTTTCCATGCCTTACTCTATCACATGTATCCATCCTTCCGGCGCCTCAATACGCCCCATCTGGATACCGGTAAGGGTATCATACAGCTTCTGGGTAACAGGCCCCATCGCTTCCATCCCTGCCGGCAGGCAGATTTCTTTCCCGTGGTCTACGATTTTCCCTACCGGGGAAATCACGGCCGCCGTGCCGCACAGACCGCATTCTGCGAACTCTTTTACTTCTTCAAACGGAACTTCCCTCTCTTCTACTTCTAGCCCCAGGTACTCTTTCGCAACATAAAGCAGAGAGCGCCGGGTAATGGACGGCAGAATACTTCCTGACTTCGGCGTTACGACTTTATGATCCTTTGTCACAAACAGGAAGTTCGCACCGCCTGTTTCCTCTACGTTCGTCCTGGTAGCCGCGTCCAGGTACATATTCTCATCAAACCCCTGGACATGAGCGTCTACAATCGCGTGCATACTCATGGCATAGTTCAGCCCTGCCTTAATATGTCCTGTCCCATGAGGAGCCGCGCGGTCGAAATCACTTACCCTGATCGTCAACGGACGGACACCTCCCTTAAAATATGGCCCTACCGGAGTCGTAAATACACGGAACTGATATTCATCCGCCGGCTTTACGCCGATAACCGGGTTTGTCCCAAACATATATGGGCGAATATATAAAGATGCCCCTGACCCATACGGCGGCACATAATCTGCATTCGCAGCCACGGTCTGGTGAACAGCATCCAGGAAACGCTCTTTCGGGAATACTGGCATTTCCAGCCTTTTGGCGGAATCCACCATACGGTCTGCATTCAAATCCGGGCGAAACGTAACGATACGCCCATCCTCTGTGGTGTAAGCTTTCAATCCCTCAAAAATCGTCTGTGCATACTGCAGAACGCCCGCGCACTCATTCAGCACGACATTCGCATCCTCTGTCAGCCTGCCTTCATCCCATTTTCCCTCTTTAAAGTCTGATACATACCTCATTGCAGTCATCTGATACTGAAACCCAAGATTTGCCCAGTCAATATTTTTCTTTGCCATGTTTATCCCTCCCATATTTTTATATTGTTTTCATTATAACGCACTTTTTCCATTGTGAACAAAAATTTTTATCTTTTCTTCTCATAGCGTACAAACGTATATTCCAAATCAAAATATGTCTGTTCTTCACTCTCCCCGGTAATTTCCCATTCTCCCGTCTCATCCAGGTTCGGAAACCAGGAGTCCGCCGCATAAACGTGGTTTATCTTTGTCACATGCGCTACATCACAGTAAGGGAGCAGTTCCTGGTACACACTGTCCCCGCCAATCACATACACATCCTCGCTGCTATACTTATCCAGCTTTACCAGCAGTTCCGGCACTGAATGCACGACAATCGCATCTTTTACCTGGTAATCACGGTTTCTGGTAAGTACAATGTTTGTCCTGTTCTTTAGCGGCAGCCCGTTGGGAAAGCTTTCTAAAGTCTTTCTCCCCATTACCACCACCTTACCTGTCGTCGTTTCCCTGAAAAACTTCATATCTGACGGAATGCTCACCAGGAGCTTATTATCTTTTCCGATTGCCCAGTTTTCATCTACTGCTACAATTAAATTCATACGCACCTCCTACGCCTAAACCGCAACGGGTATATTTTTTATCTGCGGCCCCGTCACATAGTCTTTCACATACAAATCCTCCACGGTAAACTGATAAAAGTCCTGAATTTCCGGATTCAGCCATACCTTCGGCGCCGGATGGCTCTCTCTGGAAATCAGCTCTTCCACCATCGGCACATGCCTGTCATAAATATGGGCGTCCGCAATGACATGCAGAAGCTCCCCGGCTTCCATACCGCACACCTGCGCCATCATCATGAGAAGCAGGGAGTACTGGCACACGTTCCAATTATTTGCCGTCAGCACATCCTGGGAGCGCTGGTTCAGCACTGCGTTCAGAGTCAGCCGCTCTTTCCCTTTTTCCTGCGTCACATTAAATGTCATGCTGTAAGCACAGGGATAAAGGCTCATCTCATGCAAATCCGCATGGACATAAATATTTGTCATAATCCGGCGGCTGTAAGGATTGTTTTTTAAATCAAACAGCACCCTGTCCACCTGATCCATCATTCCCTCCCGGTAAACATGCTTCACACCAAGCTGATAGCCGTAAGCCTTTCCGATGGAGCCTCCCTCATCTGCCCAGGCATCCCAGATATGACTGTTCAGCTCATGAACATTGTTGGATTTCTTCTGCCAAATCCACAAAATCTCGTCAAACGCACTCTTCAGCGCCGTCTTTCTCAAAGTGAGAGCCGGAAACTCTTTCCTCAAGTCGTAACGGTTCACCACGCCGAAACGTTTGATAGTATAGGCCGATTCCCCGGTATCTTCCCATATGGGGCGCACCTTTTCCCCCTCCGTGCTCACGCCGTTCTCAATGATATCGCGGCACATGGCTGCAAATACCTGATCCGCATAGCTCATACGTTTCCCCTCCTTAATTCTTCAGTTTGGCCACGTTCGGGTCTTCTGCGAACCCCGAAGCATTATATAAAAACAGGATATCTGTATAATCCCTGCCCTCTCTATATTCCCTGAGGCTCTCATTAAAATACCTTAAATCCACAAAATCCACCTGGGAAAAATCCCGGAATGCAAACGGCAGAAAACTATTCGCATAGGAATCCTTGATAACAAGCAGCCTCCTGCCGCTTCCGTTTTTCACTGTCCCTTCTACTATGGGGTGGTTTCCTCCGAAAAACAGCGCGTACTTATCTTTCGTCTCCAATGCGCTCCACTCATAAATGTCTGTTTTCATCTCATTCCTGTTATATTCCACCAGATACGGAAACTCCTTCTTCGGCTTAAAAATTCCGATGGAGTCAAATCCCACGTCACCGCCGACTTTCGCCTCAATGGTTCCCTGAAACTCCTCTGTCACCGTCTGCACTTCATAGTCTGACAGCGAAGGCGGCTCAAATCCTTTCTCCTTTGCCCACGCAGCATACACATAGTATGCCGCCAGCGTTTTCCAGTGATGATCTGTCCTGTAATAAATCTCTTCGTCCGTGTGCTCCCTCAGCACCGCCGCACTGTCAAACCAGGTTCCTTCCGGCAGCGCCTCCTCTATTTTTTTCAGATAAACACTTTGATCATAAGGTGAAGCAAACGGGGGCAGCTTGTCTTTCAAAATCTCCACCGCATTTGGCACGATCATAGCCGTGGCCCGTCCTTCCCCATAGCGCGCTTTCATCTCCTTCATAAAACCAGCCAGATAAGAAATATTATCTTCCGCCCGCTTCTCCGTAAAACTTCCTGTGTGCTTCTCTATCAGATAGCCATCCGCAGCAAAATAAATATCATTGCTCTCCTGTTTGAGCATCGCCCGCTCCGCTCCCGTTTTCAGGCCAATCCAGCGATCCCTGCCCACGAACTGATCCGTAATATACGACTCATAATCCTTTGCAAACTCCCCGCTAAAATACGCTTCCAGTGAAAGCTGGGGCATCTGCGCCAGGCTCCGGTTCTCCCTGTCGGAAAATTCCTTCTTCGGCGCAAAAATACTTGCCAAAGCCATGCCAAATATCAGCACAAGAAATAGAAAAATAATAATCTGGTTTTGTCTTTTCTGTCCCATTCTTTCCTCCGTTAAAACCTAAAATACAAAAACGGGTTATACGTAGCATCTACCAGATACGCCACAGAAATCACAAAAATTCCTGCACAGAACGTACATCTGAGGACCATCTGTACAGCGCCGCCCTCCCGGAAACAGGTAAGCAGCCTCTCCCCCCACCGTTTCGGCAGGGTTGTGCATCCCAATACCAGAATCACCAGCAGTACTGCATAATTATATAGAAGATATATCGTTTCCGTATTGAACATTCCTGCCCCATAGCCTCCAAACATAGCCTTCAGGTACGAGCCGCAAAGCGTCAAGTCCTCACATTTAAAAATCACCCAGCCAAACACTACAATCAAAAGGGTATACAGGTTCTGAAAAATTCCCGGCAGTTTCTTCACCCATTTCCCAATCACAAACTTTTCCAATATCAAGAAGCATCCATAGTACAACCCCCACAGCACATAATTCCAGCTCGCGCCATGCCAGATTCCGGTAAGCATCCAAACCACGAAAATATTCCGCACCTGCTTCGCCATTCCCCTGCGGTTCCCGCCCAATGGAATATATACATACTCACGGAACCAGGAACTGAGAGAGATGTGCCAGCGCCGCCAAAACTCTGTGATACTTTTCGCCACATAAGGATGTTCAAAGTTCTCCAGGAAATGAAAACCAAACATCTTTCCCAGCCCGATTGCCATATCCGAATACCCGGAAAAGTCAAAATAAATCTGGAACGTGTACGCTGCCGCCCCCAGCCATGCCGTGGCCACCGGAACATTCTCCATAGGCATCGCCATGACCGTATCGCAGAGGACGCCGATATTGTTCGCCAACAGAACCTTCTTTCCCACACCCGCCATAAACCTCTGCACGCCATAAGCAAAATCATCCACACTCTCCCGGTTTTTCTGCATCATCTGCTCTGCAATGGTCTTATACTGCACAATAGGCCCCGCAATAAGCTGGGGAAACATAGAAACATAAGTGCCATAGTTAATCCAATTGCGCTGTACCTTCGTAGCTCCCCGGTATACATCCACCGTATAAGACATGGTCTGGAAGGTAAAAAAAGAAATACCTATGGGCAGCGGAACCCCAGGCATCGGCAGGCTTACTCCCAGCCCCCCATTGATAGAGCCTATGATAAAATCCGCATATTTAAAAAACGCAAGTATTCCTAAATTTACCGTTACGGAAAATGCCAGTGCAAATTTCGCTTTTTTCAGCTTTCCCTGTTCCTTAAACTTGCTAATCAGACGCCCCATTGTATAATCCATTGTGATGGAAAACAACATCAAAAATACATACCTCGGCTCGCCCCATGCATAAAAGAACAGGCTGAACACAAACAGAATCAGGTTCCTGACCTTCCTCGGAGCCGCAAAGTACAAAACCAGAACTACCGGAAGAAACCGGAACATAAAAAGCAGGCTGCTGAAAACCATATATTACCTCACATTTATCTTTTTCATTAATTTTCTTTAAGATTCGAAAAAACTATTTACAATTAACGGGTTTATTATATAATAGAGGGGAAGAAAAGACAAACGAATTTTTCATTAACTGTTACGGGAAGTGAACTTCCGATATATACTATAATGACGCAGCATGTGCGCCAGAAAGAGGAAAATATGCCACACCAGAAGAAACGAAAGCGGCAACAGCCAGGCCGTTTTCTTAGTTTGCTTATATTAATTTTTATCGCATTGCTTGTGTTCGAAGGAAACCTCCTGATTAATATTTTCAAGAAGGACAGCCTGACTACACAAGTAAATGCCCAGATTGACGAGCTGCTTGCCAGCACCGCCGGACGTACCAAAGATACAGAAACCGAGAGCGAGACAAAAGCTCCCGCCCCGGCTGTCACTACGGAACCGCCTGCCCAGGCCGAAACACTGCCGACAACGGTCAGCGATGCCCTTGTGCCGGAGCAGAATATACCGATAGACGATTCCTATTTCTCAGACGCTGTTTTTATCGGCGATTCCCGCATGGAAGGCTTCCGCAACCAGTCAGGAATCACCCAGGGAACATTCCTGACCGGCGTGGGCATGAATGTTACGGACATTTTCACCCAGAAATACATACATCTATATAATGAACAGATTACCGTGTATCAGGCGTTGTATAACACTGATTATAAAAAGGTATATGTCATGCTGGGCACAAACGATTTAGGCGAACCGGATTTCAATGATTTTAAGGAAAACTACAGAGTTTGCCTGGGAGAAATCAAGAAAATGCTTCCTGACGCCATTGTCTATGTCATCAGCATTGCATACGTAGAAGAAGCCAAAGTTGAAGATACATCCTACGTAAACAACAAAAACATCACTACGGCCAATGAAAAAATCCTGGAATTGTGCGAAGAACAGGGATATCATTATATAAATATCAACGAAGTGCTTTCCGACGGAAACGGAGCCCTTACCGAAGGAGCGACCAGCGACGGTGTCCACATGTATGACACCTACTGTAAAATCTGGCTGGAATACCTGAAAGACCATTATATTTTGGAAGAAACGCCGGCGGAATCCACAACTCCTGAAGCTGAGACGCAGACGGAAAGCCAGACAGAAAGTCCCGCACAGCCTCTGTAAACGGATTGTAACTGCCCAAAGCCAGGCCAAGCTATGCCGAAAGCCCCGGACAGTCACTATAAATTTTATATTATAACAAAAAAGGAGAATCTTAACATGAAAAAATATTTATCTTTAACTTTTGCAGCTATTATGCTTGTTCTTTCGCTGACTGCCTGCGGCGGCAGTTCATCAAAAGAGGTGACAGCCAGCGCTTCTGATTTGGCAAAACAGCTTTCTGAAACAGTCAGCGACGGCACCCTTTCCTCTGAACCGGTCATTGCAGATATTCTTGCTTCTACTTATTTCGTAGATATGGAACAGGTAGAGGATAGTTCCGCTTACCTGAGCACCGGAGCAACCGCTTGTGAAGTTGCCGTAGTAAAGTGTAAAGACAGCAGCTATACTTCGGAAGTGGCAGACCTCTTTAAATCACGCGTAACAAGCCAGTCTGAACTGTTTGCCAGCTACGCGCCGAAGGAAGTAGAAAAGCTTGACAGCGCTATCATCAAAACCTCTGGAAATTACGTAGTTCTCTGTGTGACAGATGACGCTTCCAAAGCAGAAAGCGTATTAAAAGACGCAGGTTTCTAAGCCTCTAAACTCTAGTGGGCGGCTGTTTTTTCACAGCCGCCCATCTTTAAACCGTTTCTATACTGCCCGCGCCAAATCCTATCAAACAGACTATCCGATGCCTTCCAGGCTTCTCTCTAAAATTCCATTCATATACGCAATCAATATCCCATAATTCGTAATCGGAACCCCTGCATCACATGCACACCCCAGTCGATAACGCATCTCCCTTTCATTCAGCATACAGCCCCCACAATGTACAATCAGTTTATAAGACGACAGGTCTGCCGGGAATTCCATACCGCTGGTAAACGAAAATTCCGGCTCTTTTCCCGTATGTCTGCGAATCCACATCGGAAGCTTCACCGTACCGATATCATTACACTGCCGGCGATGCGTACATCCCTCAGAAATCAAGATTTTATCTCCGTCCTGAATACTCTCCAGCGCCTTGACCCCATCCACAAAAGGTTTCAGCTCTCCTTTATACCGGGCAAAAAGAATAGAAAATGAGGTCAGGGCAATATCCTCCGGGGTTTCTTCCGCTACCCTCTGGAACACCTGGCTATCAGTAATCACCAGTCTGGGCTTTTTGCCCAATGTCTCTAAAGTAGTTTTCAGCTCATTTTCCTTCACCACAATAGAAACCGCCCCTGCTTCCAAAGTATCACGGATTGTCTGCTGCTGTGGCAAAATCAGCCGCCCTTTGGGAGCCGCTTTATCAATCGGTACCACCAGCACCACAAAGTCCGAAGGTTCCAGCAAATCCGCTACAATCCTGCGCCCCTGGCTCCTGTCCGGTATCTGACACGCGACAAGGGTCTTTAGATCCTCTATATTTTCTCCTGTAGTACTGCTGACCGCAAGATAATTCTTTCCTTTCGGCAGCGCCCTTGAAGCCAAATCACTCTTATTAAACACTACAATCCAAGGTATCTCTTTTTCCCTGATTCTGTCAAGCAAACGCTCATCTTCCGTGCTCATCCCCTGTGTTCCGTCTACCACCAGCAACGCAATATCTGTCCTGTTCAGCACCTGATAGCTCTTCTGCACCCGCAGTTCCCCAAGCTCGCCTTCATCATCAATCCCCGGCGTGTCAATCATCACCACCGGTCCCAGCGGAAGCAGCTCCATCGCTTTAGACACCGGATCCGTGGTCGTCCCCTTCACATCCGACACGACGGCAAGGCTTTGCCCTGTCAGCGCATTCATAACACTTGATTTTCCTGCATTTCTCTTTCCGAAAATGCCAATGTGTATCCGTTCTGATGATGGCGTGCTGTTCATTTTCCTTACCTTCCTTTCTATAGTCAGAACCGGAAATCTCTTTTTCCCTCCGAAATTTCCTGCAGATGGCGCTTCGCGATTTCCCTCGTCTTTTCTCTGGGTACTTTTTCTATCTCACATGCAATCAGCTTTTCCCCTAATTTTTTCGTGTCTTCAGAAGCATAATCCTCCAGATATTCTTTCAAAGTCATCAGCGCGTTCGGATGACAACAGTTCTGAATCTGCCCGCTCTTACACAGGCTCATAAACCTGTCCCCGGTGCGCCCTTCCCGGTAGCACGCCGTACAGAAGCTCGGAATATACCCAAGCTGCATCAGCCAGTTTACCACCTCATCCAGAGAACGCGTATCACTTACGTCAAACTGCGCCGAGTTCTCTTCTTCCGCCTCCTTTTTTGCATAACCGCCTACACTTGTCCTGGAACCGCCGCTAATCTGAGACACGCCCAGATGCAGCAGTCTTTCTCTGCACTTTCTGCTCTCCCTGGTAGAAACAATCATTCCCGTATATGGTACTGCAATACGGATGCACGCCACCAGTTTTGCAAAAGTATCATCATCAATCCCATTATCAAAAGAATCCGCATCAATATCATCCGCATGGCGGATTCTCGGCACACTAATCGTATGCGGACCCACGCCATGAACCGCTTCCAAATGCTCTGCATGCATCAAAAGCCCAGCGAATTCATATCGGTAAAGCTCTAACCCGAACAACACGCCAATGCCCACATCATCAATACCGCCCTCCATCGCCCTGTCCATAGCTTCTGTATGATACGCGTAATCATGTTTCGGACCTGTAGGATGAAGTTTCTCATAGCTTTCCTTGTGATACGTTTCCTGAAACAGAATATATGTCCCGATTCCTGCTTCTTTCAATTTCCTATAGTTTTCCACTGTAGTGGCTGCTATATTCACATTTACCCTGCGGATAGCGCCATTTTTATGTTTCATGCTATAAATCGTCTGAATGCTTTCCAGCACATACTCAATCGGGCTATTCACCGGGTCTTCCCCCGTCTCCAATGCGAGCCGCTTATGTCCCATGTCCTGGAGCGCAGCCACCTCCCGGCGGATTTCCTCCTGCGTCAGCTTCTTTCTGGCAATGTGTTTATTCTTCGCATGATAAGGACAGTAAACACATCCATTTACACAATAATTAGAAAGATAAAGCGGAGCAAACATAACAATCCTGTTTCCGTAAAAATCTTTCTTAATCTGCTCTGCCAAAGCATAAATTTCCTGATTCTTTTCCTCAATCGCGCAGTCCAGCAGTACGGCTGCTTCCCTGTGGGAAAGTCCCTTCCTCTCCCTTGCCTTATCCAGTATCTGCTGAATCAGTTTCTCATTGTATTTGTTCTCCTCCGCATAAGACAACGTGTCTATAATCTCTTGATGGCTGATAAATTCCTCCGCTTTCATGGATTTTGTATCATACATTCCAATCCCCCCTGTATTTAAAAACTAAAATCCCATACTCTGTCAAATAGTATACATGAAGCCGGAGAAGATTACAACTTCCCCGGAGATAAATTGCCACAAAAAGACACGTAACAATTCAGTCCTCCGAAATGTTACGTGTCTCTTCTTTAACGGGAAATCTGCTTTATTCTGGCGTAAATACCTTCAGCATCCAAGCCGTATTTGTGAAGCAGTTCAAGCGCCGGGCCTGATTCACCGAATACATCATTAATTCCTATCTTTACTACTCTTGTGGGCGCTTTCTCGCTCAGGCAGTCGCACACTGCGCTCCCCAGCCCCCCGATTACGGAATGCTCCTCTACGGTAACGAGCAGCCCTGTTTCTTTTGCTGCCTGCACAATCAGTTCTTCATCTAAAGGCTTAATTGTATGGATATTGATGACCTTCGCGTGTATGCCTTCAGCCTCCAGCATTTCGGCTGCTTCCAGGGAAGCTGCTACCGTCAGCCCTGTAGCGACAATCGTCATATCCTTTCCTTCGCGAAGTACGATACCCTTTCCAAGTTCAAATTTATAGTCCGGCCTGTCATTAATGACCGGAACCGCCAGACGGCCGAACCGCAGATACACCGGACCGTCATATGCCGCCGCCGCTTTCGTAGCCATCTCTGCCTCTATAACATCTGCAGGATTGATAATCATCATTCCGGGAATCGCCCGCATCAGGGCGATATCTTCATTGCACTGGTGAGTAGGACCATCCTCACCGACAGAAATGCCTGCGTGGCTGGCTCCGATTTTCACATTCAGATGTGGATATCCGATGGAATTCCTCACCTGTTCAAATGCGCGTCCTGCTGCGAACATCGCAAAAGAGCTTGCAAAAGGAATCTTTCCCGCCGCAGCCAGTCCTGCCGCAATACCCATCATATTCGCCTCCGCAATCCCGCAGTTGATATGACGCTCCGGAAAGACTTTCTGAAACATTCCTGTCTTAGTTGCTGCTGCAAGGTCTGAGTCCAAAACCACGATTCTTTCGTCCTCTTTTCCCAGTTCAATCAACGCCTTGCCGTAGCCCTCTCTTGTTGCACTCCTCTTTATTTCTGACATAATGCTTCACCTGCTTTCTCCAATTCTGCCATTGCCTCTTCATACTGTTCATCATTAGGCGCCACACCATGCCAGGAAACCTGGTTTTCCATAAAGGACACGCCTTTTCCCTTAACAGTCTTTAAAATAATGACTGCCGGCATTCCTTTGACACTGCGCGCCTCATCAAACGCCGCTTTTAACTGCTCCATATCATTCCCATTTTCTACACAAATGGTATGGCAGTTAAATGCTTCAAACTTCTTATCTATCGGATACGGTGAACACACATCTGCCACGTCCCCATCAATCTGAAGTCCATTATTGTCCACAATCATTACAAGATTATCCAGGTTCCGCGCACCTGCAAACATAGCTGCCTCCCAGACCTGTCCCTCCTGGATTTCTCCGTCGCCCAGCAGTGTATACACACGATAAGTATCCCCGCTCATCTTCGCCGCAAGCGCCATGCCTACAGCCGTAGATACGCCCTGCCCTAAAGAACCGCTGGACATATCTACACCCGGAATTCCTTTCATATCGGGATGTCCCTGCAGGTAGGAACCCACATGACGCAGGGAAATCATATCTTCTACCGGGAAAAACCCTCTGTGCGCCAGCGCTGCATAAAGTCCCGGAGCCGCATGCCCTTTCGAAAGCACGAAACGGTCTCTGTCCGGCTTGTCCGGATTCTCCGGATCTATGTTCATCTCTTCAAAATACAAATAAGTAAATACATCTGCCGCCGACAGCGACCCACCCGGATGTCCCGCCCGGGCGCTGTGCACGGAAGCTACAATATCTTTACGTATTTTATTGGCCATTATCTGAAGCTCAAGTTTGTTCATGCAAATTTCTCCTTTACTCATTCAGCATCTGCAGCTATCCGGGATAATCGACACACTCCGACTCCCCTGCCAAAGTGATTATACTCTATTTCCCCGTTTTTGAAAATAGGAAAACAAAAGTTTTTCTAAAGAGCCTGCCAAAATAAATTTCAGGGTTGAATAAATCAAGGCAATGTATTATAACTATAGAAAAAAGTTTTTCAATTCCCAGCGAAAGAAAAGAGGACAAGCCATGAGCACAATGAACCTGACACTGTTAACTGATTTATATGAACTTACCATGATGCAAGGCTATTTCAAAAGCCATGCTGCAGAAACGGTGGTTTTCGATGCTTTTTATAGAAAAAATCCCAATGACGGCGGTTTTGCGATTGCCGCAGGACTGGAGCAGGTAATTGATTATATCAAAAACCTGCGTTTCTCAGATGATGACATTTCCTATCTCCGCAGCCTGCACATCTTTGAAGAAGATTTTCTTGAATACCTGAGTAATTTCCGTTTTTCAGGCGACATTTACGCCATACCGGAAGGAACGGTTGTATTCCCCAGAGAGCCTTTGATTAAAGTAGTTGCCCCGATTATGGAAGCACAGCTGGTAGAAACTGCTATCTTGACTATTATCAACCACCAAAGCCTGATCGCCACGAAAGCCGCACGGGTTGTTTATGCCGCAAAGGGCGACTCCATCATGGAATTCGGCCTGCGCCGCGCCCAGGGTCCGGACGCCGGGGTATACGGCGCACGCGCTGCTATGATTGGAGGCTGTGTGGGAACTTCCAATGTACTTACCGGACAGCTTTTCGACGTCCCTGTTATGGGCACTCATGCCCACAGCTGGATTATGAGCTTTCCTGACGAATACACGGCTTTCCGTACGTATGCAGACCTCTACCCTGATTCTTGCTGCCTGCTCGTTGATACTTACGACACCTTAAAGTCCGGCGTACCAAATGCCATTCGCGTATTCCAGGAGATGCGGGATGCAGGAATCCCGCTGAAAAAATATGGCATCCGCCTGGATAGCGGTGATTTGGCATACATGTCCAAGCAGGCAAGAAAGCTTCTGGACGCCGCCGGTTTTAAAGACGCTTACATTGCCGCTTCCAGCGATTTGGATGAATACCTGATTCAAAGCCTGAAACTACAGGGCTGCAAGATTTCTTCCTGGGGCGTAGGCACTAACCTCATCACTTCCAAGGACTGCCCTGCTTTCGGCGGCGTGTATAAACTTGCTGCTATCAAAGATGAAAGCACCGGAAAATTCATTCCGAAAATCAAGCTTTCCGAAAACACGGAAAAAATTACAAATCCCGGTGATAAGACAATCTACCGAATTTATGACAAAAACCACGGAAAAATCAAAGCAGACCTGATTGCCCTGGCACACGAAACTTTTGATGAGGCCAAAGACATGATTATCTTTGACCCCCTTGCTACCTGGAAAAAGACAAAGATTAAAGCAAATACCTACAAACTTCGTGAACTCCTCGTCCCAGTGTTCAAAAACGGCGACTGTGTCTATACTTCCCCAAGCGTCATGGAAATCCGTGACATCTGCCTGAAGGAACAGGATACGCTCTGGGATGAAACAAAGCGATTCGTAAATCCTCAGACCGTATATGTAGACCTTTCGGATGAGCTTTTCCGCACCAAATCCGAACTTCTGGAACAGATGAGTAAGGATTCGCTGGAAAAGAAATAAAGGACAGCTATTTTAGCCCAAAATTGCATTCCATATGCATAAATTTTTCCCCTCTTTCATAAACATAAGGTACAGAAAAACCGCCGTTATGCGGCTTTTTGTCCATAACTCTTATGAAAGGGGGGTCTTTATGTTCCGATATTCCTATGAAATACTGGTAAATAAACAAAACCGGCTGGACAAAGCCTTTGTGCCCCGTCCTCTCGTCCGCCCTGCTATCCCATTTGACGCATCCGCAGACGACCCAAAGCGCCTGCTGGAAGCAGACGCAGCACAGGCAGCTGAAGAACTATTTGCCTATGCCAAAGCTGCCGGGCTTTCCCTTTGGGGCATCTCAGGCTACCGCCCATACAGCCGGCAGGCAGAAATCTATCGCAATGCCGCCGATATCCGCTATGTAGCCCCACCCGGCGCCAGCGAACACCAGACCGGGCTCGCGCTGGATGTATCCTGTCCAAGAAATTCCCTTGAGCTTACCGAATCCTTCGCAGGTACCCCGGAAGGGCAATGGCTTTCCAAAAATGCCCATCTTCACGGCTTTATCCTGCGCTATCCCAGGGAAAAAGAAAAAATCACCGGGTATGCCTGGGAACCCTGGCATATCCGGTATGTCACAAAATCACTTTCCCTTTATCTCGCTCTTACAGGCCTGGCTCTGGAAGAATGGGTCACACTCCATTCTCCTATCAGAACAAGAACCTCTCCATAAGCAAACGGCTGGCTACTGCTCCATCTGCCGACCCATAAATCCTGCGGCACAGCGCGCCAGCACCTGCTCTGTCTCCCCAAGCCTGTGTCCTGGTTCTTTCCCCAGCAGAACCACAGAACCTATCGCATCGCCCTCACACAGAATCGGGCATATCACCTGCGGAATCCCTTCTTCCGTATCATCTCCCGTAACTTTCACAAATTTCTGGTCATCCCCGGCTGAAAGTACCTGCTCTCTTTCATGGATGACATGTTCCAGTTCCCGGCTGATAGGCTTCCCTACACTCTCTTTTTTCACTCCGCCGGCCGCAGCGATGACTTGATCTCTGTCCGTGATACAGATTCCATGACCGCTGGCCTGCGCCAAAGCCTCGGCATATTCTTTGGAAAAACTCCCCAGTTCCCCAATCGGGGAATATTTTTTCAGGATAATTTCTCCTTCCCGATCCGTAAAAATTTCAAGGGGAGCGCCCTCTTTAATCCTCAACGTGCGCCGGATTTCTTTCGGAATCACTACACGGCCAAGATCATCTATACGTCTTACAATTCCTGTCGCTTTCATAATATCTGTTCCTCCATCTCTACCATTTTTCTATCATACGATGCGGCAGAATCTCCCGAATGAGATTAACTTCCTGTGATGATAGTATTTGTAAATAGATGAAATTTATACAATATTAAAAAGCTTTACACGAAGTTCCCTCCAAAATGTACCACTTAAAACATGAAAAGGAAACGATACGCGGCATAAACCTTGTATCATCCCCTTTTCATTATTCTTTCATATTTTTCTGCTTTTAATAAGGATAGAAATTCCCGGCCGCATCTGTTACGCCGTCATCTCCAAACGTGTATTTCGCACCTGAGCTGTCTACCCAGTTCCCATTGCTGTCCTTTGTCACAGTAATATAATTTCCTTTATCATCATAAAATCCTGTAGCTTCACTGCTGTCCTTATACGGATAATAGTTGCCCGCATTATCCGTCACACCGCCGTCGCCAAAGTAATAGACCGTACCATACGCGTCTACCCAGTTCCCGTTTTTATCCTTTGTCACCGGAATATAGTTTCCGCTCTGGTCATAGAAACCGCTGGAATCCGTCCCTGTCGAAGGCTGCGGAGTGGTTCCTGAAGCGCCGCTATTTCCATCATTTGTATCGTTGTTATTATTGTTATTATTGTTATTATTGTTATTATTATTACTATCATTATTATTGTTACTGTTATCTGTACTATTTCCACCGGAAGAAGACGCATAGGTATACCAGTAGCCGTCGCTTCCCATAACGCCGTACTCCTGCATTTCGTAAGTCTTTCCATTGCTGTCAGACCATACGCCACCGGCATTCTTCGTAACCGTAATGGGATTCCCATTAGAATCATAGATCACCATAGATGTTCCTGTCTGGGTCGTACTTCCCTGCTCGGAGCCTGTCTGGCCTGTTGATGTGGTGTCTTTCTTTGGCCTTGAAGATTTCTTCAGAACTTTAAAGCTCTCAACTGCCGTCTTAACTGCTTCCAGAACCTCCTCATCTTCACTCTTTATCTGACCCGTAACAGAATAGATATCTGTCGTAGTCACAATGTCATATCCTACAGAGTATTTATACTCTTCCTCTGCATCCAAGCATTTAATCGTTGTGCGATACTGTTCCATAGTTCCGGCACTTGATTTCCTGAATTCCGTAACCTCATAATTATCCGCATTTTTTCCCGACGCTGTAAGATTATCCAGTACCTCTTCCTTTGTAGCCGGCAGCTTCACCGAACCAACCTCGCTCCCCGATATATGGCTTACGGTAATAATCCCTTCCGGCGCTTCAAATACAAGCGTACCGTCTTTATCCTTCATATTTTTCCACGTATCATCCGGCAGGTTGATAGAAACTGACTTATCTTTAGACGTATACGTTTCTGTCTGTGAAACAGCCGTCCCCGTCTTCTCTTCTACCTCTGTATCTTCTTCCGTCACAGTCTCTGTAATCTGAACCGCAGCAGACTCTGACTCGGTCTCCTTCGCCTTCTTCTTACACCCAGACAAAAGCGCCGCCATCGACATGCCAAGCATCAGATAAACTGCATATTTTCTGAATTTTTTCATGTTCTTATCCCCTCCTAAACTACTTTATAGTTGCTGTACAGACACAAACTACTTCTCGATTATAGCATACTCAACACGCGATATCTACTCAAAGATGAAAACTTAAGTGAATCATAAGCAAATCAACGATTCTATGCGAGTTTCCAGGGGTTTTGGCTGCTAACCACTCACATTTATCAGGCTGTTTTATGACCTGTCCGAAGTTATAAAACAGCCTTTACCCGGTATTTTCCTTTTACCACGGCAGGCAGCCAGCCGCTTTTAATCTGCACCCATATACTACCATCCCAAGCAGTAACAGCTTTCTTAATCTCCACCACGCCGCCTTTTTTCAACTTAGCTTTATTCCCGGACAGGCGGCGGCACTTCTTCTTTGCCGATGCGGAAAGCTGCGTATACTTCACGTATCCCGCCTGCTGGGGCTTGGTGGAAACGCTGTCCCGGAGGGCAATGTCCTGTGTCAGTTTTACTTTCATGCCGGGTTTCAGCTCCCGTTTCTGTTCTGCGCTAAAGTACTCTTCTGCCCTCTGTTTAAACGTTGTCCACGTCCAGATTGTCTTATACCCATTGTTATGCACATATGGAGCCAGACAGGTCTTATTTACGATATCGTAATGGCGCAGTACATTTGTGGATGGGATGCCCTGTTCATGGCGGAGCTTCGCCACCGGCCACGCACACGCCTCCTGTGTCTCTTTCGTAAAGTACCATCTCTTATCTTCCGCGCTGGCTACATTCCTGTCGCACTTGCAGCACATTTCTATACTTATAGTATTGCTGTTCCGGGCTTCCAGGTGCTTCTGAGTGTAATATCCTGCAGTACCTACCGCCCAAGGCACGGCATCCAGGCTGCACCGCTGGTAAATAGTCCCGTCCCAGTAAATGTAGAAGTGCGCCCCGCATCCGTCCGATGCCAGGTCATGGGCCTGTCCCACTACCCCCAGGTAATGGACGGCAATATATTTTTTCTGGTTGCCCCAGCATGGGACGTTCCTGGAACTAATAGCGTTAATGATTTTATGTGTCATATGGTTCTCCTTTCCTGCTGCATTTTTCAGCATAAAAACACCGCCCATTTCTGAGCGGTAACTGTTTTAATTCTTGACATTTCTACAAGAGTCAGTTATGATAGTGGCAGCTAAGGAATGTGACGAAATTCCATAGGGTAAACGACCCCCCTCAGAGTGCCAGCTCTGAGGGGGGTCTTGCTCGTTACGGTGAGCCACTCCGTTTAGGCTGCCGCTGTCGGTCAGTCTCTACTCAGCCATTTGCATATGTAGTAGCTAACTACATTTGCTACAGTGGAGACAAGGAGTGTGACGAAAATTTCTTCCATGGGGTTCACCTCCCTTCTGCTGGAGGTTCAACAGCTTCTACAGCATATCATATTTTGTCATTTTCTGCCACTCTTTTATATTGCTACTCCTTCAGCTCCGGCAACCCTGCCACTGATGTAAGCATCGACACTACGCCGCCAGTATAGAAGCAGATACCACATATACCCAGTCGACCTGCCCCATGGCCGCCGTCCCAATTCCTGCAACCGCCGCCTGAGCCACGGTCTTAACTGCCCTTATGCCTGCTGCCTGTACCCATCTTTCAAATTCTTTATTCTTCATAATTGCTCTCCTTTCTTGTCTGCCAGGTGCAAATCCTGGATTTCTTTATAAACAGCCCCCAGCGGACATCTGCTTTATAGTTATTCTAAAAATCCCTCCATACCAGGTAACCATTTCACTTACCTGGTATGGAGGAATCTTCCACGTTTCAATCTCTATTTCCATATAGTAATCGTTCCAAATATAACCAGCCCAAAGTTTCCAGCACAAAACAGTATTGTTTCGGAGCTTCCCCATAAATTTCTCCCAACCCGGATATTTCTTTGAAAAAAGGCTTGCTTTCACACCAAAAATGCGTAAGCTGTCACTCACAAGGCAAGCAGCCAATACAAAAAAATATCAAAATGAGAAAGGCGGACAACATTATGAAAACAGGTAGAATCACAGCAAAATTGAGGGACGCGGTTCCGGTATGCCTCATGGCAGAGGGCAAGGAAGTAAAACGGTACAAGAACATTGAACTGCCAGACAGTATCAAAGAAGTTGAACTCCTCGACTTCCATTTCAACGTACCTGCGGACGGCAAAATCACTTTTGAAATCCATTACGCATCCGGCATATGTGTTTACTGCTGTACCTTTATTGTATCCACAATAGACAGTTGCCCGATTCTTTTAATTGGCCGCTGGATTGCCAACGCCGCAGAGCCGAAACATAACATGACGATCAGAAGCAGAGGGACAACCGGAAGCTGCCAGGTCGTTCCCCATTTATCTGCAATCAGGAACTGGAACATCATCTTATTCAACGGCAACCCCAGTACACATCCGGTGACACATCCTAATACTGCATAGGTGGCCGCCTCTGCTGCAATCATCTTGTAGAGCTGCCCGGCTCCCATCCCAATGGAGCGCATTATGATGTTTTTGCAAAATAGCTAATCAGTACCACCGGCTAAGCCAGTGGTTTGTTTTTCGCCCTATAAGGGCTCGTTTCCGGCGCTGGAGTCTAAAGACTCACCGAAAAGTTCGCCAGCCGCAACGTCAGTTACCTGCTTAGCCCCTTGGGCTTATTTTTTCTTGCTTTTGTTTACCGGCTCACCCGTAAACGGGTCGATATACTCTTTCAATGACATCTGGTCATATTCCAAATCTTCCTTAAGTTGATTCCTGATATACTCTTCTATCTTTTTTGCATTTTTTCCTACCGTATCCACGTATGGGCGTTATATATTAGGAAAACAAGCAAACGGAATTGTTTTAGGTTAGGGGGTCAGCCTGCGGCCCCCGTAACCATAGGGGAATTGAGCTCGATATATTCTGCTATACGGCGGAACTCATCAGCGTATTTGAATTTCACGCTGATATTGCCGCCCTCGTAAACCTTAATGTGGTCGATCAGCTCGCCTAAAATTTCCCGTGTCAGCTTATCAATGTTCCGGTATTTGAGAAATGCGGTAAGGCATGGGCTTTCCGCATCCACACCATTTTCCAGTTGCTCCTGCTCCGCCGTCAGCGTTTGCATAATGCGTGTGAGGGCCTCAAACTGCTGTTCATAGTCCTCGCTCATGTGCCGGTAATCGTTGCGGGTAATTTCCCCGTCTTTCCAGTCTTGATAAAGGGCCTGCTTGTATCGCATGATTTTAGCAAGCTCTTTTTCTTTTGCGGCAATGGTATCTTCCAGCCGCTTTGACTTGCTCTTTTTCAGAGGTGCGGAGTTGATACGGGCAACAAGTTCGGAATAGGTAATTGCCAGATGCACCTGTTGTTGGATCGCAAACAGTACCCCGGCCTCAAGACGGTCACTTTTAATTGAGTGCATGGTGCAAGCCTTTTTTGACAGGCTTTTATAAGTCCCGCATTGATAATATACATAAATCCCTTTGGATGCGATCCGGGACATCGCCCGGCCACAATCGGCACATTTCAGAAAACCACTGAACAGGTAAAGCTGTTTAGCTTTTGGAGCGGTGCGGGTATCCCGTTTGAGCAGGCTCTGCACCTTTGTAAAGGTTTCCCGGTCTATGATGGCCTCGTGGGTATTCTCCACGATAAACCATTCTTCCTCCGGCACTTTTTCTTGAATGTGGATTTTATAGCTTTTCACCCGCTGGCGGCCTTGTACCATATCCCCCACATAAACACGGTTTTTTAAGATCGTGTCTATGGTGATCGTGCTCCACATAGGATTGCCCTGGGCGTTGGGGGCGTTGTACTTGAGCCCTTGCTGTTGCTTATAGGCTGTGGGACAAAGTGTCCCGTGGTCGTTCAAGTAATAGGTGATCCCCCGCTTGTTCATGCCGGACAGGAACAAAGCAAAAATGCTTTTTACCACTTCAGCGGCCTCGGGATCAACCAACAAGGCGTGTTTGTCATTCGGGTCTTTCACATAGCCATAGGGGGCATACGAGCCGATAAACTCACCGTTGCGGCGTTTCATATCAAATACCTGCCGGATTTTCTTTGAGGTCTGGTAGCAGTATTGATCGTTCATTACATTCGTGATCGGCACAATAATGTTTGATACGCTGTCCGGGTTGCGGTAACTGTCCACCCCCTCCGCCAAGCTGATAAACCGTACATTCAGCCGGACAAAAAGATTTTCAATCAAGTTCCCGGCATCGGTATAGTTACGGGAGAGGCGGGACAGGTCTTTGACAATCACGCAGTTGATCCTGCCGCTATACACATCGGCCAGGAGCCGCTGGAAATCTTCACGGTCGGTATCCGTCCCGGTTTTGCCGTCATCCACATACACATCCTGCTCGGTTCCGTCATAAAACTCGTCCAGATGGGTCTGGTGGTATTGTTCCAAAAGCCGCCTCTGGTTGATAACGCTGTTGCTTTCGTCCCGGCCACGGAGTAAATCTTCTTTGGAGAGCCGGATATATTTACCCAGCCTCCAGCGCATCGCATTGTATGAAGTAGGGGCGCTGGCGCTTATTGTCCCCCGGTTTGCTGTTCTTGCCATTTGTCCTCCTTCCCTATCACATTACATCTATATTATACCTCTGCTGGGGAGGGACAACAAGGATGCCTTTGTATGGGACACTTTGTCTCGAAGTTGCAGAGGGGCCACAACCGAAGTTACAGCCCGCTTTTTTGCCGGAGAAAAAATGTGGTGAGCAGTTCCTGGAGGGAGGGCCCCTCGTCCGCAAACTCCAGCTTAATCACCATATCGCCCAAACGGAAACAATACGGATTTTTGAAATGCTCCAACATACGCTGGGCCCGGGTTTCCTTGGGGAGCATCGGATCGAAAGTAAAACCGCTTGCGTCTGCAAGGGTTTCCTTATCTACTGCGCCGATGTCAACGCTTTTCATTTGTTCAATTTCCTGTGCAGTTAATCTCACGGTAAAACCTCCTTATCCAAAACAGAGTTAAAACGCCTCCCGCTCACAGTGGGGAAACGCAAGAGGACGGCACCAGCAACGGTGCCGCCCTCTTGCCTCACTCCATCTCGGGACATTTTGTCTCGAAGTCAATAGGGGCTTTTCTGATAATGGGCCTCGGCCTCATCCAAAGATACAAAATCGAACAGCTCATAGAGCTCGGCCATGATACGGCGGATGTCCTGGTCGGCAAAGCCGCAGTTTTCCATCGCCATAATTACATAGCCACGGCAAGTGCCGTTGCTCCACGGTTCAGATAACAGGGCCGCCAATTCTGCGGGATCGTAACTCATAGACTGTACCTCGCTTTCCTAAAATTGAGGGAACGCCGCCCTCATTTTCTTGACCTGTCCAAAGACAACTTTATTCGGGGCGGCGCTCCCACGCAGGCAAGAGGGCGGCCCGGAGGGACAGGCGGCCAGCCTGTCCAGCGACGGATCGTGGCCCTGGGTTAGCCCGTCCCATTTGCGGCGCTGGTGTTGTTCGCTCGTTCCTCCGTGGAGGAAGTCACAGCGCACCCGCCGCCCGGCTCCCCGTATGTTGCTCGGGGCCGCTCCTGTTGTTCTGCGGAGAAAGAAAACCTCCTCTCATAAACCGAGACATTTTTTCACCATTTCCAAGTGGGCAAAATGAAAAAATCAAAATATTTTTTTCATGCGCTCAAGGCCCCGTTTGATGGACTGCCGAACAGACTCCTCATGTACGCCCTCGGCCTCGGCAATTTCCTTGACGCTCTTTCCGAGAATGATGTGGGCGTCGATCCTCCGGCCCTGGATCTCCGGCAGAGAATTGAGGGCGTTCCACAGACGGCAGAACAGCTCCATCCGCTCCAAGAGCTCCTGGGGCGTGGGCTCGTGCAGGCAGGCAGAATATTCAATCCCGTCCTCACAATCCAGAGAATACTGCGCCTTGTGCCGGGAGAGCCGCCGCTGGTAGGCCATCTCGTGACGACCATCGGCCAGAAACACCTCGGCCACCTCGTCAGAAACCTCGATAAACTGATCCTGTGTGTACCAATAATAAAAATCTTTCAGATTGATTGTAGTCATAATTAAACCTCCGTTTCGGTGTTGGGTGAATGAGTGACCGAAACGGGGGCGGCGGGGAGCGGCATCCCGGGGAGCTACACCGCACCTCGGGACACTTTGTCTCGAAGTACGGATAACAAAAAACGCCCGCATGACACAAAGCCATGCGGACGCACGAAGTAATATATTCATTTATATACTGCCAAATTGCATATTTACCACCAGACTGATCCTGCGGGGCGGGTGGGCTTTTTTTGACAAGTTAGGGGGATGGAAAATGAGCGAGAGCACAGCGACACCTCCAAAGGGGGCCGCCGTACTCCGTTAGACTATATACTCATAAAGAAACGGCGGCTTGATAAAACTCAAAACCGCCGTTTTCTTTGAAACATAAGCCAATCAACAACGGTTTTGTTGTGATGGCTCTGCGTCTGTGCGTCTGGCTCTTTTCAATATTTACTTAAATTGATCGACATGGCCCGATTGGATTGCCGCAAGATTACGAGCAATTTTTTCTTCCGGCCAGTCCCACCATCGTTCTGTCAGCAACGCCGAAATAGTTTCATCGGAAAAGCGTTTTCGGATAGGTTTAGCTGGAACGCCGCCCACAATGGTATAAGGCGGGACATCTTTTGTTACAACAGCTCTGGTGCCAATAATAGCACCGTCCCCTATGGTAACTCCAGCGAAGATTGCGGCCTCATATCCAATCCAAACATCATTTCCAACAACAATATCCCCGTTGTTGTCCCATGCCTCGGTTATTTGGCTAACATCAAGTCCCCATTCCTCAAAGAAAATGGGAAACGGATAAGTCGCAAGTGAAGTCATGCTATGGTTGGCGCTATTGAACAAGAAACGAGCGCCACAGGCGATAGAGCAAAACTTACCGATAATCAGCCTGTCATGGTTAATAGGATAATGGTAAAGAACATTATTCTTTTGAAAATCAACAGGATCATTTACAAAGTCGTTATACATGGTGTAGTCGCCCACAATGATGCTGGGATCGATAATAACATTTTTCAAATATACGGTTTCCCGATCTTTTGACCGGGGATAAATTTTTTGCTTGTCCATCATGAATTGCTATCCTCCTCAGAAATCAAGTTACTCATACGAATAACAGATAGGTTTGTTTTCTTGACATTCACTAAAGTCTCCTGCTTGCATTTCGGGCAATACAGAGGAAAATTGATGAGCTCTGTATCTTGACGCACTTTAAGTCTGGTCTTATTTCTACATATAGGACATAGAAGCCATACCATTCGATTCATTAAAGACTTCCCTCCTTGTGGTTTGATTGAATAAGCGTTTTGTGTTCCCATTTTCTACTCATGAAATAGAGTAAGCCTACAATAGCAGGCAAGACTGGCGAAAGCGCCTGGCCGTAATAAATGCCAGAAACCCCCATATTAAGTGCAAAAGCCAAGAGCCAACTCACAGGCAAACGCATAATAACTGCGTCCAGTAAAGCGTTAATCATAGCGATATTTGCCGCACCGACACCAATAGCAAAGGAATCCAAAGTGTACATAGCGGCATAAATCAAGCTATTTATACTGCAACAGACACGCAGATAGTAAACTCCATCGTTTATTACTTCCGGGCTGGTACTACCGAAAAGTAAAATCAATGGTTCTGCAAAAAGCTGTACGCAAATTACGACAACGAGCGTTACGGCAACATTCATCACTAAACTGATTTTTACTACCTTTCGAGTGCGCTCAATTTGTCCAGCCCCCATACATTGGCCGACCATCGCTGTTACTGCCTGTCCAATAGCCCAGCAGGGCATACCAGCAAAGGTGTTAATTTGCAAACCTACATTTGATGCAGCAGACACGGCAGTACCAAACTGATTGAGCATTCCCGCCACAAGCAGATAGGCAGTATTGACTACGACCATCTGGATCGCTGTGGGCAGGCCGACTTTCACGATGGCGGCCAGCTTATCCCATTGAAGCGTAAACTTTCTATGATTTCCCATAGAGAAAAATATCTTGTGCCGCTTCAAATAGAATAGAGAAATCACAAAGGAAATTCCTTGTGCGGTAATCGTTGCATAAGCCGCCCCTGCCGTTCCCATTCCTAAAGGGCCCACCAAGATAATGTCTAAAACAATATTGATGACGGTAGCAATTCCCACAAAATAGAGTGGAGATTTAGAATCCCCCAACCCCTTGAGCACAGAGCAGACAGCATTATACCCAAAGACGAACACAGTCCCACAGCAAATGATTTTCATATAGTCGCAGGCATCTTGATATGCGTCTGCTGGAACATTTAACATCTTGAATAACGGCTGGTAGGTTACCAAACTCACAATAGTCACAAGTAAAGAAGATACCAGCGAGAGCAAGGCCAGCATTTGAAAGGACTCCGCCTGCCCCTTTTTATCGTCTGCCCCTTTATATTGAGCAATCAACACGGCTCCGCCCATCGTCATACCAATACAAATTGAAGTGATGATATAGTACAATTTAGAAGCGTTTCCAATGGCCGCAAGGCCCGTATCACCAACAATCTGGCCGATTACAAGCATATCTACTACATTATAGAAAGATTGCAGTATATTTGCTAAAAGCAACGGGAAAGCAAAAACGGCCAGCTTTTTTGGTACACTCCCGATCAACAAACTATGTTCTTCAGTCATATTTATTTCCTCCCAAAAAAGAAAGGGCACACTATATCGTGCGCCCTTTGCATAGTCACTTATAAATGAGCATAACAAAAGGCCACAAACAAAACATTGTCTGTGGCCTAAACAGTCAATTATCTATCGTTGATCCGGTAAAAGGGTATAAAAACCAAAGACAGTCTATCTCTGCCTTGGCCTTTCCGCTTTATAGATCAACTTTCCGAAAAGGCTCCGCACAATGTTTCGTGGTATAAACTTGTGTGGAGCCGAAGTCAATACAAAATTTTCCGAACAACATCGTACTCACCTCTTGCATAGTTATATCAGATTTATTGTAACCAGTTTTCTCTTTGTTGTCAAGTCAGCAAAGTAATACGAAATTAAATAGTCAGAAGCATGAAATATATAGTCGTTCAAATAATAACATATGAAATGTAGAATTACATTAGGTGATGTTATGAAGTTAGAACAAGACAAACGGCGATTTGATTTTCACGATATAGGACGGGCCATCAAGCGGGCTCGGGAGGCCAGCGGGATGACGCAGGAGCAACTGGCCTATATTGTTGACCGCTCTCCACGCACGATCATGTATAACGAGAATGACGGCCAGCACCCAAGCCTCAATACTTTTTATCAACTGGTCACAATGTTTGATATATCGGTAGATCAATATTTTTACCCGTCCCGGAACGCAGACAGCGAGTGCAGAAAGCGGATTGATGCCATGCTGGGCTCTCTGAACGAAAGAGAATTGAAAATTGTAGAGGCCACCATCCAAGCGATGAAAGCGGCCAAAGAAACGGAGGATGCGTAAGAAAGCGTAACCTCCGTTTTTTGCGCTATTCTCAGGCTTGCACGAAACGGCAAGCAGGGCAGGTGTGGCCACACCTGCTATTTTTGCCGGGCCGCAGGCCCCGCAAAAATGCTTGTTGGGGGAGCTCCCCAAACCCGCTGGACTTCGGGACAAAGTGTCCCAAAGTCCCGGCGCTATGCGCCTGTTGTCTGCGGCCTGTCGCTATCGCTCCTGGGCCTTATTTTCCCGCCCGTCCGTATGGCCGAGCAGATGATCAATATTTGCTTTGACCGCCACGGCCTGCCGCATATCCGCCTGGGCCTTGCGGTACTCGGCATAGAGGGCTTTTTTCTTTCCCGCCAGCTCCTGGCGGGCCTTTTTCATATCCGCCATTTTGGGAAGTTTCTCCCCGGCCAAAAGCTCATTGAGCGCCGCCTTTGCCGCCCGGTAGTCGGAAAGCTCCGCCTCATGCTGGGCCAGATATTTTTTACTGTACCGGGCCGCCTTGTAGCCATCGAAAACGGGTCGGGTCTTGGCATATTCCACTGTTGCCGCCATAAGCCCGGCTGTCTTTTCGAGGGCCGCCTCCGTTTCCCGCAGTTCCCCGGAGAGAGCATGAAAACGCTCCACCGCCGCCTCGGTGCTGGCCGCAATCGTTTCATAGTCCATAAGGTCATGCTCCCTCAGATACTGGAGGGCGGCGGCCATCTGTTTGAGGTTGTAAACCTTGGCCCACCGTTCATAGGCCGGGCCCTTCCCCTGGGCCATGCGCTCTTGAATATCTATAATCAGATTGACACGCCGGGCCGGAGCCGGGGCCTCGTCTGCCAGTACCGGGATGGGCCGCTCCCCGGCTATCACCGCCCGGATGTCTCCGGGATCAAAACCGTCCCCGAGGGTAGATGAACGCAGGCGGGTGGGTTTCTCCTGCCCCGGAGCAAGAAAGGAAATCACGCCGCTCCGCCCATGCTTTACCGCAAAGCCGGACTCTTCCATAAGCCGGAGGAACGCCGCAAAGTCGGCGGGCTTTTGCTCCAGAGCGGCAACGATGGCCTGCCGTACCCTCTGCTGTGCGGACGGGGGCCGCTCCCCGATCCACTGGCCGTAATGTAGGAAACGGCCCTTGCTGTGGAGCTTTGGATGCTGGATCACGGACAGGTCATTTTCCAGACATACCCGGTCAGAGAGCCGCCGCAGAGCCCCCACCGACCTCCAGAAGTCCCGGAATTTCCGGGTGTAGTCCAGCGAGATCGGATTGTAATAAATGTGGTTATGGATATGTTTTTTATCCGTATGGGTGGCAACGAAAAAGGCGTGTTTGCCCTTTGTCCAGCGCATGGCCGTTTCATAGCCTACCCGGTTGGCCTCCTCCGGGGTAATCTCCCCGGGGGCAAAGGACTGGCGGATCTGATAGCAGAGCACATCCGCCTCCCGCTTTTGCTCCCGACCTGTGACCGCTTTATACTTTGCCCGGGAGAGCAGGAACTCGGCATCGGCGGTCTGGTGGTCACACTCATAGGAAGAAATGAGCTGGCCGTCCTGGGTTTTATCCGGGTCTTTCCCATAGTCCAGACGATCCTTCAGCGAGCTGGCGATGGTTTCCCCCTTGCTGATATGGTGGGTAATGAGTCTGGTGGTTGCCGTAACTGCACCTCCCTTCCAGCAGATAAAAAGCGGCGGCTGGTATGAACAGCCGCCGCAGAGGACTTCGGGACAATTTGTCTCAAAGTAAATAACGATTTACTTTTGTGACTTTCTACCAAGATATAAAAATTCCATAATAGAGTTAAACTCTTTAATCTCAGGAGATGAACCTTCTACGATTCCTTCTTTTTGATAAAACACAATGGCACTTTCAAAATCATTATATAATTTTCCCCTTGTTTCAATTTCACCTGCGACTAATTCAACCCGCTCACTACACAAATCATACATATTTGGTGCACTATTATATAACATATTCGCAATTTCCTCACCAAATTTTTCAATAGTAGCTTTATGTGCATCTGGTGATACAGAATGTGTTTTTTCTAAAACATCTTTTCTTTCTTGCAACCAGTCCATAGCAGCATCTTTATTAAGTGCCTTAAGCAGAACCAATGATAATTTGTCTATAATCATAAGATTGTCTGGATGTTTTTCATAAAGATAATTTAATGTTATGTACCTAATAATAGGGGGCAAAATAGAAAAACTATATACAATTTGGAGATTTGACCCAAACTTATATTTTTCAAAGTATTCAATTAAAATGGATGCATACAAATCAAAAAGTCTATCTATGGTATTTTTTACATCATCTTCACTTATCTCTCTAATAGATTTGGTATGAGTACATTCCGAACCAATTTTATTTATATCTTTGACCGCTTTTAATAAAAGTGGATTACTATAAATGAGCAAATTTGAATTTTTACCAAAACTGCTATAAATGCTTTAAAACTAAAGACACCATACCTTTTTGGGTGTAT
>SRZB01000022.1 GCA_004793585.1 Hominisplanchenecus murintestinalis | reverse complement strand
TAATGGTAACTACGGCGGATTTTATGTGAGTTTATACTGCCGTGAATAATTCGGGCTTATTATTGTTGTATCGGCTGCGGTAAATGTGCCGCCGGTGAGCGTGACCGTGCCGCCCTCCACTGACAGGCTGGAACGCATCCTTCCGTCAAATCTTCCGCCGGTAATTGTCAGGCTGCCGCCGCCGCTGTAGAACACCTCCGTGTCGTCTTCTACTGTAAGCGTATATTCTCCGCCATCGAAGGTAATATCGTTGCCTTCCCCCACCTCCAGTCTGGAGGAACGGGATACATCGGCGAGCAGCTCTATGAAAGCGTGTTCTCCGGCAGCCTTTGCAGCTTCCCACGCATCGCCGACTCTCAGATAATAACGGACGTCGCTGCCAACCGTCAGCCTGGCGGTAATCTGCCCCTGGCACTCGTTACAGCGTCCATCCTCACCCAAACTGTGCTGGCAGATCTTTTCCACCGAGATATCGCCAAACAGACGGTTTACATCTGTGTCTGTAACAACTGTATCATTATTTTTTATATATTGGAAGCCTTCCGAAAGTAAACCGCCGACTGTACCATCTGCGGAACCAACATTTATCGCGCCTGATGAGGTGGCCTGGAACCTTCCTCCGGAAAGTTCGGCTAAGCCGTTTTCACCGATTTCCAAAGCGTACGCTTCCGTAGTGGAAATCGTACCGCCACTGATAATTGCTTTACCGCCATCTATCCGTACGCCGACGCCAGTATTGTAGGCAGAAATATTTCCCCCGCTAATCTCAATCGTACCGCCCTTGCACCACAGGCCTTCGCCATAATACGTCGCGTTAATCGTACCGTTTTGAATCTCAACCCTGCCATCGTCGCACTGTACGCCATAGTTGCCCCTGCCTGATATGTTAATCGTGCCGCCGATTATGTTCAGCCTTCCGCCGTTTACAAGAAATGCCGAGACGACAGATAGCAGACGGTACGAGCCGCCGTCAAAGGTAATATCGTCGCCTTCCCCTATCGTCAAAGCATCTGTGATATCCGAATCCCTCAGCAGGGTGACGGTAGCGGTTCCGCCTCCTTTTGCTGCCGCCCACGCGCTTTCAATAGTATCGTAATACGTGGTTTGACCGTCTTTTTTCACATTTGCCTCGGCTGTTGTTTCATCGCCCATAAAAAGATTGCCCGCCGCAGAAACGTTTATCACACCTGGAAAATCACAGGCAGAACCGGTAAATATCATAATTACTGCTAAAATGATACCCAGCCATCGTTTCATTACGCATAGTTTCATTGCACATTTCTTCATAAAATTCTTCCTTTCACATTTTCTTTCTTGCTAAGTGTTTGCAAAACGCCAGCGCGCCGCGCACACATATAATTTAATACATTAATTTTAGTAAAAAGCAATACTTCTGGCAAGAACGTCATTTTTCTGGCAAAAACATCCTGTCATTTTCTGCCTTACTACGGAAGTCCGTTATGAGAACATGCTATATATTGTCTCCACCAACAGCTTTGACGGAAAAGTCAGAAAAGGCAAGGGCGGATACTGCTCCACCAAACACGGCGGAACCAGCATCGGCCTTGCCTCCATTTCCGCCGTTTCAGAAAAATACGGCGGTTCCGTAAAAGCCTCTAACAGCGACACGGAATTTTTTGTGGATGTGGCTCTGAAGATATAAAGAGAAAGGGCATAATAAATGCAAACCCTATTTCTTTTTTTCGCCAAATTTCCCCAACACCTTATTCACTTCATCCAGCGACTTTTTCACCATAAGCATTTTCTTATTCAGCCCCGGCTTTTCCATCACTGCCATTCCAATCTTATCCTGCAGGGTTCTTTTCCGCATAGACACCGCCTACCGCCTTTTGCTGTTATTATATGCCAAGACACCCATTCCGTGATTAGCAGCCCCCGCCTTCAGCTGAACGTTACGCCTGCATCTCTACACTGCGCTTTTTCCGGCTGATAATCATTTTGTGGATAGGATTCCCTCTTTCCGAAAACTTCTCTTCATATTCGGTCATCACGTTTCCCTGCATCATCTCTTCATTGTGATGCAAATCAAAGGTGCAGGTCTCCAGTTCCCATTCGGATTCTTTTGCTTCTTCCAGTGCAAACTCAAACAACCCTCTGTTGTCTGTCTTAAACTCTACTTTCCCGTTTTCTTTCAGGATTTTATCATAGCGGCTTAAGAATTCCCTGGAAGGAAGCCGCCGTTTCGCGTGGCGGTCCTTCGGCCACGGGTCTGAAAAATTCAGATAAATTTTTTCCACCTCATTCGCCTCAAAGATATCCGGCAAATCCCTGGCGTCAATGCAGAGATAATATAGATTGGGTATTTCCTCCATTTTCTCCCGCTTCTGAAGCGCCCGCAGCAGTACGCTGGTATATCTCTCAATTCCCACATAATTGATACCCGGATGAAGGAGCGCCATCTCTGTTACGAACTGTCCTTTTCCCATTCCCACTTCAATATGCACAGGGTTATCATTCCCGAAAATCTCTCTCCATCTCCCTTTCCAGACTTCCGGTTCCTGAATGACCCATCTGCTGTTTCCTACTGTCTCATCAGCTCCCGGTATATTTCTTAAACGCATAATTTTCCTCCCATGTAATCCATCTGCTTCCTGCCTAATTCAAAATTTTCTTCAACTCATCCATAAATGTATTGACATCTTTAAACTCTCTGTATACGGAAGCAAACCGCACATATGCCACTGCTTCAAGGTTTTTGAGCTTATCCATCACAATTTCACCAATAACCTTGCTCTCAATTTCGCGCTCTTCCCGGTTAAATAGTTCTGTTTCTACATTATCTACCAGTTCCTTAATTTTCTGTACAGGAATCGGCCTTTTGTAACATGCGCGCAGCACACCGGCCTCTATCTTTGACCTGTCATACTCTTCACGGCTGTTATCTTTTTTTATGACAACCAAGGGAATTGTCTCGACTTTTTCATATGTAGTAAACCGCCGTTTACACTCATCACACATCCTCCGCCTTCTAATTGAGCTATTATCATCTGCCGGCCGGGAATCCACGACCCTTGTATTATCCTGATTGCAAAATGGGCATTTCATAGTTTTCCTCCTTAGCTGCACTTAAAATTCCAACGCCGATTCTTTTCTTTTTTTATACCCCACTTTCCCCTGAATTGTCAATGCATGGTTTCCTTTTTTTTGCATAGGCTGTAATAAAACCCATGTGTGAGGTTCTTATGCGTATCTGTGATCTCCGGCAAAAAGAGGTAATTAATATCTGTACCTGCCGTTCCCTTGGCTGTGTCAATGATGCGGACATCGACTCCTGCACCGGCTGCGTCGTGGCGCTGATTGTCCCGGGTCCCGGAAAACTCTGTTCCTTTCTGGGGCGCGACACAGAGTACATCATCCCCTGGAAGTGTGTGAAACAGATTGGGAATGATATCATCCTGGTAGAAATTGACGAGGATGAGTGCAAAAAGAAATGTGACGGATAAACCGCCGGGCGGGCAGCAGTCCTTTTTCTGCTGCCCGCCCCTATATTACTATGCCTGTGCATTTCCCTCAAAGATTTTTACGATATTTTCATATACAAACTCTTTCATCTGTCCCATACTGATCTCCGCCGCCTGCCTATTCCCCAGATAAAAGCAGAATCCCATGAACTGGGTAAGCAGCGTCTCAATCGCTAAAAAATCCGGCTCTTTTTGCAGCAGGCCTTCTTTCCTTGCCTGCCCTAAAAGACAGTCTGCCGTCTCTTTCAGCCTTCCTTCTCTAAGGAAACCGCCAGACTTTTCCCCGCCGCACTTCTTCGCCGCCTCTGAGCCGAGCACATAATAGCAGAGATAGCGGATAAGCACCTGCCTTTTGGGAAAATTCTGTTCCATATCGTCTAAAATCGCAAAAATCTGCTCCCGGAAGCTTCCCTGTTTCAGCGCTTTCTCCGTCATATGGCAGAGCCCCTGGTGGAGCTGATAAAAAACCGCCTTCCCCAGCAGCTCCTCTTTCGTGTCAAAATACTCGTAGGCCGTGCCTTTCCCAATTCCTGCCTTCGCGGTAATCTCGGAAATTTTCATGCCATAAATTTCCTTTCCTTCCTCCATCAGTTCATTTACCGCCTCATACATAGCTACTGCCTTTGGAGCTGACAGCCGGAGGATACGCTCTATTCCAAAATCTATCACATTAAATTTCCTCCTCCGTCATATCTTTCTTCCTGTTCAGTAAGTCATAAATGCACGGAACGACTACCAGTGTCAGCAGCGTGCCATAAAGAAGTCCTCCTACGGCCACAATTGCCATAGGCTGCACCATATCCGCACCCATTCCCAGTCCGACGGCCATTGTACTCAGTCCAAGAATTGTCGTGAGCGCCGTCATCAGGATTGGGCGCAGCCTGGTTCGGCCTGACTCTATGATGGCCGCTCGTTTCTCCATGCCGCCCCGCCTGAGCTGGTTGATATAGTCCACCAGAACGATTCCATTATTTACGATAATACCCGAAAGCATAACAAAACCTATCATCGCGATAACGCTCACCGGCTTTCCTGTCGCCCAAAGTCCCAGGAAGCCGCCTGTAAATGCCAGAGGAATCGTAAACATAATAATAAACGGAGAGAGCAGCGACTGGAACTGCGCCACCATAATCAGGTAAATCAGCAATACCGCCAGACCAAGCATTTTCAAAAGCTCCACCATAGATTCGTTAATCGTCTCATTTTCTCCCGACATCTCAAGTGTATATCCTTTTGGCAGCTCTATCTCCTTTAGCTTCTGTTCCGCCTCGCCTGCCACCAGCCCGATATTATAGCCCGCGTCTACTTTCGCGCTGACTGTCACATATCTGGTCTGTGCTTCACGGTTGATCGAGGAAAATCCTTCTGTCTCCTGAAATTCCACAATATTTTTCAGCGGCACATCTTTCGGATTCCCATTCTTATCTTTGCCTTCAATTTTCAGTTTCTTAATCTGTTCCCTGGTAAGCTTCGTATCATTCTCACTAATGACCATAACCGGATAATCTTTCACATCCGTTGTAAGTGTTGTCGCGCTCTTTGCATCCGCCAGTTTTCCCTGAAGGAACTGGAATACCTGCGCCGTAGTAAGCTGATATTTCATAGCCTTATCTTTATCTACCACGATACGCATTTCCAGAGTCTTCTCTTCAATACCGTCGGAAACATCCACAGCCCCTTCTACCGTTTCGAGAACCGCTGCCGCCTGTGCCGCCAGCTCTTTTAGCGTATCCAGCTCACGCCCTTTCACTTTGACAGAGATTCCGCTTCCGCCAAGCGCCGACATATCCATGCTGGAAGTCTGAATATTCAGCTCACACGCTAAATCGGCGGTACGTTCTTTAATTTCTTCCGCCAACTGCAGACTGTCCAGTTCCTTATCCTCTTTTAAAATCAGATACATGGAAACTGTATCAGAACCACTGTCTCCCATAACTCCCATCATGCCGCCGCCCTGAGACATGGCTCCGATTTCTTCTACATCCGGAATATCCTGTATCCTTTCTGTTACTTTATCCGACATCTCGGCAAGCTCCTGTTTCCCTGCGCCCTCGTCCGGCAGCGACAGGGTAAGGGACATCTGCGTACTCTCCATTTCCGGCATAAACTCCGTCCCCTTTGAGACAGACAGCACCGCACTCAATACCAGCGCCAATACCGCCCCAATCAACACGATTGCCCTATGGTTCAAAGCAAAACCTATCATCTTTCCATAACCGCTCTGAAGCCCGCCAAAAATACGGCTCTTCTTTTCATCCGTATTTTTCAGCAAGCCCGACCCCATCATAGGAACAACAGTAAGCGCCACTGCAAGGCTCGCCAACAGGGAATAAGCAATCGTCAGTCCCATATCCACAAAGAGCTGCCTTGTAATTCCCTCTGTGAACACAATCGGCAGAAATACACAAATGGTAGTAAGCGTAGACGCCGCAATCGCCCCTGCTACCTGGCGCGCCCCTTCTACCGCCGCTTTTTTTGCAGAAACTCCTTCGTTTCTCAGACGATAAATATTTTCAATAACCACGATAGAATTATCCACCAGCATACCGATTCCCAACGCCAGTCCCGAAAGGGATATAATGTTGATATTGATTCCTGAGAAATACATTAGTACAATTGCTGCTAAAATACTGATTGGGATAGAAAATGCAATTACCACAGTAGGACGTACACTTTTCAGGAATAGCAAAAGAATCAAAACTGCCAGCACCGCGCCTGAAATCATATTTTCAAGTACGGAATTTACAACCATATCTATATAAATCCCCTGATCCATCAGCTTTACAAAATGAGTATTCCCGGATTCCTCCTCAATCTCCGTAAACTTTTTCTGAATCCTTTTAGAAACATCTCCTGTGGAATATCCCGACTGCTTCTGCATGGAAAACAGCACGCCCGCATGCCCATTAATTTTGGCGTAAACCTCACTGCTGTTATCTGTTACCGTCACATCTGCAACGTCTGAAAGGTAAATAGGTTTCAAACCCTTCATATGTAAATCCACAAGCATCAAATCTTCCAGAGACTGCGTATCCGTGAGCTTATCGCCCACGCGCACCAGGAAATCAATACCTTCTTCCGCTACATACCCGGCCGGCATGGTGAAGTTCTGCGCTGCAAGAATTCCCTTTATCATGTCAGCCGTAAGGATTCCTTCTACGTCCGACTTTTCATAAGCCGCGTCTTTCTGGCTGTCCAGCTCCTTCCTTGCCGTGTCAAGCTGGCTCTCCCCGGCAGTAATCTGTGCTTTGCCTGACGCGATCTCTATGGTCGCGCTGATTTTGTTTCTGTTCAGTTCAGAAAGAGCTGCCGAAAGTGAAATTTTTCCTGATTCAATCTGGCTCTTTGCGTCGGTAAGCTGTTGCTTTGCCTCCGTAAGCTGTGACTTTCCTGCTTTTATCTGCTTTTTTCCATCTCTTATCTGCTTCTTCCCTTCTGCTATCGCCTGCCGCTGGTTCGGAATTTCTTCTGCCATTTCCCTTAATAGCCCAACTGCCGTTTCCATCTGGGTTTTCTGTGAAATCAACTCTGACTTCTGAGTATTAATCTTCTGCTGGATTTCTTCATAGCTTCCGCTGGTATCTATCCCCATAGCTGCCAAAGGCTGTAATACTGCATCCAACTGCTGCTGGAGAGCCGTAAGCTGCTGCCGCAGCGCTGCCAAAGCCGCCGGCGGAGTATCAGGGTTCTTCTCTGCCTCGTCAAGCTGCTTCTCCAGCTCCGCCTTTCCCTCAAATGCAGGCTTCGCCTGTTCAAGCCCTGCCGCTGCCGCCTCCAATCCTGTAATCCCGCTCTCTATCGCTGCAAGGCCCTCCTCTGCTTCTGTAAGCTGCCCTGGAAGCGCGTCCAGCTGCTCTTCTGCCTCGGCAAGCTGCGCTTCCTGCGCCTGAATTTCTTTTTCCGCCGTCTCAAGCTCCGCCAGCCCGCTCTCCACCTCGGCAATTTTCTGGTTCAATTCCGCTTCGCCGGAAATCAGCTGGTTCTGCCCGCTGGAAATCTGGCTCTCTGCATTGGCAGTCTGCTCTGCCAGTGCCCGCTCCCCTTCTTCCAGCTTCGTCTTCCCGTCTTCTAATTCCGCTTTAGCGTCCTCCATCTCGCTCTCTGCCTCGGCAAACTTCCCGTCCAGTGCGTCCTTTACTTTTCGATTGACTGCATCAATCTTATCCTGCCTGATTATTACCCGTACTTCTTCATCTATCAGGCCCGATGCCGTCACAGATGCCACGCCCTCGATACTTTCCAGTTCCGGAAGCACCGTATTGTTTACATAGTCTGTCAGCTCTGAACCTTCCATATCTCCTGCCTCTGCAGCCGCAACCATAACCGGAAGCATATCCGGGTTCATTTTCATAATAATCGGGCTTCCTACGCTGTCATCCCAATACCCTTTAATCTGATCCAGGCTCTCCCGCATTTCAATCGTAACTGCATCCATATTTACGGTCTGGGCAAATTCCAGAACAACCATAGATACATTTTCACTGGAAACAGAAGTAATATTCTCAATGTTGCTGATGGTCGCCATAGACTGCTCCACCGGCCTGGTAACTGTCGTCTCCACCTCTTCCGGGCTGGCGCCTATGTAAGTAGTATACACAAGGGCATAAGGCAGGGTCATATCCGGCAGGAGATCTGTTTTCATCTTTGAGAAAGACACAAATCCCAGTACCAGTACCAGCACCATGCCCACTACGACTGTGTATGGCCGCTTTACGCTAAATTTTGCAATCATATGCTGTTCCTCCTTGTATCGTCCGACCGGTCGGTCGGTAATTATTTAAAAGAAAACCAGGCAAACCTGGTTTTCTCAAAACCGCTTCTCACTCTGGGCATTTTAACATTCCTGTGCCATACAGCCCTCTATAATCTCCCAGATTTCATCCCTTCCATCCTTCGTAACCGCCGAAAAAGGAATTACGGCAGTTCCGGGAACCACATGAAGCCCCTCTTTTACCATCTTTATATGCTTCGCCACCTGGCTGCGTTTCAACTTATCCAGCTTCGTGGCAATGATAATCGGCTCATAGCCGTTATGCAGAATCCAGTCATACATCATCTTATCATTCTGGGAAGGCTCATGCCGGATATCAATCAGCAGAAATACTGCCCGCAATTGTTTGGAGCTGTGGAGATAACGCTCTATCAGCTTTCCCCATTTCTCTTTCTCCGACTGGGACACCTTCGCGTATCCATATCCCGGCAAATCCACCAGATACACCGTCTGGTTGACATTATAAAAATTAATCGTCTGGGTCTTTCCCGGCTGGGAACTGGTTCTCGCCAGGGATTTCCGGTTCATCAGCCCGTTAATCAGTGAAGATTTCCCCACATTGGATTTCCCGGCAAATGCAATCTCTGCCTTGTCATGATCCGGCAGGACGCTGGTAATCCCACAGACTGTCTCTAACTCTGCATTCTTTATAATCATACTTTACTTCCTTTTACTTTATGAGCGCCACTGGCAGGACGTCCTTCATCGTTTCCACATAAACCAGCTCCAGCCCTTTTTTTATTTCTTTCGAAATTTCTTCCACGTCTACCTTATTTTTTCTAGGCAGCAGTACCGTATTCATCCCTGCGTTCCTGGCTGCCAGCAGCTTCTCTTTCAGGCCGCCCACCGGCAGGACGCGCCCCCGCAGGGTGATTTCCCCCGTCATAGCCACATCCGCCCGCACTTTATGTCCGGTAACTGCTGACAGGATTGCCGTCGCCATCGTGATTCCCGCTGACGGGCCGTCTTTCGGTACCGCCCCCTCCGGGATATGGATATGAATATCATGCTTTTGAAAGAAATCCTCCGGAATATCGTATTCTTTGCCTACGGAACGGATGTAGCTGATTCCCGCCTCCGCAGACTCTTTCATGACATCCCCAAGCTGTCCCGTAAGCTGAAGCCTGCCCTTACCGCGCATAGCATTCACTTCAATCTCCAGGGTATCGCCGCCCACGCTGGTCCACGCCAGCCCGCATACAATGCCCACTTCATCCTCTCTCTGGCGCAGGCTGTCATTGTAACGCTCCGCGCCGAGATATTTATCCAAATTTCCCTCTGAGATTTTCACAGACTTCTTTCCATTCTCCAAAATCTCCCTCGCGGATTTCCGGCAGATTTCACCAATTTTCCGCTCCAGGCTGCGTACGCCGGCCTCCCTCGTATAACTGGAAATTATTTTCTTTAACGCGCCGTTTGTCACCGTCACATCGTACTTTTCCAGCCCATTCTTCTTTATCTGCTTTTCGAGCAGATGTTCTTTCGCGATATGGAACTTTTCATTCTCTGTGTAGCTGGAAATCTCAATCAGTTCCATGCGGTCCAGCAGCGGGCGCGGTATCGTCCGCGTGTCATTTGCTGTAGCGATAAACAGCACCTCCGACAAATCCATCGGAATCTCCACGTAGTTATCCCGGAACTTTACGTTCTGTTCGGCGTCCAGCACCTCCAAAAGAGCAGAAGCCGTATCGCCCTTATAATCACTGCTGGTCTTATCTATCTCATCCAGAAGCATCAGCGGGTTTTTCACCCCCGCCGCCCTCATCCCATTCGCAATCCTTCCCGGCATGGCTCCTACATATGTGCGCCTGTGCCCCCGGATTTCCGCTTCATCCCGCACGCCGCCCAGGCTGATACGCACATATTTCTTATTCATCGCGCGGGCAATGGATTTCGCGACAGAAGTCTTTCCTGTTCCCGGCGGCCCCACCAGACAGAGGATGGGACTTTCCCCTTTCTTTGTAAGCATACGCACTGCCAGAAACTCAAGCACACGCTCCTTCACCTTCTCCAGCCCATAGTGGTCAGTCTCCAGAACTTTCCTGGCGTCTTTCAGGTTCTTATTGTCCTTCGACATTTTATCCCAGGGAAGCTCCAGAAGCGTTTCAATATAGCTCCGGACTACAGCGCTCTCAGAAGTATTTCCCGCCATATTTTTCAGATGGCCGATTTCTTTATCCAGTTTTTCCTTTACATACCTGGGCGCTTTCAGCTTTGCCGCCGCTTCCTGGAACTGTTCCGCATCCGTAAAAACAGACTCGTCTCCCAGTTCCTCACGGATAACCTTCAGCTGTTCCCGTAGCATATAATCCCTCTGGTTCTTATCGACACGCTCCCTCACCTTTTGCTGAAGCTCCACCCTGGCACGCATGATTTCCGTCTCACAGCAGAGAATCACACAGAGCAGCTCATATCGCTCCGCCAAGTCCGCCGCCTCCAGGATTTTCTGCTTTTCCTCATAATAAAGCGGAAGATTCACCGCAATATCTGTCACCAGTTTCGAAAGCTTCTCTTCCCTTATAATCTGAGTTGTAAGCTCTTTTCGCATCCTTCCGTTTACCTGGGCATACTCCTGATAAAGCTCTTTCAGGTTTCGGAGCATCGCTTCTCTCTGCGCCTCTCCAGGTTCATCCTCCGCACGCTCCTCAAAAGTTTCTACCTCTGCGCGGAGATACCCCTGTTCCTCATCCAGATCCACCAGTTCTGCCCTTTCAGTTCCCTCCGCCAAAACCCGGAAAATGTTTTGCGGAAGGCGCAGAAGCTGACGAATGTTTACAACCGTACCGACACTGTATAAATCCTTTTTCTCCGGTTCCGGGGTTTCCGGGCTCCGCTGGGCGACCACAAAAAGCTGCTGGTTCTCCTGCATTGCCTGCTCCACTGCCTTTATGGATTTCTCCCTGCTGATATCAAAATGCACGGTCATTGACGGAAGAATTACCATTCCCCTCAATGCCACTGCCGGCATCTCCTTTGTTAATTTACTCATATCTACCTCTTACCTGACGCAGGATATCCCGCTTATCCTCAAGCCGTCTCTATTGACGTTCTCGTCTTTCTTTTCCTTCCCGCGCTTCGAACCGGAAGTTTTTCCCTGTAAGAAAATTTCGGGCTTCCGCTTCCATCGATAACATCTTTTGTCACTACGCAGCTTTCAATCGACTCGTCTGAAGGCACTGTGTACATCAAATCCATCATGGATTGCTCAATAATAGAACGCAGCCCTCTTGCTCCCGTCTTTCTCTCCAAAGATTTATCTGCAACCGCTTCCAGCGCTTCCTTCTCAAACTGCAGCTTTACGCCGTCCAGCTCAAAAAGCTTTTTGTACTGCTTGACAATGGAGTTCCTCGGCTCCTGAAGGATACGCATCAGCATTTCTTTATCTAAAGAATTCAAAGATACCACCACTGGCACGCGCCCCATGATTTCCGGTATCATTCCAAACTTAATAAAATCCTGCGGAAGCGCATTCTGATAAAGTTCGCCGATATTTTTTTCCTGCTTTGCGCCAATCTCCGCATTAAATCCTATAGCTTTCGTATCCATCCGGGTTTCAATAATCTTGTCCAGCCCTTCAAACGCGCCGCCGCAGATAAAGAGGATGTTCGTCGTATCAATCTGGAGAAGCTCCTGCTGCGGATGCTTTCTCCCTCCCTGCGGCGGCACAGAAGCAACCGTTCCCTCCAAAATCTTCAGGAGCGCCTGCTGCACGCCTTCCCCAGACACATCGCGCGTAATCGAAGCATTTTCCGACTTCCTGGTAATCTTATCAAACTCATCAATATAAATAATTCCATACTCTGCACGCGCTATATCATGTTCCGCCGCCTGAATCAGTTTCAGCAGAATATTTTCCACATCTTCGCCCACATACCCGGCTTCTGTCAAGGAAGTCGCGTCCGCGATGGCGAACGGCACGTCTAAAAGTCTCGCCAGAGTTTGTGCCAGCAGCGTCTTTCCCGAGCCGGTAGGCCCCAGCATCAGAATATTGCTCTTCTGCAGCTCTACGCCTAAATCCCGTCCGGCCGTAACCCTCTTATAGTGGTTATACACTGCCACAGACAGCGCTTTCTTTGCCTCATCCTGCCCGATTACATATTCATCAAGAAACCTCTTTATCTGCTCCGGCTTCGGAAGATGAGAACACTCCCCTTCCATGTACTCATTTTCCAGCTCTTCCTCCACGATTTCGGAACACACTTCAATACACTCATCACAGATAAAGACGTCATCCGGCCCGGAAATCAGCTTTCTTACCTGATCTTCTGATTTATTACAAAAAGAACACCTTACCTTCTGTTCTTGAATTCTCACTTTTATTCCTCCTGTTCTCACTTTAAAGCAGCAATTTTTTCCTAATAACAGGTTAAAGACTCCCGCCAATTAAGCAGGAGCCTTGCTTCCTCTCGTTTATCGATGGGTAATTACGCTGTCAATCAGGCCGTATTCCAACGCTTCCTGAGCGCTCATGTAATTATCCCTCTCTGTATCTACCTCAATTACTTCAATTGGCTGCCCGGTATTCTTCGCCAGCTCCTCGTTCAGCCTCTTTCTCGTCTTTAAAATCATGTCCGCCACGATTTTAATTTCTGTCGCCTGTCCTTTCGCGCCGCCTGACGGCTGATGAATCATGATTTCCGCGTTCGGGAGCGCCATGCGCTTTCCCTTCGTCCCGCCGGCAAGCAGAAATGCGCCCATGCTGGCTGCCAATCCCATACAAATCGTAGAAACATCACACTTGATATAGTGCATGGTATCATAAATCGCCCATCCTGCCGTCACAGAACCGCCCGGACTATTAATATAAAGCTGGATATCCTTGCCCGGATCTTCCGCTTCCAGGTGCAGCATCTGCGCAACAATCAAATTTGCAGTTACATCGTTCACCTCTTCACCCAGGAAGATAATTCTGTCTTTCAGCAGCCTGGAATAAATGTCATAAGACCGCTCCCCACGGCTTGACTGCTCAATGACATAAGGTATTAAGCTCATGATGACTCTCCTCTCTATGCCCCATTACTCTCCTCGCAGCCTGTCCCGGCCGCTTCTATACTTCTACTGCCGAATCCCTTACCAGGTCAACTGCCGCCTGAACCTGCAGATCCTTCTCCACCTGTTCCCTTGCATATTCATTGTCTTTTATCTGATCCGGCTCCATGCCGTAACGCTTTGCCAGATCCTCCAGACCCTCGTTCAGCTTCTCCTCGCTGATCTCAATCTGCTCTGCCGCCACAATAGCCTCAAGTACCAGGCTGTTCTGGATACGCTTCAAAGCTTCCGGGCGCATCTGCTCAGACAGCTTCTCAAACGTCAGACCCGTAAACTGGAAATACTGATCCAGCGTAAGCCCCTGTGCCTGCATCCTGCCTGCAAACTCGTCAACCATACGGTCTATCTGGCTGTCAACCATCGCATCCGGAACTTCCATAGACGCTTTCTCCACGATTTTTTCTATTACTTTCGCTTCTTTCTCGTATTTTGCTTCTGCTTCCTTCTTCTCTGCCAGGTCTTTCCTGATGTCCTCTTTATATTCGTCTAATGTATCAAACTCAGAAACATCCATCGCAAACTCATCATCTGCTTCCGGCAGCTCTTTTACCTTGATTTCATGTACAGTACACTTAAATACGGCAGCTTTTCCTGCCAGTTCCTTCGCATGGTACTCTTCCGGGAATGTAACGTTTACCTCTGTCTCCTCATCAATCTGAGCGCCGATCAGCTGCTCTTCAAAGCCGGGGATAAAGCTTCCGGAACCAATGGTCAGATCATAATTCTCGCCTTTTCCGCCGTCAAACGCTTCGCCGTCCACGAATCCCTCAAAGTCCAGAACTACCATATCGCCGTTTTCCACAGCCCTGTCATCCACATCAATCACTCTGGCGTTCTTCTCACGCTCTTCGTCTACCACTTTCTGAATTTCCTCGTCGCTCACTTCGACAGACTGCTTCTCCACCTCAATGCCCTTATACTCACCCAGAGTTACTTCCGGCCTGAGCGCTACTTCCGCCGTAAAAATAAACGGCTGTCCCGGCTCTACCTGTACGACGTCAATCTTCGGACGGGAAACGATTTCCAGCTCGCTGGCATCCACTTCCTTGTCATATGCCTCCGGAATCAGATCGTTTACTGCATCTTCATAGAAAATACCTGCGCCGTACATTTTTTCAATCATCTTGCGGGGTGCTTTTCCTTTACGGAATCCCGGAATGGAAATCTTTCCTCTATTTGCCAAATATGCTTTCTGAACTGCCGCGTCAAACTCCTCAAAAGGAACTTCGATCGTCAGTTTCGCCATGTTCTTCTCTAATTTCTCTACCTGTAAACTCATTCTTCTTCATTTCCTCCTTGATTTTATATGAAAAGTACTAAACTTGCCACACTTACAGTCATTGTAAGAGTATAACACAGGCCTTTCCAAAATTCCAGCCCTTTTTGCCTTTAAATTGTAACCGCAACGCTATTTCACGGACTTTGCAGCAAGTGCAAAGTCCTGGGCTGAACGGTTACTTTAAATTTCCCTCTGTCCTCCGGCAAGTATTTTTTCCAGTTTCCCCACATACTCTTCAAAGACTTCCAGCGCATCTTCCACAGGCTCCTTCCCTGCCATATCCACTCCTGCAAGCCGCAGCAGCTCAATCGGCGACTTCGAGCTTCCCCCTTTCAGGAACTCGAAATATCCTTCCAGCGCGCCTTCTTCTCCCGCCAGAATCCGGCTGCTGATGGCAATCGCCGCCGAAAATCCCGTGGCATACTGATAGACATAAAACGCCCTGTAGAAATGTGGAATCCTCGACCATTCATACTGGATTTCTTCATCTGATACCACGTCCGTCCCATAATACTTCTTATTTAAATCAAGATAAATCCCGCACAATGTTTCTGCATTTAACGTGCCACCCTCATCGACAATTTCATGGGTAACCTTCTCAAATTCCGCAAACATCGTCTGGCGGTATAACGTCGTCCTGAACTGCTCCAGAAAATAATTTATCAAATATGCCTTTTCCTGCTTATCCCTGCTATTTTCAATCATATGCCGAATCAGCAGGGCTTCGTTGCAGGTAGACGCTACTTCCGCGACAAAAATCCGGTAACCGGCATAAATATAATCCTGTTCCTGGTCAGAATGCCAGGAATGGAGCGCATGGCCCATTTCATGCGCCAGGGTAAAGACATCATTCAGGCTTTCCTGATAATTCAGCAGCACATAAGGATGCGTGCCGTATGCGCCCCAGGAATACGCCCCCGTCCTCTTATTTTCATTTTCATAAATATCAATCCATCGGCTGTCAAAGCCTTCCTGCAGCAGAGCCTGATACCTTTTCCCCAAAGGCGCCAGCCCCTCTTTCACGATCTCTTTCGCCCGTTCAAAAGAAACCTTCATATCTACTTCCTGCACCATCGGCACATACACATCATACATGTGAAGCTCTTCCACACCCAGAACTTTCTTCCGCAGGCGCATATAGCGGTACATCGGCTCCATATGCCCATGTACGCTGTCAATCAGGCTGTCATACACTGCCACGGGAATTTCGCTGTCGTCCAGAGCCGCTTCCAGTGAAGAACCATAGTTCCGCATTTTAGCATAAAATGCCGTCTTTTTCGCATTTGCCTCATAAAGCGCTGCCAGTGTATTCTTAAATCCAGCGTAGCCTTGGTAGAGATTCGCAAACGTTTCCCTCCTCACCCGCCTGTCCGGGCTCTGCATATAAGCTGTATAGCGCCCCTGCGTGAGAGGCTCTTCCTTTCCTTTTTCATCCGTCACCGGGCGGAACGTGATATCCGCATTATTAAACATAGTAAATACATTGGAAGACGCTTTCGCCAGTTCCCCAGCTTTCGCCAGAATTTCCTCCGACCGCTCATCCAGAGTGTGCGGTTTCTGGCGGAAAATTTCATCTAAAAAACGCCGGTATTTTTCCAGCCGCCGCTCTTCCCTGCAGTATTCCGCCAAAAGTTCCTCCGGAAGCCCTAAAATCTCAGGAACCATATAGGATTCGGCAGCATTCATCTTATCCATCAATACCTCCGTAGAAGCCGCGGATTTCTGGCTTGCGGCATTCCCCATATCCTGGTGGAGTCTCTGGTTCGCATATACATAAACCTTTTCAAACAGCTTATTCATCCCGCTGTAATCCTCCAGCATCTCCAGGAGCACGCCGCTCCCCTCCTTTAGGCGTCCTTTGTACTTTGGAAATTCCTCTATCATTCCCGCCAGCCTGCCGCAGTCCTCCTCAAAAAGCTGCTCAGACGCATACAAATCCTCCAATGCCCAGGTATCTTCCTTCTTTACTTCCTCACGTTTCCTCGTTTTTGCCATGATTCCCTCCTGCCACTATGTTATTTTCCTTATCCTACCACATTTTTAGGCGGCAGGAAAGGGGGGCGCAGTTTCCTGCTCCCCCTTTCTTAACAGCGCTTCCTTTTCACTGTGCTGTACGGTAACGGTATAAAAGATAGTCGCCATATTCAACCGTAGCCGGAGTAGTAATTACATCTTTCAGCCACACTTCTGTTATCCCATCCGGAGACTCTGCCTCATAACAGCGAGGGTCGAAATATTGCCCGGTACTTTCGTCCTTCTGCTTTTTCAAATGATAGACATAAATAGAGAAATAAGGAATCTCCTGAAGTGAAGAAGCCCTGTCACGCCACAGCCCCCGAACCACGATTCCTTCAGATGTACGCGTAAACGTTTTCAGCCCTGCCTCCTGGCCTGATGCGGCTTTGTGAAAAAAGCTGGTTATCTGTTCGCTTTTTTCCGGCTGTACATCCGTTAAATCCAGATAGCCATCTTTTATCAAATCTTCTGCTGTAACATCCGCGTTAAGACTGTAAATAGACTGAATGAACTGTTCGTCAGCCGGATGCTTTTTATCCCAGATTCCCTTTCCGCACCAGGCAGCTGTGAAAAGCAATACAAGTACTGATAATACATAAATATACCACGGATATTTCTCCCTCTCTTTTTTCATTCTCTCATCTCCTCTTTTCCCTCACATGGGTATAAAAACGGTAAATATTCTCACTGATTAACAATGCACCTAAATATGCGCATTTATAAGTGTGCAGGGTCAAAAAATTTGTTTTTACCGGAACTAAAAACATCAGGATTCCAGTCAAACCAACCACAATACCCGGCAGTTCCAAAAAAATTCTCAATATATTCAAAGTCCTTGATGCATTGCAAAGACAAAGGAAAAGCAGCAGCATTACCACATAAGATACAAGTTCCATAACATTCCGTGTTAATAGCAATGATATGTCTGCACCCTCATTTATTTTGCCTGTCATATAATGATAGAAGACACATTCCCCCGTAAAAACTACGTACATAAAAATCAAATAAAAGAATGCGTTGTATTTTTTCATTGATGCCTCCTTAGCAGAATGCTGTTTTATATAATATTCCATTATCCTATCGTACCCAATGTAATATAACTATTTGGCGTATAAGAAGAATTTCCATGTGAATACGTTACCTGTGCTTTATATTGTATAAGTGCAGCTGTCGTTACGTAATGATATTTAAATCCTGTATTCAATGAATATGTAGTGCCAACTTTAGGTGACGCTACTGTAGTACTATTTTTTTCATTATATACAGCCGTTTCCTCTGCTGTACCACTACATACTGCAGATAATTGCAAGTTTCTAAGTTTAGTCTCTACAAACCTTGTAATTTTTGTACTCCCTTTGGTAAGTTTTAATACCCTAAAATTGTTACTTGTATAATAACTATAATACGCTGTATTCCTAAATGTAATATCACTCTGCGCCGAATCTTCTGTTACACTTCCAGTATTTTCTTTTGCTTTCATTATATATGAGTATGAAGTAACATTATATATTCTCTCTACATTTCCAGATTGAAATTTTTGAATCTCTACAGGATTTTTAGATTTTAATGTGTACGTTACTTGAATACGGTTATTGTCTAGTTCTTCAACTGCCTTCTCAATATTAGCAATTGGCTCTAATAATTTTAATGCTTCTTTTGGCATTTTTTCCGATAAATCGTAGTAAAGTTCCACTGAATTAAGGCGCTCTTTCAAAATATCCTTATATACATTGATACTGCTCACCGTCTCCATACTATACTTGGCTTCTACAGCGTCCAACTTTGTCAAAGACGTACTAACAATAGATGATGCATTTACAGGAATACAATATAATACCAAAAGAATAATGCCTAAATATTATAGAAACTCTTTTTTTCATACTTCAAATCCGCCTATCTTTTTACTTGCCTTTTTCCAACTTTTTATAATTATACTGAAACACTGGTATCACCTCTCATTTTGTTTATTTTAATTATCATAACATACTTTTATTATTTATAATAAAAAGTGACGGTCAGTTGAGATATACTATCCTCATCTTAACTGACCGTCTTTCTATTATACGATTCTATATACTTCCAAATCCCTTGCTCAATGATGGAACAGACGGATTCCCGTAAACGCCATCACCATCTGATACTTGTTGCAGCACTCGATGACCGCATCATCCCGCACGGAACCGCCCGGCTCTGCGATGTATGTCACGCCGCTCTTCTTCGCCCTCTCGATATTATCGCTGAATGGGAAGAATGCGTCGGAACCAAGGGTTACGCCCGTCATCTGATCAAGCCATTCCCTCTTCTCTTCACGGGTAAATATCTCCGGTTTTTCTTTGAAGATCTTCTGCCATGCGCCGTCTGCCAGCACGTCCATATATTCTTCGCCTATATAGACGTCAATTGCATTATCCCTGTCCGCGCGGCGGATACCGTCAACAAACGGAAGGTTCATCACCTTCGGGCACTGGCGCAGAAGCCAGTTATCTGCTTTCTGTCCTGCCAGGCGTGTACAATGCACCCTGGATTGCTGCCCTGCGCCGATGCCGATGGCCTGTCCGTCCTTTACAAAACATACGGAATTTGACTGCGTATATTTCAGGGTAATCAGGGCAATTTTCATATCGCGTACGGCTTCTGCCGGAAGTTCTTTATTCTCTGTCACGATATTCGAGAGCAGCTCATCATTGATTGGAAGCTCCTGCCGTCCCTGCTCAAAGGTAATCCCAAACACTTCCTTATGCTCAATCGGGTCTGGCCGATAGTTTTCGTCAATCTGGATAACGTTATAGTTCCCATTTTTCTTCTGCGCCAGGATTTCCAGCGCTTCTTCTGTGTAGCCCGGAGCTATCACGCCATCTGATACCTCCCGCTTAATCAGGCTTGCCGTATCCTTATCGCACACATCAGACAGCGCCACAAAATCGCCAAAGGAGGACATTCTGTCTGCGCCTCTCGCCCTGGCATAAGCACATGCCAGCGGGGATAACTCTCCCATATCATCTACCCAGTAAATCTTTGCTAAAGTTTCCGTCAGAGGCAGGCCGATTGCCGCTCCTGCCGGAGAAACATGCTTAAAGGAAGTTGCTGCCGGAAGCCCTGTGGCTTCTTTCAACTCGCGCACCAGCTGCCAGCCGTTAAAGGCATCCAAAAAATTAATGTACCCCGGTTTTCCCATCAATACCTTAATCGGCAGCTCATTTCCGTTTCCCATGTAAATCCTGGACGGTTTCTGGTTCGGATTACATCCGTATTTTAACTGCAGTTCTTTCATAGCACTTTCCTCCTACTGATTTTTATTTACGATTCTTGTTTCATAATTTCCGGTAGCGATGTCAATATACCGCACAAACAGGGATACCTTATTCTCCACATTCAAGCTGTTCCAGAGCATTTCCGTAAACGCATCCATGTCGTCCGGAATCTCCACAAGCTTCGGCTCACCCTCAAAGCTGGGAAGCGGATTTCCGTCGCACATGTATGTGTGGATAAAATGTCCTTCACCGTTCACAGGAGCTTCATAGGCAAACGTATAACGGTGGCAGGAATCCGGGTTGCCGTTGCTGCTCTTCAGGATAGACATAGCATAATTGTAACCGCCGCCTTCCAGATGCATAATTCCTGAAATCCTGGGAGTGTAGTTCGGTGCGTCCGGCTCAAACTCCCTCGTCCGGAGACACTGCTCAAACGTCAGCTGCTTGTCCATGCCTTCGTAAATCGTATCCGTCTGGTCGCCGTTAGTTACAATCGTTTTATTTCCCAGAACACGCACCGGCGCGTAAATGATAAGGCTCGGGTCTGTCAGCTTCGACGGATCAAATGCCTGGGTACGGATGCCATCCCCGTCCTCCACGAACACCCGGTTGCGGCTATTCTCGCTTCTTCCCATAATAAAATAGGCAGTAACTGCTTTCGTACCATCCGCCGATTTACCGATTACGATCCCTCTTCCCGGGTAAGCATTCCCCTTTAACTCCAGCTCCAGTGACATTTTTTCCATAGATTTTCCCCTTTCTTGATAAAAGTATAATCAAAAAACCGCCTGAGGACCCTTGCATCGTTCAAGTGGTCGCCCAGGCGGTCGGCATCATCTTCACACTGTACTCCCTGTAGGTGCTCCTACGAATCCGCCAGTTGTACAGCTTACGCTCATCTTACACTATTTTCCTGCACATTGCAAGGCAAAACTTTACATCGCGTCAGACTATTTTTTTTACTACAGGTATCCATACTTCATATTGTGCATTTTGCGGGTCAGGATTTAAATAAACTTCTACATCGGCGGCATTGCCATACTCGTAACCTGAAGTTGGCAGCCATTCTGTCACAATGCGCTGTTCCAATTCCTGAATAGACTGGTTTGTACCCTGACCGGAGAATACCGCCCAGGTAGCTGCCGGCACAAGATATTCTTCCAGATCCTCCTGTGGTTGTGAAGTAGCTACGGCAATATAATATCTCCACTGCTCCGCATCGTTACAGATGCTGACACCAAGCACACCCATAGGCGGTGTATCCATCATGCCAGCCAATCTCTGTAATGTTCCGTTTTCAGATATTTCCTGCCATTTTTGGGGAATAACTGTAAAGTTCTTTTCAATCTCCTTATACAGCGGTACGGATACTCCTACGATACGGAACGCTTCTTTTGTTTCAATCCGATAATTCATTTCTTCCACTCCTTTGACTGTGATTTTAAATGTAAGAGGCGGGAAAGATTTTACAGATATGCCCTCGCTTTTTACAGCAGACGGCGCAATTCCATGAACAGACTGAAAAGCTCTGTTAAATGAAGTAGGGGAATTGTAACCATACTTACCTGCAACATCAATGATTTTCATACTATTCCCCTGCAAATCTACAGCAGCAAGTGACATTCTTCTTCTACGGATATATTCAGACAAAGGAATACCTGCCATGTAAGCAAACATTCTCTGAAAGTGATAGGACGAGCAGCAGGCAATACGTCCAAGCTGCCCATAATCAATTTCATCTGTCAAATGTTCTTCGATATAACCGATTGCATCATTTAATCTTTCAATCCATTCCATGATATAAGTCCTCCCGATGAATTCCAGTATATAATATTACTTTTATTTTTTCCTCTTAATTTCTGCACAAAAAAGAGAGGTTATATATCCTTTTGCTATTTTAGAGTTTATAAAATATAATCCCTAAAAATGCTATTTATCTTTCATTCTCCAGCTGCAATACATATAATACACTGCCTTCCTTTTCTCTCACCGTCCACCGTTTCAGAAGTTTTATAAAATCACATTTTTTCAGGCAGTGCTGCAAAATGCCTTCTTCTGTAGTATAGATTGCCATAATACCTCCCACCGCCAGCATTCCCGGCGCCTTATGAAGAAATCTTTCATACAATTCCATAATTTCTCCCTTGCTCTTCGTTCCGGTAACTGTGGGCATATTTGTAATAATCTCATCAAACAAATATTTGTGATGAAAATCAAAGAAATCACGGGTAATAAAATTAATGTCAACTTCCGCCGCTTCTGCATTTACACGCGCTTTCTCAATTGCATTCGCATAGATATCGACACCGTACATATATCCCGCCTTCAGCACCCGAGCGCGCTCAATCAGCATAGTTCCTACGCCGCAGAATGGGTCAAGTACCTGAGCTCCTTCTTTCAGATAGGGTTTCAGCAGAGCCGTCACCAGCGCTGCGTTTGCCGGATGGATAGACGCAGACAATACCTGCTTTCGATAGGAAAACCTTTTATCTTTTAATGTATAAAGTTTCAGCAAGGGCAGAAATCCCCCGTCTTTGCGCTGAAGAATACGCAGTTCCATTTCATAATCCGAAACTGAATTCATAAATTTCCGTCCGGAAGCCTTCTCGAAAGCTTGGGAAAATTTTTTAATAAATGCTGTCTTTTCATTTCTCTCCATATTCCCGCGCACCTCTGCCCGGAAATAAAAAGTCCCTTCTCCCTTATGGCAGCTCTCCAAAAACGGCAAAAGCCCCGACTTTGCCAGCACATCTGCCGCTTCTGACGGATTCTCCGAGAGAAGTGCAGCTCCCCGAATGGGAAAAAGCATTTCTGTCCAGGTGCGGATATGAAAAAGCCCCTCTACATCCTGCGTCCGCACCCGGACGCCTCCGGCAAAGAGTGCCGTATGTTCTTCCTTTAGCTGCTCCCTGGTGATTTCCCTGTATGCCCGGTTGGTGAGCAGAATCACATCTGTTTCCCGCGTCACTCCGGTAAACACATGTCCTTCCTCCCTTTCATACCCGGCAAGGAGCACACGCAGTCCGGCCAGCTCTTCACGCACATGTTTCTCCGTCTCCTCCGAAACCAAGTTCTCCATTAGAAAATCCCTGCGCTTTTGCAGTTCCTGAAGGTATGGCCGGCAGTCATATGACGCCATCGCCTTTACATAAGACGGACGGACAAAAAACTGCTGCTCCGCCTGGTATCCCTGCCACAAAACCGGAAGCATATCCTCACATTCCATTTCCCCTAAGATTAATGCGGCATTTTTTCTCACCTTTGCATCCTTGTGCCGCAGTAGTTCTCCTATCTTAGAGTAATCCCCGGCTAAGAGATATGCAAAAGCGCGTTTTCCATTTTCACTCTTAATTTCCTTTTTTAACGCTGCCAGATTTGCCCGCATATCCTCATCCCGGCAGATATTTTCATACAGTTCTTTTATCATCTATTTTCCATTCTCCTGAATATACTTTGCCACATCATGTTTAAAGGCCTCCCATTCATCCTCATAATCTACGAAATATTTTGGGCATTCCTTCCCTGTGACATCATAGTGCCGGATGATATCATCCATCCCCAAATCAAATTTCCCACACAGAAACGCCACCAGCTCCACCAGCGACTGATACGTAGCATCCTCAAACTTTCCTGTCTCATCCGGATGGCAGCATTCAATCGAAACACTGTCATGATTCCGGCTATTGGACGCATATGCCACTTCCGCGGTGGGCACACACTGGATAATCTCTCCTTCCAGCCCTACGATGAAATTGCTGCTCACCTTCGTCTCCTGTGTATCTTTCAGATTTTCGAAATAATCCCTGTTATTCTGCGCCGTACTGCCCGGATTTGCCGTATAGTGGACAACCACGCTCCGTATCTGATCGGCAGGCGTCCCCGGCCGGGAATACTCATTCACTGTCAAAAGCTGTACGTCCAGCTCCGGTCTTTCCACCTGCCTGGTAGGATTTCCGATATCATATTCTCCGTAATTCCGCCTCGCCACAGGCATCGAGCTTCCTCCCCGAAACCAGAAAATAGCTGCCGCTATCACTGTCACTGCTGCAATTCCTCCGCCAACCGCTGCCACGCGTTTGGCAATCTGCCTTTTTCTCTCTTCCTTTGTCATGCGCTTTCTCCGTCTTCCTCTCCTGCGCGCAGTTTCGTCTGTTCTGTATCTCTCCTCGCTCATCTGCCGTCCATCCTTATATTTTGCAAAAACTCACCCTGCCCAAAGGCCGGATAGCTATGAAGAAAGAGCCCCGCTTTGCGGAACTCTTCTCTCTATTCACACAGACAGCAAACCAAGTCCATGATCTCAGGGCTGCTGCGAACGATATATCTTACTCATCAACGCTATAGTTTGGCGCCTCTTTCGTAATATGGATATCATGAGGGTGGGATTCTTTCAAAGATGCCGCCGAAATCTTCACAAACCTTCCTGTCTTTTTCAGCGTCTCTATATCCAATGCCCCACAGTATCCCATACCAGAGCGGAGCCCGCCGATTAACTGGAATACAGTATCTTCTACGCTTCCCTTGTAAGCCACGCGTCCCTCTACGCCCTCTGGAACCAGTTTCTTCGCATCCGTCTGGAAGTAGCGATCCTTGCTGCCGTTCTCCATCGCCGCGATAGATCCCATGCCGCGGTAAACCTTATATTTTCTTCCCTGGAAAAGCTCAAAAGTTCCCGGGCTCTCATCACAGCCCGCAAACATGCTTCCCATCATACACACATTCGCCCCGGCCGCAATCGCTTTCGTCATGTCGCCAGAATACTTGATGCCACCGTCCGCAATAATCGGAACGCCAGACTCCTTTGCTGCCTCATAGCAATCCATAATCGCTGAAATCTGAGGTACACCGATACCTGCGACTACACGGGTCGTACAAATCGAGCCGGGCCCAATACCCACTTTTACAGCGTCTACCCCGGCTTCAATCAGAGCCTTTGTCGCCTCCTTTGTCGCTACATTTCCTGCAATGACCGGAAGCTCCGGATAATTCTCCTTAATCATCTTCACACAGCGGATAACATTCGCGGAATGTCCGTGTGCAGAGTCAAGAACGATAACATCTACATGCGCTTTTACCAGCGCCGCTACGCGCTCCAGAACATTTGCGGTAATTCCTACTGCCGCGCCGCAGAGCAGCCTGCCCTGAGAATCCTTTGCTGACAGCGGATATTTAATCTGCTTTTCGATGTCCTTAATCGTAATCAGACCCCGCAGATTATTTTCATCATCGACAATCGGAAGCTTTTCTTTTCTTGCCCTCGCTAAAATTTTCTTTGCTTCCTCAAGCGTAATTCCCACTTTTGCGGTAATCAGCCCTTCAGATGTCATGCAGTCTTTAATTTTCTTTGAGAAATCTTCTTCGAACTTCAAATCACGATTGGTAATGATACCTACCAGCTTTCCATTTTCCGTGATAGGTACGCCAGAAATCCGGAACTTCGCCATCAGTTCATTCGCATCTGCCAGCGTATGCTCCGGCGATAAGTAAAATGGGTCTGTGATCACACCATTTTCAGAACGCTTTACCTTGTCTACTTCTTCTGCCTGCGCTTCAATCGACATATTCTTGTGAATGATGCCGATGCCGCCCTGCCTGGCCATCGCGATAGCCATACGGTGTTCCGTAACGGTATCCATCCCGGCGCTCATCATCGGAATATTCAGCTTTACTGTCTTTGTCAGCATCGTCGACAAATCCACCTGATTTGGTATCACTTCTGAATACGCAGGTACTAAAAGTACGTCATCGAATGTAATGCCTTCACCAATAATACTACCCATTTCCATATCCTCTCTTTCTCTAAAAGTGTATTATGTAATTGTAAGTTTCCTTAGTGTATCAAATTCGAAAAGGCATGTCAACACCAAGTTTTTTCAATTTTCTACCTGTTCCGCCACACAACTTAAACCAGAAATCCCGCGTTCTATTTCCCAATATGGACTTTTCTGGGCGCTATCCGCTGAATATCCTGCAGGATGGCTTCATCCGGCTCAAACAGAATGATTTCTGTCCCTTTCTCACTCCCATATACCATGGCATAAATATCGGCATCTTTCCTTCCTGATGAAAAATCCGTTACTTTTTCTTTTTGTCCATTCCTGTAATAATCCATCTCATGGGAATCCCAGCGCGCAATCAATTCCATTTTCTCCATATCATAACTGCCCGCCCGCTTCCTTGTAGAACGCGACATAATTTTATCCACATCCAGCTCCCCATTCACATAAAGATATTCAAATTCCAGCCGGAATGACGGAAATTTAAAATAATTAAAAAGACACAGTCCCAAAAGCACTACTGCCGCCCAGGGCGTTATCAGCACCACTGCTGCCGCTGCCAATACCGTCAAAACAATCAGGCCCGCTTTCAGCAGCTTGTCTGACGGCTGCGGCTCTCTCTTTACTAAAAGCTCTCTGTATGTATCACTCATGCTTTGCCTCCTTTTTCTTTATTATACGCATTTCACATTATACCGTCAATCATCCGGCTCCCTTTCCTCTTCCGTTCACAGATTGTATCTTGTCATACCGGAACGCAGATATTTATTACTGTGAATAGGGCAGCAGGTAATCCACAAATTTCTCCACATTTTCCAGATGTACTGCCCGGGCAGTCACGGCGAAATAAATCGTTCCCTTCCCACATACGTCCCGCAATTTTTCGTTTTTCTCAAATTTCAGAGCGTACGCCTTTTCCCCGGCATCGCTTTCTACTGTTCCAAAAACCAGCATATCCTTATGCTGTTCCAAAAATTCTTCATCCAGCGCCTCCTCCAACGGCATAAAAGCACCGGAAGCCAGATAGCTCTTGTAAACTTCTTCCCGCATCACCATCACGTCCACCATCTCAGCCTGAATCGCCGCCATCAGCTTCGTCTGTGCTGCCATTGTAATCGTATCTCCCTGTTCCGGATTCATTAGATAGGAATCATCAAACGAAACCTCTTCCTTTTTTTCGTCTATCTTTATATATTCTGCAAAATCCCGTCCCAGCTCCGGCACTTCAACGCCTCCCGCTTTCTCAGCATTTATCAACGCCGCCGAAAAAACAATCGTTTTCCCCGCGCCCTTTACTGCCTGGGCAATAATAAAAAGAATGAAAACCAACACCACGGCCGCCCCAATAACTGCCTTATAATAATCCCATATATACCCCAGCTTCTTTTTTAAAGGCATTCCCTGCAATTTTTCCCGCTCTTCTCTCATCAATTCTTTCCGTGTTTTTCCATCCATCTGCTTTACTCCTATATCTGACAAGGGACTGCCGCAAAAATAGTACAGGCCCCACACATATTTTATGTGCACCAAAACTACTTTGCAACAGTCCCTCAATAACTGTTTAACTCAATTGTTTACATCATTCCCATTCCCGGATTTCCTGCCGGCATTGCCGGAGTTTCTTCCTTAATGTTCGCCACACAAGACTCTGTGGTAAGGAATGTAGAAGCCACACTGGTAGCATTCTGCAGTGCGCTTCTTGTCACTTTTGCCGGATCAAGAATGCCTGCTTCTACCATATCCACATATGTTTCTTTATATGCGTCAAAGCCTACGCCTGTCTGTGATTCTTTTACTTTATTGATAATCACAGCACCTTCCAGACCTGCATTCGCTGCAATCTGGTATAATGGGGATTCCAGGGCTTTCAGAATCACACGTGCGCCTGTTTTCTCATCTCCCTCCAGTGTATCTACCAGTTTTGCTACTTCCTTGGATGCATGAATGTATGCAGAACCACCGCCGGATACGATACCTTCCTCTACAGCCGCTCTCGTTGCATTCAGTGCATCTTCCATGCGAAGCTTCGCTTCTTTCATTTCAGTCTCTGTCGCAGCACCCACACGAATAACAGCTACGCCGCCTGCCAGCTTCGCCAGTCTTTCCTGGAGTTTCTCTTTGTCAAACTCAGAAGTGGTCTTTTCAATTGTTGCCTTAATCTGGCCAATTCTGTTCTGAATCTCACTCTTATCACCCATGCCATCTACGATAACTGTGGTTTCTTTCTGCACTTTCACAGATTTTGCACGTCCTAACTGGTCGATGGACGCATCTTTCAGCTCCAGCCCCACTTCCTCGGAAATCACCTGTCCGCCTGTCAGGATTGCAATGTCCTGAAGCATCTCTTTCCTTCTGTCGCCATATCCAGGAGCTTTTACGCCTACTACCTGGAAGGTTCCGCGCAGTTTATTCAGAATTAATGTAGTAAGAGCCTCGCCCTCAATATCCTCAGCGATAATCAAAAGCTTCTTGCCGGACTGCACAATCTGCTCCAGAAGCGGCAGAATTTCCTGAATATTGGAAATCTTTTTATCTGTAATCAAGATATATGGATCCTCAAGAACTGCCTCCATCTTCTCCATATCTGTTGCCATGTATGCGGAAATATATCCTCTGTCAAACTGCATACCTTCTACTAAATCCAGCTCTGTTTTCATTGTCTTGGACTCTTCAATGGTTATAACGCCGTCATTGGAAACCTTTTCCATAGCATCTGCCACCATATTGCCCACTTCATCATCCCCGGCGGAAATTGCTGCAACACGCGCCATCTGATTCTTTCCTGTTACCTTGCTGCTCATGGCTGCAATGGCTTCCACAGCTGCATCCGTAGCTTTCTTCATTCCTTTGCGAAGAATAATCGGGTTCGCGCCTGCCGCCAGGTTTTTCATCCCTTCATGAATCATAGCCTGCGCCAATACCGTCGCCGTGGTTGTCCCGTCCCCGGCTACGTCATTTGTCTTAGTAGCAACCTCTTTTACCAGCTGCGCACCCATATTTTCAAATGCGTCTTCCAGCTCAATCTCTTTTGCAATCGTAACGCCGTCATTTGTAATAAGCGGTGTGCCGAACTGCTTGTCGAGCACCACGTTCCTTCCTTTTGGTCCCAGTGTTACTTTTACGGTATCTGCCAACTTGTCAACTCCGGCCTCTAAGGCTGCTCTTGCTTCTGCGCCGTATTTAATTTCCTTTGCCATGATGTTCTGCCTCCTCTATTATTCTACAATTGCTAAAATATCATTTTGTTTTACGATAATATACTCTTCGTCTTCCAGCTTCACTTCATTTCCCGCATATTTGGAATAAATAACTTTATCGCCCGGTTTTACCTGCATAGCCACTTCTTTACCGTCAACCATTCCGCCAGGTCCTACAGCCACAACTTCTGCTTCCTGAGGTTTCTCCTGGGATTTGCTTGCCAGGATGATTCCTGATTTCGTCGTTTCTTCTGCCTCAAACTGTTTTAATACAACTCTGTCACCTAAAGGTACTAATTTCATCGTATGACGCCTCCTTAATTTAATTATCAGGTTTTTGAGTTTATTAGCACTCACTTTTGTTGAGTGCTAACCATTGCAATTATAATAGAGAAAAAAATTAAAATGTGCAACCGCAAATACTTCTGCCTATTTTAAATTTATCCCGCTTTTCCTCTTTTATGCTAACTTTTTCTTCTGTTTTCTCACTTTTATAATTTTATAGTTTTTTTATACATCATACATCAGGCAGCTCCCGCATACAGTCAAGCGAATTTCTTACCTGCGTACTTAACCATTCCGAAAAAATCCCTGCCCTTTTATAAGATTTTTCTTCATAAAAAAGCAGGGATACATTTTTTCCAAATTAATTTTTAATTTTTTGCTTCTTTATTTCTTCCAGTTCATCAAATACTACGTCATTAATAACTTTGATGTAAGTACCTTTCATACCCGACGAACGGGATTCTATCACACCTGCACTCTCAAACTTTCTAAGTGCATTAACAATTACCGATCGGGTAATGCCCACCCTGTCTGCAATCTTGCTGGCAACCAGGATTCCTTCCGTGCCATCCAATTCATCAAAGATATGGACAATTGCCTCCAGTTCTGAAAACGATAACGTACCGATTGCAGATTTCACAATCTGTATCTTTCTGTTCTCTTCCGCATTTTCCTCATGTACGGAACGCATCATTTCCAACCCGACTACCGTAGTGCCATACTCACACAAAATAATATCATCAATATCATACTGGCTATTGCACTTATACATAAACACAGTACCCAGACGTTCTCCGGCAATATCAATTGGATTGATAATTGCCTGATACTTCTTAACTCCGTCCCCCACAAAACCGAGTGTTTCCAAATTCACATTCTCTTTCGTTGATAGTACTCCCAGAAGCCTTTCATTCAGCATAGCGTCGATATGGCCGCCCACCTTGTCTTCGATGAGTTCTTTAATTTCCTCCACACCTTCGCACAAGCTTACACCCAAAACTTTCCCTTTTCTGCTGATTACCAGAATATTTGAATCCAGAATCTCAGTCAGCACTTCACAAATATCGTTGAAAACGACCTTGCTTGAATTGTTGTTGTGCAAAAGCTTGTTGATTTTTCTGGTCTTATCAAGTAATTGTACGCTCATGTCTCCTCCTGACCTGTCCACTCTGTCTCAAAGCTGACATTATTTTAATAATTTTTATTTCATGTCAACTAAAATACTATCATACAGTTGTCAGAATTTCAACAGGAAAAAGTAAAAATTCTTATTGTTTTAACATTTACATGCTTACTGTTTTTTTTCTGTGTATCCGCAAGCCTGATCTGCACATACCAGCTTGTTTCCTTTTTCCAGCATAATGTTCCCGCACTCAGGACATTTCTTTCCAGAAGGCTTCTGCCACGCCATAAAATCACATTCGGGATTGTCCTCACACCCATAATATTTTCTGCCCTTTTTCGTCTTTCGAAGTACAATCTCTTTTCCGCACTTTGGACAGGAAACCCCGATTTTCTCAAGATATGGCTTTGTATTCCGGCATTCCGGAAATCCCGGACACGCCAGAAAACGCCCATGAGGTCCATATTTAATTACCATATTCCGGCCGCACTCTTCACAGACAACATCCGTAACTTCATCTTCCAGCTTCACCTGTTCCAATTCTTTTTCTGCGTTACAGACCGCCTCATCTAAATCGGGATAAAAGTTCCGGACCACTGTTTTCCAGTTCACTACACCTTCCTCTACCTTGTCCAGCAGCGATTCCATATTAGCCGTAAAATTTACGTCCACAATACTCGGAAATGCCTGGAGCATGATGCTGTTGACTACTTCTCCCAGCTCTGTAATATACAGGTTCTTATTTTCTTTCGCCACATAACGCCTGTTGATAATTGTCGTAATTGTAGGTGCATAAGTACTCGGCCTGCCAATTCCCAGCTCCTCCAGGGTTTTTACAAGCGCCGCCTCTGTATAGTGAGCGGACGGCTGCGTAAAATGCTGTTTGTTTTCAAACTCTTTCAATATCAGCTGTGTATCTGTCTCAAGTCCTTTTATCAGCACATTCCCTGACTTCTCCTCGTCGCCATCCTGCACATAAACATTCATGAATCCGTCAAACACCAGCTTGGATGCAGACACGGTAAACCGATAATTCCCCGCCCCGATTTTCACCGAAGTCGTCTCATAACGGGCATTCTCCATGCGGCTTGCAAGAAACCGCTTCCAGATCAGCTGATACAGACGGTATTGATCACGGCTCATAGACTCCTTTATGTTGAATGGAGTCCTGGTCACATCGGAAGGGCGTATTGCCTCATGGGCATCCTGGATTTTCTTCCCGCTTTTCTTCTCCGGCTGCGGCTCAGCGGCATACTCACTGCCGTACTGCTGTTTCACAAACTCCCTTGCAGCATGGTCTGCTTCCTCGGAAATACGCGTAGAATCCGTTCTTAAATAAGTGATAAGACCTACTGTCCCATTCCCTTTAATGTCAATTCCCTCATAAAGCTGCTGGGCTATCCGCATAGTCTTCTGTGTAGAAAAATTCAATACTTTAGACGCTTCCTGCTGCAGCGTACTGGTTGTAAACGGAACAGGCGCTTTCTTCACCCTCTCACCTTTTTTCACATCAAGGATACGATATTCTGCGCCCTCCAGTTCCTTCAAAATCCTGTCCAGCTCTTCCCTGGAATGAATCTGCACTTTCTGTTTATCCGTCCCGTAGAACTTCGCAAGCAACGGTTTCTTCTCGCCCGGCACCTGGAAAACAGCATCCATCGTCCAATATTCTTCCGGGATAAATGCATTAATTTCCTCTTCTCTGTCGGCAATCAGCCGCAAGGCCACGGACTGCACCCGCCCGGCGCTCAGCCCTCTTTTCACCTTCGCCCACAACACAGGGCTGATTCGGTATCCCACCATACGATCCAGGATTCTCCTCGCCTGCTGGGCATCCACTAAATCCACATCCAGCTTCCGCGGATGCTTCAGCGAATCCTTCACCGCACTTTTTGTAATCTCATTAAATGTGATACGGTTAATGCTCTTTTCCTCTAACTTCAACGCTTTTGACAGATGCCATGAAATTGCCTCGCCCTCCCGGTCAGGGTCAGTCGCCAGAAACACTTTGTCCGCTTTTTTCGCAGACTTACGGAGTGCGGCCAGAATATCTCCTTTTCCCCGGATGGTGATGTACTTCGGCTCATAATCCTTCTCCACATCAATTCCAAGCTGGCTTTTTGGCAAATCCCGCACATGCCCGTTAGAAGCCGCCACCTCATAATTGGCGCCCAGAAATTTCTTGATTGTCTTTACTTTCGTCGGTGACTCCACAATCACCAGATATTTAGCCATGTATATCCTCCCATGCATACGTGTCATACTTGTCTCACATAATGATTCTTTCTTGGTTCTTCAACGTATCCTTTCATCTCCAGGACAGTTAATCCCGCCATCACTTCCTGAACCGGAAGCTTTATGTCCGATACTATCTCCTGCAGACTTTTGGGATGCAAATCCACACAACTATACAACAATTCTTCTTTTGTTTCAAGTGGCTTTCGAGGTTTTTTATTTTTCCTTTTTTCTTTTTTATGAAAATTTAAGACGGAAAGCAACTCGCTCTCCGATATAATAATCCCGGCGCCCTGGCAAATCAGGCGGTTGCACCCTGCGCTTAAAGTATCTCCTACACGTCCGGGCAGCGCATAAATATCCTTTCCCTGCTCCAATGCCAAATCAGCAGTTATCAGCGACCCGCTGCTTTCTTTTGCTTCAATTACCAGCACACAGTCTGACATTCCGCTGATTATTCTGTTTCTCATCGGAAAATGCAGTGCAAGCGGTTCCCTGCCCGGCGGATATTCAGAAAGTATACTTCCGCCTTCTTCCAGCCTCCGGTAAAGAGGCAGGTTTCTCCGGGGATAACATACATCCGCTCCGCATCCCAGAACTGCCAGACTCTCTCCCCCCGCTTCCAACGCCGCCGTCTGGGCATATCCGTCAATTCCCAGCGCCATACCGCTGACAACCACCGCGCCGCATTCTGCCAGCGCCGCCGCCAGACGCTCTGCCATCTGCTTTCCATAATAACTGCACCGCCTGGCTCCCACAATCCCTACAGTTTTCCTATCATCTTCCGGAAGCTTCCCTTTGAAAAAGATTCCAAAAGGACAATCTGGAATTCCCTTTAACCGCTTCGGAAACTCCTCCTGTCCGGCGCTGATAAAGCTTATTCCCTTTCTCTCCAGTTGATGCCTGGTTTCTTCTTTATCCCATCCTGCCCGGCTTTTCAGCAAACCTGTTACCTGTTTCCCGGTCAGGCATCCACTGTCCTGCAGAGCTTTTCCGGACGCTTGGAACACTTCCCGCGGACTTCCAAAATACTGTATCAATTTCGCAATATGCGGGCGATACAGCTCTTTTTGACAACAGAGCCACAGCCAGTAATCTTCCATAACATTTCCTTCTAATCTTCTTACTTCTGTCACGCCGCCTGTCAGCTCCTCTCAAATCCAAAACTTTCTCTCTGCGGCACGATAACAAATCGCTTCCGCTATGTGGCTGCACCGAATGCCGGCGCTTCCCTCCAAATCAGCAATCGTCCTGGACACCTTAATAATCCTGTGATATGCCCGCGCACTCAGTCTAAGCTTCTTAAATGCTGACTCCAACATCTGGTTCTCCTCTTTTCCCAACGGGCAATATTTCCGGATATCCTCAACCGACAAATCTGCATTAAAATGTATCCCCGTTCCTGCATAACGCCGTTTCTGCACCTCATGGGCACGGACGACGCGTTCCCTGATACTCTCTGACGATTCATTCTCCCTGCCGGATACAAGCTGTTCATATCCGATCTCAGGCGCTTCTATGCTGATATCTATCCGATCAAGAATAGGCTGGCTGACTTTCCCCAGATAATGATGTACTTCCGCCTCCGTACACGTACACCGTCCATCCGGATAATAACCGCATCTGCATGGGTTCATGGCTGCCACCAGCATAGTATTTGCAGGATAAACAAAGCTTCCGCTCATGCGGCTGATACACACCTGATGCTCTTCCATAGGCTGGCGCAGGATTTCCACTGCTTCCCGCCGAAACTCCGGCAGCTCGTCCAGGAACAGCACTCCTCTGTGGGCAAGGCTGACCTCCCCCGGCCTGGGTATCTTCCCGCCCCCCGCCAATGCCTGAGGTGAGATCGTATGATGTGGCGCCCGGAATGGGCGTTTTTTGATAAGAGGCTCATTTTCCCCAAGCATCCCTGCCACGCTGTAAATTTCGGAAATCCCAAGGCTTTCTTCCAGGCTCAGCCCCGGCAGGATTCCCGGAATGCATTTTGCCGTCATGGACTTCCCCGCGCCCGGTGGTCCTATCAGCAGCAGATTATGCATCCCTGCTACTGCGACCTCTGCCGCCCGTTTCACCGCTTCCTGTCCATTTATATTTTTGAAATCTTCCCCATTGTCCGCCTTACTGTTTTGTAATACTGCTTTCATATCAAATACTGCCGGGATAATATCTTCCACCCCGTTCAGATAATCAATTACCTCCCTAAGACTGGACACGCCAATCACACGGATTCCTTCTATAACTGCTCCTTCTCTCTCATTTGCTTTGGGAATAATGCAGCTTTTCAATCCCTCCCGCGCCGCACGGCGCACCATGGGCAGGATTCCCCGTATAGGGCGTATCTCTCCATTCAAACTCAATTCTCCTGCAAACAGCACGTCCTGCAAAGCCTCCTGCGGGATATAACCATAAGCAGCCAACACTGCCACTGCTATCGGCAAATCATACCCCGAACCGTCTTTACGTAAATCTGCCGGGGATAAATTTACGGTCACTTTTCTAGGCTGCAGGCGAAGACCGCTGTTTTTCATAGCTGTCTTTACCCTTTCCTGCGCTTCTTTCACCTGGGACGAGAGGTATCCTACCATAAGAAACATCGGAAGCCCGTCCCCTGCGTCGGCCTCCACATAAATAATTTCTGCTTTAATGCCGCAAATCGCAGCTGACTGTACAATGCTAAACAACATTTCCTCCTTTTTTATTTGCGTGTTATAAATATTATGTTATGTATCTTTTTGATTATATTATCAGGATTTTATGAAAAAAGCAAGTACAAAATCACATAATCTTGTACTTGCTATAATATTTCACAGCGCTTCTATTCTGAACTGCTTTATTTCTTTAATTTTATTTTCTTTGCTTTGCTCATCAGACTTACCTGGTTCTTATCCTGTATCACAATTTTATAATAATAAGTTTTGCCTTTCTTTACTTTTTTATCAAGAAAACCTGCTTTAGATTTTCCAAGAACCTTTATCCTGGTATAACCGGAACTCTTTTTCATCGAACGGTATATGATATATTTCTTTGCGCTCTTAGACTTCTTCCAGGTCAATTTCACGTTCTTTCTAAATACTTTTGCCGATTTAAGCTTCATAGTTTTTGCCAGCGTAAGTTTCATCCCGGTGCCTGCATCACTTTTCATACCGTCTGCCGCAACTGCTACTGCATAATACTCTGCACTCTTCTTGTTAAGTTTTTTATCAGTAAACTGACCATTCTGCGTAGTTCCTGCCAGAGCAGTTTTGCCGCCCGCAATCCGGTAAATTTCATAGCTTACCGCTTTCTCTACCGGTGTTACCACAACTTTCACTTCTATACCTTGTTTGCCTGCCGCACTTTTTACACTTCGAAGCGCCGGTGCTGCGGGTTTCAAATTAGCCGCCGGATCTTTTTCCTCTTTTAAGCTCCCGGCTGTCTGCCGCAATTTGTTTAATAATTCTGTCAGTGTCCTTATATCTGCAGTCTCATCTGCCCCCTTTGCTGCTTCATATGCTTTCACAAAAGCGTTCCAGCTCTCCCCAGTATACTTCTGCTGCCCTGTTTCGTACTTTCCTCTTGCCTTAGAAAGTTCTTCTTTCAGTTTCCCTTTGATTTCTTCCCTTGCATATTTTTCAGCATTCATTTTTATCGCTGCAATCTTATTCAATGCTTCGCTAATCTGCGCTGTCGTCAGCTCACTGCTGGACGCCAGCAGTTTTGCCTCTTCAATTGCTTTCCGATACTCCGCCTGAAATGCTTCTGTAAAGCACGAAATATCCTGCTCCTCAGCTTTGGAAATTTCTGTAAAAAACTCTTTCTTCTCCTCATCTGTCGCTGTAACAGCTTTCAAGTTCCCGGCTGCCTGCTGCAATTCGCTTAATAACTCTGTCAGCTTCTCTATATCTGCAGCCTCATCTGCTCTTTCTGCCTTTTCATAGGCTTCCACAAAAGCATCCCAGCTCTCCTTAGTGTAATTCTGCTGTCCTGCTTCGTACGTTCCCTTTGCCTTGGAAAGTTCCTCTTCCAGTTTCCCTTTGATTTCTTCCCTTACATATTCTTCGGCATTCGCTTTTACCGCTGCAATCTTATTCAATGCCCCGCTAATCTGTGTAATCGTCAAACCATCACTGGACACAAGCGATTTCGCCTCCTCAATTGCCTGCCGATATTCTGTCTGAAAAGCTTCTGTAAATCCCGAAATATCCTGCTCTTCAGCTTTCAAAATCTCTGTCAAAAATTCCTGCTTTTCTTCATCTGTAGCTATAAGATTGGTATCTTTAACAAGCAATGCAGTAAAAATAATCTCTTTACTGGTTACCGCATGCTTTGCGCTGACTTCCGCCTGATAAGCCCTTTCTGTATCCAATCCGTCCAGCCGGATGACTCCGTCTTTAACATACGCTGCACGTTTAGAAATCTTCTTTCCTGTTTCATCCGTAAGCGTAAGCGTCACATCCATAAGACCTTCCCTGTCATTCAGCCCATATTCATCGTCTTCCACTTCCTCACGTGTCGCCTTAACATTATCCGCATATGCCGACACCTCACTCATTGCAAAACTTGCTTTTCTTCCCCTCTGTGTCACAGATACTTCCGTTGAATTACTTTCTGCCCAATCATTCAGTACAAATTTGTAATTTGCAATCGCAGACGTAGGATTATACAGCCCTAATTCTTTAATAATCTGCTGGAACATAAATATATTTCCCCTGCCATTTGGATGTACGTTATCTACCAGCCAGCAATAGGCGCCCGTTTTTGCTATATTGTCATTTCTTACATTATTCTTGTAATCATTCCATGCCTGCCTGTGGTTCACGACTGCAATATTCAATCCTGGAATCTCCGCTCGCATTTCACTTGCTACATCGTAAATCGCTGCAAACTTAGGCTGGTATCCTGTATGGGCGTCTCCATGAGGCAGGATCATTTCACTTGGAACACGGAGAACAATGCTGCTCTCATTATTATTCTCATGTATTTTTCTTACCAGAGTTTTGTAACGTTCTTTATATTCTTCTACTGTAAGACTTGCTTTTGACGCCGCTCCTTCCTCACTCACCGCATTCTCACCATTATAGGAAACATCGTTTGTCCCCAGCATAATCATCACCACATCCGGCTGATACCGTGTAAGACGCGCCTCCACTTGTGCCAGCGTAGTAGTCAGCGTTGCATTGCTTACGCCTGTATTCAAAACAATGTCATCCGCACGCCCCTGCTCATCCAGATACTTTGCAAACATCTGAGGCACATTGTCATAACCGCTGGTTACAATACCATGAGTAATGCTGTCGCCCATAAACAGCCAGGTCATTGGCTCTTCACAGCTAAACAGGCTCTGTATCTCCTCATTGACTGAAATATTCCCCTCTGTATACTCCTGGGAAATCCCCTGCCCATTAACAATATTTCTAATTTTTACCGGACGGTAAGACTCTTTTATGCTGCCGTCAGCTTTTCGGCTGCCGTCATAAACATGAAGTATATATTCTTTTCCCGGTAAAAGGCCATCTACAGTAAAATTCAAATTTCCATCCTGAATCGTGCCGGAAATCTCCTGCCCGTCTCCGCATTCCAGCATATAGCTAAGCTTCGCCGTCTCCCCACTGATCGTCTCGCCATCTACTTCTACAGAAATGGCGGCGCCATCTGATATTACCCTCTTAACCTCAGTCTCTGTACCGTCTGCATTCTTCTTTGCCAACGTGTAAGAGCCTTCCGCCAAAGTATTTAATGCATAATTCGTCACTGTATTACTTCCCACTGCTGTTTTAATGGCATTCGCCACTGCCTGATGGCCAAGCGGAGCGAGCGTGCCATCCGCATTTATATAAGAAGTATTGATACCGCCCAGATCAACTACTTTGACGCTATCTCCGACCACCTCTGTTAGCGCCGTTTTATAAAGCGCGATATTAGCATTATCCTCCTCCCCTTTTGCGGGATAAGGCGTCAGCAGCAGCGGAAGCTTCCCATCACTTTTTATTTTCTCCAGGAGCTGCTGCAGGTCTGTCTTAAATTTCTCAACTCCCGCCTGCCCCTTACGGTAATCTGCAGCGCCTATCATAATTCCAACCGCTGAAGTACCAAATGCTTTAATCCGGGTATCATACTCACTCAAGATCTGAGCCACATCCGCATCTTTTCTGGACGTGTTAAATACAAAACGGCCACGCTCAATATAATTATATCCGGCTGTAGGTCCGGCATCGCGGAACTTGTCCTCAAACAGTCCTACCCAGTTACGTGTAAAACCATTCACCCGAAAATCAGCCACCGCTTCCGTACCTCCGGTAAACAGCCATGTTTTGCCGGTCTTAGCCATATACATACTGCCAAAGTTGGTAAAATCTCTATCACGCATACTGAATCTTTGAAGTTCTTCCACGCTGTACGCTTCATCCAGCACAGTGATAAAATCAATCTGTCCATTAAACGCCGCTTTTCCGGATATATCGCCATTCCCTATGCTTACCATACTGCCGCCGCCAATCTGGAATGCGGTATACGGCGTATTCTTCCTCTGGTTAAAACCAGTTATTCCCACCTTCCAATTGTTAGGCGCATAAATCTCTTCCCCGCCGTCAACTACCATTCGGACATTTTCCGGGACCAGGCCCTTTGACGCCATAAAACTGACAGCTATCGTATGCCATTTGCCGCTTGACATATTTCCTGCACCTACAAAATTCGCCTTTAAGCCTGCACTCCTGTCATTTCGAAATATAACCCTCAGCTGTCCGCCTTTAACTCCAAATGCCATATTACTGCCATCATACGCTGAAGTGTTCGACCCCGCTCCAAACAACATTCCATTCTGCTCACTGGTCTTAAACCGTATAATCAGGGTTTGATCTTTGTCACTTGCCAAAAGGTTATTAAATACTTCTATGTATTTCCTGTCACCCTCATCCGTGGAATAATTCAGCGCAGTATTCCCATCAAAAGTCTGCCCTGACAAATCCATGTCAAACCCTGTCTTTACCGCTCCTGCATACTTTTCCCTGGCTTTTTGCCTCACATCTTCCAGCGTAACTTCTGCTTCTGCTGCCTGAAAATCCCCCATCTCCAGAGCCGTCTCTGATGCCTCCGCCTTCAACGGCATCTGCCACAATGGCAGAGAAACTGCTGTCATGCCCAATGCCAGGCACAACGAAACCATCTTTCTTTTCATTCTACTGCTCAAAATCATACTCTCTTCCTTTCTGTACTTAAAAATTACATTTCCAATGCCTGACGCCGTACAAAAACACTTTGCACAATATTATTTTAATTATATCACATTTTTCTGGCATTTCCCACAAATTATAAAAAATTATTCTTTTCTTAATATATAGAAAAACAGCCGGGAATATCCCCGGCCATTTCACTCTTTTCCCCTGTCTTCAAATCCGCTCTGGTCTGCCTATACGCTATGCTGATGGGCATATTTTTCTTTTGTTGCCATGCCGCCGCGTATATGGCGTTCCTGTTTGTTCACGTCCAATACTTTTCTTGTCCGCGCCGCCAGGTCTGCATTAATCTGCACAAGGCGGTCTGTTACGTCTTTATGTACCGTACTCTTACTAATCCCGAACTTTTTTGCCGTTTGTCTCACCGTCGCCTTTTCTTCAATAATATAATTTGCTATTTCAATTGCACGTTCTTCAATGTAATCCTTCATCAGGGAATCCCCCGCAAAACTTATTTCTACAATCTATGCGGGGGAATGAAGCCGTATTCTTATTTAACCCTTTCCCCATAGCTGCTTTTAAAATCATATACCCAAAAAGCCGCTATGTTCTATTTCTTTAGTTTTACTTTTTTTACCGCAGAATACTTCCCATATATCTTAACTTTCCCTGCTTTTCTGTAAGTTCTTACACGGAAACGTACCATCTTTTTACTCTTTACTGTTCTCTTGTAGCTTTTTACCGTCTCCGGCTCCGCAAGCGGTGTTGCTTTTAACTGTAACGCGCCATTTTCCAGAAAAACATTTTCGTTTTCCAGTTTTCCCTCCTCTGTTTTGGCAGTGTTATACTTGTGGCTTCCATTTTCCGGTGTATTCCCGATTCTCCATTTTGTATCGTCCAGGTATTCTCCGTCAAATTCATCATTCCAGACCAATTCATATCCTTCATACTGTGTGATCTCATTTTCTGAATCCTGTCCTCCCACTGCTTCCACAAAACCAAAACTGTTTCCCAGCACTGATGCCGCAAAAAACAGCGCCGCTCCTGTAATTCTCACATCTCTTCTTCGCATATTTTTCACTCTTTTCCGAAATTATAATATTTTAAAAGCATTATATCATACTCTAACTCTTTTAAAGAGAAAAAAATAAAATATTTGCAATGCTTTAGGCATTTTAAACAGTCAAAAACCCCGCTGCAAGCAACGGGGCATCAAACTTGAAGCGCCCCAAGGGGCGGGGTATTTGACCCTCGCGGCAGTCGCCAAATGCCTGCAAGCAGTCACTTGGCTCGTTGCTCGCGGGAATAAATATAAACTTATTCCGTTAGAGTCTAATACATAAAAAAAGATGCGGGTACTTTTTCCGCATCTTTTCTCATATCTTTTATATTCGGTTTCTCCCCAATATCTGAATCATCGGCGAATAAGACACGCCATAAATTCCCGGTGAAGTCCCGGCAAACTGAAGCTCTGGGTCATAGTACAGACCATCGATAGACACGCAGGCATGGCGGGTCAGCCCATCTGCCGCGCCGTCCCGGCTTCCACGGACGCGCCCGCGCACCACATAAGGCTCATACCCAATGACCTTTGCCAGCATGGCAAATCCACTGGCAAAATTATAGCAGTTTCCGCCCCGTCTGTCATAGATTTCTATAGCGTAGTCGTACTCCCAGCCCTTGTACGCTTGGAAGCTCCTCCAGGTAACATACGTAAGGTTCGAACGGCTGGACATATAGTCAAATGCCGCCCGCAGCTTCTGGCTTTTGCTCATTCCGGGGCTTGTAATTGAATCCAGGAGTTTCTCCGCTTTTTCCAAAGCCTCCTGTCTGGCAAGCTCCGTCCTGCCGGCTTTCGCATAGCCTTTCTTATTTATCTTTGTCCCCTGAATTGTCCGGTTTACGGCCATCCTTCCGGTTTTCAAATAAAAATACGCTTTCTTCTTTCCAAAATACTGCCAGCCGCTCTGCATAACGCCGCTATCTGCAAAAAAATACTGATATTTTCCAATAGCTGCCAGCCCTTTTACACCACGCCCCAGGCTGTCAAAATAGTACTTATTCCCTCTGTACCTCACCCATCCGACTGCAGCTTTTCCGCTGGATGTAAAATAGTACCGTTTTCCCCGAATGACCTTCATAGTCTTTTTTAGCATACGGCCTTTGCTGTCAAAACAATACTTGCCGGCGCCGATTTCTTTAATCCCGCTGCGAACCAGCTTTCCGTTTTCATCATAGTAATAACGATACTGCTTTTTTGTCACCCATGTATTCCTCTCCCCGGCATCTACACGGAACGGCACGGTAAAGAGACATAGCAGGAGCATCAGCCCCCCTGCCGTCCACCGCCATTTCCCTCTGGATTCCATTAGTACTCCTCCGTCCGCACACTTCCGTCAGAATACGTAATTTCATAATACCCGTGGCCGCTTCCATCGCAGTCATCGAACGCCTGCCGGCTAACTTCATACACCCCGCCGCCAGAGGGCGCTGCCTGGGGCTGTGCCGCCTGTGCAGCAGCCTCAGCCGCCGCTTTTGCAGCTTCTTCAGACTTTACTGCCTGGTCTGCCTCTTCTTTGGAATCGGTCAGGTAATCTTTCACCACATAACCTTCTTTGTCTCCCAGCTTTACTTTACACCATTTACCATCTTCAGGGACTGCCGTTACTTCATCACCCAAATGCGCCACTGCTACTGCTTCAGAAGAAGCGTCCGCTGTCTGGCGGATATATACATCGCTGACCACATACATAATTTTTGGTTCCGCTGCTGCTTCCTCCGTAGCTTTCTCTGTTTGAGCCGCTGTTTCTGTCTCGCTCTCTGTTTGCGTTTCTGGCTCTGTTTCTTTCTCTGTCACCTGCTGCGTTTCCGTCTCTGCCACACTTTCCGTCTGTGTCTCTGATGCTTTCTCTGTCGCCTTTTCTTCAGCGCCTCCACATGCTGTCACCATACAGCCTGCTGCCGCCAGTGCACAAAATACCATCAACCATTTCCTTCTCATCTTTTCTCCTCCTTATAAAATAATTCTGCCTGTATAAATTCTCTGCCAGCCATCGTCCTTTTGGACAAGAACTGAAATCTCCTCTGCCCCCTGCTGCCATTTCTCCAAAAGATACAGCACAAATCCGCTGTCACTATGCCCTTTCTCTGTTTCCAGGCTAACCGGAAATGCCTCATACATATTTCCTTTCACTTCTATACAAATGCGGGAATCCGTTTCCAAGGCATTCCTATCAATCACGCCGCTCAGTTTCACATAGTTTCCCTGCTGCTCCGCTTTCAACTCTGACACTTCGCCTTCTCTTTCCGAAATATCTCCTTCCGGAAGCATCAGGGGCGCCGGCATCTGCGGAGGATTTTCCGCCATCTCCGGCAGAAAACGCTCTGCCCTTTCCACAATTACCGTATCTGCCCGGTGCTCTGAAAGCTCCTCCATCCGATAAGGAATCCCCCTTGAAAAATATGCGTTGGCATATTGATTTGCTAAAAACGGAAGCAGGGCATTTCCAAAAGAATCCCTGTACATCACCAAGCTTCCCTCTGCGGAAGGATTTACTGTAGTAATCCTGGAATCAAAGTTGCTCTCCACCTCGCCTACATAAGCAAACACATCATTATCATAATAAATTTCTTCCTCCGGCGTCAGCGCCAGGGGATAAAGCATTTTATCCAAATCCCCTGTAAAATCTTTCCTCGTCTCGCCGGGTGCTTCTACATATGGAAGATGTTCTCTGCCAAGAGCTGCAAGCAAAGTATCTGCTGCCAGCGCCGCCCCTTTATTATTCCAATGGGAATCCTTTTTATGGTAAAGCACTTCTTCCTGCTCCGCAAATACCTGGGAAAGCGCTGCATAATGAACTCCCTCTTTCTCAAGCCAGGGGACAATACGATCCATATTCTTTTCATCCGAAACTTTCAAACTGTCATAGTAGGGCATATGCTCTCCGTACAGGCTGTTCTTATTCGGTGCAATCGTAAATAAGAAATCCGCCCCCTGCCGCTCCGCATACTCCTGCATCATAGACAGAGAGTGCGCCACATTAAACAGCGCCCTGTCGCTCATCAGCCCCGCCCCCAGATAATCATTCAGGGAATCCTGATAATACAGCCAGCCGTCCGTTCCCTGAATCACACTTCCTGCTGCCGAAACACCAAAAATCTTTCCCTGCATCAGCGCATTCACCGTGACCAGTTCCTGCCGGAATCCGAAATGATCCTGAAACCACTCGCCTGCATCCGACAGGAAGTCCGGATTCCATCCATTTTCGTCTTTCAGCGCCGGGGCTTTTGCACGCGTCCGGTTCTCGGAAACCTCTTCCCGTTCCGGCACCGCCAGACCTGCCACCGGAAACAGGCAGATTGCAAAAAAGAGTACCGCATACAGAATATATTTCTTCTTCATTTTGCCGCCCTCCTAAAATCTGAAATAGATGAACGGGTTATACGTTCCGCCAGCCAGATTCAGCATACACAGCGCCAGCCCCGCCAGGCTGCACACATAGGCGAGCGTCTCATAACCCCTCCGCTTTTTCCATTTCCCGCATACAGGAAAAGATGCTGTACAGGCCGCTGCAAAAGTCACAAGATAAAGCGGGGTAAGCTGCTGAAGACAAAGACTCAAAGAACTGCTTCCTGCGGAAACTCCGATAAACATATTTTTCACCCACAAGAATCCCTGTCCTATCGTGTCTGCGCGGAAAAATACAAACCCGATGCACACTACCAGAAGTGTATAGACATGCATACATGCCTGTTTTACCCTGCCGCCTTTTTTTCGCAGCCACGGAATAAATTCTTCCAACATCAGGAAAAATCCGTGGTAAATCCCCCAAAACAGGAAGGTCACATTTGCTCCGTGCCAGATTCCGGTACATAAAAATACAAGAAACTTGTTGATGCAGGTGCGCGCCCTGCCTTTCCGGTTCCCTCCCAGCGGGATATACAGGTACTCCTGAAACCAGCTTGACAGAGAAATATGCCATCTGCGCCAGAATTCCCGGATACTGGAAGCGCCGTAGGGATAACGGAAATTTTCTTTAAAATGAAACCCAAACATCCATCCTAACCCTATTGCCATATCACTGTATCCGCTGAAATCAAAATAAATCTGGAACAGATACGACAGCGCGCCGACCCAGGCGGCGGCCATGCCGATGCTCCCCGCCTCTGCTCCAAACAGAGTATCCGCAGCCAGCGCCATCACGTTCGCAATCAACACTTTCTTTGAAAGCCCCGCGATAAAGCGGCGGATGCCCTTTGCCACACGTTCTGCTGTCTGCTTCCGCTTCCCAATTTCCAATTCCACATCATGATACTTGACAATCGGTCCCGCGATGAGCTGCGGAAAAAAAGATATGTAAAGCAGCACCTTCCCAAAATTCCTTTGCGGAGGGTTTACCCCCCGGTATACATCAATCACATACGACATTGCCTGGAATGTAAAAAAGGAAATCCCTATCGGCAGCCGTATCTGTGGCACCGGAACTGACGTCCCCGTAAGAGAATTCAAAGTTTCCGCCAAAAATCCTGTATATTTGAACACAAGCAAAAGCGCCAAATTCATACTAACCGCCATTCCCAAAAGAAGCTTCCGCTTCTTCCGGAAACGTGACACCCCCAGAGCCCACAAATAGTTCATAAATGCTGAACCAATCATCATAAACACATAAATCGGCTCGCCATACGCATAAAATGCCAAGCTGGCTAAGAGCAGCATCGCATTCTTTGCCCGGATTCCGGGCAGAAGCAGATGCCCAAGGAATACCACGGGCAAAAAAATGCACAAAAATACCAGTGAACTGAATACCATGCCTTACCTCCGCTATGCCCCAAGTATCTGCCACACGATTTCTTTGTCACCGTAGCGGAACGTAAACACAGTGAAATTTTTATAAGTCAAAATTCCGTCGTCTCCTGTCTGTCCCTCCCAGGTCATACAGCTCGCCATATATTCTGCCGAGGACGGTTCGCCAAGCAGAGCTTTCAGGGCCGCCGCATCCGTTCCCTGTACGCTGTACTGCTGCAGGTTCTTTGTCTGCTCAGCATTCTGCTTCCCGTCTTTCCCAAAAGCATACAGTTTCCCTTCAATCACATAGATACCTGTATATGCTTTGCCATTACCCGCAAAGTAGTATGTCTTTTTATACCAGCAGTCCGTTTGCATCTGGCCTTTTTTATTGAAATAATAAGTCTTTCCTTTCACTTTCTTCACTCCGGTATAAGCCGCGCCGTTTTTCCCAAAGTAATATTTCTGTGTCTTGCCTTTAGACTTTATACTTACCCACTTGTTCTTAACTTTCCTGCCCTTTTTGTAATAAAAATATTTCTTTTTCTCTTTTACCACGCCGCTCTTCTTCTCCGCCGCTGCCTGAACCCGCATAGCAGGAAGAACCGCCTCTCCCGGAGCCTGGAAGAAAAATCCCAGCGCCAGCACGGCAATGCCGATTCTAATTCGTTTCATAACCCTGTCCTTTCTTTATCTCCGCCCCCGGCGAAATCATGACTTCTTTTCCAATTGTTAAACAGTTTCACCCTGTGCTAAAACTTCACATTTATTGTCTTGCTCTTTTTAAAGGTTTTCTTCATGGTTTTAACATTCTTCATGAAATATTTCCCTGTACTTTTCGCTCCGAATTTATCCAGGTTCGTATCGCACACATACCATATTTTCCCGACTTTCACCTCACACCATGCATGAGGCTGCCACCGGGATACGTTAAAACCGTTCGTAGTCCCCGTGCAGATTCTTACCGGAAGCCCCGTAGCCTTCTTTGCCAGAAATGCATATACTGCTGCAAAATGATAACAGCTTCCTTTTTTATTTTTTATCATTTCCGCCGCATAAGCTTTCTCCCAGCCTTTTTTACCTGTAAAGCCCATGACACGGGCATAACCGTAAGTCTTTTCCACATATTGAAATAGCTTTTTCAGCTGCTTCTTCTGATTCTTCTCTTTCTTAACCACTTTCTTTACAAGCTTTTCCGCTGATTTCTCCAGACTGCTCTTTGCCGCGTCAACTGTCACTGCCGGGGCTGCCGCTCCGCCTGCCGCCAGCATTCCTGCCAATGTGAAAACAGCCGCCCGCTTCCCTGTCCATCTTCTCATTTTCGATTCCCTCCTTCTTTACAGCGCTACTACTTATATCAGTTTACAAAATCTAATCAAGCCCATCACTCTATCTCATCTGTATTCCCTGCGCTCTCCCCCAAAGTTATCCACTTTAAGTACGCATTCATAAACAAATCCAGGCTTCCATCTAAAACATTGTCCACATTCCCGGTCTCAGCGCCTGTTCGATGGTCTTTTACCATCGTGTAGGGCTGTAATACATAGGAACGTATCTGGCTGCCCCAGCCGATTTCTTTGATTTCTCCCCGGATGCCCGATACTTTCTCTGCATTCTCCTGCTGCTTCAGAAGATACAGCTTCGCTTTCAGCATCTGCATCGCCTTATCTTTGTTCTGAAACTGAGAGCGCTCATTTTGGCACTGCACCACGATATTCGTAGGGAGATGGGTGATTCGGATTGCCGACGAGGTCTTATTGATATGCTGTCCACCCGCACCGCTGGAACGGTAAGTATCAATACGCAAGTCCTCCTCACGGATTTCAATATCTAAATCCTCCTCAATATCCGGCATTACATCACACGACACAAAAGAAGTCTGACGTTTACCCGCCGCATTAAACGGCGAAATACGCACCAAACGGTGAACACCCTTCTCTGACTTCAGATAACCATAAGCATTTTCCCCATTAACCTGGAATGTCACGGACTTAATTCCCGCCTCATCACCATCCAGATAATCCAGCACTTCCACAGAATAGCCTTTCTTATCCGCCCAACGGCAGAACATTCGGTAAAGCATTCCAGCCCAGTCACAGGACTCCGTACCGCCCGCCCCTGCATGAAGGGTCAAGATAGCGCTATCCTTATCATACTCGCCGGAAAGCAGGGTCTTGATACGGATGTTATCATAAGTGCTGATAAAAGCCTCCAATGTCTCCTGAATTTCCGGAATTAAAGAGGTATCATTCTCCTCATTCGCCATTTCAATCAGTGTCTCAATCTCCTCATACTGCTCCTTCAGCGCCTGGAAAGTTTCAATGTCGCTTTTCAGGTCTTTCAGGGTTTTCATTGCCTCCTGAGACTCTTCCGGCTTATCCCAGAAATCAGGCTCTTCCATTTTTCTCTCTAATTCCTGAATCCGCTTCTCCTTGTTAGCCAAGTCAAAGTGAATCCCTCACTTCCACTAATGGTTTTTCATACGTGTTCAATGTATACTTGAACTGATCTAACTCAACCACCGCTTCACCTTCTTTCATTTTTTAATATCTACAAAGAGACCGTTTTTAATAACGGTCTCCTGTATGCACTTCCTATTTTTTCCTTCCGCAGCACTGTTTATACTTCTTGCCGCTTCCGCACGGACATGGATCATTTGGATAAACCTTCTGCTCTACACGCTTTTTGGGCGCTTTCTGCAGGGACTCATCCTTATTCGTTCCTGTTACTTTCGCTACTTCTTCTCTTTCAACCTTTTGCTCAATCCTTACATGGTACAGCAGACGCAAGGTATCTTCCTGGATAGCTGCCGACATAGCGTCAAACATCTCATACCCACTCATCTTAAACTCAACCAGAGGGTCTCTCTGACCATAAGCCTGGAGACCGATTCCCTGGCGGAGCTGATCCATATCGTCAATGTGATCCATCCACTTCCTGTCAATCACTTTCAGCAGCAGCACGCGCTCCAGCTCACGAATCTGCTCTGCCTCCGGGAATTCTGCTTCCTTAGATTCATACAGCTTCACCGCCTGTTCTTTCAGAGACTGCTTCAGTTCATTCTTCTTCATATTCTCCTGAACAGTAACCTTCATAGGAATAATCGGCGTCAGCAGGGACTCAAGCTCATGGATATCCCATTCCTCTGTACCCTGGTCATCTGAAATGCACATATCTACCGTATTATCTACAGTATCAGCAATCATTTTCAGAATCGAATCCCTCATATTTTCCCCGTCGAGCACACGCCGTCTTTCATTATAGATAATTTCACGCTGTTCATTATTTACCTGGTCGTATTCCAGCAGGTTTTTACGAATTCCATAGTTGTTGCTCTCTATCTTCTTCTGTGCATTCTCAATCGCTTTCGACAGCATTTTGTGCTCAATCTGCTCATTCTCCGCTACGCCCAGAGATTTAAAAATGCCCATCAGACGCTCAGAACCAAAGAGCCTCATCAAATCATCTTCCAGCGAAATGTAAAACCTGGATTCTCCCGGGTCTCCCTGACGTCCGGAACGTCCGCGGAGCTGATTGTCAATACGCCTGGACTCATGACGCTCTGTACCGATGATTTTCAGTCCGCCTGCTTCCCTGGATTCATCATCCAGCTTGATATCCGTACCACGTCCTGCCATATTGGTAGCAATCGTAACGGCCCCATGACGCCCTGCCTCGGCCACAATCTCTGCCTCCAGCTCATGGAATTTCGCGTTCAGCACTTTGTGGGGAATGCCCTCCCGTTTCAGCATGCCGCTCAGAAGCTCCGAAGTCTCAATGGTAATCGTACCTACCAGCACCGGCTGCCCCTTTTCATGAGCCTCTACAATAGATTCCACAACAGCCTGAAATTTTTCTTTTTTCGTCATATATACCGCATCATCCAAATCTTGGCGCACTACCGGTTTGTTCGTCGGAATTTCGATAACGTCCATTCCGTAAATATCACGGAACTCTTTTTCTTCTGTCAGAGCCGTACCGGTCATACCGGATTTCTTCGCGTATTTATTGAAGAAATTCTGGAACGTAATGGTTGCCAGCGTCTTACTCTCCCTCTTTACCTTCACATGCTCTTTCGCCTCAATCGCCTGATGAAGCCCGTCAGAGTAGCGTCTTCCCGGCATAATACGCCCGGTAAACTCATCAACAATCAATACCTGGTCCTCTTTTACTACATAATCCTGATCCCTGTGCATCAGATTATGGGCGCGCAGCGCCAGATTGACATTGTGCTGGATTTCCAGATTTTCAGGATCAGCCAGGTTCTCAATCTGGAAAAATTTCTCGACCTTCTTGATACCCTGCGCCGTCAGGTTCACCACCTTGTCCTTTTCATTTACGATAAAGTCCCCGGTCTCTGTGATTTCCTCTCCCATAATTGCCGACATTTTCGTTACTTCTCCGCTCGCCTCGCCTCGCTCCAGCTGTCTCGCAAGAATGTCGCAGACCTCATAAAGCTTCGTGGACTTCCCGCTCTGGCCTGAAATAATCAGCGGGGTCCTCGCCTCGTCAATTAAAATCGAGTCTATCTCATCGATGATCGCATAGTGCAGCTCCCTCTGCACAAGCTGCTCTTTGTAAATTACCATATTGTCACGCAGATAATCAAAACCAAGTTCATTATTCGTCACATAGGTGATATCACACGCATACTGCGCCCGGCGCTCGTCATTGTCCATCTCATTGAGCACGCATCCCACCGTCAGCCCCAGAAACTCATGGACTTTCCCCATCCACTCTGCATCACGGTGCGCCAGATAATCATTTACCGTAACGATATGGACACCTTTCCCCGCCAGTGCGTTCAGGTACGCCGGCAACGTGGATACCAAGGTCTTACCTTCTCCTGTCTTCATCTCTGCAATACGTCCCTGATGAAGAATGATACCACCGATAAGCTGCACCCGGTAATGTTCCATATTCAGCACACGCCGTGCCGCTTCCCGCACCGTGGCAAATGCTTCCGGAAGGATATCATCAAGTGTAGCTCCCTCCGCCAGCCTGTCCTTATATTCCCTTGTCTTATCCCGCAGTTCTTCATCTGATAAAGCCTGCATGGTTGAACGCAGCCCTTCGATTTTTTCCACAAGCGGCATAATCATCTTAACCTCACGTTCACTGTGCGTACCGAATATTTTTTGAATCAGATTCATTTTTTTTCTCCTATACTCTCATCTATTTCACGCAAACTACCTAGTATTCTACCACTTTCCCTCAGAATAAACAATAGCATTTTTATGAATAACCTATGAACGATTTGAGCTTTTACGGCATCTTCTGCACAACTGCTCTCCATTCTTGCCCACGCCCTTGGGATTCTCCATTAACCATTTCATTACAAATTTACAGATAATTTATAGATTTCTTCTTGAAATTCATGTAAAATATGGTATAATAATTGTACGGCATGGCACCCATCAGGTGCTGCAAATTTACAAAAAAGGAGTTGGATATTATGCGTTTTACGATTAGCGGGAAAAATATTGATGTTACGGAAGGCTTAAAGAATGCGGTTACGGACAAGCTTGGAAAACTGGAAAGGTACTTTACCCCCGAAACAGAGATTCAAGTAACTCTGAGCGTTGAGAAAGAAAGACAGAAAATCGAAGTGACGATTCCTGTAAAAGGAAATATTATCCGTTCCGAACAGGTAAGCAATGATATGTATGTATCCATTGATTTGGTAGAGGAGGTTATCGAGCGGCAGCTTCGCAAATATAAGAATAAAATCATCGAAAAACACCAGGACGGAGGAAATTTTAAGAAGGAATTTATCGAAAAAGAAGTTCCGGATGAAGAAGATGTAAAAATCATCCGCACCAAACACTTCGGCATAAAACCAATGTTCCCGGAAGATGCCTGTATACAGATGGAGCTTTTAGGGCACAGTTTCTTTGTATTCACTAATGCAGAAACAGATGAAGTGAATGTAGTATACAAAAGAAAAGGAAATACTTACGGCCTGATTGAGCCAGAATTTTAACAGACTAAATCTCCCGGCAAAAGGAAGATTCTGAAGCTGAGTTTATTTTTGCATATCTTCTTCTGTAATAGAGTCAAAAACCCCGCTGCAAGCAACGGGGTATCAAACTTGAAGCGCCCCAAGGGGCGGGGTATTTGACCCTCGCGGCAGTCGCCAAATGCCTGCAAGCAGTCACTTGGCTCGTTGCTCGCGGGAATAAAAAGGCTGGTAGATACAGTTATTCATACTGTTTTTACCAGTCTTTTTAAATTTAACGCGGTTGCCGATAAGAGGGTGTTTTATTCCATTTCCCTTATCAGGTTCACCATTTCAACCGCCCCCACTGCACAGTCATACCCTTTATTCCCCGCCTTAGTTCCTGCGCGTTCAATGGCCTGCTCAATATTCTCTGTCGTAAGAACTCCGAACATCACCGGAACGCCGCTCTCCAGTGAAACTGCCGCGATTCCTTTCGACACCTCGCTGCATACATAGTCGTAGTGGCTCGTGCTTCCACGGATTACCGCACCCAGACAGATTACTGCATCATACTTCCCACTCTTCGCCATTTTTGAGGCAATAAGCGGGATTTCAAATGCTCCCGGAACCCATGCCACATCAATATCCTCTTCCCGAACCTCATGCCGCAGCAAGCCGTCCATCGCGCCCCCCAGCAGTTTCGATGTGATAAACTCGTTAAACCGGGCGGCAACGATTCCGACCCTGATCCCTTTTGATACCAGATTTCCTTCAAATGTTTTCATATAAAATTCCTCCTGTTCTTAAAAATTCAAAATATGCCCCATGCGCTCCTGTTTTGTCTTGAGATAGCGAATGTCATGTTTTGTCGCTTCCATCTGGATAGGAACCCTTTTCGCAATTTCTATCCCGAATTCTGAAAGCTGATAAACTTTATCCGGATTATTTGTCAAAAGCCTCATGCTTTTCACACCCAAATCCCGCAAAATCTGCGCTCCGACATAATACTCTCTCTGGTCTCCTGCAAACCCCAGCGCCAGATTTGCCTCCAGGGTGTCCATCCCCTGCTCCTGGAGCTCGTAAGCCCGCAGCTTGTTAATCAGCCCGATGCCCCGTCCTTCCTGGCGCATATAAAGCAGGACTCCCCGCCCTTCTTCTTCTATCTGCGTCATTGCGGCAGCAAACTGCTGCCCGCAGTCACAGCGCAGCGAACCAAAAGTGTCTCCGGTCAGGCATTCCGAGTGGACCCGGCACAGCACATCCGTGCCGTTACCAATCTCCCCCTTCACCAGCGCCACATGATGCTCACCATTAAGGCGGTTTACATACCCATATGCCCTGAAACTTCCATACTTTGTAGGCAGATCCGTAACCGTCACCCTATCAACCAGCTGCTCATTGCATTTCCGGTAATTCTGTAAAGCCTCAATCGTAATGAATCTGATATTCCACCGCTTCGCCAGTTCCATCAACTCAGGCGTGCGCATCATCGTCCCATCCTCCCTCATGATTTCGCAGCACAGACCGCACTCTTTCAGTCCTGCCAGACGGCACAGATCCACTGTCGCCTCCGTATGCCCATCCCGCTCCAGTACGCCGTTTTTCTTTGCCAGCAATGGAAACATATGCCCCGGCCTGCGGAAATCCTCTGGTTTCACCCCTTCCTCCACACACTTCATCGCCGTGACGGAACGCTCGGCTGCTGAGATTCCCGTGGACGTTCCCACATAGTCAATCGACACGGTAAACGCCGTCTCATGATTATCTGTGTTCTGCCGTACCATCTGAGGAATCTGCAGCCTTCGCACATACTCCTCAGACATAGGCATACAGATTAACCCCTTTCCGTGGGTTGCCATAAAATTAATATTCTCCGTAGTGGCAAATTCTGCTGCGCAGATGAAATCCCCTTCATTTTCCCTCTCTGCATTATCCGTCACCAAAATAATCCTGCCTTTTCTCAGTTCTTCAAGTGCATCTTCTATTGTGTCAAATGAAACCATATTCTCTCCTCCTAAAATCCATACTTCGCTAAAAATTCTTCTGTTATACCGCCTTGCCGCATCTCTTCTGCCGGGCGCAGCAGTTTTTCCACATATTTTCCGATAATATCTGTCTCCAGATTCACTTTATCGCCCACTTGGCGCTCTCCCAGGATTGTCATCCGCGCTGTATGTGGAATAACGGAAACAGAAAATGAATGTCCCGATATTCTCGCCACCGTCAGGCTGATACCATCCACTGTAACAGAGCCCTTTTCTACAATATATCGCAAAATAGAAGGCGGCGCCTGCACCGTATACCAGACTGCCGTATCATCACACTGAATCTGCGTAATCACCCCCACGCCGTCTACATGCCCTGAAACAATATGTCCGCCAAATCTCCCGTCTGCCGCCATCGCACGCTCCAGATTCACATGGATGCCCGGCCTTAATCCTGACAGCGAAGAACGATTTATCGTCTCATGCATCACATCTGCTATAAAAGTATGGGGAAAATACGCCGTCACCGTCAGGCAGATTCCGTTTACCGCTATGCTATCCCCCGCCTTCAAACCTTCCAGAACCTTCTTTGCTCTTATTTTCAATATAGCTGAATACGCCCCTTTTTTCACGCTTTCTACCGTTCCGATTTCCTCAATGAGCCCTGTAAACATCTTGCCTCACCTCACTTTCAACTAAAAAATCCTCCCCCAGACGTGTTATCACGCTGTCTTTCAGAAATACTGCAGCGTCCGGTGAATGAAATCCCCTGCCTTCCACCGGGGTTTTCGCTTCCCTGCCCCCGAATAGCTTTGGGGCAATATATGCCTGTATTTTCTGAACAATCCCACTCTCCAGCGCCGCCCAATTCAGCGTTCCTCCCCCTTCCAAAAGAATACTGTCAATACCGTACCGTCCCAGCTCTTTCATCAACTCTTTCAAATCTACGCATCCCGATTTCTCCGGAACCGCAAGTACGGTACAGCCTGCTTGCTGATAAACTGCATGCCGCTCTTTGTCCGCATTGCAGGTAGCCAAAATTGTCGGCGTTTCCTTAGCCGTTTTAACCACCTGCGCGGTAAGCGGCGTCCTGAGTCTGGAATCACAGATAATGCGTATTGGATTTTTCCCGCCCTCTATACGGCAGGTCAGCAGCGGATCGTCCGCCAACACGGTACCCACCCCAGCCATGATGCCGCTGTACCGATGACGCTGTGTCATTACATGCCTCCTTGCTTCTTCTCCCGTAATCCACTTTGAAGCTCCTGTATATGCTGCTATTTTCCCGTCCAGCGTCATAGCATACTTCATAACTACAAACGGCTCCCTTGTCTGTATGTAATGGAAAAACACCTGATTCAGCCTGTCACATTCTTCCCGCAGTACATGTTCCGTTATGCACACTCCATGTTCCCTCAGCGTCCGGATTCCTTTTCCGGCTACCAGCGGATTCGGGTCGTCAGAACCTGTCACAACCCTCCGAATCCCCGCTTCCAGAACTGCATCCACACAGGGGGGCTGCTTTCCATGATGGCAGCATGGCTCCAGGGTTACATACATCGTCCCTCCCTGCGGCGGTTCCGTGCAGGAACGCAGCGCATTCCGCTCCGCATGGAACCCTCCATACGTTTCATGCCAGCCCTGCCCGATCACCCGTCCATCTTTGACAATGACCGCCCCCACCATAGGATTCGGCGCCGTCCATCCGGCTCCTCTCTCAGCCAGCTCCAACGCCAGCCTCATATACTCCAAATCATTCATTTCCCTACCTCCAAAGAAAACAAAAAGCCCTGAATAAAATATCCAGAGCCAAAGCAGACAGAAATGCGGTTTTATATTTAAAAAGAAAAACTCTGGAACAAATATATTCCAGAGCAATCGCACATATACAGGATTCCATCATCCTGCATCTGTCTGTCATCTTCTTTCATCCAGACTATACTGTCGGCTTCGGAGTCTCACCGAATCATGCCTTGCGGCTCGTGGGCTGTACCACCGGTAGGGAATTCTTGCCTGCGGGACTGCGAACGCCCCGCAGGAGTCACCCTGCCCTGAAGACTTTATTCACTTAAATATTAGTATACACATGATGAATGCCTCTGTCAAGCCACGAAACCAAAGAGAACCATTATTGCTCTTCCAGAATATCCGGCAATTTTCCTTTCAAAAAATAGAGATTCCCCGACGGTATTTCCCCACTTTTGAGAACAATCTCAATATTTACTTCTTCAACGCTCATCCAGCCACTATACAAAGGAAGATATTCCATGCAGTCCAATACGTTCTGAATTTCCTCTGCATCATTCACTGTAGTTGTAGTAGTCTCTCCTTCTCCCTCGCTTCTGTAATCCGTCAGAACGATTCTCTCCACGTCTTTTTCCGTCAGCCGGTGCTCTAAATCAATACCTGCCTTCTCACGCAGAAAAGCGATTGTCTGCTGAAAACTGCTGCAGATGGGATATCCCTCTTCCCTGAAACTGGTAGTCGAAAATCCATATCTTCCTCTTTCCTCCTCAATGACAACGGAAAATCCTATCGTTCCAATCACATGGTTCTGGTAATCCTCATAGCTGATATGGCGCAGTTCCTCTCGATAAATATCCAAGAATTCCTGACACTCTTTTTCACTAAGCTTTAATTCAACATTTCCAAACAGGCTGCTGATATTGATATCTCCTTCCAAATTCGCATCCCGCCAGAAAACCGGATAAATCTTTTCTGCAAACTCAGGAGTTTCAAACAGGGCTTTTATCGTTTCCTGAATATCCTTCTCCGCTACAATATAATTCCGCCGCTCACGTTTTCCATTTCTCAGCTTATACTCCACTGAAATGCTGCGGCATTCTCCGGTGTTTTCCTCTCTCGCGCCTTTTCTCGCCAACTCATAAACGGGGGCAAAATTGTCCAAAAGCGTACTGTCCAGCGCCGCATTGACCGAATATAAATCATATCCTTCTACAAACGGCCTGTAATAGAAGTTCCCATTCAGCCGTTCGTCATAGAAAGCCATCTGCGCCACATCTTCCCTCGCCGGAAGATACGTATCATACCCCATAATATCATATCTGAAAACCAGAGCTGCTCCCAGGGAAAGCGCTACCGAGAGCATCAGGGAAACTTTATTCTTAAATAGCTCCCTCATATTCAGATGGTAGATAAATTCAATCACTGATGACAGAATCACTGACGCGCACACAGTGCCGAAGAAAAACCAATGCATTCCTCCGTCAACTCCTATCATCCGTGAAGCCAAGCCTGCCACCAGCGACATAGGCACTGCAAGCAAAACTTTTATCACGCCTTCACTTTTTGGAAACGCCATAGAGTGATCTGCCGCCTCTGTCTTCCGCACACAGTAAAGCCATAGGGCAATCCCCGTCATAAGCGCTATCCAAAAAATCTGGATTCCCACGCCGATCACCAGCCATTTCTCTTTCGCTTTCATCAATTCTTCTATATAATAGCCCGAAAACGAAGGCGAAAACAGCATAGAGATTTTCTCTGCTGCCGTGTTAGATATATAGGTCTTAAAAAATACGCTTTTCATACCGGCCCACACAAGCAGTACCGCTGGAATATACACTGTAAATACTGCTGTTCCCAGGATAGCCGTCAGCGTTTTCCCCGTCATAACCGTCGCCAGGATAGCCGTCCCATAACCGGCCAGATATTCCAGAATCCGGAAACTTGTCATCCTCACTGCCATAAGAACCACGCCTCCCGTAAGCAGCCCATTTACGGCGCCAACCAGCAGGCACAGCAGCATGCTCACAATAAACGGAACTACAAAAATAATGACTCCAGACACATACTGTACAAAAAAATACTTTTTTCTGGATATCGGAAGGCTATGGAAAAAGTCCACTTTCACCTTAGAATGAAGATAACTGTATCCGCTGATTCCCGCCAGCACAGCAGCGCCAAACGCCAGCACCCCGCCAACGCCGTTTCCCATCCTGACAGCATCCATATAATATTCCTGTACATAAGAAAACTCTGTATATCCGTCGCGGACGCTGTCCATCATTCCGTCAATACTCAGCAGCAGAACAATCGGAAGCAGAATAAAGCATGCCAGAGAGACCAATGCAATCAGCCAGCTTCTGCGTTTAAAATCTTCTTTTAACAGTCTACAAAATGAGATTTTTGATGTCATAACCCGCCACCTCCGTTTCACTGATAAATATTTCTTCCAAAGTCAGCGGAAGTACCTCTGAGAAAATCGGATGCTTATCTTCAATGCTCATCAGAATTTCCTGTTTCGTCCCCCGCGCTACAACAGTAAGCAGAGAACCTCTCTTATCATGCTGCAGCACATGAAGCTCCGTTAAAAGTTCTTCTTCTTTCACCGGGTCCTGAATAACGCACTGTACCTTATGGATATGGAACTTCATATCTTCCAAATCCTTCGATAAAAGAATGCCTCCCTTATACAACAGCCCCACATGGTCGCAGATATCCTCCAGCTCCCGTAAACTGTGGGATGCGATAACAGGCGTAAACTGACGATTCATCAACTCCATCGCAAAAATACTTTTCACCGCCTGGCGCATGACCGGGTCAAGCCCGTCAAACGTCTCGTCACAGAGCAGATATTTTGTCCCTGTACAGATTCCCAGCAGCACAGATACCTGCTTTTTCATCCCTTTAGAAAAACTGTTGATTTTACGGTTCCTGTCCAACCCAAACTTTTCTACCAATTCTTCAAAACGCTCGCTGTTGAAATTCGGATACACAATCTCATAATAATTCTGCATCGTCCGAATCGTGGCATTCGGGAAAAAATACGCTGTATCTGAGAGAAAACACACCTTTTCCTTGGCATGTGGATTCTCATATACATCTTCTCCGTCAATCAAAGCCGTCCCAGTGTCAGCTTTCAGCACGCCGCACAAAATCCGCAGCAAAGTACTCTTCCCGGCTCCGTTTGTCCCTACCAGCCCGAATATGCTCCCCTCCTGTATTGTCGCAATAATATTATCCAGAGCCTTCAGACTGCCGAAGGACTTATTCACGCCGTTAATTTCTATCATAACTGCCCTCCTTAAAATATTCCTCCGCTTTCTGCAGGAAAATTTCCCTCTTCACGTCCAACTCCTTCCCTTTCTTTACCAATCCCTCCAGAGAAACAAAAAAGGCTTCCTGTTTCTTCACTTTCAGTTCACTGTTTCCCGAAACAAAATTCCCCCTGCCCTTTACAGGGTAAATATATCCCTCCTGCTCCAGGACAGAATACGCTTTCTGAATCGTATTCGGATTGATTGATAAATCCACGGCAAGAGAACGGACGGACGGCATCTGGCTGTCTGGCTCTATCGCGCCTGTGATAATTAAGGTCTGGAAGCGTTCCACAATCTGTTCGTATATCGGCTTCCTGTTCTGATAATCAATCACTATCATAATTCCTCCAATTCCTGCCATTTTCGTGTATCTAGTGTACTATGCTTCCTAGTACACTATGGTTATAACATAGAGAGCAGAGCAGGGCAAGGACATTAATGAATACTTAAGGAAGTTAACGGTTTTATGCGGTTTTTCAGGCTTTTTTGTTGCTAATGTGTTGCTAACCGTTCACATTTATCAGGCTGTTTTATGGCTCGTCCCGGGTTCGAGTTACAATTTCTGTCCAGCATTCAAACCTTGAATTATTTCTTTACAATTAGCAGCTATTTATTATCACCCATATTTTCTTCCCCAAAAACCCAAATATCCGACATATTAAAAACCACAGCATTATTGTTTTCAGAGTATATCCCCGAAATTTTGTATGTATGCTCAAATTCCAGTCCATTAATTGAAAGCAGCCCTATCACAAATGACTGGCTTGTAACCTTCATTTGCTTCCGGGTATTAAGCATTATATCGTCCGGAATCTTGAACGCCATCGGCTCTGTCGGCTCACAAGGCATCACTGCAAAGGAATCCATCTCCTTATTTATTTTAAGACATATATGGGAGGGCGCACCAATTACACGGAGGACATCCTTTCCGATATAAATCACATTAATCCTGCCATAGATAGATATTTCCAACTTTAAATTCTGGTTAAGGAGAATCCTGTCGAAAACAGAAAGATTTTCACAAGAAAGATATTTTTGAATATACTAAAGAAAGGAAGCCAGACATGCAATTTTATAGCTGTTATATATAAGACAAAGGCGAAAAGCTGATTTTACTCAAGCCCTTCGCCTATCATTATCATAGAAGATCCTATTTACAGACTTTTCTTCATAATCTCAAATAAACCTAGTAAAATGAGATTGCCAACAAGTCCAAAGTTACACACACTCCCTTTTTGTTATCTGCAGGATACTTATATGCCAAGCCGTCACGGATTCAACTCCGCAATACGGGTCACTCCCACATAAATCTCCTGAATTTTATACCAGGTACGATAATCTACCACACCTGTCTCCGGAAGCCCAAACACTTCCTGGAATACCCGAACGGCGTTCTGCGTACGCTCACCATAGATTCCGTCAACAGCTATCTTCGGTATCCGGGGATAATTGTTAGAAATAGCATTAAGCTGATCTTGAATCTGCTCTACTTTATCTCCCCTAGTTCCGATATCCAATAGCTCGCCCGGCCAGGAAAGCGGAATTCCTGCAATCTCCTCTGCCGTATTAATATACATACTGCTGCCGTAATAATAGCGCAGAATCTCAATTGCTGAATATCCCTGGTCTCCCAGAGACTTTGACCCCCACTGACTCAACCTGATTGTAATAACGTGCAATATTGTACCTAGCAAAAAACCGATATATATTGCACTAAAAAGTCGTATCTGTGCAAATCCTCTTTCAACTCTTTTAATAACTTACCTAATTTCTTCTTTGTATCCTCTTTATATTTTTTTATTCTGCTTATAAAACTGGAGAAATGCAGCTTTTCGCCGCACTTCTCCAGTTTTTAGAAAAATTCTCTATTTAGATTAGGGAGATTCTAACTCGCATTCATCAATAACAAAAGGCATTTCTTCCGTCAATTTTCCTTTTACTCTAATGAATTCGTTCACCTCGGGCAATTCCTTAATATTTTCTTTAAATCTTCCTGCTACCATTGATTCAGGATTTACATCCCCTTCTGCCCGCATCAATAGAAATGTCTGTGGATTCGGGAAGGAGCCATAATACCCGCTTATTATAATTTCCTGCCCTACTTCCAACCCGTGCTTTTTATAATGCTTGCTGAAAATTTCTTTGCGTTTGTTTCCTATTTCTTCCTGATTTTCTTCTCTTTCATCATCTGTCACATCTTTAAATTCATTGACGCATTCATTCGTTATATCCTCCATAATTTGACTAAATTCTTCTATACTATATTCCGTTTTTGCTTTTTCTCCACAGCTGCCTAGTATTACCAAACACATTAAACTCATTATTAAACATGTAATTTTCTTTTTCATAACGCACTCTCCTCGTAATATTTTTATCATGATATCACATATTCCGACATTTTGCAATTATTAAGTAATTATTGTTCTTACATGAGCGTATTGTTGTTGCTAACCATTAATATTTATCCGGCTATTTTGTGGCCTGTTGGGGGCTATCATACCGCCCGAACCCGGTACTTCCCTTTCACCACAACAGGCAGCCAGCCTGATTTAATCTGAATCCAGATACTC